>CAZKZP010000124.1:0-1525 GCA_964557295.1 uncultured Chromatiales bacterium | reverse complement strand
CCGCGCTGGCACAAGGCCAGCCGGTATTGCGCAACCGCGAGGCGCCTTTCAGCAACCGCATCCACGCCGATGACCTGGCCCAGGTGTGCGTGGCCGCCATGGTGCGCGAGGACGGCACCGGCATCTTCAATGTCTGCGACGGCGAGGAAAGCACCATGAGCGATTATTATCAGACCGTGGCGCGGGTCTATGATTTACCGGCCCCGGAAGAGATCGGTTGGGACGAGGCGCGGCAGCGCTTCAGCGCGGGACTGCTGTCGTACCTGGTGGAATCGCGCCGCATCCGCAATCAGCGCATGCTGGAGCGGCTGAAGGTGAAGCTGCGATACCCCAGCTTGGAGGAAGGGGTGCGGGCGTGCCGCGCAGAAGAAGGAACGCCCCGATCAATGTGAAACATCCCAACAAAAGGGCCGGTGATCCGGCCCTTTTGTTGGTGACCCTAGGCAAAAAATTACTGCAAATCGGCGCAGGCGATACGCGCCTTGTCGGTATCATGCACGACGATCGATTGCGCCTCGGGGCGGGCAATGAAATTGTTCGTGGCAAAGCCATTGCCAACGCCGGACGCATTGGTGGTAAAACCGGGCCAGATCTCGTTGACCGAGTCTATCGGACCCGCAGGATCATGCATGTAATGGCCGCCACCGTTGCTGTCGCTACACGCCTTGTTGTGCACATGCACGCCATAAGCAGTGTTGGGGGCCAGACCGAAGACCTGGATATCCACGATGGTCTTGCCGCTAGGCACACGCACCATGTGGGCATTGCCGGTGATTTCATAGCTACGGCTCAGGCCAGAGGCATAGGTTTTGAACGCGCCGGTAGTGACCTCCGCGCCACTCGCGCTGGCCGCAATCGGGGTCAGGATGCCCGCTGTAAGGACGGTGATGGCTGCGGTCATGAGACTGAGAAACTGCTTTTTCATTGCTACCTCCATTTTGGTTACGGTTTTGGTGTTGCCAAATTCAATCTACTTTGTTTTTTGTTCTATTTAAACAAAAAATTTGGGGCCACCCAGGGGCTTGAGGGCTTGAACCCGTGACCGCCCAATATAGCCGCTTCCTTCATGGTGCTGAAGACGTGCTCGGTGAAATCGCCGTTGGCGACGTAGCGCACGTGCAGTTCGATGAAATTGTCCTCGCGCGGGGCGTTGGCGATGGAAAAGGCGCGGCGGCGGCCGTCCTTCATCAGGATCTCGATGTACTGGCCGGAGAAAAATTGCATGCGTTCGCCGGTCGGCAGCTTCAACAACAGGCGCATTACATCATGCGCGAGCTTCTCCAGCTTCTCGACTCGGCACGGCAGGTTCTTGACGCGGATCTCCTGCGCGGAGGTGATCTCCCGCACCTCAATTACGAGATCGGAACGCGCCTCGGCCTGACAGAACAGCACGAAGCCATGATCGACATCGATCTGACTCAAGCCCGGCGGCTGGCCAAAGAAGTGGACGAGAACACGCCGGTCCATCCGCAGGCCGATCGCGCCTGGCGCCGGGTCGATGCCGAGCAAAGGATACAAGCATGGG
>CAZKZP010000123.1:0-1543 GCA_964557295.1 uncultured Chromatiales bacterium | reverse complement strand
TGCTGGCGATCGACAAGGATCCGCAGGCCGTTGCCGTGGCGCGTGAGGCGTTCGCCGGTGATGCAAGATTTTCAATACAGCGAGGGACATTCGCCATGCTGAAGGAGTATGTTCAGGCGTGCGGCTGGATGGGCAGGATCGACGGCGTGCTGCTCGACCTGGGTGTTTCCTCGCCTCAACTGGACGATGCCGAACGCGGTTTCAGTTTTCTGCGCGATGGTCCGCTGGACATGCGCATGGACCCCGAATCCGGCATCAGCGCCGCGCAGTGGCTGGCCACAGCCTCCGAGCAGGACATCGCGTCGGTTTTATATACCTACGGCGAAGAGCGTTACTCCAGGCGCATCGCGCGGGCCATCGTCGCGGCGCGGAGCGAGGCGCCGATCGCCGCCACCGGGCGGCTGGCGGCCATCGTCGCCGCCGCCAATCCGGCGTGGGAAAAGGACAAGCATCCGGCCACGCGCAGTTTTCAGGCGATCCGCATCTTCATCAACCGCGAACTCGATGATTTGCAAGCCTGCCTGCCGCAGGCGGTCGAAGTGCTGGCGCCGGGTGGACGCCTGGCGGTGATCAGTTTTCACTCCCTGGAAGATCGGATTGTCAAACGCTTCATCCGCGATGAGGCGCGCGGCGATGTATTTCCTCCCGGCCTGCCGGTGACGCAGGCGCAGTTGCGGCCCCGCCTGCGCGCCGTGGGCAAGGCGATTTACGCGGGGGCCGAAGAGATCAAAGAGAATCCACGGGCGCGCAGCGCGGTGCTGAGAGTGGCTTCGAGGATTTGACGGCAATAATGATGAACGATCATCCTGCATCGGCGTCCCGTCCCGCATCCCGTGGCAACGGGAGTGGGCGCCATCTCAAGATGGGCTTGCTTGCGGCGGCGGTGTTGCTGTCCGCGCTGGCCGTGGTGTATGCGAAGTATGAAAGCCGCAAGCTGTTCGTTGAATTGCAGGCACTGCAGAAGGCTCGGGACGACATGGCCATCGAGTGGGGGCAGTTGCAACTTGAAGAGAGCACATGGGCGACCCATGTCAGGATCGAGGGAGCTGCGCGCTCCAAACTCGGCATGACGCTGCCGCCGCCCGACGCCGTGGTGATCGTGCAGCCATGAGAATGGACGCGCCGTTGACCCAACCGCTACGGATCGTGCTGGTGCTGGGCGCGCTCGGCGCGCTTGCGCTGTCGCTGGCGTGGCGGGCGCTTGATCTGCAAGTGCTCGATAAGGAATTTTTGCAGAACCAGGGCGATGCGCGCCATTTGCGCGAACTTGCCATTCCGGCCAATCGGGGCATGATCACCGACCGCAATGGCGAGCCACTGGCGGTTAGCACGCCGGTCGATTCGGTCTGGGCCAATCCCAGGGAGCTGCTGGCGGCGCGCGCGCAGTGGCCGGCGCTGGCGCGGTTGCTGAACATCGATGCGAAGGGGTTGGAGCGCCACCTGTTGGGCCGGCTCGATCGTGAATTCGTTTATCTGAAGCGCGCCGTCAATCCCGAATTGGCGCAGCAGGTGACGGCGCGCTTCAGATAAACGAATTCACGAT
>CAZKZP010000122.1:0-1581 GCA_964557295.1 uncultured Chromatiales bacterium | reverse complement strand
GTGCTTGTCATGCCCTTTGGCCTTGTGTTCGCCGTGCTCCACTTCCACCATGCCCTGCGGCTCGCCCTTCTTGTCACCGGCGATCGCCAGGGTGGACGACGCGCCAAACAGGGTCGCAAGGGCAATGACACTGGCGCCAATCAGCATTTTATTCATTCAGCAATCCTCTCGTTGAGTTGTAAGGTAAAAAACCGGCCTACTTCCTGTCTTCCGGCAGGAAGAAATTCAGCCGCGCCCGTAACCTGCGCAAGGTCACAGCATCGCTGCTGTCCGGCGCAAGTACCACCGAACGGCGGTGTGCCCGTGACAACATACGTCCGTTGCCACCGGCAACATCGATCTCGAAGTTGAGCACCACCAACAGTGGATGCACATAGCTGCCCGGCAACAGGCGTGCGGCAACGGCTTCGCCGCGCGCGGTATGCAGTGTCCAGTCGTCGTCGCTGCCCCAGATCAGCCGCAGCACGGCGCGCTCATGGCGCAACAGGGCGTGGGTGTTGAGGATATATACCAGGCTCGCCGTGATGGCGGCCACAAGCACAGTCTTCACCCAGAACGACAAAGCGAGCGGCAGGAGGATGACAAGCGCGCCGCCATGCACGAACAGCGTCAATCCCGCCAGCCAGGGGGAATAACGCACATCAACTTGCAGGGGAGCGGCGGATTTTAGTGACGACATTGGCAATGGTCCTGTCAGTGGGAATCATGCGGCCCATGATATATTCGAGCAAAACATCATCCTGATAGTTCAATAAATCGGCAAAAGCCCGCTTTTCTGTAGCATCGAGTTCCTCGAACCGGGCCTCGAGAAATTCGCCGAGCATGATATCCAGTTCCAGCATACCGCGCCGGCACTGCCAGTGCAAACGCGTGCGATCGAGAGTATGGTTCATGCCCTATGCCATGTGTTTCAACATCAGTTTCTTGATCTGCCCGATCGCCTTGGTAGGATTCAGTCCCTTGGGACAGACATCGGCACAATTCATCACGGTGTGGCAACGGAAAAGCCGGTAGGGGCCTTCCAACTCCTCCAGGCGCTCGGCCGTGGCCTGGTCGCGGCTGTCGGCGAGGAAGCGATAGGACTGGAGCAGAGCCGCCGGCCCGCGGAATTTGTCGGGGTTCCACCAGAACGACGGACACGCGGTGGAGCAGCAGCCGCAGAGAATGCACTCGTACAACCCATCGAGCTGGTCGCGCTCTTCCGGCGCTTGCAGGTATTCGGTTTCCGGTTCCGGGTCGTGCACGATGAGATAGGGCTTGATGGCGCGGTATTGATGGTAGAACTGGCCGAGATCGACCACCAGATCGCGGATCACCGGCATGCCGGGCAGCGGCCTGATTTCGATGGGCTGCTTGAGATCCGACAATGGCGTGATGCACGACAGGCCGTTGCGGCCATTGATGTTGATCGCGTCCGAACCGCATACCCCTTCGCCACAGGAATGCCGGAAGGAGAGGGTTTCGTCCCTGGCCTTGAGCAGACGCAGCGCATCGAGCAACATCATGCCGGGAACGATGTCGCTATCCGGTAATTCGCACTCCTCCATGCGGGGCGCAGCGCCGGTTTCGGGGTTGTAACGG
>CAZKZP010000121.1:0-1601 GCA_964557295.1 uncultured Chromatiales bacterium | reverse complement strand
TCGAATCCCACGCCCAGAACCTGGCCGCGCAGTCGCAGGACCACCGCGAGGGTGCGGCCGCCTTCCGCGAGAAGCGAGCCCCGGTGTTCAAGGGCTATTGATGTTCACGATCCCGGAGATCCCATGTTCCAGCTCGACCCCGACCTCGAATCCTTCCGCCAGGAAATCCGCAAGACCGCCGAGCGCGCCTTTGCGCCCAAGGCGGCGTACTGGGACGAAGAGGAGGTCTACCCCACGGAAAACCTCGAGCTCCTCGCCGAGCTCGGCTACCTGGGCCTGGTCGTGCCCGAGCAATACGGCGGCTCCGGCGCACCCATCATCCAGGGCACCATCCTGCTCGAGGAAATCGCGCGCGTGTGCTTCAACACCGCGCTGATCGCGCAGATGGGCATCAACGGCCCCTCGCGCGCGATCACGGTGCTGGGCAACGAGGAACAGAAACGTCGCTGGTTACCCGGCTGCGTGAGTGGCAAGAACATTTTCGGCATCGGCATCAGCGAGCCGGGCGCGGGCTCTGCGATGACCGACATGATCACCTCGGCCACCGACGACGGCGACCACATCATCCTCAACGGCCAGAAGTGCTTCTGCACCAGCGGCCACAAGGCCACGCACATCTTCGTGTTCGCGCGCTGGGGCAAGACCGAAGGGCCGCGCGGCATCGGCGCGCTGGTGGTGGAGAAGGGCACGCCGGGCTTCGAGATCGGCCATCCCGGCCCGAAGATGGGCGGCCGCGGCGTGGCCGAGGTGGAGCTGTACTTCGACCACTGCCGGGTGCCCAGGAAAAACCTGATCATGGCCGGCGATCCGGATTCCACGCGCAGCTTCAAGCGCCTGATGTCCTCCTTCGGCCCCGAGCGCGTCGGCAACGCCGCCATGTGCCTGGGCGTGGCCCAGGGCGCCTACGAACTGGCCCGCAGCTACTCGCTGGAGCGCAAGCAGTTCGGGCGCCCCATCTGCGAATTCCAGGGCATCCAGTGGAAGATCGCCGACATGGCCACGCAGATCCACGCCTCCAGGCTGATGATCTACCGCGCGGCGACCCACCTGGTCGACGGCTTCCCCGACCCGCTCGAAGCCGCCTACGCCAAGCTCTACGCCAACGAGATGGTCCAGCGCGTCACCAACGAGGCGCTGCAGATCCACGGGCACTACGGCTTTACCCGCGAGTTCCCGCTCGAACGCATGGTGCGCGACTCGCGCGGCTTCGCCCTGGGCGGCGGCACCACCGAAATCCTGCGCAACACCATCGCCGCCATGGTCTACGGTCGCGCCTTCGACCAGAGAAAAGGCTGACTTCAACGCAAGTCACCACCCCTGATTACCCCGAGGAGACACGAGATGTCCATGCGAATGCTGGCTGCCCTGATGCTGTTTGTGAGCGGCGCAGCCGCGGCCGATCACAGTCCCGCCGCCGCCACCGTACCGGCCTCGGCCGCTGCCTATCTCACCAAGCTCGGCGAGCTGAACAATGAAGCCGGGCCGACGAGCCTGGAGCCGGTCTACGCGCTGGCGCTCACGGTGCAGGAGGACCTCATGGCCCTCACCAACGACTACGCCAGGATAGAAGGCCTGTCGGAAACCGACTTCGCACAACTGCA
>CAZKZP010000120.1:0-2481 GCA_964557295.1 uncultured Chromatiales bacterium | reverse complement strand
ATCCGGACGCTCCGCGGGGCTCTGAATGAGGCTTTGTCATGGTTAGGGTTAGTAAGCATGGGCCAAATAAACGATACTTTTCCGAGAAATCAAATGTCGGCCAAGGCAATATCATGTTATCCAATAGCGCACAAAATGCGTCCATGCAATGTCCAAGCGTGAAAACTGTAGGATGCTTGGCAAAAAGTCACTGCACGCACGACGTTTCGCGATCTGATTTCCTGTATCATTAGCAGTCCGCCTTCAAGGGAGAACAAACCATGTACATAAAACGAGCTTCTGCAATAGGTAACGGCGCGATGGCGATGTTGCTGCTGATGGGCTTCATGCTCTCCGGTTGCAGTTACAACGCCTTGCAACAAACCGATGAGGCCGTGCAGGCCGCGTGGTCGGAGGTGTTGAACCAATACCAGCGCCGCGCGGACTTGATCCCCAATCTGGTGAATACCGTCAAGGCCTACGCCGCGCACGAGGAGAAGGTGCTGACCGAGGTGACCGAGGCGCGAGCGCGCGTGGGCCAGGTGCAATTGCCGGGCAACGTGTTGGACGACGAGGCGGCGCTGACAAAGTATCAGCAGGCGCAGTCGGAACTCGGTGGCGCGTTGTCGCGCCTGCTGGTCGTGGCGGAAAACTATCCGCAGTTGAAGGCCGACCAGAACTTCCGCGATTTGCAGGCGCAGCTCGAAGGCACGGAAAATCGCATCACGGTGGCGCGTAATCGTTACATCAAGTCGGTGCAGGACTACAATCTGGTCGTGCGCCAGTTCCCCAGTAATCTCACCGCGATGTTGTTCGGCTACAAGACCCACGCCAACTTCACGGTCGAGAATGAAAAGGAAATCTCCAAGGCTCCAGAAGTAAAATTCTAAACGGCTAACATGAGACTCTCCTTGGACAGGTCTTTGCGCGCTTCATTGCTGTGGCTTGCGGCAGTGTGGATCGCCTTGTGCGCCACTTCACCCTTGGCGCACGCGGAACAACTCATTCCAACCTTGCAGGCACGGGTGACCGACCTGGCCGGGATGCTGACCCCCGCGCAGCGCGACGCGCTGGAGCGGCGCCTCGCCGACTTCGAGCAGCGCACGACTGATCAGCTCGTCATTTTGATCATGCCGACGACGCAACCAGAAACCATCGAGCAGTATTCGATCCGGGTGGCCGAGCAGTGGAAGCTTGGGCAAAAGGGGCGCGACAATGGGGTATTGATCCTGGTAGCAATGGAGGACCGCACGCTGCGCATCGAGGTCGGTTATGGTTTGGAGGGTGACCTCACTGATCTGCACAGCAGCCGCATCATCCGCGAAATCATCGGTCCGCGCTTCCAAAAGGGTGACTACTACGGCGGCCTCGATGCCGGCTTGAACGCCATCATGGCTCGCCTGGAAGGCGGCGCCGCGATCGAGGCCCCCGCCACCGAGGATGCATCATCGCTGCGCAGCGTGGAAGGACGGCTCCCCTTCCTGTTTGTCATGTCGCTGATCGTGGGGCGTATATTGCAGGCGATTTTCAGCAGCTTGTTCAGCGCGGCGCTGAGTGGGGCCATCGTGGGCGCCGTAACCTATTTCCTGACCGGAAGCCTCGTGGCCGCAATCCTCTTCGGCCTGTTCGCGGCATTCCTGGGGCTGGTCTCCTGGGGCGGCCAGCGCGGCGGGTTCGCCGGGCGCAGCGGCCACGGCTGGGGCCGCTGGCCCGACGGTGGCGGTTTTGGCGGCGGAGGATTTCGCGGCGGTGGCGGCGGTTTCGGGGGCGGTGGCGCCTCGGGGAGATGGTAATGCGCTGGGCACGGTTACTCCGGCATCTGTTGGCATCGCCGCGCGCGGCAAAACGCCTGTTTTCGGAGGCGGATCTGCGCACGATCGAGCAGGCGATCCAACGCAGCGAGGAGCGTCATCTCGGCCAGATCGTGTTCGTGGTGGAAGGCGCGCTGTCGCCGGCGCAGGTCTGGCGCGGTGTTGACGCCAAGGCTCGGGCGCGCGCCATGTTCCTGCACAGCCATTGCTGGGATACTGCCCACAACAACGGTGTGCTGATCTACTTGCTGGTGGCGGACCGGGATTTTGAAATCGTCGCGGATCGCGGCATCCACGCCCACGTTGCCGCGGGCTGGGAGACCATTTGCCGGCATATGGAACAAGCCTTCACCGAGGGGCGGTTCCTGGACGGAGTGCTGCACGGCATCGAGGAGGTTTCCACGCAACTTGAAACGCACTTCCCGCGCACCGGCGCCATCCGCGCCAATGAGGTGTCCGACAAACCGATAGTCTTGTAAGGCCCACGCCGGCATCCCACGGAACCTGCCCTCCCCGTGGGGATTTGTGAGATAATGCGCGCCCTTTTCACCCCATTGCAGGAATCCCTTCGTGATCACCACAGCCAATATCACCATGCAGTTTGGCGCCAAGCCGCTTTTTGAGAACATCTCCGTCAAATTCGGCGGTGGCAACCGCTATGGCCTGATCGGCGCCAACGGCTGTGGCAAGT
>CAZKZP010000119.1:0-2715 GCA_964557295.1 uncultured Chromatiales bacterium | reverse complement strand
ACGGCGAGAGGGCGAAGAACATTCCCGCTGAAGGTTTTTCCGTATTCGGTCGTTTATCGAAATTTTGAAAGCGGCATTCGAATTCTGATCGTGCGCCATCAGCATAGGAAGCCCGGCTACGCAGGTGGCAGGCGGTAGTCGTGCACAGTCCAGCGATGCTCAACCCGGCGCTCGAGCGGACGGCTTCGCCGCCGCTTAGCTGTGCGCAAGGCATCTTGATGCCATAAGGAAACAAAGCGAGAGGTTTTCCTGAAAACAATAATGGGTCTACGCGGCAATGGCCTCGGCTGCTCTGGCTAAAGACAAGCGGGTTAACATTCGCATTTCATCCCGTGATCTTGATGACATTCAAGCCAAGGCCGCAGAAGAAGCCATTCCTTACCAGACGTTAATGGCCAGTGTACTCCACAAGTACGTCACGGGCCGTCTTGTGGAACTATCTCCCGGCCTGACAACGCGTTCAAACGGACGCGGCAAAAAGCGCCGTACCGCTTGACACAGCAAGCGTAGATCCTATGGTTTTACGCCAGCCTAACCCCCACTTTTTTGGGATCGAAGGGTTGATTTGATGTCCACACGGCAAAGGCGATCGCCGCACCTGTAACCTCGCAGACCCTTGATAATTTTGGCACACCAGACTAAACTGTCCTAGTCATGCGACTAAGTCCGATCAACCCCAAAAAGGGTGGTGAAGTCATGCCCATAATAGTCAATGTCCACAACGCCAAAACCCACTTCTCGCGTCTTCTTGAAAGAGCGCATGCCGGCGAAGAAATCATTCTTGCCAAATCTGGCAAACCCTACGCCAAGCTCGTGCCGCTCGACACCCGCAAGGAACGCACACCCGGTATAGCCAAAGGAAGGGTAACCGACGCATTTTTTGAGCCATTGCCGCCGGAAGAACTGGAAGTGTGGGAACAGTGAGGGTACTGCTCGATACTCATGCCCTGCTGTGGTGGCTGTTCGATGATCCCAAGCTTTCGCAATTTGCGCGGGACCTGATCAAAGACCCTGATAACACCGTGCTGATGAGCAGCGCCTCGGCATGGGAGATAGCGACCAAGTACCGGCTGGGAAAATTGCCCGAAGCGGGAGAAGTTGCCCGGAATTTGCCGGATCTGCTACGCACGGCGCGAATAGACGTGCTGCCCATATCTGCGGAACATGCGCTGGCCGCCGGCCATCTCCCCGGGCCGCACCGCGACCCTTTTGACCGCATGCTGATCGCCCAGGCCCAGCATGAACGGATGCCCATCATCACCATGGACGGCGAATTCGCAAAATACGACGTTCAAATAATGTGGTGAAGTTTTGGGGTCTGCCGGATACGGCGCGGATGAACTCGCTCTGATCTTTAGCCTGCGCCACGTCCGAAAGCTGTCAAAGAATCTCGCATTTCAATTCCTGAAGGAGCCGATTCACCTATGAGCATCGAAACGCACAAGGAAACCCTGGGTTTTCAGGCCGAGATCCAGCAATTGCTGAAGCTGATGATCCACTCTCTGTACAGCAATAAGGAGATCTTCCTGCGCGAGCTGATTTCCAATGCCTCCGATGCCGCCGACAAGTTGCGCTTCGAGGCGCTTACCGATAATGCGCTGTATGAGGGCGATACCGGCCTCAAGATCCGCGTGTCTTTCGACAAGGAGAAGCGCACCGTCACCGTGACGGACAATGGCATCGGCATGAGCCGCGGTGAAGTGATGGACAATATCGGCACCATCGCCAAATCGGGTACCCGTCAATTCTTCGAATCCCTGACTGGAGACCAAGCTAAGGATGCTCGGCTGATCGGCCAGTTCGGCGTTGGTTTCTACTCCGCCTTCATCATCGCCGACAAGGTGACGCTCACTACTCGCCGCGCGGGGCTGGGGCCCGAGCACGGCGTGCGCTGGGAATCGGGCGGGGAGGGGACGTATACCCTGGAAACAGTGGAGAAACCGGAGCGCGGCACCGAAGTGGTGTTGCACTTGCGCGAGGGAGAAGAGGAATTCCTCGATGAGTACCGCCTGCGTCACATCATCGGCAAATATTCCGATCACATCTCCCTGCCGATCGTCATGAAAGCGCGGGACAAGGACGAAGACGAGACCGTCAATCGCGCCTCCGCCTTGTGGGCGCGGCCGAAAAAAGAGATCAGCGCCGAGGAGTACAGCGAGTTTTACAAGCACGTAGCGCATGACTTCGAGGAGCCGCTGGCTCATGTTCACACCCATGTGGAAGGCAATCAGTCCTATACCACGCTGCTATATATCCCCAAACGTGCGCCCTTCGACCTGTGGGATCGCGACCGGCGCCATGGCATCAAGCTCTATGTGCGCCGTGTGTTCATCATGGACGATGCCGAACAGTTGATGCCCAATTACCTGCGTTTCGTGCGCGGCGTGGTCGACTCCGATGACCTTCCGCTCAACGTTTCGCGCGAGATCTTGCAGCGCAACAAGCAGATCGACACCATTCGCGCCGCCTCGGTGAAAAAAGTGCTGGGCGCGCTGGAGGATCTGGCGAAAAACAACCAGGAAAACTATGCCGGGTTTTGGAAAGAATTCGGCCGTGTGCTCAAGGAAGGGCCGATAGAGGATCCTGCCAACCGCGAGCGCATTGCCAAGCTGCTAAGGTTTGCCTCGACACATACCGATACAGAGACACAGGATGTCGCACTGGAGGATTACGTCGCGCGCATGAAACCGGGGCAGGACAAGATCTACTACGTCA
>CAZKZP010000118.1:0-2786 GCA_964557295.1 uncultured Chromatiales bacterium | reverse complement strand
AACAGGGCCGCGCTCCGTTTCAAGTTATCGACGCGGCGGATAAACGCTATTCGTTTTCGCGTGAAAGCGGTATATGAACTCGCTGCTAAAGGGACATGAGCACTCGACGGATTAAGCAATATTTTGCGGTCTTCCTGTTCGCATTAGCCGCAGCAGCGATAGTGTGGATTGCTGCCGCCGGGCCGGTCACTGTTTATCGTACGGTCGTTTACAACTTCTCCGGCATCGAGGATTACCACATCTTTCCTCAGCACCGCCTGACCGCCGCGGCGGAACCCTTTCGCTTTCGCGAAGGCAACGGGAAATGGAATATCCCTACTGTAGTCAGCTTTGGCTCCCGTCGGGACGTTCCTCTATCGGAACTGCTGCCCGCAACCGACACGGTCGCCTTTCTCGTTGTGAAGGACGATGCAATCATATTCGAGAAATACAATGCAAACTTCGACCGAGCTACGCCCTCCTTGTCTTTCTCAATAGCCAAGTCGATTCTTTCTATTCTGGTGGGTTGCGCCATTGCAGACGGATACCTCAAGTCGATCGATCAGCCAGTGACCGACTTCGTGCCTGAATTGAAGAGCAAGGGATTCGTGCCGGTCACACTGAAGCACCTTCTACAAATGACCTCCGGCATCGACTACGCTGAGAACGACTTTCCGTTTGGGATACACGTTCGCTTCTACTATACAAACCGTCTCGAACAAGAAATCCTGAACCTCAGGCTGCGGGAGCGACCCGGCACTCGTTTTATCTACAAGTCGGGCGATGTCTTGCTGTTGACGCTCGCTCTCAGACGTGCGCTGGGCGGCAAGAGCATCACTCAGTACATGCAGGAGCGCTTGTGGTACCCGCTGGGCATGGAATATGGCGGCGCATGGAGCATCGACCATGCGCCGGATGGGCTGGAGAAAACGAGTTGCTGCCTCGCAGCCACCGCACGGGACTTCGCCAAGTTCGGGCGGCTTTACTTGAACAAGGGAATGTGGGACGGGCGGCTGATCATTCCGGAAGTCTGGGTGAGGGAATCCACGCGCATCGATATGACCGATGGTAGCGCCTGGAATTACCAGCGCCTATGGTGGCTGGTCGCGCGTGATCGGTCCGACTTCATGGCGAACGGCCATCTCGGGCAGTTTTTGTACGTGAACCCATCCGCAGGCGTAATCATCGTTCGCCTTGGCAGAAGCATGGGCGGTCTAAATCGAGAGGAATGGACGCAGGTCTTCATGTCGCTATCGGATGGTATCCAACGACGATCGGCGGGACGAGAGACATGAATTGCTTTGCCAACAAATTCACGGCCCAACAACGCGTTCGAAAGGGACGCGCCAAAAGCGGCGCGTCCCTCAACTTTATACATGGACGCCCACTTTTTTGCCAAGCCCTCAATTCATAAGTTGAGAATAGGTAAAGATTGCAGCCATACATCCGGACTTTGATTGAAGCGCAATGCCTCTGTCCCTGATGGAATACGCTGAGCGAGTTCCTATTACGTTATCGAACTTTTCGTTCTTAAAGTTGATCGGATTTACCCACTCACGGTCTGACCTGTCCCGCCATCATGTCATGATTGCCTGTGCAATCGCTGGTACAACGTCTACAACTCGGTAATAACGTGCTACTGTTAAAAACGGGTTTTACGCACCCGCCCCGATTACACGCCCGCTGCGGCCGCCGTGTAATCGGGGCGGAATAGTCTGTCATGCGCCAGCAGCGCCCAGATGATGCGTGCATTCTTGTTGGCCAAGCCCACGGCGGCGATGTTTTTGTTGCGCCTGCCCACGAGCTTATTCAGCCAGCTATCCGGCTCGGCTTTGTTGCTTGCATGGTGAATGACAGAACGTGCGCCGTGTATCAACAAGGTGCGCAGGTAGGTGTCGCCGCGCTTGCTGATGCCCAGCAGGTTCTGTTTGCCGCCACTGGATTTCTGGCGGGGTACCAAGCCCATCCAGGCCGCCAGCTGCCGGCCATTTTTAAATTCCTGTGCGTTGCCTACCGTGGCCACTATCGCACTGGCGGTGATGGGGCCGATGCCGGGTATGTCGGCCAGCTTGCGGCTGGCCTCATTCTGCCGGTGCCACAGGGTGATCTGTTTTTCCAGCTCATCCACTTGCCTGTCCATCTCTTTGAGATTATCTGTCAGCCGGGCGATGAGCTGGCGCAAGGCGCCGGGCAGTTCATTCTCGCCATCTTCCAGGATGCCCGGTATCTGCTTCATCACAGAATGGATACCTTGCGGGATGATGATGCCGAATTCCGAGAGCAAGCCGCGTATCTGGTTGGCTTGTGCAGTGCGGGCTTTGACAAAGCCTTGTCGTGCGCGGTGCACAGAAAGAATGGCCTGCTGCTCAATGTTCTTGATGGGGACAAAGCGCATGTTCGGCCTGGCCACCGCTTCGCAGATCGCTTCGGCATCGGCCATGTCATTCTTGTTGGTTTTGACATAGGGTTTGACGAATTGCGGGGCCATCAATTTTACCGTGTGGCCGAACCCTTGCAGCTTCCTTGCCCAGTGGTGCGCGCTGCCGCAGGCTTCCATGCCGATCAGGCACGGGGGTAATTGGGCGAAGTAAGACAACATCTCGCTACGCTTCAATGACTTGCGTACGGTCACTTTGCCATGCTGATCCACACCGTGGATCTGGAAAATATTCTTTGCCAAGTCGATACCCATTGTCGTAATCTTCATTTCGGATGCCCCTTCCTATGGCGAGTGGTCTGTTAAGCAACCCCTACTTTGGCACTTTGATGCCGTAGTGGGAAGTGGGCGTCCATTCCATTACGTTAGG
>CAZKZP010000117.1:0-3018 GCA_964557295.1 uncultured Chromatiales bacterium | reverse complement strand
GCATTTTCTGGGGTACTACTTTTTGCCC
This sequence comes from uncultured Chromatiales bacterium, assembly GCA_964557295.1. GTDB lineage: Bacteria > Pseudomonadota > Gammaproteobacteria > RBG-16-57-12 > RBG-16-57-12 > JBFMHP01. Next base: position 2,990 of record CAZKZP010000117.1, on the reverse strand, counting down.
TCCAAATGCGCGCTGTCGTGAACCCGCTGCCGGAGCCGGTCAGTACGCCTCAACGGCAGGCCACGGGCCACACGAATCTGGCGGAGGCAGGAAAAACCATTCCGTTGCCGTCGATGTATCCGACTGATAGCTGGCGTGCATCGCTTGCCAAAACATCGCCGTCACTGGGCGTTCTGATGTTGGGAATATAGATCGTCAAAGGGTCGATTATTGTCGTGTCCCGGTTAATCAGAAATTCACTGCCCGCCTTGTCCACGGAAGGCAACTTGTCGTCGTGGATCGTCCTCAGAGTCAGGTGTAAATGTGGGTAGCCAACCTCTCTATAATGACCACCCACTGTTCCTGTTTTTCCCGAGCGGGCGATGGCTTGCCCCAGCCTCACCGACGCCCCCGGTTCTGACCTCGGCTTCTCGACCAGATGCTGATACTTCGACAGAAACGCAAATGGCAGCCCCGTATGCTCCGGCAGGTGAAGCAGCCAGATATAAATTCCCTCCATCATTCCGCCTTCACCGACGGCGAACACCCGGCCAGGCGCAATTGCAAGCAGCGACGTTCCCTCATCCAGCGACAGATCAATGCCCCCATGCTTGCCATCAGCACCACCCGTTTGACGAAGACTGCCGTCGTAACGCGTGGGAGAGGCGTAAGGCGAGGAGATCGGGGTGCAAAGGGCGCCTCCCTCAAAGCGCACCGACAGCCCAGCACTATGCTGTGACTGCCCAAAGTCAGCGCGAGGTTGACCGCCACCACGCCGCTGTGCCAGTGCCGAGGTGACGCACCCCAGCGAAATACATATTGCACCGAGGACTACGGCTCGAATCAAGAAGCGCATGTTTTTCTCACTCCACAGGGGGCGGCGGTCCGTTGTAAGTTGAAGGCTACCCCATTGGTTTGCGGCCGGGTGTGCGGCGGGTTCCGGGAGTGACTGATCCCATCCCCGTTTTAGGGAGACGAGGAGGCTTTCTCTGAGGAGAATTTCGCCGAACCGTAACGTACAACTAGTGTCGCTAACGCGAGAATCAGGATTGCGCCAGGAATGTAGAGGATTTTTATTTCCGGGTTGTGATGAGCCTGGATGTCGGAAATCATCATCCGCGTCAGCGCAGTCATCGCGACATAGATCAAGAAGCGCACCGGCATGTGGTTGGTCTTGAAGTAGATGCCGATCATCGCGCCGAGTTCGAGGTAGATAAACAGCAGCAGGATGTCGTCAATCGAGGCCGCGCCTTTGGCCATCATTACGATAAAGGCGTGCACCGCAGACCAAACGATGGTGCCGCCAATGGCAAACAGCGCGAGATTGTGGAAGCCTTCAACGAGAAGGTTGCCAAAAGCGTGGGCGGCGGTATTAGCGCGCTGGTCAGCGCGTTCTAACCATTGCTTGAGCATCGTCTCCCCCTGTTTGAGCAGAGTCCCTCTCACCCGTAGGATCAAGGTGAGTCGCGCCCTCGATGTTACATGGCCGTCTGCATAACGGTGGCAAGGGCGGGGAGTCATCATGCGACCCCACCCACCCGGTACCCCCCTTTTTAAGAAAGGGTCCCCCTGCAACACCAGGAGAACTGTTTGCCTCGCGTGATGTGAAAAACGCGGGGAGGTGTCAAAGACTGGACTGAGGAGTATTGTGTTCCTCGGTGGGCGCAGGGGCGGACAAGGAGATCGCCATGCGCCGCAAGCTGCCCGAAGGCGTGCGCATGTACACCGGCGACGATTTCAACTTCGCCGAACTGATCGAGGGCGACGCGTAGGGATACTCGGATGCATTGCTGGGAATTTTCGACTCCATCGCTCCGGCAGCGTCCCAAGCGCTTACTTTTTTATCCCGGAATGACAAGAAAAATTATCACGAAACCCTCGCGCCCACGGTGCCACTCTCGCGCCATATCTTCATGGCGCCCACGCGCTTCTACCAAACGGGTGTCGTGTTCATGGCCTGGCTGAACGGCCACCAGGAACACTTCGTCATGGTCGGGGGACAGCAAAGCGCGCGTAACGTGCAGCATTTTTCCGAGCTGTTCCGGCTCGCGGACGCCGCAGGGCTGCTGCAGGATCCCGAACTCGCGTGCCGCCGGATGAAACAGCTGCTTGCGGTGCATGGAATTTAGGAAACTCAGCGACGGGTTTGGTGTGGATGTCAGGGGGGTTGATCTGGGGTCCCTCGATGGAAACGCGTTTGAAGAGATAAAAAATTCGTTTTATGCACACCAGGTACTGGTAGCGCGGGCGCAGAAACTCACGCCGACCCAGTTTCTCCAGTTCGCGCGCCGCATCGGGCCGCCCGAGCCGCATGTCATCGACCAGTTTCACCACCCTGAGCACGCCGACATCCTGATCCTGTCGAACGTGACAAAGAACGGCCAGCCTACGGGCCTTGCCGATGCCGGCACGTACTTCCACACCGACTATTCGTACCTCGAAGTGCCGGCGCGGGCGACGATGCTCTACTCGATCCAGGTGCCGAAGAAGGGTGGCGACACGCTGTTTGCGAACCAATACGCCGCCTACGACGACCTATCAAAAGAAGTAAAAGAAAAAATCCGCAACCTTGTGGCACTGCACCATTACGGCAACCGCGACGATCAGGACAAGAGTTCGCGCACCGTGGCCTCGGTGCTGTCGCAAGAGCAGGAAAAGAAGGTGACCTGGGTCAGGCACCGGATCGCCCGAGCGCACCCGGTTACCGGCCGGACCGCCCTGTATTCGGTATCGGGGAGCTCGTTCGGCATTGACGGCATGCCCCAGGAAGATGCGCTTGCGCTGCTCGACGAGTTGAAGGCACATGCCACGGGGGAGAAGTATCAGCTGCGTGTGAAATATGGCGTCGGCGACGTCGTAATCTGGGACAATGCTTCGCTGCTGCACGCGGCGACGCTGACGGATCCGCAAGATCCGCGCACGCTGTGGCGCATTACCGTCAAAGAGGAGAGGCAAAGGCGGTGTCCCGAGCGTAGTTGAAGGTTGGAAGGTGGCGGTTTCGCCGGTGAATC
>CAZKZP010000116.1:0-3261 GCA_964557295.1 uncultured Chromatiales bacterium | reverse complement strand
GTTCCTCGGTGTCGAGCGTGCCGGGGCGGCCGGTCTTCACGGCGCAGAAGCCGCAGGCGCGGGTGCAGGTGTCGCCCAGCAGCATGAAGGTGGCAGTGCCGCGCCCCCAGCACTCGCTGCGGTTGGGGCAGCGCGCCTCCTCGCAGACCGTGTGCAGACGCTGGTCCGCGACCGTCTTGGCGGTGCGTCCATACGGGGCGTTGGCCTGCAAGGATTGCCGGATCCACGTCGGCATGCGTTCGCGGTTGGCGGGGAGATGGAACTGTATGGGCGTCTCTGCGGTCATGGGGCTCGGGAGGTTTCCATCAAAAGATATTTAGATGCGTTCCTTCTCCCTGAGGGAGTGGGACTTGCGCCTAAATGTGCTTTGATGCCAGGTTGATAAATGGCGATGATCAAAGCGCAAAATATACCGCGTCGCCACCCTCAGGCCAAGCGCAAATCATCCCGTCTGTTCGGCGCGTTTTTCCCCGCGCATCATGATCCACAGCGCCGGTAGGGTGGCCAGCACCAGCATCAGCGCGGCGGGCGCGGCCAGCTCCAGCATCTCCTCGCTGGATTCGAGCCAGATGCGCACCGGCAGGGTGTCGAAGCCGGTCGGGCGCAGGATCAGGGTGGCGGGCAGCTCTTTCAGGATGTCGATGAACACCAGTACCCAGGCGCTGGCGAGCCCGCCGCGGATCATCGGCAGGGTCACGCGCCAGAGATTCTCCAGCGGCCCCGCGCCGAGCACCCGTCCGGCCTGTTCGATCGAGGGGGTGAGTTGCTGCAGCGCGGCGTCCTGCGCCTGGATCGCCAGGGGCAGAAAGCAGATCACCAGTGCCAGCACCAGGGCGGTCAGTCCGCCGTAGAGGGGTTCGACGACCGCGAGGATGAAGGTGATGATCCCCAGCGCGATGACCGGGCCGGGCAGCACGAAGCCGACGCTGGCGAGCTGCACCATGCCCGCGCTCATGAGCGATTGACGGCGCTTGTGGTACAGGGCGACCGGCAGGGCGGCGGCGACCGCGACACAGGCGCCGAGGAAGGCCAGTTGCAGCGAATTGCCGACATAACCCCAGAAGACGCGATCCAGACGGCCGGCCAGCCAGGCGTCCCAGCTCCAGCCGAGCATCCAGGCCGCCGGGAGGATGAAGGCGAACAAGGCGATCAGGCCGAGCCAGCCCCAGATCAGGACCGTCTCCCCGGTCGTGGCCGGTTTCGGGACGACGATGCGCGTCTGGCTGCTGGCGTAGAAGCGCTGGCGCTGGCGGAAAAACCGCTCCAGCACCAGAAAGCCCAGGCTGAGCAGCACTAGCACCAGGGCGAGCGCGGCGGCGGCCTGGAAATCGAAACGGCCGGTCATCTGCAGGTAGATGCTCAGGGTGAAGGTCTGGTAGCGCAGCATGCTCACCGCGCCGAAGTCCGAGAGGGTGTGCAGCACGACGACGGCCAAGGCCGCGGCGATCGCCGGGCGCAGCAGGGGGAGGTTGATCGACCAGAAGGTCCGCCACGGGCCGATGCCCTGGATGCGCGCGGCCTCCTCCAGGCTGCGGCTGGAGCGCGAGAGCGCCGCGCGCGTCAGCAAAAAGACATACGAGTAACCGGCCAGCCCCAGCACGGCGCTCACACCCCAGAGGTTATAGGGGTCCGGCGGAAGGCTCTCCGGCCCGAAGATCGCGTGCCACAACCGGCCGAGCCAGCCCGAGTCATCGAGCAGCGTGGTGTAGATGTAGGCGAAGACATAGGACGGGATGGCCAAGGGCAGGATCATCAGCCAGGTGGCGAGCGCGCGGCCGGGGAACTCGCGGCGCGCGACCAGCCAGGCGCTGGAAACCCCCAGGGCCAGGCACAGCAGCGCCACTAGCACGGCGAGGCTCAGGGTGTTCCAGAGGAGCTCTGGCAACCGGGTGGTCCAGAGGCCCGCCCAGCGCTCCGGCGGCAGGGCGAGGCTGCTGTATGCCACGAAGAAAACCGGGATCGTGGCGATTAGCATCACGATCCCGGCCAGAAGGAACAAGGTTGACGGGCGTTTGAACGGCATTGCGGATGAGATTTATGGTTATTGGTTCAAACTATACCCGCATTCACGCCGCCAAGGCCATGTCCCTGTGGTGTTTCAGGGCATCCCCACGGACTCGATCAGATCCAGGGTCGCCGCGCGCTTGTTGCCGAGCACCGAGAGCGGCACCTTCGAGGCCTTGAAGGTGTTGGGCGCCGGCACCGCGGGGGCGACCGAGACATTGGCCCGCGTCGGGTATTCGGAATTGACGATCGAGTACGCCTTCTGCCCTTCCTCGGAGGCGAGGTAGGCCATCAGCTTGAAGGCGGCCTCCTTGTGCTTGCTGGCCTTGATGACGGCCGCGCCGGTCACGTTCCAGGCGATGCCCATGTCCTTCTCGCCCTGGTCGGGCAAGAGGATGCGGATCGGCGCATCCGGATGTTCGGCCAGGTGGCGGTAGATGTAGTAGTGATTGACCAGGCCCACCGCCAGCTTGCCGCTGGCCACATCCTCGACGATCGGCGCATGTTTGCTGTAGATGTTCTTGCCGGCGTTTTTCTTCAGGCCCTTGAGCCAGTTCTTGGTCGCCTCGGCACCCTTTTCTTCCATATACACCGACACACCGCCGATGAAGCTTTCATTGCTGCTGTTGATCACGCCGACCTTGCCCTCCAGGCGCGGATCGGCCAGATCGAAGACCGACTTCACGAAATCGACCTCCTTGGCCTTGGTGTTGACCACGAGCACCCGTAACCGGCCCGAGAGCCCGATCCACGCGCCGTTGGTGGCGTGATACTGCGCCGGGATCTGTTCGGTGACGGAGGCCGGCAGCGGCTCGAACAGGCCCCACTCGTTGCCGATGTCCAGATTGCCGGAGTCGTTGCTGATGTACACGTCGGCGTCGCTGCGCTTGCCTTCGAGGCGCAGCTTGTTCAGCAGCGCGGTGGATTCCCCGGCATGGATCACGACCTCGATACCGGTCTTCTTGGTGAATTCCTCGAACACCGGCTTGACGAAGGTATCCTTGCGGCCGGAGTACACAGTCAGGCTCTCGGCGGCGTGGAGCATGGGGGCGGCCAGACTCAAGGCCAGGGTGGTCAGCAACAGCTTCATTTTCATGTGCGTCTTCCTCTGCGGGTTAAACTTAATCTTAATGATAATGATTATTATTTGAAAAGCAAGAGGTGTCGGCGCATTTTCGTCAACGGCAGGGCGGGCGAGGTGGGCGCCTCGTACCGGAACGGATGGCGCCAGCAAGGAGGCGTCGAGCTTGGCGAGGG
>CAZKZP010000115.1:0-3318 GCA_964557295.1 uncultured Chromatiales bacterium | reverse complement strand
AGCCACGGCTGTCTGCGGATGTACCCGGAGGACATCGCGCGGCTGTTCCCGCGGGTAGAGGTCGGCACCCCGGTGCGGGTGGTCCATCAAGCCTTCAAGGTCGGCTGGGCGGAGGATGGGCTGTATATCGAAGCGCACCCGTCGATGGTTGAATCCCAGGCCAGCGGCGGGGGCAGCAGTTTGACCCCGCTGGTCAAGGCGCTGGTCGGATCGACGACCGCAACGCTGGGGGAGCCGGTGTGGAACCTGGCCACCGAGATCGCCGAGGCGAGGAGCGGGATTCCCACCCGCGCCATTTCGGAAAGCCGGCTCGTCATCCATGAAGCGGGGCAGCCGGTGGTGAAATCCACGGGTAAGGACTGGATGGTGCAGGTCGGGGCCTTCAACCAGACCCAGGCCGTCGACGACATCAAAACCAAGCTGACCGCGATGAATCTGCCGGTGGTGCTGGAGGCGGTGCGGCCACGGGGGCCTTGCCGCATCCTGGTCGGTCCGTATCGGGACCGGCGCCAGGCCGAAGAGATCAACGCGCAGATCAAATCGATGTTCGATCTTTCCAGCTTCCTGCTGCCGACTGAACTGCACGCGGGCGCACAGTCCTGTTGATGGCATCACAAAAAAAGACGGACAGCCCGTGTCGCATGGGATGCCCGCCGCGTGTGGAGCGTGTGCGAGTGATTTACTTGCTCATGGTCTTCTTGAACATGCGCTCGGACTTCTCGCTCGCCGCCTCCGCCTCGGTGCTGGCGCGCGCCGAAGCCTCTTTCGCCGCCGCCGCATCGCTCTGAGCAGATGCCGCCATCGACTTCGCTTCATCGGCGGTCTTCATGGCGCTGCTCGCCATGGTCTTCGCTTCGTCGGCGGTTTGCTGGGCGCGCGCGATATCGGCCTTCATTTCATCCAGTGTCTTCGTGCTGGTGGCACAGCCGGAAGCAAGCAGGGCAAGCGCAGACACGGTCAGGACAATGCGTGATTTGTTCGACATGATCTCTTCCTCGTGATTATTGTTTGGGGCTTAATTGATTTATAGGGTATGCATCGATGCGGGCCGGCAAAATAGGCTGCCGGCTACTCGCATAAATCTATCACAAAGACCGGGCGCGTGACAGGTCGCGGTGGTGTAGCTGGGAACTGCTCGGCATTTTGCTCGAAGCGGCGTGACGGGGCGGGGCACGAAGCTGTGCAGTGATGACCCGGCATGCCGCAGCGGTATACCGGGTCATCGGGGTCATCAATAAAAGGCGCGCTCCCGAACCCAGCGCGTGGCGATCCATTTTTCGCCTTTGATCACGGGCGCGCCGCCATGCAGGGAGTTGGGGTCGATTCTGCCGTCGGCGGTCACGCTCCAGAAAAACGCCGCGTCACCCTTTTTGGGTGTGACCTTGGCGTTGGCTGTCGGGAAGATGGTTTCCCCGCCTGCCTCGACATCATTCAAATACATCACGAAGGTGCAGATGCGCTGACCGCCGCGTTTCAGCACCTCGGCGCTGCCGGGCAACACCGGATCGAAATAGTCGAAGTGCGGTTTGTATTCGGCGCCGACGCCGTAATGCAGAATCTGGATGTTTTCGCCGTTCTCGATCGGCGTGTTGGAGTAGAACGCGGTGCGTTGCTCCACGGCGGCGATGATGGGGTCCTGCCCCTTGAGAAAGTGCGTACCTTCGCTGGTGCGCATCGCATGGCGAACGAGCTGCCCGGTGGTTTCGTCGACTACCACCGACGGCGTGATCTGTTTTGCCGCGACCTCGATGAAATGATCGCATTCCTCATACGAAAGAAAATTTTCCAGCAGATACAGCGCCGGTGAGGTGCAAATGACCTTCGGTATTGATTGAGTTGCGGTGTTCATCATGGTTAATCCCCCCGTTGATTATCACGGCGATGCGCCGGATGTTGACTCGACTCTTGCGCCAACCCCCCGTTGGCCTTTGTGCAAGAGAATACACCTACAATATATCGCAAAAATGTCCGGATCAATCACCTTGTGCCCGCCGAACCCAGACCCGCGGAGGTGCTTCGTTCCAACCGCAAAATACCCGAGCAAAGTCATCAATTTTTCTGGCGTAGAAGTCCGCGCCGGATGCTGCTTAGCTTTGACAGCGCGCCAATAACAAAACCGATGACAAGACCGAGTGGTGCAACCGGTGTCGCAGATGAATAGAAGCCTAAAGGCTGGATAAACATGCAAGGGAGGGGATATGGGAACGCGCTTTGGAGGTATTTTCGGGATCGCGTGGCTGTTAGGCGCGGGGATCGTGACGCACACACACGCCGCGACCATGGAGCGCGGCGCGGCGGGTGCAGCAACGACGCATGAGAATGCGGCGCGGGTGCTCGAGCAGTATGGCAAGCTGCCGCTGCACTTTGTCGAAAACAAGGGACAGCTCGCCGGCGACATGCGGTATTACGAGCAGGGTTTGGACCACAGCGTCTATTTCTTCGATGACGGCGTGATGCTCACGCTCAAGGCGCGCGGTGCGGACGCGCCGCCGCAGACGGTGCATTTCAGGACGGAGCCTGCCGGCGGTGCGGTGGCCCTGCGCGGCGAGCGCCGCCAGAGCGGCGAGATCCACTATCTCATCGGCGATGATCCCGCGCATTGGCAGCCCCACGTACAGACCTACCAATCCGTTCGTTATCAGAACGTCTATCCCGGCATCGACCTGGCGTATTACGGCACCCACGATGAGTTGGAATATGACTTCATCGTCGCGCCGGGCGCCGATCCTTCGCGCATTCAGCTGTCGGTTCGCGGCGCTGAAAAACTTTCCGTCAACGCGCAAGGCGAACTGGAGATCTCCCTGCCTTCGGGCACACTGATCGAGCGCAAGCCGGTGATCTATCAAACGCTCGACGGCGTACGCAAACCGGTGGCGGGGCGCTACCGCCTGCTCGGCGCGCGCGAAGACAACATCCCGCGGTTCGGGTTTGAAATCGCGCACTACGATCGACGTGCCGAGTTGGTGATCGATCCGATCCTCGCGTATGCGAGTTACTTCGGCGGCAATCGCTGGGATGTGGGTACGGCGATCGCAGTGGATGACCAGGGATACGCGTATGTCAGCGGCTATTCGCAATCGGATAACTATCCAACGACTTCGGGGACACTGACGCCGCAGCGTAACGATTGGGGCGCCAAGGTGCCAGATGCGGTGATCACCAAATTCAGTATGTCCGGAGCGCAGTTGGTCTATTCAACGCATCTGGGCGGGCACGCGATCCGTGATGCCACCGGCGCGGTCAGCGCGGCCTACGTGAACACCGGGCGTGACGAGGCCGCTGGCATCGCTGTCGACCGGCAGGGTTACGTCTATGTTG
>CAZKZP010000114.1:0-3323 GCA_964557295.1 uncultured Chromatiales bacterium | reverse complement strand
GTTTCCGAACTGATTTCATCGCTGTAACCTCCATAAAAATTAAGATCCTTCATGTCCGACGCTCGCCTATCTGGACTGGTGCAGGTGCAGCCTCCGCCTGAACTTCGATCAATAGCTGTTCCATGTCGTCGGCAAACAATGAATACGCTTACTCACTTGTCGATCCTCTTGCACAAATTCCCGGAGGGCGTTCGTCTCCCTTGTGTCATTCGGAGGTGGCGTAGAGTGTAATGTTTATAATCCATTATCCGTATCATGTCAAGTAATAAAAGTAATCATATTTGGGGCTATATGTTAGATAACTGCCCTTATCTAACACCTCTGTGATCATGTCGGCCGCCAGGAATGCCGTCGGCGACCCAGGCGTGAGGCCTGGCGGGCGCTTACAGGGAAGAATTCGCAACTTACTGTAATTCCTTGTGATAGTTTATCCGGAAACCAGCGGAAATTGCGGTCACCCACCTTGAACTAATCAAAAATAATCATTATTATTAAATTTTAATCAATTCGATTGGTTAAGGAGCAAGTTATGGCGCATCCACATACCAAAGTGCTGACAGCGCATGTGCCGCTTTCGTTGGCCGAGAAGGTCGATCAGATGGCCGAACGGCTGGAACGCTCGCGCGGCTGGATCATGAAGCAGGCGCTGTCGGCCTGGCTCGACCAGGAAGAAGAGCGTGAGCGACTGACCCGCGAGGCCCTTGCCGACGTAGACGCTGGCCGCATCATCGACCACCAGGCCGTGCAGGCGTGGGCTGACAGCCTGGAGCACCGATGAACCCTTGCCGACGCCTCGCTGATGGAGCTGAAGTGGACCGGCAAGGCGCTTTCCGAGTTGGCGCGTCTGTATGAATTCCTGGCCCCGGTGAATAAGCCGGCCGCCGCACGGGCGGTGCAGGCACTGACCAAGGCGCCCACCCTCCTGCTGACCAACCCGCGTGTCGGTGAGCAACTATTCCAGTTCGAGCCGCGCGAGGTACGGCGGATTCTTGTCGGGCAGTACGAGATGCGCTACGAGATTTCCGGAGAGATGATCTACGTGCTGCGGCTATGGCATACCCGAGAGGAGCGGTAGATCGTTTGGGTTGATGAAACCCGCCAGGAGAACGCGCCAACCCCGCAGGGTAAGCGTTGCCCCTGGCGGGCGGGTTGAGAAAGATGAAGATTTATGTCACATTGGCCGTTATCCAGAAAGAAATTCAGGAGTCACGGCCATGACATTGACGGTGATATCCTGGCCATTCACCGGGGGAAAAGCTCCTCCGGCGCATGTTGGGATCATTTCTTCCTAAATGAGGAATAAACATGGCGATTTCACTTAACGGCCGCACCAAACCGACCGGCGACGCTGAGCGCGCATTGATCGAATTGGGCGGCGTTGATCCACGCTCCACATTGACGGAGAGTGAACTTCGCGACGCGCTCGTCAACGCGATCCACCGTTTGGCGGAGGCGAAATCACCCATTCTCGAGAAACTCTATGCCAGCATCTCGTCCCGAGACGCAACGCTTCCATCCTTGGAAGCGTTGCGGCGGGATTCATCACAGGATGTTGCTGATTCTCAGCATATCCTGTGATTCGTCATAACCCGGCGCTCGCCGGGCAATTTCCACCAACCACTTGATCTCCTGTAGGTCATCTCCGGACATGCCGGAATAATAGACCTCCCGCAGAAAACGATTGGGGTCTTCCTTGGCCATCCCGATCAGGATGGCCTGTAGTTTCTTCCAATAACGATCCATGGTCTGCTCCTCCTCAAAATTGAAAAGAAGGGGCAGATCAACCCCGAAGGGCGGCTGCCCCTCACGGGTGGTTGATGAGCACTGATTCGAGTTAATGCGTCTTCTTCAGTTCCGCGAATCGGTCCGCCAATCTCCACAATGCCTTGTTGAGCCTGACGTCATCACCGACGGACGTTACCGCACGAGTACGTACACGACGGCCATTTGATGAACGTCCTCTCAGCCCGCCGCGCAACAGATTCTCCTGCACCACGTTGACCCGAGACCAAAGGTCCTTGCCCGCATCCTCGGATCGACGCGGCAGAAGTAACTGCCCCGCCTGAATCGGAGATGGATCATCCCCGTATTTCAGTCCAAGCGCGGCCTCCGCCAACACGACGGCCTCGTCAATGGCCACGTCCACACCGCGATAGGTCTCGACGCGATCGAGTATCTTGGGCGTCTCGGCAACAATCTCGTAGGCGCCTTCGATCACTTCATTGACGACATCGCCCGTGTGCCGGATCGACAATGCGCCGACACAACCATCGCCGACGACCATGCCATTGCTGCACACGAATCGATACAAGCCGGCGTGCAATTGATAGCTTGATGAGCCGTCATGGGAGTTGACCAACACCACTTCCGGCACGATGGCATCCACCGATGCCGGCCGGTCCAGAAAATCCACGTGGCGTAACCGGACCATGTGTTTTGCATAACTGATTCCGCTACCGTCAAGCACGCGCGCCTGCATGACACGGGTCGGCACGAAGCCTTCCGTCTGCAAGGCTTCGAGCACCTTGCCGGTGGGGATCAGGGTATAACGCCGCGACAGCTTTTCATGCGGTGCTTCGGCGAAGATTGACGGAGCCTGGCGGCGCACCTCATCGAGCGACATGGCACAGGCGGGACGAATAACAGTACGATGATTCAATTGCATAACGCTTTCTCCTGGTTTGGGGTTGAAATACCCTACGGAGAAAGCATTCCCCAGCGGGGAAGGCATTCCCCGACAGGGTGGTTGAAGAATTGACAAGACTGGTCGTTACATTAGTGGAAACGAGCCACTACAATAGGCCTTTCTCGGCAAACGATACCGATTCTGCCGCACCTACCACGATGTGATCCAACACGCGGATATCCACCAGCCGTAGCGCGTCTTGCAGCAGTTTGGTAATAGCAATATCAGCACTGCTCGGCTCAGCTATGCCGCTAGGGTGGTTGTGTGTCAAGATTACCGCCACAGCATTTACCTCCAGCGCGCGCTGTACCACCACTCGCGGATACACGGCCGCACCGCTCACCGTGCCATGGAACATCTCATCCATGCAGATCACGCGATGGCGAGTGTCAAGGAACAGGCAGGCGAAGACTTCCGCCTTTCTCCCCGCCAATCGTAGTTGCAGGTAGTGTGCGACGCTGGCAGGTGACGACAAGTATTCGCCAGGCTGGTACCTTGATTCCAGAACCTTCAGGGCCATGTCCACCAGCGTCTGCTGTTCAACGTGATTAAGTGCATCTGCCGCCAGACCCGCAAAACGATTCTGGCTCAATTGAATAACGCTATTTCTCATACGATGGTCTCCTTTTTGGTTGAT
>CAZKZP010000113.1:0-3367 GCA_964557295.1 uncultured Chromatiales bacterium | reverse complement strand
GAGCGAAGAGGACGGGATGCGCGTGGCGGAGCTGGAGGTGGAGTTTGCCGAACTCGATGGCTACACCGCCGAGTCGCGTGCCGGCGAACTGCTGCTCGGCGTCGGCATCCCGGTCGAACAGCACTTCGGCCGGATGAGCGCCATCGCGCCGGGCTGGAAGCTGCGGGTGCTGCTGGCCCAGGCGCTGTTCGCCGATCCCGACATCATGCTGCTGGACGAGCCGACCAACAACCTCGACATCAACACCATCCGCTGGCTGGAGACGGTGCTCAACGAGCGCAACAGCACCATGATCATCATCTCGCATGATCGCCACTTCTTGAACAGCGTCTGCACCCACATGGCCGACCTCGATTATGGCGAGCTGCGCGTCTACACCGGCAACTACGATGAGTACATGATCGCCGCCACCCAGGCGCGCGAGCGGCTGCTCTCGGACAATGCCAAAAAGAAGGCGCAGATCGCCGAACTGCAGACCTTCGTCAGCCGCTTCTCCGCTAACGCCTCGAAGGCCAAGCAGGCCTCCTCGCGCGCGCGCCAGATCGACAAGATCCAGTTGGAAGAGGTCAAACCGTCGAGCCGCAACAATCCCTTCATCCGATTCGAGCAGGATAAAAAGCTCTACCGTCTCGCCCTGGAAGTGGAGGGACTCAGCAAGAGCTATGGCGACAAACCGCTCTTCAAGCATCTCAACATGCTGATCGAGGTGGGCGAGCGCGTCGCCATCATCGGCCCCAACGGCATCGGCAAGACCACGCTGCTGCGCTGCCTGGTCGGCGACAAGATGGAGCCGAGCGGCGGCCTCGTGAAGTGGTCGGAGAACAGCAACATCGGTTACTTCGCCCAGGACCACGCCGCCGAGTTTGAAACCAAGCTCACGCTCTTCGAATGGATGAGCCAGTGGCGTCGCCCCGGTGATGACGACATGGCGATACGCGCCATCCTCGGCCGGCTGCTGTTCTCCTCCGATGAGATCAACAAGTCGGTCAAGGTGCTCTCCGGCGGCGAAGAGGGACGCATGCTCTTCGGCAAGCTGATGCTGCAACGCCCCAACATCCTGGTGATGGACGAGCCGACCAACCACCTCGACATGGAGTCGATCGAGTCGCTCAACCTGGCGCTGGAAAACTACTCCGGCACGCTCATCTTCGTCAGCCATGATCGTGAGTTTGTCTCGTCGCTGGCGACGCGGATCATCGAGCTGACCCCGCACGGCGTGATGAACTTCAGCGGCACGTATGAGGAGTATCTGCGCACCCAGGGTGTTGAGTGACAGCGCGTTATCCTTCGGACTAAGGCACGAAGCCCAACGCCCTGCCGCTGATCGTTGGGATTGCAGCGCTCAGCGCCAACCTCCAACGAGCTTGCTTGAACTGCGACGTTTTTGTAGCGGTCAGGCTAAGCACGCTGCGCATCAGGTCTTGAGCTTGCAACCGGCGGAAATGTCATGCTCCGGCTGGTAAACGCTGGTTGCGACGCCCGTCAACCCAAGAACGGAGTGAAACAGATTGTCGTGCGAAAGGTTTCCGCTGTTTTTATGCGCAAGACAATTCTCGTCGATATGATAGGCCTGTTTGTAGCCGTCTGACAGCCACAGCATCATTGGCACGTGTTTCTGTTCCTCTGGCGCAAGCGCGTAGGGAAGCCCGTGCAGGTAGATGCCGTTTTCACCCAGCGATTCGCCATGGTCGGATACGTACAACATCGAGGAATTGAAGTTGCGCGCATTAGCCTTCAGTAACTGGATCGTTTTCGCCAGAAAATAATCGGTGTAAAGAATCGTGTTGTCGTAGGCATTGACCACGTTTTGTTGATCACAGGATTGCACCTGGTCGCTCAGGCATTCCGGGGTGAATTTTGCAAATGCGGGCGGGTAGCGTTTCGCGTAGGCAGGGCCATGCGACCCCTTTTGATGCAGGACAATCACGCTATCGCCTTGGGCCTCGTTCAGATGATCCTGAAGCTTGCGCAATAAAACCTCGTCATAACACTCGTCCGTCCTGCATACATCGGGCAGCTGGAGTGAGGAAACATTTTCATACGGCACCCGGTTACAGACCCCCTTGCAGCCGGAATTATTATCGATCCATCGGACATCGATTTGCGCGTGCCTTAGCACATCGAGCAGATTCTCCTGCGCGGCCGCGGCTTTTATGTCATAGCGGCTGCGCCCCAGCGATGAGAACATGCACGGCACCGACTCGGCGGTAGACGTACCGCATGAGGAAACATGATCGAAGAAAATGACATGCTGGTCGCGGGTGTAGGGATTGGTGTCACGCGCATAGCCCCCATGGGAGAAATGGCTCTCGGTGGCAGTCTCGCCCACCACAAATACGAACACCGATTTCTTGCCTCGCTCTTGCCAAGTGGTTGCCACGCGAGCGTCCGTCCCGACCGGAGCGGGCGTGGCCGGCTCGTTGGCCGAGGCTCCGTGGGTGAATTTGACCAGCGAATACAGAGGATACCCGGGATTCAGGTAATAACGCAGATCGTGATGCTCGCGGCCGATGATCGAAATATCTTTGTAAAAAGCCGTGACCAATATGCTGACGATGGCAACACTGGCCACAATATACCCGCCTTGCCATAGCAGATGCTTGGTGAAAGCTTGGTACTTGAGTTTGGTGAAGGCCACGATGGTGGCGGGCAGCACGCCGAAGAACACCAGATAGGCCAGCATCTTCCAGCTGAGCAGCTCGGCGGCCTCGCGCGTATCCGTCTCGACCACGTTCTGAAGCATGCGTTCATCGATGATCACGTTATAGGTGTCCAGAAAATAGCCCGTGATCGAAGCGCTGATCAGCACCAGGATCAACACCGGTTTGGTGAGATGCTTGATGGCGAACAATGTCAGCAACAGGTACAGCGCCGCAATCAGGATCAGCACCGTGACCCCGTAGAGGATAAAATTCGAGACGGAGGAGTCGCCTAGAATGTGGAGTAGAGTTGAATGGAAGCGTTGATTATCAATCAGCAATATGAAGACGGCACACAGAAACACAATTTTGAATACATTGTGCTCTTTGTTTTTCCAGGCGGACACATATTCGATAAGTTTTGGAGGGAGACCGAATTGATGAAGTTTTTTCATGAAACCAGATTATATCCTAAGACGAGATGGATGAATCAAAAGGAACGGCTGACATTGACTGTCAAGAGTTTACCATTTACGGCTGGAATTTTCTAACGCGCCCCCCTCTGAACTCTCAATGCGAACTCATCAGGCGCGCCTTAATGGTGTCTTAAGAAAAAAGACAGTCATGTTTTGAGACCTCCTATTAACCTAGCGACAAAATAGATCTGCCACGTATCTTAAAAGCGTCCCTTCTCCCTCCGGGATTTATGCCCTTTAGGGTAGAAGGAC
>CAZKZP010000112.1:0-3416 GCA_964557295.1 uncultured Chromatiales bacterium | reverse complement strand
GCCGCGACCGACAAAAAGGCCGCGCCGGCCAAAGCGGAAACCACTCCGGCGGCGGAGAAAAAAGACACGCCGCGCGGCAAAGAGCATCAAGCCGCGGAGACGGTCAAACCGCTGCCGTCGCGCCGGGTGTGGCCGGACTGAAGCGAGCGCGTTGTCTGCGGCGGAGTATCGAGACTCATCAATGCGCTGGCCGCGCAACATCAATTGGCGCTGAATGAGGCGGATGGGCAAAGTGTAAGAACGAAATGGTCGTCCCACCGCAAGCGAACCGAGGAGCACGATGATGAGTCTGAGTAATTTACTGCTGCCCGCCGTGCTGTTTTTCGCGCTCGGCTTCATCGCCCGGGTGATCAAATCCGATCTGCGCTTCCCGCCGGATCTAGCCAAGATCCTCTCGATCTATCTGCTGATGGCCATCGGCCTGCACGGCGGCTATGAATTGGCCAAATCCGATCTGATGACGGCGCTCCACTCCATCCTGTGGGCGCTGATCCTCGGCTTCGGCATGCCGGTCATCGGTTATCTCGCGCTCGTCATGACGCGCAAGGTCAATCCGCTGGATGCGGCGGCGATCGCCGCCCACTACGGCTCGGTCAGCGCCGGCACCTTCCTCACCGCCATCGCCTATCTCGACAGCGCCGGCGTGGCCTATGAATCCTATCCGCTGATCATGCTGGCGGTGATGGAGTCGCCGGCCATCATCGTCGGACTGATCCTGGCCGTCGTCGTCATTCAGCACCGCGGTGCCGGCTTTGCCACGCTGCTGCGCGATGCCTTCACCAACGGCAGCGTGGTCGTGCTGATCGGGTCCATGATCATCGGCGCGATCTCCACACCCGCCAGCATGCAGAAACTCTTTCCCTTCATCGACGAAATCTTCATGGGCGTGCTGTGCCTGTTCCTGTTCGAGATGGGCACGGTGGCCGCGCGCCGCATCGGCGACTTCCGCCAGGTGGGCCTGGTGCTGGGCGCCTTCGGCATCTTGATGCCGCTGCTCGGGGGGCTGCTGGGGGCCTTCATCGGCGCCAGCATGCTCGGTTTCGGCGTCGGCGGTACCACGCTGGTGGCGGTGCTGGCGGCGAGCGCGTCCTATATCGCCGTGCCGCCGGCCATGCGCCTGGCGGTGCCGGAGGCCAACCCCTCCTTCTATTTGACGTTGTCGCTCGGCATCACCTTCCCCTTCAATGTCATCGTGGGGATTCCGCTGTATCACAGCCTGGCCCAGGCCATTGTGGGCTGAAGACAACAACCGACAATGAACATGACGCGCAGGTGACTTATGGTAACGTTGTACCCGATGAAACTGATCAATATCATCACCAGCGATTCGTTGGAGGAGAAATTGATCGCCTCGTTCAAGAAGTACGGTGTCAGCGGGTTTACTATATTGCGTGCGCGTGGCGAGGGATCCTCCGGCCTGGAGGCGGACATCACCGGCTTCGACGCGAACATCCATGTTAAAGTGATCATGCCGGCTGAACGTGTGGATGCCCTGCTGGAGAGTCTAGAGCGGCGGATGCTCAAGGGCTATCACCTGACGGTATTCATCGCCGATGTGCAGGTGATGAAGCCGGAAAAATTCAGCGCGCCGATGCGGTGATGAATGCGGGAGTCGACGATGACAGAACAAAACAAGATCAGATTCAAGGGTGGCTTGCCCGACTATTTGATCCGCCATATGACCTTCCGACAGATGCAGATCTTCGAGGCGGTGGTGCGGTTGGGCAGCTTCACCCGCGCCGCCGAGGAGCTGTTTCTGACGCAGCCGACGGTGTCGACGCAGCTGAAGAAACTGACCGATGTGTTGGAGTTGCCACTGCTCGATCAATCCGGCCGCCAGCTCAAGCCGACCGAGGCGGGCGAGGAACTCTATCGCGCGGTCCGGCAGATCTTCGATGCGCTGTCCAATCTCGACACGCGCATCGCCGCGCTCAAGGGCTTGCGCCGTGGCCGGCTGCGTCTGGGCGTGATCACGACCGCGAAATACTTCGCGCCGGAGATCCTCGGTGAGTTCTGCCGCCAGTATCCGGGGGTCGACGTCTCGCTCAAGGTCACCAATCGCGAGCGCATCTTCGAGCGCCTGCAGAACAATGAGGATGACATTTACATCCTGGGTCAGCCGCCGGAGGACGAACTCAATGTCTGTGCCTATCCGTTTGCCCCCAATCCTTTGGTGGTGCTGGCCGCGAGGGATCATCCGTTGTGCAAGGAATCGCATATCTCCATCGAGCGTCTCGCCGAGGAGCCGTTTATCTTCCGTGAAGTGGGTTCCGGCATCCGCGACACCACCGTGAAGCTGTTTTCCGCGCGCGGTTTGATGCCCATGGTGCGCATGGAGCTGGGCAGCAACGAGGCGATCAAGCATGCGGTGGTCGGCGGACTGGGCGTGGCGATACTCTCGCTGCACACCCTGGTGCTGGAAGGCGCCGAGGGTCCGCTCGATGTGCTCGATGTCGAGGGATTCCCCATCGAACGCAAATGGTATCTGGTGCATCCGAAGGATAAAGAGCTCTCGCCCATCACCAGCGCCTTCCTCGATTTCGCGCGGGCGAGCGAACCGGTCATCAGTGAACGCATGAAGCACTTGTATGAACGGTTTGTGCAGCGCCGCGAGTCCGCGCGCGGCAAAGGAAAATCCAAGAAATGACGCATGTGCCGCCTGCATCCTGGAACGCGGCAGCGCAAGGCGCGGAACCACCGCTATGATCAAGTTGCGAACCTATATCTTCATCGACTCGCTGCAACCGCAGCTTGCCGTGTATCTGGGCACGGTGTCGCAAGGCTTTTTGCCGGTGCCGGGCGATGCCTGCCTGTGGCTGGAGGTCGAGCCGGGCATGGCCATCCATCGCCTGACCGATATCGCCCTCAAGGCCACGCGCGTCCACCTCGGTCAGCAGGTCGTCGAGCGTGCCTTCGGTTCCATGGTGTTTCATCATCGTGATCAGAGTGATGTGATCGAAGCCGGCCGCGCTATTCTGCACCGCCTCGGTTCCACCGAGGACAGCCGGCATAAGTGCCGCATCGCCTGGAGCGAGATCGTGCGCTCCATCTCCCCCGATCATGCCGTGCTGATCAATCGGCAGGACCGCAAGGGTTCGATGATCCTGCCGGGGCAGAGCATGTTCATCCTCGAGACCGAGCCGGCCGGTTATATCGTCTATGCCGCCAACGAGGCCGAGAAGGCCGCCAATATCACGCTGGTGGATTGCCGCGCGGTCGGCGCCTTTGGCCGACTCACGCTGGCGGGCCGCGAGGCGGACATCGATGCCGCTGCGCATGCGGCGGTCAATGCGGTGCGCAACCTATCCGGGGTTTAAGAAAAAGCTTCGTTGTACATCTGATGTAGGAGCCATCTTTAGATGGCGATAACTGCGCGGGGCTGATCGCAAGCTGAAGCTTCCGTTCCGGACTCACGC
>CAZKZP010000111.1:980-3471 GCA_964557295.1 uncultured Chromatiales bacterium | reverse complement strand
TCAGTCGCGCCCTTGTGCCCATACCGCCCCTCCGGGGTGTGTCGGACCGTACCCACGGGCACAGCGATCGCAAGATCGCCGGTCCTTCTTCAATCGCCACCGTATCGACAACGATGCGGTTTTTCAACCACCCAGCCGGGGAATCACATTCCCGGTGGGGCGTGTGCTTTCTCCCGGTTTTTTTATCATCAACCAGAGGAGAAAGCACCATGAACATTGAACAAGAAATCACGTCTTTGACAACGTACGTGGATGATCTTGTCACTGGTCTCTACTGGAACACAGAGGATCGTCTCGACCAGTTGGAGCAGGAAGTGAAAGACATCTACAACGCCCGCCTCGGCAAACTGCATTTGCATACGGTTCATTCGAATCAAACGCAAGCGCCGACCATGCACCGGGCCGCATAAGACATCGTTTTCATCATTACTCGCAAGTGCATCGCTTGCGTATCACCCCGCCGGGGAAGGCATTCCCGGCAACGGGTGCCTTCCACGTGTCGGGTCTCAAACTAAAGAGGAGACATCACATGGGCTGGACCTGTACTCACAAATTGCCTGATCAATCCGTCGTGGACTTTCTGCGCAAGCGGTTTGATTGCGACAACGATTCGGCGCAATGGACAATACTCGATTGCGCCATTGTTAAGTTTCACACCGCATATCTGGCGGTTGAAAAAATTCCCAAGGACAGCGGTATACCTTACGTTTTCGGTCTGGTCGTTTTGCTGCAGTACGACCGCCGGTCCTACCATAACTTCTGCTGGAAGGAGATGGATGAAGGGATGGGGCCGTATGCTACGGAATGCCCGGAGCGCATATTACGGCGGCTGACACCGCTCGACGACCCGGCCTTTCCCGGCTCACCGGCGAGCAAGGACTACGCTGTGCAATGGCGTGAGGCTTGTTGGGCACGGATTCATGCCCGCAAGCAGCGTCCGCCGCTCAAAAAGGGCGTGCGGCTGAAACACGCTGCCGGCGTTCGTTTCGGCAATGGACTGACGCTGCACGAGTTCGTGGTGCTTGATCCGCGATCGACGGTCGTAACGACGCCAGCTGGCGGTTTGTATCGACTGTCGCGCGCGATCATTACGTCGTGCGATGTGATGGCCGCGTAATTGTTTTAACTTCAACCCACCACCCGCCGGGGATTCACCTCTCCTGCTGGGGGGTATCTCCTGGCGGGTTTCTTTTTTCAATCCAAAAGGAGGCAGTAACCATGGCTTTAATGTTCCAGCGCCTTGCGCGCAATTTTGTTAAAAATGGGTATTATCCGACCGACTCGGAAACCACCCAACGCATCTTAAACGCATTGACTCCGGCCAGGGCGGGCGGGATGCGCATCATTGATCCGTGTTGTGGCGAGGGTGTTGCGCTTGCCGAGTGCAAGCATCACCTTGGGCTGGCGCCTGAAGCCTTCGGCGTGGAGTATGACGCTGAGCGGGCCTGGCATGCGAAGTCAGTCCTGGACCGCTGTATCCACGGTGATTTCCAGGACTGCATCATCGGCAAACGACAGTTCGGACTGTTGTGGCTCAACCCGCCGTACGGCGATCTGGTATCCGATAAGGCGGATACCGGCGAGCGGGGTGGCAAGGGCCGCAAGCGGCTGGAGAAGCTGTTCTATCAGCTGGCCATGCCCGCATTGCAGTTCGGTGGGGTGATGGTGTTCATCATCCCGCGTTACAGCCTGGATGCCGAACTGACAGCGTGGATTGCCCGGCATTTCGACCGTGTACGGGTGTATGCGGCGCCGGAGCAGCAATTCAAGCAGATCGCCGTGCTGGGTGTGCGTAAGCGTGTCGGCGCGGCCAACGGTGCCGATGCAACAGAGGCCATGACCCGTAAGCACCTCGATGCGGTGAGTGGTGGCGCGGTGCTGGAGGAGTTGCCGGAGGAGTGGCTCGACGCGCCGTATGCCGTCCCGGCCGCGCCGCAAGGCGATGCGGTCTTCGCCTACACGCGGATGGATCCCGCGCAGTTGGCGGAGGAGGTCCAGCGCTACCGGTGCCTGTGGGATCAATTCGGCCTGAAGTTCGGCCGCATGTCGATCCAGCATCGACGCCCGTTGCGGGCGCCGTCGGACTGGCACCTGGCCTTGCTGCTTGCGGCCGGCCAGGTATCCGGCGTGGTCAGGTCAAACGATGGTCAACGTACACTCTTGATCAAAGGCGACACCTTCAAGGAGAAGAGCGTTAAGACCGAGCTTCAGGAGCGGGCGGATGGCAATTTCGCCGAAGTGCGTATCCACACTGACAGGTTCGTGCCGGTCATCCGGGCGTTGGACTTCACGCCTGGACCTGGCTATGGGCGAGTCGTGACAATACGCTGAGTCCTGGATTCGTAATATCAACCTAACCCGGCTCGGGGGGCATCCCCCTCCGGGGATGTTCTCCTGGCCATTTTTCAACACAAAGGAGAACATCATGGCGAAACATTACATCGTGAAGTACGAGTTGGCTTATCAACATCGCGTCAACATGTGCGTCCGC
>CAZKZP010000111.1:0-970 GCA_964557295.1 uncultured Chromatiales bacterium | reverse complement strand
GCCGTAGTCCAGGCGCGCCTCGACGACGGAACGCTCTGGGAAAAAGGCAACCCGGACTGCTATCTGGTCTATGACGACTTCGAAGAAGAAGACGACAACGTCCTCTGTTTTGAAGTCAGAGAGGCGACGGCAGCGGATTGTGAGCCGGACAGCACCGTCGAGACATTGCGTCGACATGAGGCGGCATGGTCGCTGCTGCAGGCCGCCAAGGCGGTTATCATCAACTGGGACGGCGGTGATCTGGCGACGGCGGTCAGAAACCTGGCCGCGGCGGTGCAAGAAGCCGAGACAATCAATTAACTGGAGGATACCGAATATGTCACTGACTGAAAAATTACGCAAGCATGCCTGGATTGCCGACAAGAAGGGAAAACCGCACTGCAATCTCTTGCACGAAGCGGCGGACGAAATCACGCGGCTGGAAGCCCATAACAGGAAATTGCGCGTAAAAAACGCCAATGCGGCGCTCAATGATGTGATGAGTGCGTGCGAAAAAGACCCCTCAGTTCTCGAATACTTACGGCCGGAACTGGAGAGGATGGCTCGCCTGATCAGGAAGGAGGAACCAAAAAATGGCCTCGGTGCTTGAATGGCTGGGTTGTCTGAGTGGATTGTTGGGCGCAGCACTGCTCGCTCTTAACAACCGCTATTCCGGGTATGGCTTCGCAGCGTTTCTGATCTCCAATGTATGCTGGATCAGTTACGGCGTGCTAAGCGGATCGTGGGGACTGGTGGTGATGCAGATGGGTTTCACTGCCACCAGTCTCCTCGGGCTTTACCGTTGGTTCCCGGAACTGCGGCAAGTCATGATCCGGCGGGTCAATTAACTTCAGGTTACAACCAACCGCCCCTGCGCGTCTGCGGGGGCTTTCCCAATCCCGTGCAAGCGCCACGGGATTGGGAAAGCGTGTATAAGACTTACATTTATGGTGTTTCAACGTGGCGACTGCGTTCAGTCGCGCCCTTGTGC
>CAZKZP010000110.1:0-3818 GCA_964557295.1 uncultured Chromatiales bacterium | reverse complement strand
TCTCTGGAGAAGAGAATCAAGGGCATGGCCGGCCCCAGCGGGGACTGAACTTCACTGGTCGGGGCGCCGTCGTCATGGCGGCGCCCTGTTTCTTTTTGCCTGGGAGAATTGTTCATGAGTGGAATTCGTTTCGCATCCATGTTCGCGGCTATGGTGCTGGTCTCTTCCGTGTTTGCCGCCGATCCGCTGCCGTCCTGGAACGACGGCGCGGCGAAAGCATCGATCACGGCTTTCGTCGCGAAGGTGACGAAGGAAGGAACGCCCGATTTCGTCCCGCCCGCCGAGCGTATCGCCACGTTCGACAACGATGGTTGCCTGTGGGCCGAGCAGCCGATGTACTTCCAGGCGATATTCATTCTTGACCGCATCAGGCAGCTCGCACCCGGCCACCCGGAGTGGAACACGCAGGAGCCGTTCGCCTCGGTACTGAAGGGTGATGTCAAAGGCGCGCTGGCCGGCGGGGAGAAGGCGCTCGTGGAAATGGCGATGGCCACGCACGCGGGCATGACCCCGGAGGAATTCGAGGCGATCGCGAAAGACTGGATCGCCACCGCCCGGCACCCGGTGACCAAGCGGCCCTACACCGAAATGGTGTATCAGCCGATGCTCGAACTTCTCGCCTATCTGCGCGCCAACGGCTTCAAGACCTTCATCGTGTCAGGTGGCGGTATCGAGTTCATGCGTCCGTGGACAGAAAGGGTCTATGGCATTCCGCCTGAGCAGGTGATCGGCTCGAGCATCAAGACAAAATTTGAAATGCGCGACGGCAAGCCGGCGCTGGTTCGTCTGCCCGAGATCAACTTCATTGACGACAAGGCCGGCAAACCCGTGGGCATACAGCAGCACATCGGCCGCCGCCCGATCGCCGCGTTCGGCAACTCGGACGGCGACCTTGAGATGTTGCAATGGACCACATCGGGCCCGGGGCCTCGATTCGGACTCATTGTTCATCACACCGACGCCGCGC
Source organism: uncultured Chromatiales bacterium (assembly GCA_964557295.1). Taxonomy (GTDB): domain Bacteria; phylum Pseudomonadota; class Gammaproteobacteria; order RBG-16-57-12; family RBG-16-57-12; genus JBFMHP01. The sequence goes on along the minus strand of CAZKZP010000110.1, from coordinate 2,851 downwards.
GCGAGTGGGCCTACGACCGCAAGTCGCATGTCGGCAGGCTCGACAAAGCGCTGGATGAGGCCACGACCAGAGGCTGGACGGTCGTGGATATGAAGGCCGACTGGAAGATCGTTTTTCCGGCGAAGAAACCGAAGGATTGAGGCATAGTTGATAACCATGACTCTACCGCCGAGGTGAATCGAGATGAAAACACATCCAGTATTGAAAAAGGGGCTCATTACCCTCGGCCTCGTGCTCGCCTGCGTTTCCGCACCGGCTGAAACCGGGACCGCCGCCGCACCAAACTTCGGCGACTACAAGGCCAAGGGCTTTCTCAGCAGCTACACCGGCATCAAGGAGGTGGGTGATGAGGGCCATGCCTATCGCTACCGCAACCCGGCGATGGATGGCGAAAAATACAACAAGCTGATGATCGACCGCATCAAGATCTGGTACAAGGACGACGCCGATTACAAGGGCATAGACCCGGCGGAGCTGAAGGAGCTGGCCGACTATTTCCATCAGGCGATCGAGGCGGCGGTGAAGGGTGCCTACCCCATCGTCAGTGAGCCGGGCCCGGATGTGTTGCGGTTGCGCATCGCCATCACCGACTTGGTGCCCAACAAGCCCGAGGCATCGGTCGTCACGCTGGTGGTGCCCTTCCTCTGGATCGGCGAAGGCGGTGCCGGTGTGGCGCAGGGTGAGGCCGGCAGCACACCCTTTGTCGGCGAGGCCACGGTGGAGATGGAAGCGCTGGACAGCGTCACGAGCCAGCAGGCGGCGGCCTACATCGAGACGCACATCGGCAAGAAATACCACTGGAACAAGGGTGTCGGAACCGCGACCAAGGATTACCTCAAGGCCTACAGCACCTGGGCCTACACCAAGCAGGCGATGGATCACTGGGCGCAGTTGATCCGCGAACGACTGGATGCCGCGCACGGCAAGACGGGGGAGGAAAGGCCCTAGGGAACCGCTGATTTATTCAGCGGTTTCCGTGGCACAGGGATGTGCCGCCATTTCCAGCGGCGCCAAGCCGTTGGAAATGAAGGAAAGCAAAAACCACGCTTTTTGCTTTCCGTGCGCTGAGAAAGCCAGGATGGCTTTATTCAGCGCGTCCTTAGGTTGGGCTGAACGTTTTCTGTGAAGCCCAACATCCACGGAGGAGGAACGAAGCGATGCGCTACCGACACGCCGATGCGGCGGGCGGAACCCACGAAAGAATGTACGTGTATCACTCGCCGGCATCCCACGGCTTGATCTCTTCAGCGGTCAGATTGCGGCTGCCATGCAGGACGGTGAGGATGTGCACGCGGTCCGGTTGCGTGCGGTAGATGATGCGGTAACCCTGGAAGATCAGTTCCCGCACATCGTTGCGGTCGGCTTCCGGGACATGCCGTCCGATGCGCGGATGATCCTTGAGGGCATTGACGGCCTCGATCAGCCGGTCAACAAACTGTTCGGCGTAATAGGGCACATCGCGGGCGATGTAGTCGTAGAGTTCATCGAGATCGGCCTCGGCGATATCTGACCAAGCGATCTTCATTATTGAGGCTGCTTTCGTGCGAGCAACCGTGATTTGATCTCTTCATGCGGCACGGTGCGGCCTTCGTCGGCGGCACGGACTCCCGCCTCGATCTTCTGCTTCACATAGAACTCGTACATGATGTCGTCCCAGGTGGCCTGGTCGGGCAGTTGCTCGATCAATTGCCGGGCGGCGTCTTTGGCACTGGCCATGGATCACCTCGCGTCTTGGATTATGGAGTGGTTGAGTGGTTTCAACCACTGTACCGATTCTAACTCAAGGACACGATAGACAACCCGCTCATCTACACCGACCCGAGCGGTTACAGCTGGCTCTCGGATGCATGAAAGAAGCTCTGGCACAGCCCCGTGTTCCGGGTCGCGGTGGCGATCGTGGCCTCAGTGCTCACCTTTGGGGCCGTCAATGGCCTCTTCATCGCGGGCGGCAGTTTCCAGGCCGGCCTGGCCGGCGCCGTCGTAGGAGGGCTCTTCGCCGGCGTGGCAAACTTTGCCCATGGGGCCTTCCTCGGGCAGGGTATTGGCGTGACGACCAGCCGCGTCCTCGCGCAGGCGCTCGCGGGTGGTGTCAACAGCGTGTTGCAATGTTTTCGGCAAAGGGTTTTGACTACTACGATTTCGACATTAAACCTTGGTCAGTCGAGACCGTTTGGCGAAATATAGAGACCCAGATCGGTCGCGCCTACGCGGGGGAGGGGTCTCCGTACACGATCAACATCAGGGGCTCGGCCCAGATTGGGCCGTAGCGTCTATGCGCATTTCCCTGAGATTGTTTCTGGTCGCGTTGATCGCCGCCCCCTTGCTGCAAGGGGGCGCCTGTGGCGACTACACCGAGAAACTGCCTGGCGGTTACCTCTTTATCAGTGAGGCACTCCATATTCAGGAGATCATGCGTGAACATGGTCAGCGAGAAGATCAGCCGTATGTGCCGTGTAATGTCGTTGCCTATGACCACGACGATAACTTCATCATTGCCAAGCAGCAGGCACGCTTCGAGTGCTTCCATGTTGCAGTTGCCGGTGACCCCCACGGGCCGCGCCGGAACCCCTTCAATCAGCGTGATGGGGAAACCTACTACTGGATCATCGAGGTCCGCAGTCAAGTTATCCATGGACCACTGGCCCTCGATGAATTCAAGACGCAGAAAGCGGCTCTAGGGGTTTCCGTAAAACTCACACTGGACCGATAACACAGCGACGTCCCCCCGTAATTGAGTAGCACCGTGCTTCGTCGCCTACACCACCACCTACGACAACCTCCACCGCCCCGAGGAACAACAGGGGACAGACCCTGAGGTTTCCCCACTTTCCCAGCTGACATTTCAGCGATT
>CAZKZP010000109.1:3646-3858 GCA_964557295.1 uncultured Chromatiales bacterium | reverse complement strand
GTCAACATGATCGTGGCCCAACGCAACTTCCAGGCCAATGCGCAGGTAATCACTACCGCGGATACGATTACGCAGACCATCATCAACATCAGATAAGTAGCGAGGGAAGAATATGCTCTATGTGGCGATGTCCGGTGCGAAGCAGGTGATGCTGGCGCAGCAGGTGAACACCAACAACCTGGCGAACGTCAATACCACCGGATTCCGTGCCG
>CAZKZP010000109.1:3033-3580 GCA_964557295.1 uncultured Chromatiales bacterium | reverse complement strand
TGGACAGGATCAAGCTTGTGAATCCGCCGCTGGCGCAGATGGAAAAAGGCGTCGATGGCCTGATGCGCGTCAAGAGCGGACAGGTCGCCGCGCCGGATGCCGCCGTGCGCCTGGCCAGCGGTGTGCTCGAATCGAGCAACGTCAATGCCGTGGAGGCGATGATCAGAATGATCGAGTTGGGCCGCGAGTTCGAATCGCAAATCAAGATGATGCGCGTTGCGCAGGAAAACGACGCCGCATCGGCGCAGATGATGCGAATGGCATAACATTAAAGAGGATACGCTCATGAACCCCGCACTTTGGGTAGCCAAAACCGGCCTGGACGCGCAGCAGACACGCATGACGGTGATTTCCAACAACCTTGCCAACGTCAACACCACCGGCTTCAAGCGAGGCCGCGCGGTTTTCGAGGATCTGCTCTATCAGAATATACGCCAGGTTGGCGCGCAGACATCACAGGACACCACGCTGCCGTCAGGACTAAGCCTTGGCACGGGTGTGCGCACCGTGGCGACGGAAAAACTTTTTACGCAAGGCAACATCACCC
>CAZKZP010000109.1:0-3023 GCA_964557295.1 uncultured Chromatiales bacterium | reverse complement strand
AGGCAACATTACCCTGACCAACAACCCGCTGGATATGGCGATTCAGGGGCGTGGGTTTTTTCAGATCCTGCTGCCGGACGGCACCTTGGGCTACAGCCGCGATGGCTCCTTTCAGGTGAATGCCCAGGGGCAAATGGTTACCGCCAGCGGCTATGTTTTGCAGCCCGCCATCAGCATTCCCGAAAATGCGCAAAGCATTACCATTGGTTCCGACGGCACCGTCGCGGTTCTGATGCCGGGTGCTCAAGCGCCGACCCAGGTGGGCGCGATACAGCTCGCCGATTTCATCAATCCCGTCGGTTTGCAACCGATCGGCCAGAATGCTTTCCGTGAATCCGCCGCCAGCGGTTCGCCGCAAACCGGTACACCAGGCGTTACCGGCCTGGGTATGGTAACGCAGGGCTATGTGGAAAGCTCCAATGTCAATGTGGTGGAAGAATTGGTCAACATGATCGAAACCCAGCGCGCCTACGAAATGGATTCCAAGGCCATCGCCGCGGCGGATCAGATGTTGAGGTTTGTGACAAATAACTTGGGTTCGTGACAAATAAAAAATAGCCTGGCAAGAAAGTTGCTTATTTTTCGATGTGCTATTGGAGGTTTTTCAATGAGACAGATCAAAAAAAGCATACTCCCCTTGTTCGGGGCATTCATTTTAAGCGCGTGCGCCACGCCACCGCCCAAGAGTGATCCCGCCTATGCGCCGGTGCGTCCCTCGGCGTCCGAGTCCATCAAGAAGAGCAACGGCGCCATTTATCAGGCGAATATGGGGATGTCCCTGTTCGAGGATGTCAAGGCGCGCCGGGTCGGTGATACGCTGACCGTGGTGCTGGTCGAAAAGACCGATGCCACCAAGAAAGCAGGCACCAACTCGACGAAAAAGACCGGCGTGGAGATCGAAGCGCCGACGATACTGGGTTCGACGATTCAGTTCGGAGCGCCCGGCATCATTCCTCTTGCCAGCAATATCAATAACACCCTCGGCGCCTCGCTGAACGGCAGTCAAACATTCTCGGGCGAAGGCGACAGCAATCAAAGCAACAGCCTCAACGGCCGCATCACGGTGACCGTGGCGGAAGTGCTGCCCAACGGCAATCTGGTGGTGCGCGGCGAAAAGCTGCTGACCATCAATCAGGGCAACGAATATGTGAGATTTTCCGGCATCGTCCGTCCTGTCGATGTGCAACGTGACAACACTGTGCAATCGACGCTGGTGGCGAACGCCAAGATCACTTATGCGGGCGAGGGCGCCATCGCCGATGCCAATACCTCGGGCTGGCTGGCGCGCTTCTTCAATAGTCCGTGGTGGCCGTTTTGAAGCAGAGCAAAGAAGGGTAGAAAATGATCATGGGAACGCAATTGAAGAACAAGCGTACATCGAGAAGAGATTTCATTTATCGATGCGGTCTTGCTCTTTTCTCCTTTCTCCTTGTTCTTTCCTCTGCTTCTCACGCCGAACGCATCAAGGATATCGCCATCGTCGATGGCGTGCGTGGCAACCAACTGGTGGGTTATGGCCTGGTGGTGGGGCTGGATGGCACCGGCGATCAAACTACCCAGGCGCCGTTCACGGTGCAGAGCATGAGGAGCATGCTGGCGCAGTTCGGCATCACATTGCCGCCCACGGTGAATCCCCAGCTCAAGAACGTCGCGGCGGTTTCCATTCATGCCGAATTGCCGGCTTTCGCCAAGCCCGGGCAGACCATCGACATTACCATTTCCTCATTGGGCAACGCCAAAAGCCTGCGGGGCGGCAGCCTGCTGATGACGCCGTTGAAGGGCGCGGATGGCCAGGTCTATGCCGTCGCTCAGGGCAATCTGGTGGTCGGTGGCCTGGGGGTATCCGGCGCCGATGGTTCCAAGATCACCGTCAACGTGCCGAGCGCGGGGCGCATCCCCGGCGGCGCGACGGTGGAGCGCCCAGCGCCCACCTCGCTTGGTGAAAGCGACGCACTGGTTTTCAATCTGCACAAACCCGACTTCACCACCGCCAAACGCCTCGCCGACAGCATCAACACCGCCCTTGGCGCACAGACCGCCGAGCCCCTGGATGCGGCGTCCATCAAGGTGCGCGCGCCGCAGGATATGGCGCAGCGCGTGGCCTTCGTCTCCGAGCTGGAAAATCTGACCGTGGATCCCGGCGAGGCCGCCGCCCGAGTGATCATCAATTCCCGCACCGGCACGGTCGTCATCGGCAGCCATGTGCGTGTGACGCCGGCTGCCGTATCGCACGGTAGTCTCACCGTGACTATTGCCGAGAAGCCGCGCATCAGCCAGCCGGGGCCGTTCTCCAGAGGCGAAACAGTGGTCGTGCCTGATTCTCAAATCAAGGTCGAGGAAGAGAAGAATCGCATGTTCCTGTTCGATCCCGGCGTGTCGCTGGGCGAGATTGTCCGCGCCGTCAATCAGGTGGGCGCCGCGCCGGGTGATCTGGTGGCGATTCTTCAGGCCTTGAAGGAGTCGGGCGCGTTGCGCGCGGAATTGATCGTGATTTGATGATATGAAATCAGCGATATCTCCAGTCGATACTTACACCGATTTCCAAGGCCTGGCGGCATTGCGCGCCCAGGCCCGTGGCAACGCCAATTCTCCCGAAACATTGCAGGCTGTGGCGCGGCAATTCGAGGGGCTGTTTTTGCAGATGATGCTGAAAAGCATGCGCGACGCCAGCCTCGGCGAGGGCATCATGGACAGCGAACAAACCAGTTTCTATCAGGAGATGTTCGATCAGCAGTTGTCGATGACGCTGAGTCAGGGACGTGGTCTGGGTTTGTCCGACATGCTGGTGCGCCAGCTTGGCGGAAAATTGGCCGATAGTTCAAAACAGGATGCCGCAACGAATGCCGGCTTGCCGCTGGTGAGACAATCCTCTTCCCCGGTTTCCGGTGCTGTTTCGTTCACATCGCCAGAGGAGTTCGTAAAATCGCTCTGGCCTCACGCGCAGCAGGCCGGCAAGGATCTGGGCGTTGCCCCGGCGGCGCTGCTCGCTCAGGCGGCGCTGGAAACAGGTTGGGGGCAGGCCA
>CAZKZP010000108.1:3809-4058 GCA_964557295.1 uncultured Chromatiales bacterium | reverse complement strand
AGGGCGAATCCGCTGCGGATAACAATGGCGACACTTTCTATATGGCGGGGCGGCCGGTGATCGAGGTCAGCTCCGGTATGTATGCCATGCAGGACATGAAGGTGATGATCCCGATGCTGATCTTCGCCATCATGGTCATTCTGTTCCTTGTTTTCAGGACGCTGCGCGGCGTGATTCTGCCCTTGCTGGCGATGGCGGCCGGCATCATCTGGACGATGGGCTCGATGGCCTTGCTCGATGTGCCGATGT
>CAZKZP010000108.1:2922-3799 GCA_964557295.1 uncultured Chromatiales bacterium | reverse complement strand
CCGATGTACACCATCTCGACCATGCTGCCGGTGATTCTGGTGGCGGTGGCGATAGGCAATGCCGTCCATCTGCTGACCAATTACTACGATAACGTTTTCGGCGATCCCTACCGGGATTCGAAAATCATCGTCTCGCAGGTGCTGGGCGAGCTGGGGCCGCCCTTGATCACCACCTCGCTGACGACGGCGATCGGTTTTCTCTCGCTGTGGTTTTCCGAGATGCCGCCGTTCAAGATCTTCGGTCTGTTCACGGTGCTGGGCATTTTCTATTGCTGGCTGCTGTCGGTGACATTCCTGCCCGCGCTGCTGTGTCAGATGAAGCCCAAAGTGGGCGGTTATCTGGCAAAAAAGCGCGCCATGCGCGTGCATGCCGAACAGGACAGAATGACGCGCGCGCTGATCGGCTGGGGCGGGGTTGCGTTGGGCAATGGCAAGGCGGTGACGCTGGCCGTGGCCGTGCTGGCGGCCGTGAGTGCGTATGGCGCGACACGTTTGTTCGTCGATTCGAGCTGGATGAGCGACTTCAAGAAAGACAGTGAAGTCGCGGTGGCCAACGACATGCTGAACAAGAAATTCGACGGAACGATCTTCCTGAACGTGATCGTCGAGGGCAGACAGAAGGATGCGATCAAGTCGCTGGAAGTGTTGAAGAAGATCGAGGCGCTGCAAAACAGCATCGAGCGCCTGCCCTATGTCGGCGACTCGTTGTCGGTGGTGGATTATCTGAAAAGCATGAACAAGACCCTTCACGCCGATGCGCCGCAATACAATGTTCTGCCCGCCTCGCAGGCGGAGGTCGCGGAAGATCTGTTCCTGTTTTCCATCTCGGGCCAGCCGGAGCTGCTGAGCGAGGTTCTGGATTATGACTATCGGCAGG
>CAZKZP010000108.1:0-2912 GCA_964557295.1 uncultured Chromatiales bacterium | reverse complement strand
CATCAAGACCGACCACACCGGCGACCTGAAAGTCATCATCGACGGAGTCAACGATTTTGTCAGGAAGGAAATGCAGGGGCTGGATGTGAAGGTGAATCTGGCCGGTTCGGCCAACAATTCCTACATCTGGGCCGATTTGCTGATCAAGGGGCAGGGGCTGGCCATCGTGTTGTCCAAGCTGGGCATCTTCCTGCTGGCGGCGCTGCTTTTCCGTTCCGCCGGATTGGGATGGGTGACGATCATTCCGGTGACGCTCTCGACGCTGTTGATTGCAGGCTTCGCGGGATTCGCCGGCATTCCGATCGACGTTTCCACCACCCTCGCCGCAGGCGTGGCCATTGGTGTGGGTGTGGATTACGCCATTCATTATATTTTCCGTTATCGCCGCGAATTACAAAAATCCGCGGACCATTGCGAGGCTACACTGGGAACGCTGCGCAGCGTGGGCAAGACGATCGTGTTCAATGCGCTGATCGTTACGGTGGGGTTCCTGGTGCTGTTCTTCTCCCAGTTTCCGCCGAACCAGAAACTGGGCTATTTCGTCGCCGCCTACATGGTGGTGAGTTGCCTGGCGGCGCTCATGACGCTACCGGTGGTCTTTTCCTGGGTCAAGCCGCGTCGTGCCAGGGAGGCGTGAGGTGTCGCAGAAAGGCGTTTTTTTGTTGCTGTTGTGCTGGGCCGGTTTATCCATGCCCTGGCATGATGCCACTGCCGCCAAACAGGATGACAGTCAGTGGAGTTTCTCACCCCTGCTGGGAATACATGCGCCTTCCCTGAAAGTGATGAACGAAGGCATGTTCGTGGCTCCTCTCAAATATAATGCCGAGATCCTCCAGGGAGACACCACCCTACCGCTGAGCGGACAGCTTTTCAGGAATCCGCTGCCCCCGATCAATTATGCGCCATTGACGGGCATCGAATTTCAATGGCAGATGAATCCAAAGCATGCCCTTCTGATTGGAGGCTCGACGTGGGAAGGCGCCTCCGAGGCGACGGTGAGCGGGCAGTTTCCCATGCAGGGTGCGATGTCGCCGACTGTCAATGACCGAAGGGCGAAGTTGTCCTACAACGATTTTTTCTTCGGCTGGAAATACAATGCCATCACCCGGCCGGACAAGTACAACCTCTATTTCAGGATGTCGCTGCACGAGATTTTCGATATCGATTACCGCGAGGATTGGGTGTTCAATTTTCCCCAAGGGCGTCCCGATGAGCGTGGGCAACCGACTCCGTTTCGCCGGATTTTTATCATCCAGTCGCAGGCCACCGGGATGTTGATGTTGCAGCCGGGTTTTGGTGTGGAGGTTTTTCTGCGCAAGTGGTTGTCCCTCGGATTTGAGTCGAGTTATACGTATAGCTTGAAGACATTCAAACTGAGGAATTCCAGTATCAGCCGTGATTTTCTGCCGACGGACGGATTGTTTCTGGAGGTGCCCGTTCGGCCGAATCCCACCGAATTCGAGCCCCTCCTGAGACCGGATGGAACCGTTGTCACAAATCCAAATGGAACCCCAGTGATGGTCAGGGCTCCTGATGCGGAAGACGGTAATCTTGAATATCTGGCTGAGGATGGTTCGAGCTATAAGCGGCTGCGGCTTTCCTTCGACGGTTGGAAGGCCTTGTTCAAGATCAATATCTATTATTGATGGCGCCGCGGAAAATTTGTTCCTGGGTTTTTCATGGGTACCTCATGATTTGGATGATCTTTCCGTGAAAAAAAGATTATTAGCCTTGTTCGCTTCCATTGTCTTGTTCTGCGATGGCGCGGCTGTTTCTTTTGCGGAAGAAACCAGCGGCAGAGTGCAATCGCCGACGCAAGCTCGCCCGTTGGAACAGGCTATCAAGGAGGCGAAAGCGCAACTGGAGGCGGAGAATCTCGACGCGGCTTTGGAAAGTTTCAATGCCATTCTCAAGAGAGTTCCCGATAACGCCGAAGCGCTGTTTTATCTCGGTGTGATTCATATGCGCAAGAATCAACCCGGGGAGGCGCTGGAATACATGACCAGGAGTGCCGCGCTGGCGCCGGCGAATATGAGGGTGCGCGCATCGCTTGCGACCCTCTATGAGGGTTTGAGCAGGCTGGAGGAGGCGAGCAAACAATACAAGGCCATCATGTCTCTCACACCTGGAACGGCCGAGGCCAAGGAGGCCGAGAAAAATCTTTATTTATTGCAGATCAGGCAGTACGCGGAAGGAGGGGAGTCCGACGCCGCGCTGGCCCTGGCTGCCATTCTGCGCAGGGATTACGCGAACGATCCGCGCGTATTGCACGCCATCGGTTTGACCTTTCTCAATTTCAACCGGATGGCGGAGGCCGAGGGAACATTCAAGAGGATTGCGGAGCTTGCCCCTGGCAGTGCCGTGCCGCATTTTTATCTTGCCCGGGTTTATACCAGAAGTGGCAAGATGCCACTGGCCATCGAGGAATTCAAGAAGGCGGCCACTCTGGAGCCTGGCAGCGCCATTGGCAACAGGGCGGCGATCGAGATGGGCTTGATCCGGGGTGTGCAGTATCTGGAGCAAAAGGAACTGGCGCTGGCGCTGAAGGAATTTCAGGCGGTGCTCGCGATCGATCCCTCGGTGCAAATGGCGCTTTTCAATGCCGCGCATATCCAGCGCGAATTGAAAAACTGGGATGAGGCGGAGGCCGGATTCAAGAAACTGCTGGAGATCGAGCCCCGTCATCTGGATGCGCGCTTGCGGCTGGCGGCGCTATACCTGGATAAAAATCAACTGATCGAAGCGTCGCGCGAACTGGAGAGGGTGATCGCCATAGGCCCCGGCACGCCGCCGGCCCAGCAAGCCGCCATATTCCTGAAGGATTTGCAGGAGAGATATGGAGAGCGATTGACGGAGGCGCGCAAGGTCGCTGACGAGGTCGAAAAATATACGGCGGAGATCAAGGCCCATCC
>CAZKZP010000107.1:0-4290 GCA_964557295.1 uncultured Chromatiales bacterium | reverse complement strand
GCGCACATGTCGGCCAGTCGCTGATCGATGCCTACGGCGTCGTCGCTTTGACCCTTGTTGATGATGATCTGACGGGAGAAGGGGTCGAGGTCGACGGCCAGCAACTCGCCGATCAAGACGTGCTCGCCGACCTTCTGGGTGGACTGCAACAGCTCGCGCAGGCGCAGGTTTTCGCTCTCGAGGGCGAAGAACCGCTGCTGCTGCGCCTTGAGCAGGAGGTTTTCGGTGCGCAGGCTCTGATTTTCCGTCAGCAGGGTGTCGCGGCTGCTGACGTCATCGTTGAGGGACTCCATCATGTCCGAGGGGGCGTTGACCAGGGATTGCAGCGGATACAGCAGCAGGCTGATGCTGTAGCGGATCTCGTGCAGATAGCCGTAACGATGATCGGCGAACATGAGCCCGATCGAAACCAGCACCAGTAACATCAGCCTCAGGGTATAAGAGGGGCCTGCTGTGAAGATTGTCTTGTTGATGACGGAGCTCCGTGACCGGGTTCAGAGTTGCGTGGTTGGAAAATGACGATGGCGCCTGCGCGCCATCGTTGTCATTCGTGGGACAGGACGTTCCATCCCAGCTCGTCCATCAACTCGAGCGCCCGGCCGCCGCCGCGCGCCACGCAGGTCAGCGGATCCTCCGCCACGATCACAGGCAGGCCGGTCTCCTCGGCAAGCAGACGATCGATGTCGCGCAGCAGCGCGCCACCGCCGGTCAATACCATGCCGCGCTCGGCCACATCCGAGCCCAGCTCGGGCGGGGTCTGCTCCAGGGCGGTCTTCACCGCGGTGATGATCCCGGCGAGCGGCTCCTGCAGGGCCTCGAGGATCTCGTTGCTGTTCAGGGTGAAGCTCCGCGGAATGCCCTCGGCCAGGTTGCGGCCGCGCACTTCGATCTCGCGCAGCTCGGCGCCGGGGTAGGCCGAGCCGATCTCATGCTTGACCCGCTCGGCGGTGGTCTCGCCGATCAGGGTGCCGTAGTTGCGGCGCACGTAATTGATGATCGCCTCGTCGAAGCGGTCGCCGCCGATGCGCACGGAGGAGGAATACACGATGCCGGAGAGGGAGATCACGGCCACTTCGGTGGTGCCGCCGCCGATGTCCACCACCATGCAGCCGCGCGCCTCGTTCACCGGCATGCCGGCGCCGATCGCCGCGGCCATCGGTTCCTCGATCAGGTAGACCTCGCGGGCGCCCGCGCCCATGGCCGATTCCTTGATCGCGCGCCGCTCCACCTGGGTCGAGCCGCAGGGCACGCAGATCAGCACGCGCGGACTGGGGCGGAACAGGCGGAAGCGGTCATCGTGCACCTTGTGGATGAAGTGCTGGAGCATCTTCTCGGTGACGGTGAAGTCGGCGATCACGCCGTCTTTCAGCGGACGGATGGCCACGATGTTGCCCGGCGTGCGCCCGAGCATGCGCTTGGCCTCGATACCGACGGCCTCCACGCTCTTGGGGCCGCCCGCGCCGCGATCCTGACGGATGGCGACCACCGAAGGTTCGTTCAACACAATCCCCTGGCCCTTCACGTAGATCAGGGTGTTCGCGGTACCAAGGTCGATGGAGAGGTCGTTGGAAAAGAAGCCTCGAAATGAGCCAAACATAGTCGTAATGAATTCTTCTTAAGTGAGAAATGAAGATGGGTTACAAAATCCGCCTACTCTATCAATGCGTGGGGCTTTGGGCAAGCGCCTAACTATGATACCGTTAGCGTTTTTTACCGAGACGCGGAGCATACCATGTCATTGGACAAAGCGGATGTGGAAAAGATCGCACATTTGGCGCGGTTGGCCATCGATGAGGGCGATATCGCCCGCTACGCCCAGAACCTCTCCTCGATCCTGGCGCTGGTCGAACAGATGAGCGCGATCGACACCCACGGCATCGAGCCCATGGCCCACCCCCTGGATGTGGCGCAGCGCCTGCGCGCCGATACGGTCACCGAAACGGATCAACGCGAGCAGTTCCAGCGCATCGCGCCCCAGGTCGAGAACGGCCTGTATCTGGTGCCCAAGGTCATCGAGTGATGGCCGCCATTTTGGTTTTCAGCTTGGAATAACACACGCATGCACGACAAATCCCTAGCCGAACTGGCCGACGGCTTGAAGCACAAGGCATTCTCCAGCCAGGAACTGACCCAGCACTTCCTCGCGCGCATCCGCCAGCACGACGGGGCGCTCAACAGCTTCATCACCGTCACCGAGGAGCTGGCGCTCGCCCAGGCGCGCGCGGCGGATGCGCGTCTGGCCCAGGGCCAGGGCGGGGCGCTCACCGGCATCCCGCTGGCGCAGAAGGACATCTTCTGCACCCAGGGCGTGCGGACCACCTGCGGCTCGAAGATGCTGGAGAACTTCATCGCCCCGTACGACGCCACCGTCATCGAGAAATATCACGCCGCCGGCGCGGTGATGCTGGGCAAGACCAATATGGACGAGTTCGCCATGGGCTCGTCCAACGAGACCAGTTACTACGGCCCGGTGAAGAACCCCTGGGACACGGCGACCGTACCCGGCGGTTCCTCGGGCGGTTCGGCGGCGGCGGTGGCCGCGCGCCTGGCCCCGGCGGCCACCGGCACCGACACCGGCGGCTCGATCCGCCAGCCGGCCGCGCTGTGCGGCCTCACCGGCCTGAAGCCCACCTATGGCCTCGTCTCGCGCTACGGCATGATCGCCTTTGCCTCCAGCCTGGATCAGGCCGGGCCGATGACGCGCAGCGCCGCGGACGCGGCGATCATGATGAATGTGATGGCCGGCTTCGACCCGCGCGACTCCACCAGCCTGGAGCGGGCGGTGCCCGACTATACCGCCGAACTCAACCAGCCGCTCGCCGGGCTGAAGATCGGCCTGCCCAAGGAATTCTTCGGCGCCGGCTTGAACGCCGCGATGGCGGCGGTGGTCGAAGCGGCGATCAAGGAATACGAAAAACTCGGCGCCACGGTGCGCGAGGTGAGCCTGCCCAATTCGCGGCTCTCGGTCGCGGCCTATTACGTGATCGCGCCGGCCGAATGCTCCTCCAATCTCTCGCGTTTCGACGGCGTGCGCTTCGGCTACCGCTGCGCCAAGCCGCAGAATCTGGAGGATCTCTACAAGCGCTCGCGCGGCGAGGGCTTCGGCGCCGAGGTCAAGCGCCGCATCATGATCGGCACCTATGCGCTCTCCGCCGGGTTCTACGATGCCTACTACCGCAAGGCGCAGCAGGTGCGCCAGCTGATCTCGCAGGACTTCAAGCAGGCCTTCCGCGAGGTGGATGTGATCATGGGGCCGACCGCGCCCGAGGCCGCGTTCCGCTTCGGCGAGAAGAGCCAGGACCCGGTGAGCATGTATCTCTCCGACATCTACACCATCGCGGTGAATCTCGCCGGGCTGCCGGGGATGTCGGTGCCGTGCGGCTTCATCAACGGCCTGCCCGCGGGCCTGCAGATCATCGGCGATTATTTCTCCGAGGCGCGCCTGCTCAATGTCGCGCACAAGTATCAGCAAGTGACCGATTGGCACAAACGCGCACCGGCCGGCTATTAAATGTAGGGTGGGTTAGGCGCCCCGCGCCGTAACCCACCGGATTGTCACCAAAGGTGACTCCACTAACCTTTGACCGCCAATGCGATCGTGTCGCCTGCGGCGACGAATCGGTGGGTTACGCTCCGCTAACCCACCCTACATCGGACCAGGTATGGCGGTGAACGAAACATGAGGTAAACACGATGGAATGGGAAACAGTTATCGGGCTGGAGATCCACGCCCAGCTGGCGACCAAGAGCAAGATCTTCTCCGGCGCGTCCACCGCCTATGGCGCGGCGCCCAACACCCAGGCCTGCGCGGTCGATCTGGGCCTGCCCGGCGTGCTGCCGGTGCTCAACCGCGAGGCGGTGCGCATGGCCGCCAAATTCGGTCTGGCGATCGGCGCGCGCGTCGCGCCGCGTTCGGTGTTCGCGCGCAAGAATTATTTCTACCCGGATCTGCCCAAGGGCTATCAGATCAGCCAGCTCGATCTGCCGATCGTCGCCCACGGCCATCTGGACATCACCCTGGAAGACGGCCGCAGCAAGCGCATCGGCGTCACCCGCGCGCACCTGCTCGATGAAGGACGGCTCGATCTCCACCGGCAGCAGGTCGGGATCGGGGAAGTAGCGGTAGTCCATCGCCTCTTCCTTGCTGCGCATCGAGCGGGTTTCATCCTTATCCGGATCATACAGGCGCGTTTCCTGCACCACCCGGCCGCCGCCCTCGAGGATCTCGATTTGGCGTTCGACTTCATAATTGATCGCGCGCTCGACGAAGCGGAACGAGTTGATGTTCTT
>CAZKZP010000106.1:1515-4391 GCA_964557295.1 uncultured Chromatiales bacterium | reverse complement strand
GCCGCGCGCGGCAATGTGTGTGCATTGATCTGGATGTGCGGCAGATGTTGCGCGGCGTAATCGCGCACGCCGCGCAGCGCCTCCTGATAGGGTTGCGCGTCACTGGCGATCACCGCGACGATGCGCGCAGCCAAGCGGCCATCCTGCGCCCCGCCCCACACCGGGACGCCGGCGCCGAGCACAGCCAGCAACAACAGCAGGACCAGTCCCTTCATCGCCGCTCCCTAGTATTGGTACGTCAACTTCAGGCGCACCTCTCGCCCGTCCTGCTCGATGACATCCTGCACATACACATCGCTCGCCGGCTGGTCGTATCCGGCGCCGAACAGGTTGTACGCCGAGAGCGCAAGCTCCAGATGCGGCAGCCAGCCGTGGGCCAACAGCGTCCAGTTGACCACGGTATACGCGTCAGAACGCGCACCGCTGCGTGTTGTGCGCGCCGCGCTGTGCTGCACTTCGATGCCGCTCGACAGCGCGTCTCCGAATAGGGGGAAGGTGATATTCAACTTGGCGAGTTGCTGCGGCGAGTTGGTCATTTCGCTGTCGGTGAGGCTGTTCTTGCTGCGCTGCCAGGTGTAACTGATGCGCCCCTCGACGCCGCGCGCCCATCTGCCCTCCAGCTCCAGCTCCACACCGCTGGCCGTGGCCATGTCCAGATTGCGGTATACCAACAGTCCATCATCCGGATCGCTTACCTGCGTAATCAACCCCTCGACCTCGTAACGAAACGCGGTCAGCAGGCCGCGCAGCTGCCGGTTCAATTGCCGCTCCCAAATCAGTTCGAGCGTCTCGATCTCCTCCGGATGCAGATCGGGATTGGTCTTCTGGGAAACATTGCCATCGCTGTAAAACATCTCGAAGGCGTTCGGCGCGCGGAAGGCCGTGCCATATGCGACTTTGTAGGTGTTGTCACCTGCATTGTGGATCACCGCGAGCCGCGGGTGCGTGGTTCCGCCAAAGCTATCATAATGATCATGCCGCACCCCGAGATTGAGGATCCAATCATCGCGCCAACGATATTCATCCTGCGCGTACAGCGCCCAGCGGTTGGAGGATTGATCATCGTCAAGCACATAGGCGCTGCCATCAAAGCTGCTCTGATGTTGCCGTGCGTTATATTGACCGTCGAATCCCGCGATGAGCTTGTGCCGTTCGTTAGGGGAATGGCGCAGCATTGCTTCGCCGGTCCACCATTCTCCGTGATCTTCATCGATCCACGCTACGCCGCTGAACAGGTAGCGCCCCACATAATGGTAGGTGTTGTAGCCGATCCGTGAAGAGAGGTTAGTGTCACTATCGATCTCATGTTCGTAGCGCAGATTGATGAAACGCTGTTCTGGATCGAAGGTTTTGTTTCTCGGTTCGTTGAAGTCGGCACTGTACGGCGCGGTCGGCAGCTGCTTCTCGCGTTCACCCGCGCCCGCCTGGAGCGTGAACTCCTGATATGACAGGGTGAGCAGCGCATTGAGATAGCGCTCCCCGTCGCCATGTTCCGCGATGCCGTTGTTGGTCGATGGATCATCAAATTCCGGATAATACAGCCGCGCATTGCCCGCACTGTCATAAGAAGCCACTGACAGCAGCGCCTCGACACCGGTGTCGTAGCGCTTGCCATAACTCAGCCGCCCCTTGCGCATCTGATGCGTGCCGGCCTCCAGACTGGCTTGCGCCCCTTGCAGATCACGGCCACGCTTGGTGATGACGTTGATCGTGGCGAAGAATGCGTTGGTCCCGTACAACGAAGAACCCGGGCCGCGGATGACCTCCACCCGATCGATCATATCGATATCGATGATGGTTTCGTTGCCGATGAATGCCTGTTCGAAGATATTGTCATTGAGCCGGTAGCCATCGACCAGCAGCAGCAGCCGCGTGTTGTAATCGCCGAGCCGGCCGAATCCGCGCACACCGGGAAAGGTATAGGCGCGATCATACGTGGTGTAGAAACCGCTCACGCCGCGCAACACATCCGCCAGATTGCGGTAGCCATATTTCTGGATATCGTCCGTGGTGATGATGCTCACGGCGGCCGGCGCTTCGCTCAGTTTTTGCTCGTATTTGGAGGCCCCGAACACCGAGGGGATCTCCTCGAAGAACATCGCTTCCTCATCGGCCGACACGGGGAGGAGATCCTCAGCAGCGCCCGCGCGAGGACAGAGTATCGCAATACACAACGCGCCGATGAGGCCTGGCAGCCAGCCAATAAAGGGGGGCGGGCGTTTAAGATGATGCCGGCCAGGACTGGAAATGGGATCCACTACTACCTCCATGCTCTCTCTTCATGCGATCGGCCGTCGCCGGCGCCACTGCATGGTTCTTCGCGTCTTTATCGGCAAAATTTTTAGGCGCTTAACTGCGGATGCGGGGGAAGGCGCCGCGTGTCACAGACGGCTGTTTATTCGCTTGATCAGACGGTTACCGCCGGCCAACCCTCGGACGGTCAAGTCCGCTGCGGAGGTGCCGACAGAGATGAGGGTACACTATTTGCGATGTCGTCGTGATGGGATCACAGATCAAACAATACATCATCGAACGCTGCCCGGTGCCGCTATGGCTGCGGCGTCTTGGCCTGGCGGGTTTCTTGTTTTTCTTCATCAAGGGCATGCTGTGGTTGATCGTACCGGCGCTGCTGATCCTATTTGGCACCGAGCCGTAGCTGCGCCATCAGAGATCCTGTCGCAAGCTTTAGCTTGCGAGCAAACCACCGAGGTCCATCGCCATCTAAAGATGGCTCCTACATGACTCGTCTGCTGCTGTGCAGGAGCAAGCTTTAGCTTGCGATCAACCCACCGAGGCCCATCGCCCTCTAAAGAGGGCTCCGACATGACTCGTCTGCTGCTGTGCAGGAGCAAGCTTTAGCTTGCGATCAACCCACC
>CAZKZP010000106.1:0-1415 GCA_964557295.1 uncultured Chromatiales bacterium | reverse complement strand
GAGGCCCATCGCCCTCTAAAGAGGGCTCCGACATGACCCGTTGGTCGTCGGCATGATTCACCGCAGCCGGTTGGGAAAAAACACCGGCCGCCACATCCCGCCGAGGTGTTCATCCTCGGTGGCAAAACTCATGAAGGCGCTGGGCACCGAGGCCGGCGGGCCGGCCAGACCCTCGATCTTGAGACCGTCCTCGCTCCAAGTCACTTCCAGGGTGTGTTCCAGCCGCAGCGGCGGTTCGGCCGCGGGATCGACCCGGCCGAGCAGATAGATCACCGAGTTAAACGGCCCTTCATCGCCGCCATCGCTGGTGGCCGCCGCCCAAAGCTTGCCGCGTCCGTCGAGATACAGGGCGGAGAGATCGTGCCGCTCCTCGGGGTGAGGCCAGACCCCCGGTGCGCGGAAGCGCATGCTTGCATTCGACCACTGCAATGCGCCCTGCGTGGTATCGAGCTCACCCCAATGCACCACGCCGCTGGGATTCGCCGGATCTCCGCCCCAACCCCCCAGGAGCACCACGATCCGGCCGGGGGCGCGTTGCGCACAGGCCATCCCCTCGATGTTGTCGAACTCAGCGGCGCCATCGGCCATCGGCAAGGTATACACCCGCAACACCCGCGCCTTGTTGCCCGCGAGCGCCATGTGGAAGATGCGTCCGCGTTTGCCCTTGCCGGGTGCACTCTCGGCGAGCAGTGCCTCCGGCGCGGTGCCGGGGAGGACACACACCGACTCGAGATCGCTCGGCGGCCCGTCGCGGTCCAGCCATGCCTCCACCGTCACCGGCTCGTAACGCGGGGTACGGCCTTTGCTAATATGCAGCAGCGCCAGGCGCGGACCGGGATCGTCATGCTTGGCGTCGTGCACGACGATATAGCGATTCTCGCCGAGCTGCGCCATGCCGCTGTACCCCGCTCGATCCGCCTCCGGCACGGCCGGTGCGGCGGCCCCCAGGCACGGCGTTGCGGAAAGCATTAGCACGAGCCATGCCGTGCGGCGATACATCCTTGTCGAGGTTGTGATCATCAAGCCCCCTGCCATTCAATACCTTGGTTTACACGGTGGAGAGATAGCGACTGAACACCGGCGCACGTGAGGAGGTCGCGGCCGCGAACATCCCTGTTGGATATAACGAATGCACGGACAAAAGGTTCCATGCGGAGTCAGGCTCGCTATCTGCGAACCCTAGCGAAAGCGGATCGGCACACGCGCGGTTCTGGCGCCGGGCCGGGACCGGTCACGGGCGGCACGACGGTACTGGGCGTGCCGGGGGCATATCGCTCGGCGCCGCGCGTCGCCTTTCCTTAAGCCATACCCCTTCGAGACCGACAACATACTAACCCTAACCATGACAAAACCTCATTCAGCTTGTCTGCGCGCGTTCGCGGCAACGCTGTCCGCGGACGCGCGCAGGCAAGCCC
>CAZKZP010000105.1:0-4525 GCA_964557295.1 uncultured Chromatiales bacterium | reverse complement strand
ACCCACCCCTCTTGCCGCTCTACTTTTTGTCCGACCCTGCCGATAACCTACGTATCGTCATTTGAGAAAGGCAGACCATGATCGAGGACTTGAAGGGCGATGAATCCTGGCGCATGTTCAGGATCATCAGCGAATTTACCGAGGGGTTCGACAAACTGGGGCGGATCGGCTGGGCGGTGTCGATCTTCGGCTCCGCGCGGCTCGGGCCGGACAACAAGTATTATCAAACCGCGACCCATGTCGCCGAGCTGCTGGCGCAAAACGGCTTTGCCATCATCACCGGCGGCGGGCCGGGCATCATGGAGGCCGGCAACAAGGGCGCGATGGCGGCCAAGGCCGTCTCCGTGGGCCTGAACATCGAATTGCCCACCGAGCAGAAACCCAACCCGCACCAGACCCACTCGCTGCAATACCGTTATTTCTTCGCCCGCAAGGTGATGTTCATCAAACATTCCATGGGCTATGTCTGCATGCCGGGCGGCTTCGGCACGCTGGATGAATTCTTCGAGGCGCTCACGCTGCTGCAAACCATGAAGATCCACCCGCTGCCCCTGGTCTTGTTCGGCACGGAATACTGGCAGGGCCTGATCGACTGGATGCATCAGGTGATGCTGCCGCACGGCACGATCTCGAAGTCGGATTTCGACCTGATCACACTCACCGACGACCCCAACGAGGTGCTCCGGATCATGACCGAACACCGCCACTGGAAACAACAGAAGATCAAAGAGCAGGAGCGGGCACGCCCGCACGTTGATTATCCCTGATGTAAGACTATGCACCCCAGCCCTTCCCCCTTGACGGGGGGAGGTCGGATGGGGGGATTAGCCGCCTGCAATTCATTTATCCCCCTCACCCCTGCCCTCTCCCTGAGGGAGAGGAAGCAAGCTAGCCCTTCAATCCCCGCTTCATGAACTCCGGCTGCGCCAGCGCCGCCTGGTGGATCTCCAGGTTGTAATACTCCGTTTGGAAGGGTTTGTTGCGGATGGCCTCGGCGCGATAGTCCGTGATCGAGCCGGTCTTGGTCGCCATGGTCACGCTCCACCAGCCGCTCGGATAAATCGGCTGCGGGAACGGGATGGTGTGCACGCTGGCAAAGCCCACCGCACGCATCGCCAGGCGGATCTCGTTGAGCAGTTTCATGTGATACAAGGGCGATTCGGTCTGCTGCACCAGAATACCCTTGGCGCTCAGCGCGCGCAGGCAGTTGGCGTAGAACGGTTTGTTGAACAGCCCCTCGCCCGGGCCGACCGGATCGGTGCCGTCGACGATGATGACATCGTAGAAGCCATCCGCGGCCTCAGCCGCCCACTTGATGCCGTCTTCGAAATAGAGCTCGGCGCGTGGATCGCTGTTGGAGGCGCACAATTCGGGGAAGAACTTCTCCGCCGCGCGCGTCACGCCCTCGTCGATATCCACCTGCTGCGCCAATTCCACGCCGGGGTGCTTCAGCACCTCGCGCAGCGAACCGCAGTCGCCGCCGCCGATGATCAGCACGCGCTTGGGATCGGGGTGGGTGAACAGCACCGGATGCGTGATCATCTCATGGTAGAGAAAGTTCTCGCGCGTGGAGACCATGGTGCAGCCGTCGATGGTCATCAGATAGCCGTAGGTCTCGGTGTCGAACACCTCGATCTTCTGGAACTTGCTCTGATACTCGTGCACCTTGCCCTTGATTTTGAGCGAGAAGGCGCTGCCCCCGCCCACGTATGCTTCGCTAAACCAGCCTTCACCCAGCGACATCGGAATTCCCCTTACAAGATAGACATGGATTTGAGACAATGGGCGGCTATTATACAAGGTCGGTGTCGGGATTTAACCATGGACTCGGCATCAAAATACCTCGGTCACAAAAATAAGGCGTCCCTTCTCCCTCAGGGAGAAGGACAGGATGAGGGGAAAATTCATACATTTAACCCCTCACCCTAACCCTCTCCCTAAGGGAGAGGGGACCATACCCTGATCTGATTTATGCCGGATTAATGAATTGAGCAGAAAGATGAGCGATTGGAACATTCAGAAAAGCCGTGATCTCTACAACATCCCGCACTGGAGCGGCGGCTACTTCGACATCAACGCGCACGGCCACCTGGTCGCCCGCCCCAATCGCGATCCCGCCGGCCCGGGCGCCGACATCTACCGCATCGCGCAGGAGCTCAAGCAATCCGGCCTGGCGCTGCCGATCATGATGCGCTTCACCGGCATCCTGCACGACCGGGTCGACAGCCTGTGCCAGGCCTTCGCCAAGGCGATGCAGGACAACGCTTACCAGGCCCGCTACACGGCCGTCTACCCGATCAAGGTCAACCAGCAGCGCTCCATCGTGCAAGAGATCCTCGGCCACGGCGGCGAGCGCGTGGGCCTGGAGGCCGGCAGCAAGCCGGAGCTGATGGCGGTGCTCGGCCTGTCGAATCCCAAAGGGGGCATCATCATCTGCAACGGCTACAAGGACCGCGAATACATCCGCCTGGCCTTGATCGGCCGCCGCCTGGGCCACCAAATCTTCATCGTGGTCGAAAAACTCTCCGAGCTGGAACTGGTGATCCGCGAATCGCAAGACCTCGGCATCGCCCCGCTGCTCGGCGTGCGCGCGCGCATGTCCTCGATCGGCGCCGGCAAATGGCAGAACACCGGCGGGGAGAAATCCAAGTTTGGACTCTCCGCCGCGCAGGTCTTGCAGATGGCCGAGCGCTTGAAGCACGTCGGCATGCTCGATGCGCTGCAACTGCTGCACTTCCATCTCGGCTCGCAGATCGCCAACATCCGCGACATTCAACGCGGCATGCGCGAGGCGGCGCGCAATTTCGCCGAACTGCATCGGCTCGGCGCCAACATCAGAACGGTCGACGTCGGCGGTGGTCTCGGCGTGGACTACGAAGGCACGCGCTCGCGCAGCTTCTGCTCGATGAATTACGGCCTCAACGAATACGCCTACAACGTAGTGCACGCGCTAAAAGAGATCTGCGAGTCGCAAGAACTGCCACACCCGAACATCATCACCGAGGCGGGACGCGCCATGACCGCGCATCATGCCATCCTCGTCGCCGATGTCATCGACCACGAGATCATCACGCCGCAAACCAATCCCGCCGCGCCCGGCGAAGAGGAAGCCACGTTGATCCAGGACCTCTGGCACGGCCTGCAACTGCTGGGCAGCCCCGAGCAGAATGCGCGCTCGGCCATCGAGATCTATCACGACGCCGCGCACCTGGTCGGCGAGGCGCAGAGCCTCTACACCCACGGCGTTTTCACGCTGGAGCAACGCGCGCGCGCCGAGCAGCTCTATTACGCCACCTGCGACAAGGTGCGCGCACAACTGCGCCACGACAGCCGCAGCCAGCGCGAGATCCTGGATGAGCTCAACGAAAAACTCACCGACAAATATTTCGTCAATTTCTCGCTGTTCCAATCCATCCCCGATGTGTGGGCGATCAATCAGATCTTCCCGATCATGCCGCTGCACCGGCTCGCGGAACAACCCAACCGCCGCGCCGTGCTCACCGACATCACCTGCGACTCCGACGGGCGCATCGATTACTACGTCGACAGCGAAGGCATCGAGACCAGCCTGCCACTGCACGCCTTGCAGGAAGGCCAGCCCTATCTGCTCGCCTTCTTCCTGGTCGGCGCGTATCAGGAGATCCTCGGCGACATGCACAACCTGTTCGGCGACACCGACTCGGTGCACGTGGATGTCAAACCCGATGGCAGTTATGAACTGAAGAATCCGCTGCAAGGCGACACCGTCGATTCGGTCCTGCGCTATGTGCATTTCGAGGCCGACGAGCTGTTGCATTATTACCGGCAAAAGGTCGCGCAAGCACCGCTCAACGACGCGCAGCGCACGCAGTACCTCGAAGAACTCGAAGCCGGGCTGCGCGGTTACACCTATCTCGAGGAGTGAAAAACAGTGTCGCTTAGGATGGGTGAAGCGCAGCGTAACCCATCATATCGCAGCGACCTAACTCTGTTGGGTTGCGCTTCGCTCCACCCAACCTATACCTAATTTCGAGGAATAAAACACAGAGTCTCGTAGGATGGGTGCAGCGCAGCGTAACCCATCAGAGCGCGGTAACCCCGCCCATGTTGGGTTGCGCTGCGCTCCACCCAACCTACGGTGTGTGCATTCGTCACTCACGCGCTCATTCACACGATGAATCCGATTTTGCCAACACCTCAGGAGATCCCATGAACGACATCAAAATCATCCGCAATCCCAGCGCGTCACAACTGAACGAACGGGGCGTGCGCGAGTGGCCGATCTGGACCAAGGAGGTCTCGACATTCCCCTGGACCTATGACGCCAACGAGACCTGCTTTTTCCTCGCCGGCGATGTCACCGTCACCCCCGAGGGCGGCGCGCCGGTGCGGATGGGCCAGGGCGATCTGGTGACCTTTCCCGCCGGCATGTCCTGCACCTGGGAGATCCGCCAGCCGGTGAAGAAGCACTACAACTTCTTCTGACCGCGCAATCGGCATAGGGGGCAGCCATTATAGGCTGCGCCCCTGCCACACCACCCGGCAT
>CAZKZP010000104.1:0-4634 GCA_964557295.1 uncultured Chromatiales bacterium | reverse complement strand
CTACGACAGTGATTTTGATGGCCATGCAGCCTCCCGTCTGTCTGGATGAAAATCCAGCCTGGAGGAGGGCTGTCCTGCCATTTCGTAGCTACGAAATTGGTGGGCCGTGTAGGACTCGAACCTACGACCTACTGATTAAGAGCTATGAGATTAGAGGCCGCAAGACAAATCCTGCTCCCACAGGCACGCAAAAGATTCCTTTCGCTGACTTTTACATTAAATTTCATCAAATATCAAGTTTTTTGTGGACGTGTGATTTCTTCGATCGTTTGACGCAAATGATCTGTATTAACTTCCACGTAATAATCCAGCGTGGTGCGCAAATCCGAATGTCCCAGCAGTTCCTGAACGGCTTTCACCTTGACATTAGGATGGTTTGCCAATGCCGTGGCGATGGTATGCCTCAGTCGGTGAGGGGTGATATGCACGCCCACCGCCTTGGACAGATGCCGGAAAAAGATGTGCACGTGGTCCACCGTCATCCGATCGCCTCGGTACTTGGGGTTGAATAGTGTGACATTAAATATTTGATGGGTGCTGAGACCACTGGTGTGAAGTCGATCAATCGCGCATTGGCGAAGGATCGCCAATGATTCAACAAGGTAACCTGGTATGGGGACGGTCCACTCCCGATAGTTTTTGCTCCCCTCCGCGACCAGCAGCAGGCGGCCCTCGAGCAGATCGAGATGCCCCCAGCGCAGCTCAACCAACTGGCGTCGCCGGATACCCGTCGCGTACATCAGCTGCACAACGATCAACCAGAACCACGCCGGTTTGAGGCGCTGCTCAGTAGGAGGCTTGGATGTTTCCCGTCGCAAAAAGTCGATCGCCTTATTCAGATCGGCTGTATGAACGGTCTTCTTTCGCCGGCGTGGTTCTGGCGCAGGGCGGATGTCGGAAAACGGATTCGCCCGTACCAACTGGTGGCGAATGGCGAAATTCCAGAGCGTTCGAAGGTGCCGCCGATAGGTGTTCCATGTCACGGCGGAAGCTCGGCCCAGAATGAGGTTTCGGTAACGTACCACCGTGCCGCGATCGATGTTGGATATCGGTAAATTCCCTTCCGCCTTGACGAAGGTGGTGACGACCAGCCGGTATTGCCGGATAGATGCTGGACGTAACACGGTTTCGCTGATGTAGGCTTCCGATAAAGCGGCGATTGTCATCGCCCCATCATTGTTGATATCCATACCCCTCCGCTCTTTTTACGGAATGACGTTTTTTGGGTTCGAGATTGATCCGATCATACGTTATATTTTTAGAGTGGCCCTGGTCAATTGATTTCAGCTCGGTTTCACGTGAATCACGATACCGTACCAAGTCGTCGTTTCCTTCTCGGTGTGGGGTGGTGCACGGTGCACCACCCCCCCTGTCCGGAATTATCCGGATAATTCCGGACAGGGGGGTCCGTTGGCCCGGGGATTGAGGGTGAAAGTCCGATGGACATCGTTTGCTCAAGTGGCTTCAGAGATATTTCTTGAACAGCGAGATACTCATCCGTATCGCGACCCCGAATGCCAGCGCGAATGGCAGGATGACCATGCGAGGATCGACTGCTATCGGCACCACGAGGTAGACGCCAGCAACGCCTATCAAACTCAACATGATCATTCGCTTGAATCGATGGTACAAATAAGCCGACTCGCGCCCCCCGCCGACCCGTCGCAGGTACCAGGCCATGCCGCCATCCGCGATGCCGGCGGCTGCGGCCAGGGCAAAAAGCGGAAGGGACAGCGCCAGCACGGCCAGCCGCACGCCATACAACTGGACGGTTACCATGAGCGTTTCGATTACCGGCCTGGCTTCAATGAGCAGAGGGCGGAAGAGGCGCTCGCCGATATCCGTCGGTTCCGGTGACTGTGTACCTGTATAATAGCGCCGTGCCATGGTGTCGATTCCGGTGATGCCGAATACCCCGTCATATAACGCATTCGCGGTTTTCACGGCGAATTCCGCCGGCTGGTCCGCAGCGGAACCGTCCAGCGAAACCCCGATGTATCGCAGATCCTGCTCCAGAACCTGCCGCAGATGCGTCACACCATCAGGCTTCCATACGGCGAACACGCACACCAGGTCTACCACCAACGTCAATAGCGGAATCCACAGCACGAACCACTTCAGAAGCGCCCAAAGCATACCACGATCGACCTGGTGGCCTTCGTGCGCCATTACGCCGCTCTCCGGTACCGCTGTTTCAGCTCATCGATGATGGCGTCCACGTCCCGTGGCCAGCAGGGATCGTCCTGGTTGTCGGCCAACGGAATGCGTATTTTTCGCAATTGCCCGCCCTCCGACAGAACATAGGCCTGGCCCTTGGGCAGCTGCACCAGATCGGCCGGCGCCAGCATATCCACCTCCGTCTCCGTCAGCCGGTCCTCGTTGCGCGAGGTGAACTCCGAAGAGCTGGAGGGATCATTGTTATCGGTGGTGCCCGAGGCGGCGATCTTCTTGGTCACCCGGACGGTGGGCAACTGATCCGTGAGAATTCTGGCGGTTTCAACGTTTTTGACCCGGAGCATGAACAGGGTACCGAGGTTGCCGATGACCTGTCCCGCCTTGGCGCGGCTGCCAAAACGCGCCTCGATGTCGGAGATGGTCTGGGTATATACCGTCACCTGGTACCCCGCGCCGCCCGCCTTGTTGACCATCGGCACGAACTCGTCCCCTACCAGTTCGTTGAATTCATCGGCGTGGATCGACAGACAGGGTAGCGTACCGCCTCTTTCGCCCGATAATGGCGGTAGCCCATGGTCTTGTCCAAACTTGTACAAATGACCGGCCACCGAGGTGAGATCGGCGAACATCGCATTGCCGACCGCCGAGGCGACCTCAGGGTCCGAGAGGGCATCCAGCCCAACGTAGACGATGCCGCGCCGGCGAATCACCTGCTTCCAATCCAGGATGGGGCGGCAGTCCCCCGTGTCCGCGTAATCCGGCGCCAGCAGTTCGGCCGTCCGCCCCGCCGTCAGCTTCTCCAGCAGCGGCAGCAGACTGGCGGTGATCTTGTCGAAATAGGTCCGGTCATAGGTGAACGCGCCGCGCAAACTGTCCAGGACGGGATCATAGTGGTTCATGCTGAGCAGGTGCTCGGCCAGGGCGATGGCATGGTGACCGCGCCCTTTGTAGGTCTGTAGCAGGTCTCTGTTTTTCCCGACCCCGCCCTCGATTTTCTGTACCATCCCGCGCCAGTCCTGGGGTCCGTTACGAGACAGCCAGTGCTCGGCATATTCGATGAACAGCGCTTCGATATTGGTCACGTAGCGCATGATCAGGCCGTAATCGGGTTTTCGGCCAAGCGCCACCAATGCACGGGCGATGGAGTTGGTGAAGCGCCATGCAAACGCCTTGAACGCCGCCGAACTGCCTTCGCTGGGCAGCGGCCCCGTTGTCCGTCCGGCGACTTCCGTGATGCGCCCAAAATCGCCCACCGGGTTGTAACGGGAGGAAATATCCGGGTAGCCAAGGTGGAAAACGTATAACTCATCCAGCCGTCCCGCCCGCTTGGCTTCGGCATACACACGCCGCAACAGATCCTTATCACCTTTTGGATCGAACACGATCACCACGTCACCGCGCCGGATGTCCTGGGTGATCAGTAACTCCGCGAGGCGGGTCTTACCGACGCGTGTGGTGCCCAGCGCCAAGGCATGGCCGACGCGCTCGCCCAGCGGCAGGTACACATCCTGCTCGTCCTCCATGCCAACCCCATGCAGAATCGGGTCGCCGCCGACAGGTGGCAACGGGCGGACGGGATTCAATGGGCTGTCCCATGACAGCACCTTCGGTACCCAACCGAACAGGGGCGAGACTTCCAGGCCGATCTCCATCTGCCGGGCCGCCCGGTACAGGATCCCGGATCGCACCCACTGGGCGGCATCCGGGTCGCGCGCCTGGAACACGCGTTGCGTGTGAACCTGTGTCCACCAGAATCCCCGCCCCAAAAACAACATGCTGCGCGAGACGGGGATCTCTGGAGCCGACAAACTATAGCGCGGCAGCCGCCGGAGCCCGCGGCGGTAGCGAAGCACATCCATTCCCTGGAGAGCGCGCCAGATCGCCAGCCCCGCGAACGCGGCAGCCGCCGACATGGCGACGGGTTTTGGCATCAGGAACAACCCCGGCGCCTTCAGCGCAGCCAGCATGCAGACGACAGACAGACCGGCAGGGACAAATTCCACAGCGCGCCGCAGTTTGTTGTCGATCGGGTGACTCATGATCCGGCGCCCTCCCTAGCTACCCGTAGGCCGTAAGACCGGGTTGGCCGCCGGGGTTTCCCCGGCGAAAACCGCCGATGCGTCGGCGATGACGATGCCCTTGATCGTCTCTGCCTTCTTGTTATGGTTCCCGCCGGGACGTTCGACGGTGTAATGGTGAATATTGGTATCGTCCGCGGCGCGCTGGTGAATCTTGAGTTTGAGGAATCGTTTCTGGACATGCTCCCATGAACCGCCGTGCGCGCGAGCGAAATCCTTGAAAACGGCCGGGCTCACCAGCAGCACCCCTTCTGGCACGATGTGCACACGGGCGTCCGCCTGGTTGATTTTGAGCCGCCATTCGGCCAGCTCCTTGCGCAACCATGCCAGGAATCGTTTTCCTTCATCATCATCTTCCGCAGGTTCACTTCTTTCGCCCAA
>CAZKZP010000103.1:0-5067 GCA_964557295.1 uncultured Chromatiales bacterium | reverse complement strand
CTCCTCGCCATAGCTACGGCTATGTCTCGTCGTTGCGCCTTGCCCTGTGTCAAAATCCATCCGTTTTAATTGTTCCGTCATTTACGAAGCAGACCACTAGCAGTGCGGTGATGACTTTAGGCTAGATAGCATAGCCGAAATTCTCTTTGAATAAATCACCAATTTGTGTTTTGTCTACATGGTGATTCTGCGTGCCGTGCTTGGCGATGCACAAGGCGCCCATCAGCGCGGCGAGCCGGCCGGTGGTCTCCCAATCCATTTCGTTGAGCAGTCCGTGCAGCAGGCCGGCGCGGTAGGCATCGCCGCAGCCGGTGGGATCACTGATCGCCGTGGCGCGCGCCGCGGGGATTTCGATGCGGTGCTTGGCCGTGTAGATCAGCGATCCTTCACCGCCGCGCGTGATGATCAGCGCGTGCAGGCGTTCGGCCAGCTCGTGCGGCGTCTTGCCGGTACGTTCCTGCATCAGCTGCGCCTCGTAGTCGTTGAAGGTCGCCCAGGTCGCCTGGTCGATGAAGGCGAGCAGCTCCTCGCCGTTGAACATCGGCAGGCCCTGGCCGGGATCGAAGATAAACGGGATGCCGGCCTCGGCGAATTGGGCGGCGTGCTGGATCATGCCGTCGCGGCCGTCCGGCGAGACGATGCCGATACGCGCGCCCTTGGCCTCCGCGACGGTGTTCTCGTGCGACAGGCTCATCGCGCCGGGATGGAAGGCCGTGAGCTGGTTGTCGTCGAGATCGGTGGTGATGAAGGCCTGGGCGGTGTAGCTGCCGTCGATCACCCGGATGTGCGTCTGCGGGATGCCGCATTGCTCCAGCCACTGCGCGTAGGGGGCGAAATCATTTCCCACCGTCGCCATCGGCAGCGGCCGGCCGCCGAGCAGCGTGAGATTGTAGGCGATGTTGCCCGCGCAGCCGCCGAATTCGCGGCGCATCTCCGGCACCAGGAAGGAGACGTTCAGTATGTGCACCTTGTCGGGCAGGATGTGGTTCTTGAAGCGGTCGTGGAACACCATGATGGTGTCGTAGGCCATCGAGCCGCAGATCAGTGCTGTCATGGTCTCTCCTCGGTTACGGGGCTTTGGCGGGCTGCCAGCGGATGTCGAGTTCGCGCGCGGCGCGCACATCGTCCAGGCGTTTGACCGGCATGGTGTGCGGGGCGTTTTTCACCAGCTCCGGCTGTTCGCGCGCCTCGCGCAGGATCTGGCGCATGGCGTCGATGAAGCCGTCGAGCGCCTCCGGACTTTCGGTCTCGGTCGGCTCGATCAGCAGGCACTCGGGCACGATCAGCGGGAAATAGGTGGTCGGCGCGTGGTAACCGAGATCGAGCAGGCGCTTGGCCAGGTCCATCGCGGTGACGCCGGTCTCTTTGCTGAGCTTGCGCAAGGTGAGGATGAATTCATGTGTGGCGCGCCGCCCCGGCAGCGCGGCCTCGAAGCCGGCCTGGGTGAGGGCGTGCAGCAGGTAGTTGGCATTCAGGGTCGAGAAGTTGCCGACCCGCTCCATGCCTTCCTGCCCGAGCATGCGGATGTAGACATAGGCGCGCAGCAGGATGCCCGCGTTGCCGTTGAACGCCGACATGCGCCCGATGGTCTGCGGCCGGTCGGCCTCGTCCACGATCTGGAAGCGGTTGTCGGCGAAGGCGACCAGTGGCACCGGCAGGAACGGCAGCAGGCGCTCGCTCACGCCCACCGGGCCGGCGCCGGGACCGCCGCCGCCGTGCGGGGTGGAGAAGGTCTTGTGCAGGTTCATGTGGATGACGTCGAAGCCCATGTCGCCGGGTTTGACCTTCCCCAGGATGGCGTTGAGATTGGCCCCGTCGTAATAGAGCAGGCCGCCGGCGTGGTGCACGATGTCGGCGATCTCCTTGATGCGCCGATCGAACACGCCCAGCGTCGAGGGGTTGGTCAGCATGATGCCCGCCGTCTGCGGGCCGACGGCGGCCTGCAGCGCCGCGAGGTCGACGTCGCCCTGGTCATCGGTGGGGATCTCGCGCACCGTGTAGCCGCACATGGTGGCCGTGGCCGGGTTGGTGCCGTGGGCGGCGTCCGGGCAGAGGATCTCGGTGCGGGCGTGGTCGCCCTGGGCGTCGTGATAGGCGCGGATCATCGCCACGCCGGCGAATTCCCCCTGCGCGCCGGCCATCGGCGCGAGCGAGACCCCGCGCATGCCGGTGACCTCGCGCAGGATGTTCTGCAAGTCATACATGCAGCCGAGGAAGCCCTGGCCGTGGCTGGCCGGGGTGAGCGGGTGTTTGTTTGCGAAGTTCGGCAGCAGTGCGAGCGCATGGCAGGCGCGCGGGTTGTACTTCATGGTGCAGGAGCCGAGCGGATAGAAATGCGTGTCGATGGAGAAATTCTTCTGCGACAGTCGCGTGTAGTGGCGCACCGCCTGCAATTCGGAGACCCCCGGCAGCGCCGGGCGCGTCTTGCGGCGCAGGTGCGCGGGGATGCCGTCCACCTCCACGGTCTGTTGGCTCACTTGGGCGCCGTTGCGCCGTGTCTCTTGGGATTGTTCGAAGATCAGCATGGTCTTGGTCTCACGATGCTTGCAGGGCCTGGGCCAGGGCGGTGACGTAGGCATCGAGATCGGCCTCGGTCTTGGTCTCGGTGGCGCAGACCAGCAGGGCCTCGCCCAGTTCCGGATAATGCCGCTTCAGGTCGTAGCCGCCGAGGATGCCGTGCGCGGCCATCTTCTCCAATACCGGGGCGGCCGGCTGCCGCAGCCGGATCGCCATCTCATGGAAACGCGGGCCGCTGAACACGGGGCGGAGGCCGATGGCGCTGAGCTTGCCGGCCAGGGTTTGGGTGTTGTGCGCGCACAGCCCGGCGGCGTGTTCCAGGCCGGCGGCGCCCATGATGCTCATGTGGATCGTGGCGGCGGTGACCATCAGGCCCTGGTTGGTGCAGATGTTGGAGGTGGCCTTGGAGCGGCGGATGTGCTGCTCGCGCGCCTGCAGCGTGAGCACGAAGCCGGGCTTGCCCTCGGTGTCGAGCGTGCGGCCGATGATGCGCCCCGGCATCTGCCGGACGTGTTCGATCTTGCAGCACATGAAGCCGAAATACGGGCCGCCCCAGGACAGCGGGAGGCCGAGCGGCTGGCCGTCGCCGCAGACGATATCCGCCCCGGTCTCGCCCCACTCGCCGGGCGGGGAAAGCAGGGCGAGCGCCACGGGGTTGACCAGGCCGATGACCAGGAGGTTGTGGGCGTGCGCCCAGTCGGTCAGCGTGTCGACCTCCTCCAGCGCGCCGAAGAAATTCGGCTGCGGGATGACCAGCGCCGTGCAGTCGGTGCCTTCGTAGGCCTTGAGCTCGGCGGGGTCGATCTTGCCCGTGGCCGGATCGAAGCCGATCTCCACCAGTTCGATGCCTTGATTCTTGACGATGGCGTGCGCCACCTGCCGGTAGTGCGGGTGCACGGACCGGGGCATGAGGATGCGCTTGGACTTGGATTTGCGGTGGGCGCGCACGGCCATCAGCACGGCCTCGGCCAGCGCGGAGGCCCCGTCGTAGAGCGAGGCGTTGGAGGCGTCCATCGCGGTCAGCGCCGTGATCATGCTCTGATATTCATAGAGCAGTTGCAGCGTGCCCTGGCTGGCCTCGGCCTGATAGGGCGTGTAGGCCGAATAGAATTCACCGCGCGAGACCAGCTGCCAGACCGCCGCCGGGATGTGGTGCTCGTAGGCCCCGGCGCCGGCGAAGCAGCGCAGCGGGCGGTCGAGCTCGGCGGCGTCCTGCATCAGGCGCGTGACCTCCATTTCGCTTAAGCCCGGCGGGATGTTGCCCAGCCCCTTGGCGCGCAGCGGCGCGGGGATTTCATCAAAGAGTTCGTCGATGCTGCGCGCGCCGATGGCGGCGAGCATGCGGCTGATATCGTCCTCGGTATGGGGAATGAACGGCATAGGCTTCTGCGTGTGGGGTTGGGGGATCAGTCTTCGGCGGCGATCAGCGCCGCGTAGTCGGCCGCGCTCAACAGGGCGGCGAGCTCGCCGGGCGCGGAGGGTTGCAGCCGGAAGATCCAGCCGGCCCCGTAGGCGTCCGCATTGACCTGCTCCGGGCTGTCGACCAGGGCATCGTTGACGGCGAGGATCTTGCCGGAGACCGGGCTGTAGATGTCGGAGGCGGCCTTGACCGATTCGACCACGGCGCAGTCCTGGTTGGCGTCGTAGTGCGCGCCGGTTTCCGGCAGCTCGATGAAGACGATGTCGCCCAGCAGTTCCTGGGCATGGTCGGTGATGCCGACGGTCAGCGTGCCGTCCGGGTTGCTCAGCACCCATTCGTGACTTTTGGTGTATTTCAGATGGTTCGGTGTTGCGCTCATGGGGCGTTCCTTGTTGCTGGATGTTGATTGTTCAAGCCCCTTCTCCCTCAGGGAGAAGGTATTATTAACTCGTCGACAAAATAATATCGCCGCACATTCAAACACGTCCCTTCTCCCGGAGGGAGAAGGACAGGATGAGGGAGTGCAATCAATTATTATTCCCTCACCCTAGCCCTCTCCCTGAGGGAGAGGGAATTGCACCAGGTCTATTTGACTGTCAGGCCAATAAATTCACTTTTCAGTAAACTGCTAGGTGCTGGCCACGGCCGGGGTGGTGTAGCACACCTTGCCGTGGCGGACGAACGGCGGATGGACCACGCGGGCATTATACAGCTTGCCGCGGATCTCCACCTTGCAGTCGAGGCCGATGTCGCTCGGCACCCGGGCCAGGGCGATGGCCCGGCCCAGGGTGGGCGAGAAGGTGCCGCTGGTGATCTCGCCCTCGGCGCCGCTGTCGGTGATCACCTTCTGATGGGCGCGCAGCACGCCCTTGTCCTCCAACAGCAGGCCGACGAGTTTGGTCTTCAGGCCCGCCTGGCGCTGGGCCTCCAGGGCGGGGCGGCCGATGAAGGCGCGGTCGGACGGCTCCCAGGCGACGGTCCATTCCAGGCCGGCCTCCAGCGGCGTGGTGGCTTCGTCCATGTCGGCGCCGTAGAGATTGAGGCCGGCCTCCAGGCGCAGCGTATCGCGCGCGCCCAGGCCGATCGGCAGCACACCGTGGCGATGCAGGTTGATCCACAGGGCGGGGGCG
>CAZKZP010000102.1:0-5326 GCA_964557295.1 uncultured Chromatiales bacterium | reverse complement strand
AGCGGTACCACCACCTGGCGGTCGAAGCGGCCGGGACGCAGCAAGGCCGGGTCGAGCACATCCGGACGGTTGGTCGCCGCGATCACGATCACGCCTTCATTGCCTTCGAAACCATCCATCTCCACGAGCAGCTGATTGAGCGTCTGCTCGCGCTCATCGTGTCCACCACCCAGACCGGCGCCGCGGTGGCGGCCGACCGCGTCGATTTCATCGATGAAGATGATGCACGGGGCGTGTTTCTTGGCCTGATCGAACATATCGCGTACGCGGGAAGCGCCCACGCCCACGAACATTTCGACGAAATCCGAGCCTGAGATGGTGAAAAACGGCACCTTGGCCTCGCCGGCGATCGCCTTGGCCAACAGGGTCTTACCCGTGCCGGGCGAGCCGACCATCAGCACGCCGCGCGGGATCTTGCCACCGAGTTTCTGGAACTTGCCGGGGTCGCGCAGGAATTCGACCAGTTCACCGACTTCTTCCTTGGCCTCGTCCACGCCGGCCACATCAGCGAAGGTGATCTTGACCTGGTCCTCGCCGAGCATGCGGGCACGGCTCTTGCCGAAAGACATCGCGCCGCGACCGCTGCCGCCGCCCTGCATCTGGCGCATGAAGAAGATCCACACGCCGATCAGCAGCAGCATCGGGAACCAGGAGATGAAGATCTGCATCAGCACGCTCTGCTGCTCCGGTTCCTTGGCCTCGATGATGACGCCATTGTTGAGCAAATCCCCGATCAGTCCCGGATCACCCGGGCTGAGCGTGGTGAACGGCTCACCGGTGCCGGAAAAACCCTGGATGGTGCGCCCTTCGATGATCACCTTCTTGACCTTGCCGGCCTGCACATCATGAACGAATTGGGAATATTCGACGTGTTGCACCCCGCCGCTGCGATTGCCGCTGAAATTGTTGAAAACCGAAATCAGGACAACGGCGATGATGACCCACAAAAGCAGATTCTTGGCGAAATCGTTCACTACAGACCTCTTTGCATGCTTGCATCAATAATATGGAATGACCCGCGCATCCATTCCATTAACTATAACCGAAAGCCCCGTGCCAATAAATAAACCTCGGGGGATCTCGCGCGGGACGCCTTGGGCTTGCGTGTGAGGACCTTGTCGAACCCCGCCCTCAACTCGCCGAGCAGCTCATCAAATCCCGCCCCTTGAAAGACCTTCATCAGCAGGTCGCCATTGGGCTTGAGCACCCGCTTGGCCAGATCCCAGGTCAGCTCGTTCAGATACATGCCCTTGGGCTGGTCGACACTCTTCATTCCACTCATATTGGGGGCCATGTCGGAAATAACAAGGTCCACCTGGTCATCCCCCAAGGTTCCCAACAACTTATCGAATACCTCCTGCTCCCGGAAGTCCCCCTGGATGAACTCCACCCCGGCCAGCCCCTCCATGGGCAGGATATCCAGGGCGATCACCCGGCCACTGTCACCCAGCTGCCGACGAACCACCTGGGCCCAGCCGCCGGGGGCGGCGCCCAGATCGATGACTGTCATCCCTTTTCTCAGGAGACGGTCCTTCTCGTCGATCTCCAGCAGCTTATAGGCCGCACGCGAGCGATACCCCTCTTTTTTGGCCTGATGAACGTAGGCATCATCGAAATGTTCCTGCAACCAACGCCGGCTGCTCTTGGATTTAGCCATCCGTTCGCTCCTGTTGCGCTAGTACCTGCCGCATCACCCTGCGCACTCGGACCATGATCCACACCATCGCGGCCAACCCATATCCCAGCAAGAGCAAAAACTGGCCGGCAAAATGCGCACTCACCAGCGGCGCCAGCAAAAACACCACCACCGCGCAGATCAGTACCACGCCCAATTCCAGCTTTACCTGGTTCAAGGGGCTCGCCGAGACTGTCAGCCCCTTGCGCTTATGAGGTACACTATGCGCCGTTTCGTTTTCAATCATGATAGAAGTCACCTATGAACCTGAGCCGCAAACAAATCAGTCATCTACGCAACCTGGCCCACAAACTCAATCCGGTCGTGATCATCGGGGCGGGCGGCCTGAGCGAAGCCGTGATCAAGGAGATCGCGCAACAGCTCGAGCACCATGAGCTGATCAAGGTGCGCGTCAATGCCGAGGACCGGGAGCAACGCGCCGCGATGATCGAGGAGATCTGCCAGCAGACCGGCGCCCTGCGCGTTCAGTCCATCGGACATATCGGCATCTTCTACCGCCAAGCCAAGAAACCTGTGATCGTCATTCCGCGCGTCTGATCGGGATTGCGCCCTTGATCACCAGCAGCAGCCCCAGCAGGCTGTTGAGCAGATACAGCAACGATGAAATACCGTGCCACTTGGCGAACTCGGCCTTCAGCGCCGGGTCTGCCAGGTAGTCCTGCTGTTTCAATTCTATCATTTCGGGGCGGATTCCCCACTGGCCGAGGACGATGATCGTCAACATCGCCAGCAGGACCCAGATACGCCAGGCGCGTAGGCCCGCCTTACCCTGGCAGCCGAATGCGCCCAGCAACAGAATCGATCCGCACAACAAACCAATGATGTGGATGGCATCGAACATCCTCCCGGCGATCATCCCGGCCAGTTGGCGATCCGCCAGTACATCGAACAGCAGCGGCGCGACTATATAGCCGACGCACCACATCCCGCCCACCCAAAGGGTGAGCAGGATACGTTCAGTGACAGGGAAGAATTTCAGCATCGGCGCGGCCAGGGATGAAGGCCGGGTGAGACAGTCCATCTCATCCACAGCCGGCCCAAAGATTTACACGTATCGGACTTTGACAATTTCGTATTCGATCACCCCGCCCGGGGCTTGCACCGTTGCGACATCCCCTTCTTCCTTGCCGATCAGGGCGCGCGCCACCGGGGAATTGACCGAGATCAAGCCCTGCTCGATATTGGCTTCGTCGTCGCCGACGATCTGATAGGTCACCTCAGCGCCACTGTCGACATTGGCGATGGTGGCCGTGGCACCGAAGATGACCTTGCCACCGGCATTCACTTCAGTCACATCGATGATCTGGGCGTTGGAGAGCTTGCCCTCGATCTCGGCGATACGGCCTTCGATGAAGCTCTGCTGCTCGCGCGCCGCGTGATATTCGGCGTTTTCCTTCAGATCGCCCAGCGCCCGCGCGGTGGCGATGGCCTCGATCACGCGCGGGCGCGCCACGCTCTTCAATTCAGCGAGTTCAGCGCGCAGCCTTTCCGCGCCGCGCGCCGTCATCGGAAACTTGCTCATTATCCCAGCTCCTTATGCAGGTCTTGCAGGCGGTTGACGCCCCAGTTGTCGAGTTTGCGCAACGCCAGACAGGTGGCCTTGGCGCCGGCGAGCGTGGTGGTGTAGTACACCTTGTGCTGCAGCGCCTGGCGCCGGATGCTGCCCGAATCCTCGATGGCCTTCTTGCCCTCGGTGGTGTTGACGATCAAGGTGATCTCGTCATTCTTGATCATGTCCACGATGTGCGGACGGCCTTCCGGCACCTTGTTGATGTGCTTGCAGGGCACGCCCGCGGCCTCCAGCACCTTGCGCGTGCCGCCGGTCGACACGATGTCGAAGCCCAGCGCGACCAGATCGCGCGCGACCTCGGCCACGTAGGGCTTGTCGGCATCGCGCACGCTGACGAAGGCGCGGCCGCCGCGCGGCAATTGCGTGCCCGCGGCGAGCTGCGACTTGGCGAAGGCTTCACCGAAGGTGTTGGCGGCCCCCATCACCTCGCCGGTGGATTTCATCTCCGGCCCCAGGATCGGATCGACCGAGGGGAACTTCACGAACGGGAAGACCGCTTCCTTGACCGAATAATACGGCGGGATGATCTCGCGCGTCACCCCCTGCTGCCGCAGGGACTGGCCGACCATCACGCGCGCGGCGATCTTGGCCAGCGGCTGGCCGATGGCCTTGGAAACGAAGGGCACGGTGCGCGAGGCACGCGGATTGACCTCGAGCACATAGATCTTGTTCCGCTGGATCGCGAACTGGGTATTCATCAGCCCCACCACATTCAGCGCCTTGGCCATCACGGCCACCTGGCGGCGCAGTTCATCCTGGGCTTCGGCGGACAGATCATAGGGCGGCAGCGAGCAGGCCGAATCGCCCGAGTGGACGCCCGCCTGTTCGATGTGCTGCATGATGCCGCCGATCAGGACATCCTTGCCGTCGCACAGCGCGTCCACATCCACTTCGATGGCGTCATCGAGGAACCGGTCGAGCAGCACCGGCGAGTCGTTGGAGACCGACACCGCCTCGCGCATATAGCGATTGAGTTCCTCTTCATTGTAGACGATCTCCATGGCGCGGCCGCCCAGGACGTAGGACGGGCGCACCACCAGCGGATAGCCGATCTCCTCGGCCAGCTTCACGGCCGACTGCGGATCGCGCGCCGTGCGGTTGGGCGGTTGCAGCAGCCCGACCGCGTCGATCATCTGCTGGAAACGCTCGCGGTCTTCGGCCGCGTCGATCGAGTCCGGCGAGGTGCCGATGATCGGGGCGCCGGCGGCCTCCAGCGCGCGCGCCAGCTTGAGCGGGGTCTGTCCGCCGAACTGGACGATCACGCCCTTGGGCTGTTCGATATGAATGATTTCCAGCACGTCTTCCAGGGTCAGCGGCTCGAAATACAGGCGGTCCGAGGTGTCGTAGTCGGTGGACACCGTCTCGGGATTGCAGTTGACCATGATGGTCTCGTAACCATCATCGCGCATCGCAAAGGCGGCGTGCACGCAGCAATAGTCGAACTCGATGCCCTGGCCAATACGGTTGGGACCGCCGCCGAGGACCATGATCTTGTTGCGGCTCGAGGGCTGGGCCTCGCACTCCTCCTCGTAGGTGGAGTACATATAGGCGGTCTCGGAGGCGAACTCCGCCGCGCAGGTGTCCACGCGCTTGTAGACCGGGCGCACGCCCAGGGCATGGCGCTGCGCGCGCAGCGCGTCTTCGCTCACGCCCGTCAGCTTGGCGAGACGGCGGTCGGAAAAGCCCTTGCGCT
Source organism: uncultured Chromatiales bacterium (assembly GCA_964557295.1). GTDB lineage: Bacteria > Pseudomonadota > Gammaproteobacteria > RBG-16-57-12 > RBG-16-57-12 > JBFMHP01. Next base: position 367 of record CAZKZP010000102.1, on the reverse strand, counting down.
TGAGGGCGAACAGGGTGTCCTTGTCCAGGCCCTTGAGGCCGCGCGCGGCGACGTCGGATTCGAGCCGGACCAGCTCCTCGATCTGGACCAGGAACCAGGGGTCGACCTTGGAGATGTCGTGCACCTCCTCCATCGACAGTCCAGCGCGGAAGGCATCGGCCAGATACCACAGGCGCTCGGCGCGCGGCTGGCGGATCTCGCTCTTGATGCGGGCGAGCGCATCTTCACTGTTGAGATCGATCACCGGATCCAGGCCGTCCTTGCCGGTCTCGAGTCCGCGCAAGGCCTTTTGCAGCGACTCCTGGAAGGTGCGGCCGATGGCCATGACCTCGCCCACCGACTTCATCTGCGTGGTCAGGGTCCGGTC
>CAZKZP010000101.1:2493-5365 GCA_964557295.1 uncultured Chromatiales bacterium | reverse complement strand
CCTCACCCTAGCCCTCTACCCTAAAGGGCATAAATCCCTGAGGGAGAGGGAACAGTACACCAGATCTATTTTTTCGCCAGGTTAATAAACGACCAGGTGCGCAGCACTCGGTACTCCACGCCGCGCGGAAGCGTGTTGGATTGCACCAGCGCAAAATCATAAACCGGCCATGCGAGTGGCGCGACCGACTCGTTCCGAGGGCCTTTGACCACCTTGCGCCGCAGGGTGAGGTGCGGCGCGTACGGACGGTCGTCCGGCCGCAAGCCGCAAGCGGCCACCGCCCGGTTCAATGCCTCGACCAGACGGCGCAGCGGATCGGGCACATTGCGCACCCCCAGCCACAGCACCTGCGGCTTCGGCCAGTGGCCCAAATGATCGAGCGTGAGGGTAAACGGCGGGAGCGTGATGCGCTCGGCCTGCTGTTCCAGGAAGGCGCGCTGCTCTTGCGTGATGGAACCAAGAAAGACCAAGGTGATATGCAGATTCTCCGCGGCGACCGCGCGGCCACCCCAGCGCTCGCTGTCCTGCACGACCGTGGCGAGTTGCTGGCGCAAATCATCGCGCGGCCAGAGCGCGAAAAACAGCCGTTGCGTTTCAGCGGGGCTGATCGAGGACATCCAGCAATCCTTCCAGCGCACACCGTATGGCCTGGTCACGCACCTGCGCGCGATCACCCGAAAAATGTTCCGTGGTGGTGCGGGTCGGCCGCCCGTGCATGGCCCAGCCGAAGCACACCATGCCGACGGGCTTGTCCGCCGTGCCGCCGCTGGGACCGGCGATCCCGCTGATCGACAGGGTCACTTGAGCGCGGCTATGGCGCAGCGCGCCATCGGCCATCTCACGCACCGTGGCCTCGCTCACCGCGCCGAAGGTCTTCAAGGTCTCGGCGTGCACCCCTAGCATCTCCTGCTTGGCCTCATTGCTGTAGGTCACGAAGCCGCGCTCGAACCAGCTGGAACTGCCCGCCACCGCAGTGAGCGCCTGGGCCACGCCGCCGCCGGTGCAAGACTCGGCCGTCGCCAGCACCCGTCCGTGCCGCTGCAGCGCCGCGCCCACCCGGCCCGCCAGTGCTATCAGGTTGTTTTCCGCGCTCACTCTAGTATCCTGTTCTGACCATTTAAATAAGCTAGTGAAGAAGTCCTTGAAGCGCAACGTTACCTCCCCTGCTCCGCACCCGTGGTTCCGCATTACAATCATCGCTGCACTGTGGCTGCCCGCCATCTGCTTTGCGGCCTGCGACGACCCCGCGCGGCCGCAGGTCAAATGGATGGATTGCGATCGTAGCGGGCAATATCTTCAAGGCGCCGATCTGCGCCACGCCTTGCTGCTGCGCGGCAAGTTCGCCGGGGCCAACCTGGAGGGGGCGGATCTGAGCGGTGCGGATATGAACCGCGCCGATTTCACGCAGACCAATCTCAGACGAGCGACGCTGCGCGAGATCCACGCGGTCGGCGCCACCTTCGAACGGGCCGATTTGACGGAGGCCAGGATGGAAAACGCCCGCCTCGATCGCGCCAAGCTCTCAGAGGCCACCCTGGCTGGCGCGCAATTGCAGGGGACCCGGCTCTACGAAACGAACCTGAAAAAATCCCGGCTGCGGGCGGCGAATCTGGACAAGGCCAATCTGGAGCAGGCCAATCTGGGCGGCGCGGATCTCAGCAACACCTCGGCCACGGGCGCGGTGTTCAACAAGGCGATGCTGGACAAGGTCGATCTGAGCGGCAGTGATCTCTCCGGGGCCAAGCTCCAGGGTGTTTCGCTGGTCGGCGCCAACCTGAAGAACAGCAACCTGACCAAGGCCGATCTGAGCAACGCGGATCTGACCGGCGCGAATTTCGAAGGCGCCATCCTCGCCAATACCATCTGGTCCGACCGGCGGCGCTGCAAGCCGTCCTCGGTGGGTGTTTGTCAGTAAGGCAGAGCATCGACTGGTGAAGCTCTGAACAAGCCTCTTGTAGGAGCGAGCCCTGCTCGCGAACAACCCATGATGACGGCCCCGGCTCTTCGCCAGCAGGGCTGGCTCCTACCCGTGATGTTCAGCGGCAGCCCGGTCCCGGCATGCGCTAGCCGAGATCCGGCACCCCCATGAGTTTGAGCGCCTTGCGGATCTCCGTGGTGGCCTCCTGCATCATGCGGATCGCCTTCGGGTACTCCTGGTGACCCGCCGCCGCGCGCGACTGCCCGGCCATCCATTGGGCCTTCTCCACGGTGCGCTGCACCAGCAACATCTGTCCTACGTTGGGCTGCTTCTTCTCGATCGCCACCGGGATCAGATCTTCATAACCGAGATAACGATTGAGTTCATATTGGTATTCGCCTTCCGGCGTGTCGATGTTGAGCTCATAGACAATGGTCTGGTGATTGAGCATCTCATGGGTGGCCGCCTGCACCTGCCGCAACGCCGCCTGGAGCGTCTTGTTGGCCTGGAGAAAATCATCGGTCGCGGCCTGTACCAAGGCCTCCGCCAGCAGATCGTCGACCAGCGCCTCGTCATACATCACCCCCGCCGCCAGGCCGGCGGCGGCCACGCGGCGCGCGAAATTGCGCTGATGGGCGTCCTGGGCCACCGCAATCTGCTCGAGGATCTTCGGATAATCCGCCTTCGCCCGGGCCTTGAGCTCCTCGCTCGGCACCAAGGCGGACGCGGCGTTGAACACGCGCATCGTATCGGAGATCGCCGCCTGCGCGCCCGCATGGTCCGACTCGGCCAGCAACCGCTCGGCCTGCGCCAGCTTGAGCTTGGCCTCGTTGAACAAGGCCGAGACATCGGCGTCCGTGCTCGCCGCCACGCGGCGCCCCGCCTTGCCCATGAACATCAGCTTGGCGAAGTTCAGACGCTGCCCGAGATCCTCTGCCCCGGCGGGCGCCGACG
>CAZKZP010000101.1:0-2483 GCA_964557295.1 uncultured Chromatiales bacterium | reverse complement strand
GGTGGAGGCGCAGCAAAAACAGGCCGACGCGCGCTTGGCCGCCTCGGCCTGTTTTTTCTGCGCCTCCACCAGGGCCAGCAAGCGCTGTTTCGCCGGATCGGCAGACCCGACGGCTTGCGCGGGCGGCTCGACCCCCTCGTCTGCCGGCGCTTGCCCCTCCGGTGGCGCCAAGGCTTCCGCCGCCGGCGGCGCGCTCACGGCTTCGGGCGCCACGGCCGTGGGCGGTTCCATCACCTCCGCCTGCGGCGGTGGTGTTACGGTGGACGGCCCGAGGGAACAGGCGCTCAAACAAGACAGGGAACCAATCAGAAACACTAACACGAGGGGGGACTGCAACATCGATACCGCCAGAAAACCATAAGCATTTTAGGTTTTGGTAATATAAAAACGGTTTGGGTGTATTGCAAGGCCGTGATCGATTTTATGTGGACTAATTCGTCATCGCTTGCGTCGGGAATGGCTGCGCCTGATCCCGACCTGCTCTTCGAGTAGACCCGGAATGCCCTCACCCCAACCCCTCTCCCGCCTGCGGGCGAGGGGCTTGAGGAACAGCCGGGTAGGCCGGAATAAGCGCAGCGTTGCCGGTATTCGCGGACTAACGGCCCAGCTCCAGCAGCAGCTTGTTGAGCCGCTGCACGAAGGTCGCCGGGTCTTCCAGCTGGCCGCCCTCGGCGAGCAGGGCCTGGTCGAACAGGATGGCGCACCAGTCGTTGAAGCGCTCGCCGGCCTGCTCGGCATCGAGCTTCTTGACCAGCGGGTGTTCGGGGTTGAGTTCGAGGATGGGCTTGCTGCCGCTGACCTGCTGGCCGACCGATTTGAGGATGCGCTCCAGATTGGCGCCCATGTCGTATTCCCCGGCCACCAAACAGGCCGGCGAATTGGTCAAGCGGTGGGTGATGCGCACCTCCTTGACCTGATCCTTCAGCGACTCCTTAACCCGCTCGACCAGGCCCTTGAGCTGCTCCTCGACCTGCTGGTGCTGCGCCTTCTCGGCCGCATCCTCCAGCGTGCCGAGGTCCAGCGCGCCCTTGGTGACCGATTGCAGCTTCTTGCCGGCGTATTCGGTCAGCGCCGAGCTCAGCCATTCGTCGACGCGGTCGGAGAGCAACAGCACCTCCACGCCCTTCTTGCGGAAGACCTCCAGGTGCGGGCTGTTCTTGGCCGCGGTGAAGGTATCGGCGGTGATGTAGTAGATCGCCTCCTGGCCGTCCTTCATGCGGGCGATGTAGTCATCGAGCGACACCGCTTGCTCAGCGGTATCTGTATGGGTGGAGGCAAAGCGCAGCAGCTTGGCGATCTGTTCCTTGTTGGCGAAATCCTCGGCCGGGCCTTCCTTCATCACCTTGCCGAACTCGCCCCAGAACTTGGTGTATTTCTCCGGCGCGTCCTTGGCGAGGCCTTCGAGCAGGCCGAGCACCTTCTTCACCGAGCCGGAGCGCATGCTGTCGATGACCTTGTTGTGTTGCAGGATCTCGCGCGAGACGTTGAGCGGCAGGTCGTTGGAGTCGATCACCCCGCGCACGAAGCGCAGGTAGTTCGGCATCAGGTGCTCGGCGTCGTCCATGATGAAGACGCGCTGCACATAGAGCTTGATGCCGTGGCGGCGGTCGCGGTCCCACAGGTCGAACGGCGCGCGCGCCGGGATGTAGAGCAGCGAGGTGTACTCCAGCCGGCCTTCGACCTTGCTGTGCGTGTGCGCCAGCGGCGCCTCGAAGTCGTGGCCGATGTGTTTGTAGAATTCGTCGTATTCCTCTTGCGTGATCTCGCTCTTGGCGCGCAGCCACAGCGCCGAGGCGCTGTTGACCGTTTCCATCCCCGCGGCTTCGCCTTCCTCCAACGCCTCCTTGCGCATCAGGATCGGCACCGGGATGTGGTCGGAGTATTTGCGGATGATGGAACGCAGGCGGTAGTCGTTGAGGAAATCGTCTTCCCCCGCGCGCAGGTGCAGCATGATCTCGGTGCCGCGCGGCGCCCGCTCGACCGTCTCCAGGGTGAACTCGCCCTCCCCGCTCGACTCCCAGCGCACGCCGTGCTCAGTGCCCGCGCCGGCGCGGCGCGTGATGAGCGTGACCTTGTCGGCGACGATGAAGGCCGAGTAGAAGCCCACGCCGAACTGGCCGATCAGGTGGGCGTCCTTCTTCTGGTCGCCGCTCAGCGCCTCCAGGAACTGGCGGGTGCCGGAGCGGGCGATGGTGCCGATGTTGTCGATGACCTCCTGGCGGCTCATGCCGATGCCGTTGTCGCGCACGGTCACGGTGCGCTGGTCCTTGTCATAGCTGACCTCGATGCGCAGATTGCCATCGCCCTCGAACAGCGCGTCATCGGCCAGGGCCTCGAAGCGCAGCTTGTCCAGGGCATCGGAGGCGTTGGAGATCAGCTCGCGCAGGAAGATCTCTTTGTTGCTGTAGAGCGAGTGGATCATCAGCTTGAGCAGCTGGCTGACCTCGGTCTGGAAGCTCATGGTCTCTTTATGGGTTGCAACG
>CAZKZP010000100.1:2426-5512 GCA_964557295.1 uncultured Chromatiales bacterium | reverse complement strand
GGCATCTACAAGATCTTCGGTTTATAGGAAAGTTGAGCAAGACCATGCAGAATCAGCGTGTCCTCTCGGGAATGCGGACCACCGGCCGCTTGCACCTCGGTCATTATCATGGCGTATTGAAGAACTGGCTCAAGCTGCAACACGAGTACGAATGTTTCTTCTTCGCCGCCGACTGGCATGCCCTGACCACGGAGTACGAAAATCCGGCCGCCATCCGCCAGAACACCCTCGACATGACCATCGACTGGCTCGCGGCGGGCGTCAATCCCGGCAAGGCGACCATCTTCATCCAATCGCAGGTGCCGGAGCACGCCGAACTGCATCTGTTGTTGTCGATGATCACCCCGCTGAGCTGGCTGGAGCGCGTGCCGACCTACAAGGATCAGCAGGAAAAACTGCGCGAGAAGGATCTGGCCACCTACGGCTTTCTCGGCTATCCGCTGCTGCAAAGCGCCGACATCCTGATCTACAAGGCCGGCCACGTGCCGGTCGGCGAGGACCAGGTCTCGCACATCGAACTGACGCGCGAAATCGCGCGCCGCTTCAACCATCTCTACGGGCGCGAGCCGGACTTCGAAGAAAAGGCCGCCGCCGCCGCGGCCAAGATGGGCAAGAAAAACGCCAAGCTCTATCACGAGCAGCGCCGCCGCTATCAAGAGGAAGGCGACCACGAGGCGCTGGAAGCGGCGCGCGCCTTGGTGGCGGATCAGCAGAACATCACGCTCGCCGACCGCGAGCGCCTGATCGGTTATCTCGAAGGCGAAGGCAAGATCATCCTGCCCGAGCCGCAGGCGCTGCTCACCAAGGCCTCGAAGATGCCGGGACTCGACGGCCAGAAGATGTCCAAGTCCTACAACAACACCATCACCTTGCGCGATGATGCCAAGACCGTCACCCAGAAGCTGCGCACCATGCCGACCGATCCGGCGCGGGTGCGCCGCACCGATCCGGGCGATCCGGCCAAATGCCCGGTGTGGCAATTCCACGAGGTGTATTCGAGCGACGAGGTCAAGCAGTGGGTGCAGCAGGGTTGCCGCAGCGCCGGGATCGGCTGTCTCGAATGCAAACAGCCCGTGATCGACGCCGTATTGCACGAGCTGGCGCCGATGCAGGAACGGGTCGTCGAATACAGCGAGAATCCGAATCTGGTGCGCAACATCCTGACCGAAGGCAGCGCGCGCGCGCGCGAGGTCGCCAGCGAGACCCTCGATGAGGTACGGCAAGCCATGGGACTGGTGCACCGCTGATGAGCGAGCACAGCGAACAAACCGTTTTGGCGCCGGAACAGGCGGTATTGCCGGTCGAGCAGCAGGAGATGCCGTTTGCCATGGTCCATGGCAAGCAGATGATCGAGCTGCCCAAGGATCTCTACATCCCGCCGGATGCCCTCGAGGTGTTCCTGGAGGCCTTCGAAGGGCCGTTGGATCTGCTGCTCTACCTGATCCGCAAACAGAACCTGAACATCCTCGATATCCCGATCGCCGAGATCACCCGGCAGTACATGGAATATGTGGAGGTGATGAAGGCGATCAATCTCGAGCTGGCGGCCGACTATCTGGTGATGGCGGCGATGCTCGCCGAGATCAAATCGCGCATGCTGCTGCCGCGGCCGAAATCCGACGAGAACGAGGATGAAGATGACCCGCGCGCCGAATTGATCCGCCGCTTGCAGGAATACGAGCGCTACAAGAAGGCGGCCGAGGACATCGACACCCTCCCGCGTCTGGAGCGCGACAACTTCCTCGCCAAGGTGCCGGCCCCGGAGAAGCGGCAGCAGAAGGCCCATCCGGACGTGGATCTGAAGGAGATCATCCTGGCGTTCAAGGACGTGATGCGCCGCGCGGAATTGTTCACCTCGCATCACGTGCAGCGCGAGGCCCTGTCGGTGCGCGAGCGCATGTCGCAGATCCTCGACCGCCTGCGCAGCGAGGCCTTCGTGGATTTCGTGCAGTTGTTCACCTATGAGGAAGGGCGGCGCGGCGTGGTGGTGGCCTTGCTGGCGATCCTCGAACTGCGCAAGGAAGCCCTGATCGAACTGATTCAAACCGAGCCCTACGGCCCGATACATGTGAAGGCGGCGTAATCATGAGCATGCAAACCGGACAACTCAAACACATCCTGGAATCGGCCCTGCTGGCGGCGGGACAGCCGCTGAGCATCGATCGTCTGCTGGCGCTGTTCGTCGATGAGAACCAGCCGAGCCGCGACGAGGTGCAGACCGCCTTGAGCGCGCTGGCGGAAGACTACGCCCAGCGCGGCATCGAGTTGAAGGAGGTCGCCAACGGCTACCGCATCCAGGTCAGGAGCGAGATGGCCGAGTGGGTCACGCGCCTGTGGGATGAGCGCCCGCAGCGCTATTCGCGCGCCGTGCTGGAGACGCTCGCGCTGATCGCCTATCGCCAGCCGATCACCCGCGCCGAGATCGAAGAGGTGCGCGGCGTGGCGGTGAGCACCAACGTGATCAAGACCCTGTTGGAGCGCGACTGGGTGCGCGTGGTCGGGCACCGCGATGTGCCGGGCCGTCCCGCTCTGTATGCGAGCACCAAGGAATTTCTCGATTATTTCAATCTCAAGGGGCTGAACGAATTGCCGTCCTTGATGGAGCTGCGCGACATCGAGTCGATCGAGGCCGATATTGCCATGAGCCTGCCGGGTCTGGCGATCGAGGGCGAGGCACAGGCGCCGCGCCAGGCGGAGCTGGCGCAGATGCAGGAGGATCTCGCCGCGGAGGATGACGACGGCGCCGATACCGCCGCGGAGATTGCCGCCGCGAATGATCCGGTGGTCGCGATCGAGGGCGCGGGCGAGCTGAGCGATGCGCCCCACACCGTCGAAGAGGAGTCGCGCGCGGATACGGGGGCCTACGTCAACTCATGAGCGAAAAATTACAGAAGGTTCTCGCGCGCGCCGGATTCGCCTCGCGCCGCGCCGTGGAAGAGTGGATCGCCGCCGGACGCATCACCGTCAATGGCAAGCCCGCCACGCTGGGCGATCGGGTCGAGCCGCGGGACAAGATCGCCGTCGATGGCAAAGCGGTCAGCCTCGAGCAGCTGCAAGTCCCGCCCTGCCGCGTGCTGCTTTACCAC
>CAZKZP010000100.1:1120-2416 GCA_964557295.1 uncultured Chromatiales bacterium | reverse complement strand
GACCCCGAGGGCCGTCCGACCATCTTCGCCAATCTGCCGCGCCTGAAGTCCGGGCAGTGGATCACGGTCGGGCGTCTCGATCTCAACACCAGCGGCCTGCTGCTGCTGACCACCGACGGCGAGTTGGCCAATCGCCTGATGCATCCCTCCTCGCAGATCGAGCGCGAGTACGCGGTGCGGGTCTTTGGCCGGCTCGATGATGAGATGTACCAGCGCCTCAAGGAAGGCGTGCAGCTCGAAGACGGCCTGGCCAGTTTCGATGAGATCCTCGACTCCGGCGGTGACGGCAGCAATCACTGGTATCACGTCATCCTGCGCGAAGGGCGCAAGCGCGAGGTGCGCCGCCTGTGGGAATCCCAGGGGCTCACGGTGAGCCGGTTGATCCGGGTGCGCTTTGGTCCCTTCACCCTGGAGCGCAGCCTGCGGCCGGGCAAGTGCGTGGAGGTGCCGCCGGCGCAGATCAACGCGCTGCGTGAACAGCTGGACCTGCCGCCCCTCCCAGCCGACGAGGATGCCGCCCCGAAACGCCGCGCGCCCTCCCGGCGCGCCAAGCCCGCGCCGAACGCCCGAGCCCGCCGCCCGCAGCGAAGGTAACGGGCCGCCATGCTCGATGCCCGGCGGCTGCGCCGTGTCTACTCGCAACTCCTGAGTTATTACGGTCCCCAGGACTGGTGGCCGGCCGACACCCCGTTCGAGGTGATGGTCGGCGCAATCTTGACGCAAAACACCGCCTGGACAAACGTCGAGAAGGCCTTGGCCAGCCTGATCCGCGAAAACCTTCTTGAGCCAGGGGTAATTATTGCCGCCCCGCAGCCGCAGCTTGCCGCCTGTCTGCGACCGAGCGGCTATTTCAATATCAAGGCCAAGCGCCTGCAATCCTTCTGTCACTGGTACCTGCGCTCCGGCGGTTTCGAGGCGCTCCAATCGCGCGGTACTGAGACGCTGCGCCGCGATTTGCTGACAGTCAACGGCATCGGCCCGGAGACGGCCGACGACATCCTGCTCTACGCCTTCGAGCGCCCGGTGTTTGTCATCGACGCCTATACGCGGCGGATCTTCTCACGCCTGGGAATGATTGCGGGGGATGAGGATTACGAGGCATTGCGCGCCTGGTTCGAGCAGGCGCTCGGGGCGGATGTGGCGCTGTTCAATGAATATCACGCCTTGATCGTGGCGCATGCGAAAGAGGCGTGTCGTCCACGCCCCTTGTGCGAAAGATGTTGTGTGAGTCGCGGCTGTCTTTATACGCCTTGAGGCGCGATTTCTTCCGCGCGTTTGGCGACCACGGTTTGATTG
>CAZKZP010000100.1:0-1110 GCA_964557295.1 uncultured Chromatiales bacterium | reverse complement strand
TCGTCGGTGCGCAGGAACAGGCTCTCGCGCGTGTCGTTGGACATCAGATCGGCCACGCCGAGGCTCACCGTCATGCGCATGGCGGTTTCGTTGCAGATGCATGCGGTGGATTCCACGGTCTTGCGCACGCGCTCGGCGACCAGCTTGGCGCCCTTGAGCTTGGTGTTGGGCAGCAGCATTACGAATTCCTCGCCGCCGTAACGGAAGACGTAATCGCTGGAGCGCGCGGTGTTGATCAGGATGTCCGCCAAGGCCTTGATCAGGCAATCGCCGGCGCTGTGGCCGTAGCTGTCATTGATGCGCTTGAAGTGATCGATGTCGAGCACGATCAGCGACAGCGAGTGTCCGTAACGCTGCGCCAGTTTGATTTCATGCTCCACGCGTTCGTCCATGGTGCGGCGGTTGAATACGCCGGTCATCGCATCCTTGCTGGCGGCGTGCACGGCTTGATGATAGAGCAGGGCGTTGCGCAGCGGGTACAGCAGGGCGCACAGGCTCTTTTCCAGCAGTTGCAGCTCGGTTTCGTCGAAGGCCTGTTTGCGCGTGACGATGACCTCACCCATGGATTCGCGTTCCAGATCCAGGCCGTAGCTGCATGAGTTGCGCTGTTTCTTGCCGACGAGGTATTCGATGTTCAGGCCGGAGTTCTGATAGGTGAGGCTGTCGAAATCGATGATGGCCTTGGCTTCGCGCGCGAAGAGCTTGATCAGCATCTCGATCTCCAGCGTGGTTTGCAGGATGCCGGAGATGCGCAGCAGGCGATCATTCATCGGGTCCACGCCAGACGGTGCGTGCAAGGGCGAGGTTTCCGTATCCGTGCCGCCGATGGCGTTCAGCATGGTCTCCGCCAGGAAGGGATATGCGCTGGACATAGACGTTGTTCTCCGGGTCATTTTCTTATCCATACGTATGCCAGAACCATGCCAATTTTGGTGGAATTAGTTTGCTCAAATGCAACAACGACTTATAAGAAGTGACACGATGCAGCGCGCTCGAAAAGTCAAATTCTTGACAAGAGCATAGTGCTTTTCTCAAGCGGTGTCGAGATTTTTGCAGCACCACAGGTCTAGTGGTCTGCTTCGCAAATAACGAAACATAAAACGGCGTCTT
>CAZKZP010000099.1:0-5625 GCA_964557295.1 uncultured Chromatiales bacterium | reverse complement strand
AGGGAGAGGGCTAGGGTGAGGGGAGTTAATATATTGATTTTATTCCCCTCATCCTCGGCAACCGCTCCATGCGTTGCCCTACCTCCTGCATCCATGCAGTCGTGTCCTTCTACCCTAAAGGGCATAAATCCCTGAGGGAGAAGGGACGTCTCAATATGTGCAACAGAGATATTTGATTGCCAGATTAATAACGTGCTTAAACGGCTCTGAATGAGTCTTCGTCATGGTTAGGGTTAGTAATAACGATCGCCGCCCCGCGCACCCTCAAAGCAGTTGCGCCGCACCGGCGCATGACAGACACTTGAAACCTACACACGACGAACCACCCGCCATGTCATTCGAACAACTCAAACAACAATTCAACCGCTTCCTGTGGGGCACCCCCGCCGGCGCGCTGCCGTTCTGGCGGGCCAGCCTCCTCGGGGCGCTGCGCATCATTTACGTGGTGATCCGCGACATCGCCGAGGGCATGCTGAGCATGCGCGCCATGAGCCTGGTTTACACCACGCTGCTCTCGCTGGTGCCGCTGCTGGCGGTGAGCTTTTCGGTGTTGAAGGGCTTCGGCGTGCACAACCAGGTCGAGCCGATGCTGCTCAATCTGTTCGCGCCGCTCGGCGAGAAGGGCGTGGAGATCACCGGCCGGATCATCGAATTCGTCGACAACATCCAGGTCGGCATCCTCGGCTCGGTCGGTCTGGCCTTGTTGATCTTCACCGTGGTTTCGCTGATGCAGAAGATCGAAAGCGCCTTCAACTACACCTGGAACGTCTCCCAGGAGCGCTCCTTCGCGCGGCGCTTCAGCAATTACATGAGCGTGATCATCGTCGGGCCGGTGCTGATCTTCTCGGCCCTCGGCCTCACCGCGACGATGATGAGCCACACCCTGGTGCAGGAACTCGCCGCGCTGCCGCTGATCGGCACCCTGCTGACCGAGGCCCAACGCCTGGTGCCCTATCTGCTGATCATCACCGCCTTCACCTTCATCTACGTCTTCATCCCCAACACCAAGGTCAACCTGCGCTCGGCCCTGGTCGGCGCCATCATCGCCGGGGCGATGTGGGAGGCCACCGGCTGGGCGTTCGCCTCGTTTCTCATCACCACCACTAAATACACCGCGATCTACTCGGCCTTCGCCACGCTGATCTTCTTCATCATCTGGATCTATCTCGGCTGGCTGATCCTGCTGATCGGCTCCTGCATCGCCTACTATCACCAGCACCCCGAGGCGCGCAGCAAGGAGAGCCGCCCGCAGCGGCTCGACAACCGCAGCCGCGAACGCCTCACCTTGCTGCTGCTGCGCCTGATCGGCCAGCGCTTCTACCAAAAGCAGCCGGCATGGGACAACGCCGGGCTGGCCAGACACGGCGGCCTGCCCGAGCTCATCGTCACCGAACTGCTCGGCGAGCTGCGGCAATGCGGTTTCCTCTGCCATACCGATGAGAATGACCCGCGCTATGTCCCCGCCGTGCCATTCGAAGACACCCGCGTGGCGGAGGTGCTGCACGCGATCCGCCAGCGCGGCGACTACTGCCTCGCCGAACCGGAGTGCGCGCCGGATGCCCGCGTCATCGAGCGGATGATGAGCACCTTCGATCACGCGATCGAATCCGGCTTCGGCGACATGAGCTTGAAGGATCTGGCGCTGACGGACTGATCGCCATGACAGCCGCTACGCGTTGCTGTTAGAATGGCGCCCGATTTTCACATCCAACACACGAAGGTCGAACATGCCGCGTTCCCTGGAGAATCTGTTCACGAACAACCACGCCTGGGCGGCGCAGATCAAGGGGGATGATCCGGAGTTCTTCCTCAAGCTCTCCAAGCAGCAGGCGCCGGAATACCTCTGGATCGGCTGCGCCGACAGCCGCGTGCCGGCCAACGAGATCGTGGGACTCCTGCCCGGCGAATTGTTCGTCCACCGCAACGTCGCCAACATCGTCCATCACACCGACCTCAACTGCCTGTCGGTGATTCAATACGCGGTGGAATATCTCAAGGTCAAACACATCATCGTCTGCGGCCACTACGGCTGCGGCGGCGTGCGCGCCGCCTGCACCGACCAGAAGCTCGGGCTGATCGACAACTGGCTGCGCTCGATCCGCAACACCTATCTGCAAAACCTCGACATCTTCGCCAACCTGAGCGCGGAAAAAGAGAAGGTGGATCTGCTGTGCGAGCTGAACGTCATCAAGCAGGTGGCCAATGTCTCGCAGACCACGATCGTGCAAGACGCCTGGCAACGCGGCCAGGACCTCTCCATCCACGGCGTGATCTACAGCATCGAGAACGGCATCCTCAAGGATCTCAAGGTGTCGGTCAGCGGCAACGCCATCGGGTGATGGCGCAGCGCGGGCGGCGCACAATGCCAGGACGATGGACACACTGGCGGCGACATCCGGATTCTGTTTTAATACTGTGGATTATTACTCGTCCCGAATACAACAAGAAGCAGAGCGGAGACACTCCCATGCTGCACCTCCATAGCCGCTGGCTTACCGCCCCCGGTCTTTTCCTCCTCGCCACACTGCTGAGCGCCTGTTCGAGTTTCGGCTTGTACTCGCCCGTCGACAAATCCAGCGTGCTCTCGCCGGTGAACGTGGAGGTGCGCTGGAGTCCCGCCAACGGCGAACGCGATCTCAAGATCCTGCTCAACACCACGGACATCACCTCGCAGTTCGTTCGCGGCACGCGCGACGCGACGGCGCAATTGACCCTGCCCGCCGGCAGCTACACCCTGGAGGCGAGCGCCATCGTCTACGACCCGCTCTACCGCAAGGAAAGCCTGCGGCGCGCGACCACGATGTTCACCGTCACGCCACCAGCCAGCCGGATTTCGCTGACCGTGATCCCCGACCCGATCATGCTGCTGCCGGGCGCCAATCAGACGCTCGACATCAACGTCACCCGCGCCGGCGGCGCCGCGGCCTCGCCCGAGCCGGTGCGTGTGACGCTCACCGGCCTGCCCTCGGCCGTGACGGCCACACCGCAAACCACCAGCATCGCGGCCAGCGACACCTCCGCCAGCGTCACGCTCACCACGCCCGCCCAGGCGCAACCGGCGAGCGGTCATGCCGTCATCGATGCCGAAACCAATTCGCCCGCCGGCACCATCTCCACGCAAGAACGGGTGGCGTTGCGCATCGCGCGCCGGCCGAGCGACTTCCAATCCGCGCGCATCAGCGCCTTCACCGTGGGCACCCGCGTCAACAGCCCCGACCAACGATATGTACTGGAAATCGTTCCGGGCGCCAACGCGGGCCTGGCCACGGCGCTGGCGGCGCGCTTCAAACCCGCCGGCTCCGCGACGCCACTGCTCGACATCGGGTTCAACATGGGGCGCCTGCTCTCGCTCACCCAATCCCATGGCGGCGCGGGCTTCTGCGGCGGCTCGACGGTGGGCTTCGCCGTCGCCGGCGTCAATCCAAACATGGGTGTTGTGGCAGGCACGGATTTCGTCGTCTTCGCCTCCCGGCTCCAGGCCAACGCGGTACAAGCGCGGGTCGAGGCCTGGGGCGTGCGGCCGCCCATCCTGGGCCAGCCCGCCACCTACGCCTTCGCCCCCCAGGCGTGGTTCACCTCGGACTGCTCCATGCTGATGGTGCTCTCCGCACAATCCGCACAGAGCGGCGGGGAACGCCACCTCGCCACCTTCGTCGACATGGCCAGCGGCTCGACCGTGTGCAGCCTGGCCTTCGACCAAGACCCCACGGCGGCGGGCTTCCGCGCGCGCCTGGTGAACACCCCGAGCGAAGACCGCATTGAGCTGATCGCCGACAGCGCCACCCGCACGTGCAGCGTGCGCTGAAGCCGTCAAGGGCGTTAACGGCTTGCTGAAACCCGGCAGGAGCCATCTTTAGATGGCGATCACTCGCGCGGCGGTTGATCGCAAGCTAAAGCTTGCTCCTACAGTAGGCGGATCGACCAAATCCTGAAAGGTATCACTGCCCGCAAGGTCATCCGCCTCTTCAATCCCCTCTCCCGCGGGCGGGACGACTCCAAGGATGGAGGAGGTAGGGCAATGGATGGAGCAATTGCCGAGAGGGTGGCCCGAAGGGCCGGGTGAGGGAATGGGTTGTAAGCCTCAGCGGCTCACACCCCCACGATCATTTCTTCTTGCTGTCCTTGGCGAACTCGAAGGCATCCGACAGATAGTCTTCCGCCGCCAGGCCACGCTGGCTGGTGAACAGCTCGAAGCCGGTCTTGACCATCACCGGCGGGCCGCAGGCATACACCTCGTGGCCGAGCAGCGTGGCGTAATCCGCCAAGACCGCCTCATGCACGAAGCCCGTTCTGCCCTGCCAGTGGTCTTCGGCCATCGGTTCGGACAAGACCGGGGTGTACGTGAAGTTGCCGTGCTCTTGCGCCCATTGCCTGGGCAAGGCATCCAGATAGAGATCACGCTTGGCGCGCGCGCCCCAATAGAGGTGGATCGGGCGCGTGATGCCCTCGGCGAAGGCGTGCTCCAGGATCGCCTTGACCGGCGCGAAGCCGGTGCCGCCGGCCATCAGCAGGATCGGCTTGTCGGAATCCTCGCGCAGATAAAAGGTACCGAGCGGACCCTCGATGCGCAGCAGCTCCTTCTCCTTCATACCGCCGAAGACATGCTCGGTGAAATCACCCCCCGCGACATAGCGCACATGCAGTTCGATGAAGTTGTCCTCGTGCGGGGCGTTGGCGATGGAAAAGGCGCGGCGGCGGCCGTCTTTCATCAATACCTCGATGTACTGGCCGGAGAAGAATTGCATGCGCTCGGCGCTCGGCAGCTTCAAATACAGACGCATCACGTCATGCGCCAGTTTCTCCATCTTCTCGACACGGCATGGGAGGTTCTTCACCCGGATCTCCTTCGCTGAGGTGATCTCCCGCACCTCGATCACCAGATCAGAGCGCGCCTCGGCCTGGCAGAACAATGCAAACTTGTGATCGATGTCGATCTGGCTCAGTCCGGCCGGCTGGCCGAAGAAATAGCGGATCTCGCCTTCCAGGATCTTGCCGCGACAACCGCCGCAGCTGCCGCCGCGGCAGCCATACGGGAAATTGATGCCCTGGCGGATGGCGGCATCGAGCACGGACTCCTTTTCGTTGGCGCTAAAGACGTGGCCGCTGGGTTGGATGGTGACCTTGAAGCTCATTGCAATTCTTCGCCCGGTTGAGTAAAAGTGGCCTATTATGTGCGATTTTCGACGGGAGCAAAACCTTTGCAGCGTATCGTGATCCTCGGATGCGGCGACATCGGCGCGCGCGTGGCCCGCTTGTGGTACTCGCGCGGGGTGCCGGTGACGGCGGTACTGCGCAACCCCGCGCGCGCGCAAGCCCTCGCGGATGAAGACATCGATGTGCTGCGATTGGATCTCTCCGGCGACGACCTGAGCCACATCCCCACGCGCGGCAATCGGGTCTATTATTTCGCCCCGCCGCCAAACGAGGGGCGCACCGATCCCATCATCGCGCGCTGGCTGGCGAGCCTTGGCGATGACAACACGCCGGCCAAGATCGTCTACATCAGCACCACCGGCGTCTATGGTGACTGCCAGGGCGCCTGGGTGGACGAGAACACGCCGGTCCATCCACAGGCCGATCGCGCCTGGCGCCGGGTCGATGCCGAGCAAAGGATACAAGCATGGG
>CAZKZP010000098.1:3274-5782 GCA_964557295.1 uncultured Chromatiales bacterium | reverse complement strand
AGTAAGAGGATTTGTTGCGGGGAAGGATGGTAAAGCGGGGATTTTGAGGGGCGAGACGCTTGCGACTTTCGTGCTGACGGATTCTTGGGTATTAAGAGAGTAGACCGGCATGGTTGGGATCGATCATGCGCCTCAAACGTTGGAATAAAGGATGATGACCATTAAATTCGATATCGCAGGAACGCCGCCCACGGCGGAGGACATCGACCGCGAGCGCGCTCGGCTCGGGGCGCGGCTGGGCTCCCTCACCCGCGTCTGGCGGGCGGCGATCATCGCCCTGGGACTGCTGGATGCGGGACTGTGGTGGGCGTGGTGGCAGGGCGGCATGGCAAATGACGGCCTGCTGGCAGTCGCTTTAGTTGCAGGCGCTTTAGTTGCTGGTGTTGCTGCTGTTGCTGCTGTTGCTGTTGGTGGTGCTGTTGGTGCTGCTGGTGTTGTGGCGGCGGGTGTTTTGGTGGCTGCTGCTCTGGCTGGTGCTGCTGTTGCTGCTGGTGCTGCTGCTGTTGCTGTTGGTGGTGCTGTTGCTGCTGCTGTTGCTGCTGTTGCTGCTGTTGCTGCTGCTGCTGTTGTTGCTGTTGCTGCTGGTGCTGCTGGTGTTTTGGCGGCGGGTGTCGTTATTGGTGTTGCTCTGGCTGGTGTCGCGGCTGAATGGTGGATGCAAGGGGCCAGGAACAGCCTCCGCGAGCGGATAGGCCGGCTGGATCCCGCCCCCAAGGAGGCGTGCCCGGACATCGCTGCGTGGATAAAGCAGGATACCGCCGTGGACGCCTACCGCGCGGCGGCGGTCAGCCAGGGGCGGCAGATCACCCGGGGCGAGTTTTTGGCCATGAAAGAGCGGGTCGAAGGCGCCGTAGCGCGGCAAGCTACCGAGGACGAGCAGCGACAGATTGAGCAGGCCTGCCGGGATGTGTATGGCGGAAACCCGTGAAATCCGCCACTTTCACCTTTCACCGATGACTGGGTGAACAAGGCGCAACGGATCTGGCGTTACCACGAGGTGCGTGGAGAGGATACCGTTTGCGTCGACCAGAAAGGCCGCATGTGCCGAATCGGCAAGCATTTCATGGTGGCGCGCGACGAAGGCGCATTTCCGATAGATGTGTACCTGCTGCGCGAAGACATGCTGCCCAACGATGGAGGAAAGCCGCGAGAACGAAGCGAAGTGGAGCGAACGTTGGCTTGAACGAAGTTCGTACCTTGATTGCATCGTGAAGGGTGTCGCGGCGATCACTGCGACCATGAGGGCTGTTTGGCGATAGGGAGGCGCGTCATGGAGATCTACCGATATCCCGGTCTGTGGGATTTGCCGGCCCGCTGCGGTGTGGAAATCCTGCGCCACGACACTGGCGGCGCCACCGTCATCCTGACCGAGCTGCCCGATAACCCCGGCAGCTCGGTCACGAACCTGGCGGCGACGTTAGCGACGCGCCTGCGCGCGGCACGCTTGGCCGATCTGGCGCCCGCGCAGATCCGCTGGATCGAGCACTATCCGGCGCGCGGCCAGCGCGAGGCGACCTTCGATGAGTTGACGCTGACGTGGGACCCGGCCGCGCGGACGTATCGGGCGCCGGCCTGGCGCCGGTTGACACCGGACGAGATCCGGCAGCTGGGCTATGAGCCGGATGAGGTCGCGTCGGTCGTGGAGGCCTTGGTCCGGCGCTGCATCCCCGTGGCGCACGAGGGCGGCGACCTGCGCATCGACGGCTATGCCGTCTCCCGCAGTGAGGTGCGCGCGCTCTTCCACGCGGCGCGCGGCGACGTGGATGACTTTCTGCGGCGGTTCGACACGATGCGGGAATATTTTGATATTTTGAATAGCAATGACGATGCGACGGCCAGATCGGCGACAAAGGATGAAGGGCCGGGCGTCGTGATGATGGTCGGCACTCGGTTCGAGTGTTGTGGGGGGCCGTAGGACATGCTCGATATCTCGTGGTGCATTGGCGCACTATTCATGGCGTGGGCCGCTTGGATGAAAATCCGTGCTGGATCGCAGCCCAACGGAGCTTGGATTGTCATCGGGCTAGGGGTTGCTCAGGTCGTAGCGGTAATCGCTGGTTTCGAGAAGGTCGCCTACGTGGCAAATATTGCGATGGTGTTAATCGCCGTATTGCTTATTGTGGGCGAGCGGCACTGGAAGAAAAAGCAAAAATCATTGTAAAGGAGCGGATGAGCAGAGACGACGAAAAAGACACCTATACCCTGGTGAAACAGGCGGCGGAGCAGATGCTCAAGGCGGGGCGGGCGCGGGAAATCAGCGTGCGCAGCATCTCCGAGATCATCCGCTATGGCAGCGCGACGACCATCAACAAGGCGCTGCACAGTTGGTGGGTTGAACTCGGTGGACGCCTCGCAGAGTACGAGCACTTGCCGGGGATCCCCGAGGCATTACAGACCCAAGTGGCGGAGCTGTTGACCACCCTCCAGCGCACGGCGGTGGAAACCGCGCGCCAAGGCCTGGTGGAATACGAGCGCCAGGCAGAACACCGCGTCGAGGCCATGCAAGAA
>CAZKZP010000098.1:518-3264 GCA_964557295.1 uncultured Chromatiales bacterium | reverse complement strand
CGCCGAGACCGCCGCCAAGGCGGCCGCCGAGCGGCGGGCGCAGGGGCTGGCCGAGCGCGTTGATACCCTCGAGGCACGCATCCACGGGATCGAATCGTTGTTGGCCGCCGAACAGGCGCGACGTGAGGCGGCCGAGCAGCGTGCCCAGGAGGCGCGGGCCGACGCCGAACAGGCCCGTCGTGATGCTCAAGCGCAAATTCAGGAACTCAAACACCAGCAGGCGTTGGAACAGGAGCGCTTTGCGGCGCTCGAACAGCGGCTGGTGATGCAAATCGACGAACACAAGACCGCCCGGCAACAACTCGAAAAACTCAAGCAGGAAAACGAACGCGAGGGGCGGGAAAAGGAGAGGGTCTGGCATGAGCGAGTCTCCGGCATCGAGCACGCCAAGCGTCTCCTGGAATCCGGGATGGCAACGCAGCAGCGCGAACGCGACACGCTCGTTCACCGGCTACAGGAAAGCCAGGAGACGATCTCAGCGCTGCGCGCCGAGCTGGAGCAGGAACGTATCGGGCGTACCGAACTGAACACCGCGCTGGCCGCAGCCAACCAGCAAATGCAGGATGTCGCACAGCGCGCCCAACGCCTGGAAGAAAAGCTCTTCACCCTCGCCAGCCGGAAGCGGGGAAAGAGTGGCGCCGAATCACAGGAGGAGGATAAACTTGGCTAACATCACGATTGGAGAAGTCGGCGATGCTCTTGAACGTTGCATGGACAGCGAGCCTGCGGACGGTCTACACCTGCCCTCCCGCTGCAAACCTCTGGTCGATCTGTTGGGTACGATGCGCTGCCGCCGCCAACAGACCATCGAGGTCGAAGACCCCGCCATTCTTGATCTGCTGCGGAACACATGAGATGCCTTACGTGCTCACCGACTGGAAGGCGGCACGCTGGGAGACACCCTCACGATATTATGAAACCCACGTGCAACAGGATCTGTGGGGTGAGTGGCAAGTCGTGCGAGTCTGGGGAGGGAAAGGGTCGCGGCGCGGCGGCATGAAAATCGAGCGCCTCACCTCGCGTGACGAGGCATTGACGGAGCTTCACGCCATCGCTGTCCGCCGCCGGGCACATGGCTATTTTCCCGAAGAAACCAGGATGGGCATCTGACACAAGCCACCCGACTCGTCTGCGCCTGATGCTTGACAGCATCGTCATCTATGGCGATACTAGACGCACATGACCACCATGCAACGGGAGGGTGTTATCCATGTCCACGCCATCACGCATCGAATGGACCGAACAAACCTGGAACCCCACGACGGGCTGCACCAAGATTTCACCGGGCTGCAAGCATTGTTATGCCGAGACCATGGCGAGGCGGTTGCAAGCGATGGGCGCTCCGGGCTACGACAACGGCTTTGAATTATCGTTGATGAATGATCGACTGGAACAACCGTTACATCGACAAAAACCAACGATCTATTTCGTTAACTCCATGTCTGACCTCTTTCATGAGGAGATACCAGAGCGGTTTCTCGATCGTGTATTTTCGGTGATCAGACAAACTCCGCACCACACTTATCAAGTGTTGACCAAGAGATCGGCACGCCTGCGTGATTATTTTTCAGGACGCGCCGCGCCAGCCAACGTCTGGCTTGGGGTTTCGGTCGAGGACCGAAAACATGGAATACCAAGAATCGATGATCTTCGCGCTGTGGATTCCACAGTTCGTTTCATATCAGCCGAACCCTTGCTTGAAGACCTCGGCACGATTAACCTTGCCGGAATCCATTGGATGATCGTGGGCGGAGAATCCGGGCCAAAAGCCAGACCTATGAGGGCCGAATGGGTGAGCAACATTCATCGTCAATGCCAATGCTCCGGAACAGCATTCTTCTTTAAACAATGGGGCGGCTGGGGCGCGGACGGTAAACGCCGCGCCAAAAAAGCAAATGGCCGCACCTTCAACGGCCGCACCTGGGATGAAATGCCGTCGCCCCTGCCCGAGGAGCCGGGCCGATTTTTATCGCATGCGGTTGCAAAATCCCTGTGCGGATCGAATTAGCCTTCAAGCCGCCTGCTCTTACCAGCAAGGAGTAAACGTGCCGATAACCAGCCTTCTTCCTATCAAGCAACTGAAGCTTGACTTAAATAACTTCCGAACCGTTCCACAGAAAAATGAAATCAGCGCCGTGCGCTCGATGATTTCAATAAATCCGGATTGGTTTTGGGCGCTCTTGGAAAGTCTGTTAGCAGATGGTTACCACCCGACCGAAAACATCATTGTTTTGAAGGATGGGAAGAATGGAAGCCAAATGATTGTTAAGGAAGGTAACCGACGCATCGGGGCACTTAAGCTAATTCATGGCTACATCAAGCTTGACGAAGCCGTCCTTCCTTCAGACATAGAAGAAAAAATTTCAAGCGCCTCTAAAGATTGGAAGACCTCCAACAAAGAAGTGCCATGCGCGATCTATGACTCGAATGAGGCCGAGCTTGTAGACAAAATTGTGACCCTCACGCATGGCAAAGGAGAAAGAGCCGGACGAAAAGAGTGGAACGCAATCGCGAGGGCGCGACACAACCGCGACAAAAATGGGGCGAGCGAGCCAGCATTGGATCTTCTTGAGAAATATTTGCAGGACGGTAAAAACCTAAATTCAAACCAGCGTGAACGATGGGGAGGTGAATATTATCTGACGGTGCTAGAAGAGGCCATCAAAAAGATTGCGCCAAGACTGGGCTTCGCATCATCGCGCGAACTGGCTGACCAGTATCCTGGAAAAGCCAGGCACCGACCCTT
>CAZKZP010000098.1:0-508 GCA_964557295.1 uncultured Chromatiales bacterium | reverse complement strand
ATTCTTAGAGATATTGGACTCGGAGTTCTCGATTTCAAAACACTACGCAATGATAGTACGGATTTCGGGCAAAGTTATGGCCTCCCTGCCCCTGCAAGTGCCTCCAACGTGCGTTCAACAGCATCTGGGCCGGGAGCCGATACGAGTTCAGCGAAGACATCGGCAGGAGGTGCCGAGGGAGCTGGCGCAACAATGGCGCCACTCGCTACTGGCGGTAACAAGATCAAAGCGGTTTCGATGGACGATCCAAAGGCCGTAATGCGAGCGCTAAAAAAATTCACCCCCAGGGGCAAGAATCGTGAAAAGCTCGTCACTCTTTTAAGAGAGGCGAGGTTGCTCAAGCTCGACAGGCATCCTCATGCGTTTTGTTTTTTGTTGAGAAGCATGTTTGAGATTTCAGCCAAGGCCTATTGTTCGGATCATGCCGCATCCGGTGGACCCAACTTCGCAAAGGCGAGCGGGGAGGATCGTGTGCTAGTTGATATGCTGCGAGATGTTTGCGGTCACT
>CAZKZP010000097.1:0-5991 GCA_964557295.1 uncultured Chromatiales bacterium | reverse complement strand
CCGCCGCCCCCACCGCCGCTCGGTGAACCCGGCGCGTTCGATGAGGCCGCGATGGCGCTGCTCAAGGCCCCGCCTACGGTGTTGGCGAAATCACCGATGTGACCGGAATCCCAATGACGGCCGTGGTACCAGACCGGTTGATACGCCTGCCCCTCCGGCCCGATGCGATCGAGCACGGCGGCGATTTTTTCCGCCCAACGCTGCTCGACATCCAAGGCCATGGCATAGGGCAACAGACGTTCGAAGAGCTCCGGGGTCTTTTCCGGCGGGTGCTTGAAGTTCAGTTCGTCCTTCTCCGCCACATCCATATAGAGCCGCAGCCCTTCCACCTCATCGAGGAACCGCCGCCCGCGCATGGTCGGGGCCTTGAGCCAGTGGTAGAACAAAAAGTTGATCGTGATGACCGCCGCCAGGGTGATGGGCAGGACCGGGCCGGAATTCAGGAACAAGGCGATAAAGGCGCCGATCTCCCCGCCCACGAAGGGCACCGCGAACAGCGTGGCGAACAAGGCCGCGAAGATGCCGCCGCCCGCGCGGACCAGTTTCCAGCGGGTCCAGACATGCGTGAGCAGCAGCACCACCCCAATCGACCAGATCGACAGCCAGACGAGCATGAACAGGCCGAAGGCGCGCGGCTCGCCCGCCGGCAAGGACCAGGCGGTGACGATCAGTATGGCGATCGAAAGCAATGCGCCGGGGATCATCTTGTCGGTATTGGTCAGAAAATAGGTCTTTTCATAGTCGCGCTTGAGCGCTTGCTTGTGCTGTTCCAGCGCCAGACGGATGATGCGGTGGTTGGCCTGCTTCAACACGAGCTTGCCTTGCCGCGGCGGCAGGCAGTCAAGGATGGCGCGCTCGCCGGGCGAGACCTCCGCCGCCGCTTTCGAGGTGCGGGTGATGGCGTAGTCGCCCTCCTCGTCGCTGATCTCCACCAGCCCCTTCACCGCGAGATTCACCAAGGCTGTCGCGAAGGTCTTCTTGTCGTAGCCCATGTGGTAGACAAAGCGCAGCGCCGCCGGCGATACCTTCGCGGGCGGTTCATAACGCGGAAATATCACCCCGGCGGGCGGGTCGCGCCCCACCCGCGACCAGATCCACAGGTAATAACCCAAAATGGCGACAAGCCCGAGCAGGGCGAACAGCGCGGCGCGGTTGTCGGCGAGGAAGCGCTCGACCTGCTGCGCCTGGGTCGGCGCGGCGACATAGCCCTTCGGCCACATCGTCACGATGGTCAGCCCCTCCTCCGGGCGCAATGGGCGGGTGGTCTCGAAATAGGCCAGGCCCTCGGCCGTCATAGCGGCGATATAGTCGCGGCCCTGCTCACCCGTGAAGCCGGTGTAGGCCTCCTGCGTGATGGCGTCGCGCGGCACGCCGGGCAGCCGCACCCAGGCGCGCGCCGCATCGATGGGAAACGCCCAGCCGTTGCCGGTGACGTTCCAATAAAGCTCGTCGTGATCGGCGAAAAAACCGAGCTGGCGATCCGTGCGATAGCGCAAGGTGTAGCGGTATTCGCCGGGGCCGAGATAACGGTCCGGGTGGCCGATGTAGACCCGCACCCCGTTGCCACGAGCTTCAGTGCGATAATCCTCGGGCCGGTCATCACGCAACACCTGCAACACCTCGAAGCCCACGCGATAGCGGTTGCCATAACGGTCTTTATAATCGGTGGGAAAATCGCGGTAGATCCCGCGCTTGATCTCGCGCCCCTCGGCGCGCACGAGAATGGCTTCTTCCACGATCATTGCGCCGTCGGCGTGAACCGTGATCTCGCTCTCGAAGGAAAGAATGCGTTCGTCCGCCAGGGCCACGCCCGCCACACACAGCCACAAGCACAACAGCCGCCACCACATCAGTCTATCCTCACGGGATTGCGCTCGACGAGGTCGTCGAGCTGGAAGTATTCGGCGTGCCGATAACCGAGCAGCCGGGCGATCAGCAGATCGGGAAAGGAATCGATGCGGATATTGAGATTGCGCACCGCGCCGTTGTAATAGCGCCGGGCATATTGGATGTGATCTTCCACCGCGCTGAGATCACCTTGCAGCTCCAGAAAATGCGCGCTCGCCTTGAGATCGGGATACTGTTCCGCCAGCGCGACCAGCCGGCGCAGTTGCCCGGCCAGCTCGTTCTCCAACGCCCCCTTCTGCGCGATGGCGGCGGCCTGCTCGCTCTGCCCGCGCAGCGCCACCACCCGCTCCAAGGTCGCGCGCTCATAACCGGCATACCGCTGCACCACCTCCACCAGCTTGGGGATGAGATCGTGACGGCGCTTGAGCTGCACCGCGATGTCACTCCACGCCGCCAGCACACGGTTCTTGTCGCGCACCAGCAGGTTGTAGATCACCACGGCCCACACCCCCAGGGCCAGCAGGAAAAACGTCAGAATCATCGACATGAATGGCATGTGCTCTTAGTCGAATACCGATATATCGCCCGCTGAAGGTTTTTGTTGATCTGTCGACTGATTCACAGATACATACCCGTATAGATAATATGTTTTTGGGCAGATCAGCATATCGCCCAATGTTTACCAAGGAATACGAGGTCCATTATGCATACCCTGCGCGCATTGCCCACCCTGCTCCTGCTCCCGATGGTTTTGGCCGCCTGCGGCGGCGGGGGGGATGATTCGATCACCACCACGCCCCTCGAACAGACCGAGAAGATGCTCACCCGGCCGTCCAATACCACTTGTCTGGCGCCCGCGGACTCCGCGGACACGGCGGCCCTGCTCTCGCAAACGGGATGTTTTACCACCAATATCGCCTCCCATGAAGTTGCCCCCGGCGTCATCCCCTTCACCGTCAACAGCCTGCTCTGGACCGATGGCGAGAAGAAAGGCCGGTATTTCGCGATACCGGACGCCGAACAAATCACCCTGACCAAAGACGAGATCTTCATCGGCACCCCCAATAGCTACAAGAACGCAGATTTGGTGTTTCCAGTCGGCTCGGTCATCATCAAGACCTTCACCAACGGCGACCGCCGGGTGGAAACCCGCCTGCTGATGAATCACGCCAACGATGGCTGGGCCGGCTATTCTTACGAATGGAATGACGCGCAAACCGATGCCACCCTGCTGACCGCGTCGAAGACCCGCAACTACGGCACCTTCACCCACTACTTCCCCAGCCCCACCGAATGCATGGATTGCCATACGGCCGAAGCGAATGTCGCCCTCGGCCCCGAGACCTTGCAGCTGAACTATACCCAGTACTACACCGACAACACGGAGGAAAACTATCTGACGGCATTGGATCGGCTCCAGTATTTTCAGTACGGAACCGGCGTCACTCAACTCGCCGACTACCTGAACGACAGGCTCTATGCCGTCAACGACACCAGCGTCAGCGCGCAGCAACGCGCCCGCAGTTATCTACACAGCAATTGCTCCGGTTGCCACCGTCCCGGCGTGCCCAATTCGGGCGGGCTGGCGGATTTCCGCTACAACCGCGCATTCACCAATGATCAAAACGTGTGCAACGTCACCCCCGCCGCGACGGATGTGACAGACCCAACCTTCGGTATTTCGGGCGCCAAATTGATCGTGCCCGGCCATGCCAACCAATCGATAGTGGTGACGCGCATGAACCGCACCACTGAAGGGCTCATGCCTCCCAAAGGCCGATTGACCATCGACACCGCAGCGGTCTCCGTCATGCAAACCTGGATCAACAGCCTTACGACGGCATGTGATTAACCTTTAAAATCAGCGAAGCAATCTCTTGAATGCCCAGGAGATTGCTTCGCCCCCTTCCATCGCACCTCTCTGATCTATTCAAGACTTCCCACAATTTTGTCGATATCCCCATTGATTAAGGGTTATTTAAGCCCCTTTCATCTAATCTGGTTGTGGTGTTGGAAGACTAAACATATACTTGTGTTTTGAGTGGTTTTATCAGTTTGCTCCATAAGGAGTACTGGTCGAATGGGGGTGCACGCCTATGAAACACGCGAATAAACTAATGCAATGCGTTGTTTCTTCATCAATTTTATTGACAGCCGCCACGTCCGGACACGCTGGCACCTGGGATCCGAACTCCCGCGCCAGCAACACGGGCGGCGTGGTCAACACCCGCCACAATCTGACCATGAGCTACATGAGCACCGTCCCTTCCACGCTCTCGACCATGCCAAACAAGGCGGCAATCATGGATGTGGCACGCAATAACTACGGCGAAGTCTGTGTGTATTGCCATACGCCCCACGGTGGTAACGCAGGGGTGCAGGCCCCGCTCTGGAACCGCACGATCAATATCACCTCCTACACCGTGTATTCAGGCACGCTGGCGTCGGGGCAAACCGTCACGCAGCCGGGCGCGAGTTCGCTGATGTGTCTCTCCTGCCACGATGGCACCATCGCCATCGATTCCGTCATCAACATGCCGGGCAGCGGGAATTATCTCTCCGCGCAAACGAATACCGTCAGTGACACCTTTCTCGACACCTGGTCGAACGCCAGCGGCCGGAACACCACCACCCATGCAGTGATGCACACCGGCGCGGCCACCAATCCGACCGCGTGCCTGTCTTGCCACACCATGCCGGACATGCGCATCGCCGATGCGGATGACTGTGTGAAGTGCCATCAAAAAGGCGCGCACAGCACATCGCGCCTGCAACCTTTCGATGCCTTCGCCGTCGGCACCGATCTGCGCAATGACCATCCGATCGGGGTGGTGTATCCGAGCGCGCTCAACGGCGAGTTCAAGATGTACAGCGCCGCGCTCAAGGGCAATGTTGCCTTCTTCGAGCAGACCGCCAACGGCCGTCCCGACGGCAATGAAGTCAGACTGTACAACTCAGGGGATGGTTACGAAGTGGAATGCGCGACCTGTCACGATCCGCACGGTGTTCCCTCCGCCGGCACGGGCAGCTTGATGATCCCCGGCTTTTTGCGCGTCGACAACAGTCAAAGCGCCCTGTGCCAGACCTGCCACACGAAATGACGCGCGGACTCGGGATCAGAAGTCGACCCGATACCCGAGGCTGATGTAATAGCTGAGGTTCTGCTGCGTCTCGAACCACACCGTCCGCCGCGACCACTCGATCCCGCTATCGCATTCGAAGGTGTAGCGCTTGTTCCAACGGTAATCCAGCCGCACGCCGGGCGCGAGCAAGAGCTGAGTGTCATCGGAGATATTGTATTTGCGATACTCCAACATCATGCGCGGGTCCACGCGCCAGCCGGAGGATATCGGCAGGCGGCTGTTGAACGTCAAGCCGATGGCATTGTCACTGGCCGTATCGGTCAGGCGCGCACCGAAGATCGTGAAATCCCCTTGCTTGAAGAGATCCGACGCGCTCAGCCGGCCGGATAAATAAAACTCATCCGGCGTACCCGAATTGGCCGGCACACCGCCCGAGGCGGTGGTCGCCGTGAGATTCACCCCAGTGAAATCGGCGCTGATGCGCCAGCGCTCGTTCAGCGGCCGGTTGACGCTGACCGTCGCCATATAGTTGTGCGGCGTGCGGTCCTGCGCCAATTGCCGGATCTCGTCTTCCGTGTAGGCCGTCTTCAATTCATCGAGGGTCTCCGCCGTCTGGCCGATCAGCGCATTGCGGGTGGCGATGGGCGGCACGTTGCGGTAATCGACCATGGCCGACAGCGTCGTCTTGTCCTTGAGCGTCACGCTCACCTGGGTATTGAAGATGTTGAGCTGCGCATAGGAGACATCATAATCGAGCAGGGTGAACAGGCTGCGCCGCGGATGGACATAGCGCAGCTCCCCACCCACGGCGCGCCGGTCCAGGAAACCGTCGGCCTGTTGTTCGATGAGATAGCCATTCACTTCCCAATACTCGGCCCACGGGCCGGTTTGCACGTTAACACCATAGAAGTAGCGACTGGAATCGGGGGCGTCGGTGGCGCGCTCCACCGGCATCCCGGCCAGGAGATTGACGGTATAGGCAGACTTTTCATGCCAGCCGACGTTGAATCCGTCGAAGCGTCCCAGCGCCCCGCCGCCGCTGGCACGCTGCCTGCCCACC
>CAZKZP010000096.1:0-6059 GCA_964557295.1 uncultured Chromatiales bacterium | reverse complement strand
ATGCTAGCCGTTACACCGGCGCGCCTCGAATTGCATCAAACCGGACCCGAGGCGCCCGGCCCGGTGTATGTCGACTTCCTCGGCGGCGCGGTCGGCCACCGCCGGCGTTTCGGCGGCGGCAAGGGCCAGCCGCTCGCGCGCGCCGTGGGTCTGGGCAAGGGGCCCGCGCCGCGCGTGATCGACGCTACCGCCGGACTGGGGCGCGATGCCTTCGTGCTGGCCTGTCTCGGTTGCACGGTCACGCTGATCGAGCGCGCCGCGATCATCGCCGCGCTGGTGGAGGATGGCCTGCAACGCGCCGCGCGCGATGCAGAGATCGGCGCGGTCATCACTGAACGCATGCAGCTGGTGCACGCGGATTCGATCGATTATCTGAACGCGCTGGCGCCGGCGCAGCGGCCCGAGGTCGTGTATCTCGACCCGATGTATCCGCACCGTAAAAAGACCGCGCTGGTCAAAAAGGAGATGCGCCTCTTCCGTGAGCTGATCGGCGCTGACCCGGACCACCCGCGGCTGCTCGCCGCCGCGCTCGCCTGCGCCACCCGGCGCGTGGTGGTCAAGCGCCCGAAGGGCGCGCCGGCGATCGACGGCCCCGAACCCACGATGGCGATCACCGGGGAAAACACCCGCTTCGATGTCTATGTCATCGCCGCGCTGCGCACGGGGCGGGATTGATCAGCGCGCGAAGATCCGCGCCGATTCGAACACGCTCGCACCGAGCCGCTGGCCATCGATCACCAGCGAGCGCTTCAGCACGAAATCGAACAACAAGGGATTGTGGCGCCGGATCTGTGACAGCACCGCGCCCTGCGCCTCGGTCAACCAGCCGGCATCCACATAGCGTTGCAGCGAAAAGAGCGGCATCACCCCCGGCAACGGATAGTCGGAACCATTGATCAGGCGCGGGTGCCATTCAGTGCGCTTGACGATCAACGCGATCGTCTCCAGATCACGGTTGATCTGCGCCACCGCCGAGACATCCCCGAACAGCAAGCCCTCGTAACGCGGCTCTGCCATCAATCGCGCAAAGAGCTCGATGTTCGGCACCTCGGCGCCATTCGGCGCGCCCTCCAGATCGGCGCTCACCCCGATCGAGGCGCAGTGCGCCACGATCACCTTCACGCCCTGCTCCAGCGGGCGGCGCAGCAGCAGCGGATTGTTCAGACGATGGCTGTCGGCCACGTCCACCGCGTGTTCATCCCCCGCATGGGTCAAGAGCGGAACGGCGTGCTGGCGCAGCGCCGCGTAAAAGCGATCACATAGTGGTGAGGCCGGGTCGATGCCCATCGCACCCGGCAGCCACTTGATGGCGCGCGCGCCGTGCGCCACCGCCCACTCCAGCTGAGCCACGCAATCCTCGCGATAGGGATGGATCGATGCGATCCACTCAAACGCCTCGGGATGGGCCCGGCACACCGCCGCCGCATATTCATTCGGCACATGAAACGCGCTGCTCTCCTTCAGCGCTCGGCCCTGCTCGTCATGGCGATAATCGAAGGCCAGCAGCATGGCGCGGAATCCAGGGCGGAAATCGCGCTGCAAGCGCAGCAGCCGATCCACATACCCCGCATCCACTTCCGCGCCCGGCGTCGCGCAACTGGCGTTGAGATAAAAATGAAACTGCGCAAACTGCATCGGATGCATCAGCGAGCGCATATTGGGATTCACCCAGATGCCGCTACCGCCATCCCCGGTGCCGACCAGATGCACATGCACATCCCACACCCGCGACGCCTCCAGCCCGTCCCACGCCGCCGCCATCAGCTCATGGCGCTGCAACGCCTCTGGCAAGTGCTCCGCGCGGCACGAATTCCAGACGCCCTCGTCGGGCCAGTAGCGAAAGCAGGCCGCGCCAGCGGCAGACAGGCCCAGCACGGCCAGGAAACGGCGTTTGTTCATGAGACGTTTGCTCCAGGGGATCGCACGTTGAATCCCGTATATCAAGGGTTGGCATCGGTGAACTTGCGCATTCGTTCGTGCGTGGCGGGATGAGAGGAAAGAAACCCGGGCATGCTGTCGCCGCCGGCCTCCGCTTCCATGCGCTGCAGAATCGATCCCAAATGACTGGGACTGATGTCCTGCCTTGCCAGCAACGCCATGGCGTAATCATCCGCCTCGCGCTCGGCGTCGCGCGAAAATTTCATTTGCACCAGTAGCGTCGGCACGGCCGCCGCCAGCGAACTGACGGAGGTGATGTCGCCGGTCAGCACGATCAGCAGCAACCCGGTCGTGGAGTTTTGCAATACTTGCTGCAGCGTGTGGCGATGATGCACATGCCCCAGCTCGTGCGCGAACACGCCGAGCAATTCGCGATCATCCTGCGCCATGGCCACCAGCTCATCGGTAACCAAGATGGTGCCCGCCGGCAGTGCAAAGGCATTGGCGCCCAGCGCATCGCCGTGGCGGAAGATGATTTGCCGGACGTTCACATCCGCCATGCGCGCGAGCGCTTCGAAGCGCGCGCGCAATTCATCCTGCCGCGCTCGATCGAGTTGGCTCGGCGCGGTGAGGTGTTCTAAAAACCGCACGGACTCGGCGCCCAATTCGGTTTCCACGTCAGCGGGAATCGCCAGCGCCGCATGGCGCGCCATCACCGGGATGCCGTATTGAATCAGCGCAAAGAGCATGGCCACGGCGGCGATCAAGGCCAGCACGATGGAGGGCCAGTGGTTTTCGATCTTGTGGATGAATCCATGCACACCCTGCGCCGGGAGATGGCCCAGCGCCGCCTCCAACTGGGGCTGCTCCTCGACTTCGCATTGCGAGCCGTCGGCAAAATCGAGTTGCACGCGCGTACCGGCGATGCGCGGCTGCGCCACTACATCGGCATAGACATAGCGCTGCTGCACGCCCGCCCCCTCGACCAGCACATGATCGGGCGCAAATACGAGCGTGACGGCAACACGCGAAGAGCTGTTGCCGTCATAGCGCCACGCATCAAGCCTGATCATAGTCCGACATCGACATCGAACACCTCGCCGACCTCTTCACCCAAGGCGCTGACCTTCTCGCGCTCTGCCTGCGTGAAGGTGTTGAGATCGCCCGCCGGCAACAAGGCGAGCTTGCTGACGCGGTAACGCGCCATGCGGATCTTGGCCCAGGGAATCAGCAGCCCAAGGCTCAGCATGATCGCGGCCGAGTTGGAGAAATACAGCCAGAGCAGATCGCGCGCGCGCAGAGAGCTGCGGAAGCGATGCCCGGCGAATTCGGTGCGGTTGTACACCAGGTTCTGCACGCGCGCCGTGATATAGGCATACACCAGCAAGTAGTAGAGAATGCCGAGGAAAAATGCCGCCGCGCCGATCATGAACGCGGCCCACAACCACGGCGCATTCTGTATCTGCACACTCCCCTCGCCGCCCGGCTGCTCAAGCTCATAAGCCGAACCCTGCTCTGCCGTCTCCCCTTGCGTTTCACCCTCAGTCGGCACGCCATCATTGCCTTGCGGATACTCGGTGGTGTCCGGGTAGGGTGCCGCGTCGCCAGGCAGGGGATCGAGGACTTCACCCGCCGCGGCGCCGGCTTCCTCCGTCACTGAATAGGCATCGTCGCCCGCGGATGGCGCATCGGCATAATCACTGTAATCTTCCGCCGTCGTGCCGGCGCCTTGATCTTCCATTGGCGCATATACCTCGCCCGCCTCTTGCGACATGGCTTGCTCGATCTCCTCCGCCGCGCGCACTCTTTCCGCGTACTCCTTATAGGCCGGATACATCGCGGCCAGCAGCAATAACAGCACCGGCAACAGCATCAGGCTGAGCTTGAGGAAGATCTTGTAGAAATCGCCGAAGCTGGCGGTCAAGCGAAACGGTGTCGTGCCGTAGCCGCTGTGATTGACCAGAAACCGGTTCATGGCAAACACGTAATAGGGGTAGATCAGTCCCAGCGTCAGCGGCAACAGCAAGGTCAGGCCGATGAATACCTTGGCGGCCTCGCCATAGCTGGCATTGAAGGTGAAGCGGATATTGCGATGCGCGCTGTTGCGGGCGCGGAACGCCATGGCGCGCACCACGACCCATGGCAAGGCGAGCAAAAACAGGATGAAAAATATAATGGCCGTCCAGGGAATGAAATTGGTGATCACGCTGTAGACGACCAGCGCCACCACCGCGATCGCCCAGCCTTTGAGGATGGTGAGCGGCAGCGCCAGATAGGCGAACGGCGCATCCTCCAGCAGGGTGTTGCCATAAAAGTAACGGTTGGTGCGCACCTTGGCCCAGGCGGAGTAGATACCCAAGGTGAGAATGATCAGCAGGATGTTCACGATCCAGATGCCGAAGTATTCGCTGACGCTGCCGCGAAACTCGAACGGCACCTCTTGTGGTGTTGAAGGTGTAACCTGACTCATGTCGACTCCTTTTTAGATTGTTATTGTTCCTATAAATTGCGGCGGTGCCGCCATGGAAGAGTAACCGCCACGATCAGCAAAATCCAGCATGAATACGCCGCCGTCTTCACGCGCCAAGTGCGCGTGAAATGCGCGGCGCGATTACATGAAATCCGCCACCATTTTTCCGCTCAAGCGCAGCACGACATAAATCAACGTGGCACTGATCGCCACCAGCCCCACGATTTTCATCAGTGTGCGCAGCCAGATGAAGCCTTTGGGTATGGCGTGGCCGCGGAATATTTTGACCTGGGCCTTGGGGTAGAAATGGATGAAATAGATGCCGAGTGCGAGATTGATCGCCACGGCGACCCATTCCGATAAGTGCATGTCATATCCTCTTGCGTTCTCCTGTCACGCTATTCTTCACACTCTCGGGGGGAAGCACAAGAACGGGAACCTCCGGCGCAGGCCGGAGGTTCCGGGAGACACGATGGACAAAAATGGAGGAAAGCGAAACAGGGTTGTTCGCTTTCCTCGCCCTGGAAGTGCCAGGAAGGAGCCGTTCAGGGCATTGGCGACTACTTGTCGCCTTCGTCCATCTTGCGGGTTATGAACTGTGCCACCTTCTTCGGCGCAGCGGCTGTCCCAGGCTCCGCATGCTTGGATACTGCGGTGACAGCTTCGCCCACAAACACCCATTCGTTGGTCGCGGCACGGTATACCCAGCCGCTTGCCTCATCCGTTTCTCCGCGAACCGTTTTTTTGCCGCCCGTCTCCGCGCCGTCTTCTTCCGAGACGATCTTGAGCGCGTCGATTTGGCAATAGGGGCCGGCCACCACATCGTTCTGGGCGCGGGCCTGCGGTTTCGAGGCCGCGGGTTTCGCCGCTACGGGTTTCGCCACCGCGGGCTTGGCCGCCAGCGCCGGTTTGGCCGCGACTGGTTTTTTCTCGAAGATATTTTCTCCGCGCAGACACTCCATGTGGTAGCTGCGCAGGGCGGCCATCAGGCTGTCGACCGTGTCCTTGTTACTGATCACCGTGCTCAAGCCCTGACGCAGCACCTTGACCAGCAGCGGAAGCATTTCGGCCATTTGCTTGCGCTCGACCGTGGTGGTCTTCGGCGCCAGGCTCCAGAGAAGTTCCTCGGTGATTTCCAGCGCAAGTTGCCAGCGCATGCCACCGTTTCCCTCTTCCAGATAGATATCGATCAGCACCTCTTTCCAGGCGTGATTGAGCAGGATATTGATCTCCGGCGGCAGGGTCTGTCCCGCGATACGCAGCTTGAGCTCGCGCTCAACCACTTTTTTTCCAGACTCGACGTCTTTGTGCTTGTCATTCGCGTCGATACCGAACCCATGATCTCCGTGCGGAGCATTGACTCGCGCTTTCCCAGCAAACATCTCATTAATCGGCATAACAGTTCCTCACTTCGCATTGCCAAACCAGCAGGCAAACTCTCTTTATTGTTTACGGCCGCGCCGGGGTGAGTTGCAGGGGGAGATCCCGGAATCGTGACCAATATCACAATAATAATGACGTTATTTGTCGCCCAACTGCCTTAACAGGACACTGCAACTGACGCATATCAACCGCCGGTCCTCGATCAACTCGAACAGGAAGACCGCGCTATCCGCGCTTTTCCAGATCAATCGGGCCGTCAGTTCGGCTTGGTTTTCCCGCCAGCGCAGCCGGGTTCCAGGGCGCACGGCGGCAAGCAGCTGCTCATCGG
>CAZKZP010000095.1:1058-6332 GCA_964557295.1 uncultured Chromatiales bacterium | reverse complement strand
GTCGAACTCAACTATTTGAGTGTCGGGAGTTCGAATCTGGTGTCTTGATAAACGATTAAGGCCCACGCGAGGTGGGCCTTAATCGTTTATATGGCGCGCCCGGAGAGATTCGAACTCCCGACCACCAAGTTCGTAGCCTGGTACTCTATCCAACTGAGCTACGGGCGCTTTGATTGTGAGCTGCGCATTATCCGGATGCGCTGTTTGGATGTCAAGCCGCGGTCGCTACGCTATTTAATCGAACCTATTCGATTGATATCGAGGGTTCGCATCCATTGTTCATCCATCTTTGGGATGAGACCTTAACAGGTCCCATCCCAAAGATGGCGGAGAGCGAGGGATTATTCGGGCCTTCGGCCCTCACCCCTGCGGGGCCGCAGTCGCTGCGCTCCTGCGTTCTAAATGGCTCCGCCATTTAGTCGAACCACTCAATCGATATCGAAGGTTCGCATCCACTATTCTTCCATCTTTGGGATGAGACCTTAACAGGTCCCATCCCAAAGATGGCGGAGAGCGAGGGATTCGAACCCTCGATAGAGTTTCCCCTATACACCCTTAGCAGGGGTGCGCCTTCGTCCTCTCGGCCAGCTCTCCGTAACACAATTTGCCGCTATTTCACCGCGCGCTATTCTGGCAGAAAACATCCGGCTTGTGAACCTAGAAAAGGAGTTTTTCGCGATATAAATTCGCTGACGCCAGAACAAATTGCTTGGTGCTCGCAAGTTTTGCAAATAAAAAAGCGAAGCCTGAATGGCCTCGCTTGCATAGCAGGATGATGCTGGGTGACTTACCCAACGACCTCTTCGGAACCCTGTTGGCTTTTTTCAGCCTGGATGCGTTGATAAATCTCTTCGCGATGAACCGAAACGTCCTTTGGCGCGTTGACGCCAATGCGCACTTGATTGCCCTTCACACCCAGCACAGTCACGGTGACGTCATCACCGATGATCAAGGTTTCTCCAACACGGCGTGTCAATATCAACATTTCATTTCTCCTGTCAAATTACTACCAGCATTCGGCCACTATCAATATTAGCCTTTTCTTATTATCGGCCAGAATCGATGTCGACGCAGCCGAATGTTGGCAACTACATGTGAACAATTGTTAAGGGTGTCATTCCTAAATTAATCCGCCCTTAAATATCGCGAACCTCTCACTTCTCCCAGCAAACTTCACTCATGCAACCGCGGCGCTTGGGCCTTTTTCCAGATCGAACGCGGCATGCAACGTACGCACACCAAGCTCAAGGTACTTCTCATCCACGACGACCGAGATCTTGATCTCGGAGGTTGAGATCATCTGGATATTGATCCGCTCCTTGGCCAGCGCCTCGAACATCTTACTGGCGATGCCGGCATGGGAGCGCATCCCAACACCCACCAGCGATATCTTCACGATGTTGGTATCGCCGGTTACTTTTTCCGCGCCTAATTCGCGCGCGGTCTTCTGCAATATCTCCAGCGCCTTGCCGTAGTCGTTGCGGTGCACGGTGAAGGTGAAGTCGGTCTTGCCGTCTTCACTGACGTTCTGAACAATCATGTCGACTTCGATATTGGCCTCGCCGACGGGACTCAAGATGCGATAGGCGACGCCCGGCTGATCCGGCACACCGATCACGGTGAGCTTGGCTTCATCACGATTGAATGCGATCCCTGAGATACGCGCTTCTTCCATTGCTTCATCCTCATAGGTAATCAAGGTGCCTTTGCCTTCCTCTTCGAAGCTGGACAGCACTCGAAGGGGCACATTGTACTTGCCCGCGAACTCCACGGAGCGGATCTGCAAGACCTTCGATCCCAGGCTGGCCATCTCCAGCATCTCCTCGAAGGTGATCCGGTCGAGGCGGCGTGCGCGCGGCTCAACCCGTGGATCGGTGGTGTATACGCCGTCCACATCGGTGTAAATCTGGCACTCATCGGCCTTCAGCGCGGCCGCCAGGGCAACCGCCGAGGTGTCGGAGCCACCGCGCCCGAGCGTGGTGATGTTGCCATCTTCATCGACGCCCTGGAATCCGGCGACGACCACGACCCGGCCTTCGCTCAGATCCTTGCGCATGCGCTTGTCATCGATCTCTTTGATGCGCGCCTTGTTGAAGGCGTTGTCCGTGAGGATGTGCACCTGCGATCCAGTATAGGACCGCGCCTTGCATCCGCGCTTCTCCAGCGCGATCGCCAGCAGGGCGATCGTTACCTGCTCGCCGGTGGCCATCAGCACGTCCAACTCCCGCGGTGCGGCCTTGGGATCGATCGCCTTGGCCATCTCGATCAAGCGGTTGGTCTCGCCGCTCATGGCGGAGACGACTACGACGATATCGTTACCTGCCTGCTGCCATTTGATGACCTTTTCAGCCACATTCTCGATACGCTGCAGGTTGCCTACCGAGGTGCCTCCATACTTTTGTACTATCAGCGCCATATATCCATCTTTCACGGTATGACCGCATCATACCTAATGAGTTTATCACATTGTAGGAAAAATCTTACAAATATTCACTAGGAAATTTGTTGTTGCACCCAGTCCGGGACCGACTTGAGCGCCGCCGGCAAGGCTGAGGCGTCCGTTCCACCGGCCTGGGCCATGTCCGGACGGCCGCCACCGCGCCCACCGATTTGCTGCGCGACCATGTTGACCAGGTCGCCGGCCTTGACCTTGGCGGTCGCGTCCTTGGTTACGCCGGCCACGAGACTCACCTTGCCTTCGCTTACACACGCCAGAACGATGGCGGCAGTTCCCAATTTATTTTTCAACTGGTCTACGGTATCGCGCAGGCCCTTCGCATCCGCGCCTTCCAGATTGGCGGCGAGCACCTTGATGCCGCCGATCTCCACCGCCTGCGCGGCCAGATCCGAACCGGCGCTGCTGGCGAGTTTCGCCTTGATGCGCTCGAGCTCTTTTTCCAATCCGCGTGCGCGCTCGGCCAGTTGCGCCACCTTGCTGGCTGCATCCTCGCGCCCGGCCTTCACGGCATCGGCGATCTGGTCGAGCTGGCTTTCCAGCCGATCGATGCCCTCGAGCGCCAGCGCGCCGGTCACTGCTTCGATGCGGCGCACGCCCGCGGCCACGCCGCCTTCGGAGACGATCTTGAACAGTCCGATGTCTCCGGTGCGCGCCACATGCGTGCCGCCGCACAGCTCCATCGAAAAGTCGCCCATGCGGAGCACGCGCACTTTATCACCATATTTTTCGCCGAACAACGCCATGGCGCCCGCGGCGATCGCCTCATCGGGACTCATCACGCGCGTCTCAACCGGCTGATTACTCCGGATCTGCGCATTGACCAGGCGCTCGATTTCCTTCAGCTGCGCCGGTGTCACCGCCTCGAAGTGGGAGAAGTCGAACCGCAGACGTTGTGCCTCGACCAGCGAGCCCTTCTGCGTGACATGTTCCCCCAGCACTTGGCGCAACGCGGCGTGCAGCAAATGCGTCGCCGAATGATTATAGGCGGTATCTTGGCGGGTTGCCTGATCCACCCGCGCCTCGACGGCATCACCGCGCTTGAGCGTGCCGCGCGCCACGCGCCCGAGATGTCCGATGACCTCGGCGCCTTGCTTCTTGGTATCCACGACCTCGAAGCGCGCGTTCTTGGAGTTCAGTTCGCCGACATCGCCGGCCTGGCCGCCGGATTCAGCATAAAACGGCGTGCGGTCGAGGATCACCACGCCCTGTTCGCCGGCGTTCAATTGCTCGACGGCGGTGCCGTCGCGATAGATCCCGGTGATCTTGGCGTCGCTGCGCAGCTGTTCGTACCCGGTGAATTCGGTGCTGCCTTCCAACGCGATGGCCTTGCCGTAATCGGCCTCGAAATGACTGGCGGCGCGCGCCCGTTCACGCTGCGCGCTCATCTCGCGCTCAAAGCCCACGTGATCGATGGAGAGTCCGCGCTCGCGCGCGATGTCGGCCGTCAGATCTGCCGGGAAGCCATAGGTGTCGTACAGGCGAAAGACGACTGCGCCAGGGATTTCGGCGCCGGACAATTTGGCGATCTCGTGCTCCAGGATGTGGAGGCCTTGATCCAGCGTCTCGGCGAAACGTTCCTCTTCCATGCGCAGGATGCGCTCGACCTGCTCGCGCGCCTTGACCAGCTCCGGATAGGCCGCGCCCATTTCGTCGCACAGCGGGCCGACGAGCTGGTAGAAGAAGGCACCTTTGAGCCCGAGCTTGTTGCCATGGCGGATGGCGCGGCGAATGATGCGCCGCAGCACGTAACCGCGCCCTTCGTTCGAGGGCACCACGCCGTCGGCCACCAGGAAGGCGCAGGCGCGGATGTGATCGGCGATGACGCACAGCGATTTGTTGGCGAGGTTCTGTTCATCGGCCAGCGCCGCGGCGGCCTTGACGAGATTGCGGAACAGATCGATGTCGTAGTTGCTGTGCACGCCCTGCATCACGGCGGCCAACCGCTCCAGGCCCATGCCGGTGTCGACCGAGGGCTTGGGCAGCGGGGTGAGCGTGCCGTCGGCGGCGCGATCGAACTGCATGAACACCAGGTTCCAGATCTCGATGTAGCGATCGCCGTCGGCCTCGGGCGAGCCCGGCGGGCCGCCGGCCACATGGGGGCCGTGGTCATAGAAGATCTCGGTACACGGGCCGCACGGGCCGGTATCGCCCATGGACCAGAAGTTGTCCTTGGCGCCGATGCGCGAGAAGCGCGTGGGATCGACGCCGATCTCCTTCAGCCAGATCTCCGCCGCCTCGTCGTCTTCCTCGAAGACCGTCACCCACAGACGCTCGGGCGGTAGCTTCAATACTTGCGTGAGGAATTCCCAGGCGTAGCGGATGGCCTCGCGCTTGAAGTAATCGCCGAAACTGAAATTACCGAGCATTTCGAAGAAGGTGTGGTGGCGCGCGGTGTAGCCGACATTCTCCAGGTCGTTGTGCTTGCCGCCGGCGCGCACGCAGCGCTGCGAGCTCACCGCGCGCACATAATGGCGGTGCTCGCGCCCGAGGAACATGTCCTTGAACTGCACCATGCCGGCGTTGGTGAACAACAACGTGGGATCATTGGCCGGCACGAGCGGGCTGCTCGGCACGACCTCATGACCGCGCGCGCGGAAAAACTCTAGGAATGCCTTGCGGATTTCTGCACTTTTCATTCTTCGTACTCAGATTCAACTTGAGGCTGCTTCAGTCGTCGGCGCCCATCGCGGCGCTGATCTGCTCCGAAGTAAAGCCCCGGTATTGTAAAAACCGTTGCTGCTTGGCCCGCTCCTTGTAATCGGCGGGATTCGCACTACCAAAACGTTTGCGGCGCACCTGCGTGGCGAGCGCGAACC
>CAZKZP010000095.1:0-1048 GCA_964557295.1 uncultured Chromatiales bacterium | reverse complement strand
GGTGTGCAGCGGACGCAGGCGGCCGAAGTTCAGCCACTCGGCCTGCGGGAAATAGAAGATTGTGGGCCAGCTCAGCTGCGCGGCGATCACCAGATCCTCCACCCGCCGCTCGCGCAACTCCTGGCGGATGCGCGCCGGGCCGTAGCCCTTGTCGCTGCGGGCGCGGATGTAGCTTTCCACGAACCGCGCCTCACACAGCAGGCGCTCTTCGGTCAGCTGCGCCAGCACTTCCGCGACGACATCCGCCGCATAGCCCTTGTGGCGCAGCTTGTTGCCCAGTTCCTCGGCGCCGTGTTCCCGCCGCGCCAAAAGATTGAGCGCGTGCCGGCGGGCCTCCGCCAGCGCGCGTTGCCGTTCTTCCACGGTGGATTAGGCCTCTTCCAGCTCCTCGACGGCGCCGCCGGCCAGCAACGTGGTCGGCAGCATCTGGCCGCGGATCGCGGTTTCGATCTCACGCACGGTCTCGGGATGCTCTTTGAGGAAGGCGCGGACGTTATCCTTGCCCTGGCCGATGCGATCGCCCTTGTAGCTGTACCAGGCGCCAGACTTGTCGATGAGGCCGAGCTTGACGCCCAGCTCGATGATCTCACCCTCGCGCGAGATGCCCTCGCCGTAGAGGATTTCGAACTCGGCCTGCTTGAACGGCGGGGCCATCTTGTTCTTCACCACCTTGACGCGCGTTTCGTTGCCGATGACTTCCTCGGCCTTCTTGATCGAGCCGATGCGGCGGATGTCCAGGCGCACGGAGGCATAGAATTTGAGCGCGTTGCCGCCGGTGGTGGTCTCGGGGTTGCCGAACATCACGCCGATCTTCATGCGGATCTGGTTGATGAAGATGACCAGGGTGTTGGAGCGCTTGATGTTGGCGGTGAGTTTGCGCAGGGCCTGCGACATCAGCCGCGCTTGCAGGCCGACGTGCGAGTCGCCCATCTCGCCTTCGATCTCCGCCTTCGGCGTCAAGGCCGCCACCGAGTCGATGACGACCACGTCGACCGCGCCGGAGCGCACCAGCATGTCGGTGATCTCCAGGGCCTGCTCGCCGGTGTCC
>CAZKZP010000094.1:5052-6782 GCA_964557295.1 uncultured Chromatiales bacterium | reverse complement strand
GCGAGCGGGGAGGATCGTGTGCTAGTTGATATGCTGCGAGATGTTTGCGGTCACTTAACGAACAACAAGGTGGATCGGACGATGATAAAAGCGCTCCATGGGGCCATGGCGGAACTCGAAAAAAAAGAAGGGTTGCTTTCCGTAACCTCGATGAACCAGCTTATACACAACCCGAAATTCACAGTCGACGAGACCCATATCGCTACCGTATTCGGGAATATTTTTCCGTTACTCGAAGAGATGAACCGATGAGCCGTTACAAAACCCCGTTGCGTTACCCCGGCGGAAAGCAAAAGCTGGCGCCCTTTATATCAGAAATTATCGATATCAATGGCCTGCAAGGCGGACACTACGTCGAACCGTATGCCGGGGGGGCGGGCATCGCAATGGAAATGTTGATGAGCGGGAAGGTCGGACGCATTCATCTCAATGATGCCTGCGATGGTGTTTATGCCTTCTGGCATTCCGTCGTATCGAATCCGGATGAGTTGTGTCGCCGAATATTGCGAGCGTCGATGACAATCGAGGAATGGCGTCGGCAAAAAGAAATTTTTTCGAGGAAATCGGAGTTTGACCGGATCGATGTCGGCTTCAGCGCATTTTATCTGAATCGATGCAATCGTTCCGGAATTCTGTCGGGGGGTGTGATTGGAGGTTTACAACAAGAAGGGCCATGGAAAATGGACGCGCGCTTCCCGCGTAACGAGTTGATAAGCCGTATTGAAGCCATCGCATCGAGGGGGGAATCCATTTCGCTGAGAAACCAGGATGCCGAAGAGTTTATTCTGGAATATGTGACCAGACTTCCAGCCGATACGTTGATCTACTGTGACCCACCCTATTTCCACAAAGCAGAAAGGCTGTACTTGAATCGCTATGCCCCTGAAGATCACGCGCGTATCGCAAAAGTCATACAACAAAGAGTAAAGCATCATTGGGTTGTATCGTACGATGGGGCGCCCGAGATAATGGAGCACTATTCGCGGCGACGATCCTTCCTTTATAAACTGCAATACAACGCCGCAAAGGCGTACAAGGGCACAGAAGCGTTTTTTTTCTCAGATACATTAACGCTGCCAGTAGAGTCATGTGTTCCATACATAGATCGCTCCTTGCAAAACATGGCTGTGTGATGAGAAGACATGAACGCATCCAAAACACGAAAGAATCGATGCCCATGAAGTACCCCGGCGGCAAAGGCGCGAGCGGCATTTACCAGCGCCTCATCAATCAAATCCCCCCGCATCGGATTTATATTGAATCGCATCTGGGCGGTGGCGCCCTAATGCGTTATAAAAAAGCAGCAGAAATGAATATTGGCATCGACATCGACCCGGTCGTTACTGAAGCCTGGCGTGGCCCGTCGAATGTCAAGGTGATTTGTGTCGACGCCGTGCAATACCTGAAAGAGTACCCCTTCAAGGGTGATGAATTCATCTATGCAGACCCGCCTTACTTACCGGCGACGCGGCGTTCAAACCGGCCGCTCTATAGGAACGAATATACGGAGGCGCAACATATCGAACTGTTGCAACTTCTCATGAGGCTGCCATGTAACATCATGATCTCAGGCTATTGGTCTGAGCTATATGAATCGCATCTAAGAGATTGGCGACACCTGTCCTTCACCACCCGTAGCCGCTCGGGAGCGCAAGCGATAGAGTCCGTCTGGATGAATTACCCTGAACCCGAAGCACTTCATGACTACCGTTATCTCGGAG
Organism: uncultured Chromatiales bacterium; assembly: GCA_964557295.1. Lineage (GTDB taxonomy): Bacteria > Pseudomonadota > Gammaproteobacteria > RBG-16-57-12 > RBG-16-57-12 > JBFMHP01. Next base: position 5,061 of record CAZKZP010000094.1, on the reverse strand, counting down.
ACAGCTTCA
>CAZKZP010000094.1:0-5042 GCA_964557295.1 uncultured Chromatiales bacterium | reverse complement strand
CTTCAGGGAACGAGAGCGCATTCGTCGGCGGATCGATCGCTGGAGAGAAAGGCTCGAAGGCCTGCCACCGTTGGAGCGAAATGCGCTGATTTATGCGCTGAAGTGACGCATAATTCAGACTTATGGATATGCGGCAATGGAGAAAAGACGTGTGGATGTGGCTCAAACAACTATTTCGACCGGAATCAGTGGCTGATGCGTCGGTAATCCGTACAGAACAGGCGATGGCAAGAGCGCAGGCCGTCGGCTACCAGGTGTACTATTATCTGCCCACAATTGCAGGCCCGGACATGGGCAGCGCGCAAGGGCATTCAGGCAACGCCGATCACGCTCGGCACGCCTTAACCGATTGGTGACGCCGGCGAGGAACTCGCCGGCGTTTCCTGTCACCACGAAGAGGAACTGGCTATGAAGGACAAACTCAATCGGTGGGCGTTGAGCACTTTGGTGGTGGTGGTCGCCACCCTGGTGTTCACGCTATTTTTCGGCACCTACAGCGGTTGGCTCGGCCTGTTGTCCGTGGTGGTGATGACGGCTGCATTCAGCATCGGCTTCAACTATCTGGCCGACAGGCACGACGAGCGGCTAACCGCTCGTGTGAAGGCCGATGAGCCGGTCATGTGGAACGTCTGCATGAACGGCGTCGAGGTCGGCAAGGTGTCGGATTCGCAGTATGCGGCCATGCAACGCATCGCCTTCCGTGATGGCCGCCTCGCGCTCGCGCAGTTTTTCAACCTGGGCCGTATGGCCCTGGCGGTCGTTGAAAAGTTGCTCGTCGCCGTGCCGCTCCTGGTCTTTTGGGCGGCCGTGGCCCTGGCGATGTTCTCGCCGGAGTCCTACACGGACATGGTGCGCGAGTTCCAGAAGGCCGACCCGGCCGCGATCACGTCGGCCGCGCGCGCGCTCCTGCAACTGGCGTTGACCGTGATGTTCCTCGCGGTCGGCGGCATGGTCATGATGGGCTACCGTTTCTGGTTCAGGAACCACTACAGCGAAGCGGTCAACCGGATGTTGCGGCAGCACTGCAACACGCCGGCTGACGGCGACGTTCAACTGTGGCGGATGGCGACAGACCCCGCACTTGGCCAGCTCGGCCCCGTCACCAATGACCGATAGGAGATAGCACCATGAACACATCGCCGATGGACATGCACGCCGCCATTACTCAGCACCTCCCCGCCGAACTCGAGGTCCTGCGCGCCCGGCTCCAGCGTTATGCCGAGAAGGCGGCTGGCGCCTACGCCGCCAATACCCTCAAGGCCTGGGCGACCGACGCCAAGGTGTTCTGGACCTGGTGCCACGCGCAAGGCCGCACTCCCCTGCCGGCCCACCCCGAGACCCTCGCCGCCTTCATTCAGACCGCCGGGACGACCCGCAAGGTCGCGACGCTGCGGCGCTACCTTGCCTCGATCGGTGCCCTGCACCGCGCGGCGCAGCTCGCCGATCCGACAAAAGACCAAGATGTGATCCTGGCGCTGCGCACTCTGCAACGGACCAAGGCCGTCGCCGGCGATGGCCGCCAGCGGCAGGCAGCCCCGCTCAATTACGCCCACCTCAAGGCGGCGTTCGCCGCCCTTGGCGACCGCCCCGTCGACCGCTTTACTCGCGCGCTGGTGTCGGTGGCCTTCGAATGCCTGTGCCGCTCCGAGGATCTGATCCGGTTCGATGTCGAGGACCTGGATGTACAGGACGACGGGACGGGGCGGCTGCTGATCACCCAAGGCAAAACCGACCAGATTGGCGAGGGAAAAACGATGTATCTCAGCGCCACCACGGTGCGCCATCTCCATGAATGGCTGGCCTGCAAGCCGCACCACAGCGGCCCCCTCTTCCGCCCGGTGAATAAAGCCGGTGTCGTGGGCGAGACACGCATCAGCCACATGGCGGTGATGCGCGCCATGAAACGTGTGGCCCGCATCGCCGGCCTCGATGCTCGCGGCATCTCCGGTCACTCGTGCCGCGTGGGTGCGGCGCAGGATTTACAGGCGGAAGGATTTAGCCTGGCGGAGATCATGGAAGCCGGCCGATGGACCACGGAGCGGATGCCGGCGCGGTATACCGAGAATCAAGCGGCCGCGCGCGGCGGCATGGCGCAGTTTTGCCGTCGGCATGGACGGTGATCTTGCGTCTACGCTACAATGAACTTGAGCAGGCCGTTATGGCGATGGGGTTCTGCCCTCGATGCGAATGGCGTCCGTGCGAATGTGAGGGCCAATATGACGATTGATCTCGAACTCACCAAAGAGCAGGAAGCGATGTTTCAGCCTGGTTGCTTCGTTGTGCTGCATCCCGACAGTAAACACCCGGATGCTGGCCGCGTTGGTCAGATCGTCAGCCGCAAGGGCGGCGAGATGCTGGTCGAATTCTGGCGGGATGATCTGATCGGCAAAAGTGAGTTCAGCACGATTCCGCTCGGCCACTGGGGGCCGGTGCCCGAGTTCTTCGTTGAGGAATACGAACCACGCGCCAAGAAGCAGGGCTGGCGTGTCACCGAGCGTGGCATGAAGATGTTTCGCGATCTTGGTTGGGGGCATACGCCTGCTACGGAGGGAAAGGCATGAAGTCTGTTGCGCAAGAGTTGTTCGACGCAGCATTCTCAAAGCCACGGGATGCTCCGAGCGAACAGGCAGAACTGTTTTTCGCCAACGAAGACGGTCGAATTGACATCAGCAAAGCGGCTGATCGTTTCTCAGAGCGTTGCGCAGCACTGATTCGTGAGAAATTGCCGGGCAATCTACGGCAATTCGCCCTGATGCCCTATCGGCGTCCCTTTGGTCATGAATTTATCGGCTTCGACTGGTCGGATGAGACGGGAGCTACCCTTGGATTTACGATCAATTATGGATCGGGCACACAACTATATTTGCCTGATCCCGTTTGGCCTCACGTTGGCTGCATTGCCGTCCAAGACGCCACAGACGCCCTCCATCTTTGCCGTCTGATTGCAAAGCGTGTGCTTGGGAATTCTACGGGAATGATCTAAGCCATGAACTTCGATGACTTTTGCGATCAGGTTGAGACGACCCCGGCTTCATCGTGATAAACCTTCACCAGACTGGAGTAATCATAACGCATTGAATGTTTACTTGCCCATTGTGGAGTCGTGCGGACCCAAGAAGCGTCCGCCGTTGAAATGGATCATGTGATCCGGATTATCGGCGATCCACACTTCCGTTTCCCAGGCGATATCCATCGCGTGCCTGCGAAACTCCGCGGCATCTGGGAACGCGGTCACATAGACGCGCCCCACCTTGCACGTCTCCAAGGCCTTTTCCAGCTCGATCCAGCGTTTCGGAGAAACCGGGCCATGGCTGGTTACAACCTCGATGAGAAATAGCCATTCCCGCTTTTCATCGTACACCACCACATCCGGCAACTTGTCGTGGGACATGGGCGAAACGCCAAGCGCTTCCAGCATCCCCGCTTCCAGAACCATCAACTTACCGCGACCGTGCCGGCACGGTCTACAACGGCCAAAGGAAAATGGCCCGATAAGGGGAAGGGGGTTTCTAATGGAAAGGCCCTACCCAAAGGGCTTCATTCAAAAGGGCCGCCCTGGCTAAAAGGGCATTCCCGGCGGCGTTTCACCAGCTCAATGTGACCGTTCCGTAATCACCATGTGAAACGCCCTATTGCCGTAGTGTTGCGCGGAGTACACACAGAGTTATCCACTTATTTTGTGGATAACTCGACCTGCCTGGCTCACCTTGTCAGTGATCCTTCGGCGGCCGAATCGGTATCACATTGTCGAACTGGTGCTCTATTTCCCATTGCCTGGCAAAATTCTCCAATTCCTCAGGCGTGGCGCCCGCCCTGATTCGCTCCAGCATCGCCGTCATCAAATCCATGTCTATTTTCACCCCGAAGAGGTTTGGTTCCTTCTGGTCGATGTAATCGATGTCCTCCTCAGTCATGCTGCGAATCACGTCCGCATATGCGATGGGGATACCCATCCCACGGAGGGCATCCAGGTCGCCATTTTCTATGGCCCGTTTGGCGGTGGTCAGGATAATGCAGGTCATGCCCATGGGAAGCCCTCCGTGGTGGCGTGCGTCGTTCTTGGAATAGGGTGAGGATTATAGCGGGCAAATCGCGCCTTCCGCTAGATTATGCCTACTCGCTTTCGCCGCGCTTTCCCTGGCTCGTCACGGCGAGCCTCGCCCATTTCCTGTAGACGCGCCAGGCGTATGTGCTCCGCGCCTGGCGGCATTCGTCACCCTTGAGTGACGTACACGACGCATTGTAGGCGCCCACCGCTTCCCATGTGATACCGTGGCGGGCGAACTTTTCGGCGAGTATCCATGCGCCGACGTGGATATTGACGCAGGGATCATACAAATCTTTTTCAGAGATACCGTGGCGTGCCAGCCCTCGCAAATTGCGGCTGTTGATCTGCATCAAGCCGATATCGTAGCTGCCGGTGCGAGCACGATGCGAGAGATTGACGGCGCGTGGGTTGAGGCTTGATTCGGCGTCCGCGATCGCATACAACAACGCCGCTGGCACCCGGTACCGCTGCGCCGCCGCCTCCCAACAGGTCGCCGCCGCCATGCCGGGAGGCACGATCACGAAAATGGCAAACACCAGACGGTACATGGAAAAGCGGTTCACCGCAGCTGCGTCCTGAACAGCCCGGCGACATCCTCCAGCATGCCATAGGACTTCTGCAGCCGCTCGAACAGCGAATAGGCCGGGGTGTAATCCTTTGCGCTCTCGACACCGAATTCCTGCTTCAAAACCGTGGACAGATCGGACAGACCGTCCGCCAGCCCCAATTTTACCGCCTCACCGCCCGTCCAGAAATCACCGGAGAACAGTTCGTCTTTCGGGCCATGCAGGCGCGAGCCACGCGCCTGCATTACCGTATCGATGAAGTGGGCATGCATTTGTCCCAGCACCGTCTTGACCTTTGTCTCGTCCTCGGGCGATACCGCCTTGAAAGCATCGAGGCGATCCTTATGGGCACCCGCCGTGTACACCCGGCGGTCCAGCCCGATGCCGTAGTGCTTGTTGAGTTGCTCCAGATCTACGCTGAACCCACC
>CAZKZP010000093.1:5133-6868 GCA_964557295.1 uncultured Chromatiales bacterium | reverse complement strand
CCGCATGTTCGATCTCGGGTTCATCAAGGACATCCGCTTCCTGCTGCGCCGCACGCCCAAGCCGGAGAAGCGCCTGAGCATGCTGTTTTCCGCCACCCTCCCCTGGCGGGTCACGGAGCTGGCCTACGAGCACATGAACAATCCGCAGCGGGTGGCCATCGACACGGCGCAGGTCACTGCCCGGCAGATCGAAGAGGCGATCTACTTCCCCGCCAACGAGGAGAAGCTCCCGCTGCTGATCGGCCTGTTGCGCAAGCACCAGCCCTCGCGCGCGATCATCTTCGTCAACACCAAGGCCGCCGCCGAGCGCGTGGTGAATACCCTGCAAGCCAACGACTATCACGCCGGCGTGCTCTCCGGCGATGTGCCGCAAAACAAGCGCCAGCAACTGCTCCAGCAGTTCCAGGACGGCGAACTGCCGCTGCTGGTGGCCACCGATGTGGCCGCGCGCGGCCTGCACATCGAGGCGGTGAGCCACGTGATCAATTTCGATCTACCGCAGGATGCCGAGGATTACGTCCACCGCATCGGACGCACCGCGCGCGCCGGGGCCTCGGGCGTGGCGCTGAGCATCGGTTGCGAGGAATACTCCTTTCATCAGCCGGAGATCGAGGAATACATCGGGCACAAGATCCCGTATGTCGCCATCACCGATGATCTGCTGCCCGAGATCAAAACCGCCCCGCGCACCCGATCGCAGCGCCCGCGCCCGCATCCCAAGAGCCATGCCGGCCCGCGCAAAACCGACGGGGCCGACGCCGCCGGCCAGCGCCGGCGCCGGCGTCCGCGCAACAAGGCCCGATCCGCCCCCGCCACCCAAGGCGAATAAACGATGAAGACCTTCGACGACCTGCCTCCTTGTGATGCGCTGGCCGAGATCGCGCGCGATTTCCACCGCCGCGGCTGGATGGCCGGCACGGCCGGCAACCTCAGCCGGCGCGATCCGCAACGGCCGCAGGCCTTCTGGATCACCGCCAGCGGCAAACCCAAGGGCCGCCTCGGCGCGGAAGACTTTCTGCTGATCGATGTCGCCAGCGGCGCGGTGGCCGAAACCCCCGTGGCGGCCAACCGCCCCTCGGCCGAGACCAGCATCCATCAAGCGATCTACACACTCTTCCCCGAGGCGCAGGCCTGCCTGCACGTGCACACGGTCGACGCCTACCTCGCCACCGCGCGCCACGCCCCGGAAGGGCTGGAGCTGCCGCTGCCGCCGCTGGAGATGATCAAGGGATTGGATATCTGGGTCGAAGATCCGAAGGTGAGCCTGCCGCTGTTCGACAACTGGCTGGAGGTGCCGCGCATCGCCGAGGAGATCCGTGCGCGGTTTGACAAGACCAAGCCGGCGGTGCCGGCGTTGATGATCCGCAACCACGGCGTCACGGTCTGGGGCAACAGCTTGCAGCAGGCCTACAACCGGCTGGAGATCCTCGAATTCATCATGAGTTATCTGGCGCGCTTGCCGGATTGACGCTGCAATACCCCGCACACACCACACGGTTTCTTCCTTCGTTCTTGGCCTGATAGAGGGCCTGGTCGGCCTGCTCCACCAACGCGGCGCCGATCTCTTGTGACGGACGCGGGTCCTGCGCGCACTGGATCAGGGCCACGCCGATCGAGACGGTGGCGCGGATCACCTGGCCATTGTCGACGGTGATAGCCTGCCCGGCGAGTTCGTTGCGGATGCGCTCGGCGATCTCTACCGCCACATCGGCGGGACTGTCGACCAGCAACACCA
>CAZKZP010000093.1:0-5123 GCA_964557295.1 uncultured Chromatiales bacterium | reverse complement strand
GCAACACCACGAACTCTTCCCCGCCGTAGCGCGCCAGGATATCGCTGCAGCGCAGCTGGCGGCGCACCAGATCGGCGAAGGCCTTCAGCACCTGATCCCCGGCGCGATGTCCGTAGGTGTCGTTGATGCGTTTGAAGTGATCGATGTCGAGCAGCAGGCAGGAGAGCGGCTCGTTGCGGCGCTTGGCGCGGGTGAGTTCTTCTCCCAGACGTTGCTCGAAGAAGCGGCGGTTGTTCACCGCGGTGAGAAAATCGGTCAGCCCGACGCGCTTCAAGCGCTCGTGATTGGCGGCATTCTCCAGGCAGATGGCGGCCACCGCCGCCAGGCGTTGCAGGAAATCGGTGCCGGAGCCGGCGACGAAACGCTCCTCGCGGAAGCTGCCGAGATTCAGACTACCGATCATCTCGCCGTAACGCAGCAGCGGCACCAGGGCGATGCTGGCGGGCTTGGCCTCGCAGCGCGCGAACAGCGCGCTGTGGCGCTCCGGATGGTATTTGTCCAGGACCGGGGCGCCGGAGAAACCGTAGAAGGCATCGAGTTCATCGGCCGTCTCGCAGAACATCAAGCCGGCATGGCCGTCGAGCGCCATGCCTTCGTCGGCGAGGATATGCTGGAGCTCGAAGGCCGGGTCGATCAGGCTGACAGTGACCACGTCGAGCTCGAAGGCGGCGCGGTAGTCGTGCAGCAGGGTGTGGAGCAATTCGGGCAGGGAATTGAGGCTGATCAGGCGCAGCTCCTGCTCCTGGAAGCGGCGCATCTTCAGTTCGTTGGCGCGCGCCTGGCTGATAAACGCTCGCAGCTGTTTGCGCAATTGCTGATTCGCTGCGTAGAGTTCGCTGTCACTCATCAAGACGGCCGGCACCTGCACTCTCTCCTGGGGTGCGGTTAACCCGGCGCGTGGCGCGGGCGCCCCCCAATGATTATGGTGCTTGTGTCGGCAACTGGCGCTGCTCCTTTAACGCCTTTTGCATATCCTCCAGGCTATAGGTGCTGCGCTTACCCGCGGGCATCGTCACTTCCAACAGGCGCGGATACTCCAGCAGGCGCCCCTCCTTGGTCTGCGCGATGAGGTCGTAGTGCCCGAGCGCGAGACCGGCGGGCAGCGTGAGTTCGAGCACGTCTTTCGACTTTTTCACGCTGGCCGCGGGAGCGGTCGCGGCGCTGGCCAACAGCGGCTGGCCGCCACTGATGATGACCTGATCACCGGCGCCGACCGGGCCGGCAGGCTGGGCGCTGCGATAGACATGCCGCAGCGCGGGGACATCCAACTGCGCGATGTCGAAGACCAGCACGCCCAGGTCTTGATGGCTGACATACAGCGTGTCGCCCGTGAGGGTGATATCACGAATCCCGTCCGGCAAGCTCAACGCGGCTTGCTTGACCGGCTTGCCACTGCCGGCGGTGTAGATATCGAGCATGCCGGCGCCAGCGGCGACGATACGCCCGGCCGCCATGGCCACGCGCTCATAGGGCTGACTGCCCCGGCGGCGGCCCAGATCCCGGAACGGCGCGCCACCGACATGGAATACCGCCAACTCACCCTCCTCGGTGAGCGCGGCCAGGCGCTCCCCGTCGGCCGCCAGGGCGCGATAACGCCCGGCGATCCCGCCCAGCGAATCACAGTTCTTTTTCTCGTCGATGCTCCAGATCCCGAGCTGGCCGCCCGGGCTCAGGGTGAAGACCTTGCCTGGAAGGGCGGCGACCGCCTTGACCTCCCCGACCTGGAAATAGGCGGCGGCCAGCCGCGCCTGGAAGGGATCGCGGATATCGATCGAGACCAGGCTGCCTTGTCCAGCGGCGACATAGATATCCCCATCGACGATGGCCATCTGGGTGGGCCGGCCCGAGATCTCCACGCCGGTCATCCAGATCGGACCCTCCGGGTTGTTGACGTCGTAGACATGGAGCGTGCCGTTGACGCCCAAGGCGTAACCGTAGGCGCCTTGGACCGCCACGTCCACCAAGGGCGCGCCGGCCTGATAACGGGAGACGATCTTGAGGTGGCGCTTGTCGCGCACATCCACCACCAGCACGCCGCCCCACCAGTCCATCACATAGGCGTAGTCACCCTGGACGTTCACGCCCCAGGCCGCGCCGGGGGTGTCGATCCCGGAGAGCCAGCGCGGCGCGCGGGGGTCGCTGACGTCGATGACTTGCAGGCCGGCATCCCAATCGGCCAGGTAGAGCAAGTCACCGTCGAGGTAGAGGCCGCGCGCGTTGCCGGGCGTGGCCACATGGCCGATCACCACCGGCAGGCGCGGGTCTCTGATATCGAGGATGTACATTCCATCGTCGTAGAAGGCGACATAGGCGAGCCGGTCGCGGATCAGGATGTCCTCGGCCTGCCCGCCGGGATTGAACGCCCCCACCGGCAGCGGGCGGGCCGGGTCGGTCACATCGAAGATCGACACACCGGAGCTGTCATCGGCGACATAGGCGTGTTGCTCGAAGACCTGCACCGCCCACGCCTTGCCGGAGGTGTCGTAGCTGCCGAGGATCACCGGCTGCTGCGGGTTGTGCACATCGATGATGTGAAAGCCGCCGCGATGGTCGGCCAGATAGAGCCGGCGGCCGACCAGATCCATGCCGTAACTCAAGCCCGGCGTGCGCAGATTCGCCTTGATGCGCAGGGTGCGTGGGTCGATGACCTGGAGGCCGTGATCGTCATCGCCCAGATAGACGACTCCCTCCTCATCGAGCAGCACGCCCTTGGCCGAACCGGGGGTGTGCAGATTGTCGCGATGACGCGGCCGGCGCGGATCGTGCGCCTCGTAACGGTGCAGGCCGGAGAACCAGTCGGCGACGTAGAGTGTGTTATCGCGCCATTCCATGCGCCGGCTGCCGCCGAGATTGAGGCCGGCGTGATTGAGCTCCGGCAAGCGCGCCGCGGCGATGTCATACACCGTCATCCCGGCCGCCGTGTCGAGGATGGCTGTGCCGCCCTCCAGCGCAAAACCGGTCACCGGCGCCTTGGGGGAGAAGCCGCCGAGCCACACCGGGCGTTCCGCGCGGCTGATGTCCAGCACCACCCATTGGCCGTAGGACTCGACCAGCGCGTAGCGATCGCTTACCGCCAGGCGCGTGCCCGGTCCGAATTTGTTGTTGCTCCCCAGCCAGCGCGGCCGGCTCGGCAGACTGATGTCCACCACGCTCAGGCCCAGCTCACCGGCCAGATAGAGCTTGCCGTTGGCCACCGCCAGATCGGTGATATCCCCGGCCACATCAAAGCGGGCAATCTCCGTAGGCGCGCTCAACTGACCCATCTGGTAGACCCGCAGCCCCTCGCTGCCGGCGGCCAGATAACAATGCCCCTCCCAGGCCACCGAGGCCCTGACCTTGAATGTAAGCCCCAGGCCCATGAGGCACTCGGCGTGCTCCGAACGCAGCGACTGCGCATACCGCTTGCGATCGGCCTCGGCCGGGGTGATCTCGGGCGGCGCGCTCTCGCGCAAGGCAACGGAAATGACTTCGGACGCCTGGTCGAAACGCAGGTTCAGACGGGATTCCTGCCCGAAGCTGATCTGCTGCGGCGCAATGTCCCGCAACGCGGGCAGCGAGCCGCAGCCGGTGAGTTGCACCACCAGGCCGGTTCCAATGATCAGTGAGAGAAGAGGATGAATGCGCATAGCGGTTGCCTATCCATGAAGATCGTAAGCGTGAGCGACTTGCAGAACCCCCTCTCCTTCAAAGGAGAAGGGACTAAAAGCCTTTTCAACAAGCGGCTAGAGCGTGCTGATCGGATGTTTCTTGGCCTCTCCCACCGGCTTGAGTTTTTCCGACAACAGGCGCGCCTTGGCTGATTCGATACGTTCCGGCAGGTAATAGGTGCCGCGGAATTCGCCGTCGATCATCTTCAGGCGGATGAAGTTGGTCTGCCCGGCGGCGAAGTTGAAGGTCTCCTCGCCTGAGAGCTCCTGCGGGGCGGCCTGATCGCCGACGATATCCCAGGAGCGCACCCGCACCGTCGCCTCGATCGGTTTGATGCGAAACATGACATATTCGCCCTGCGCCAGCCAGCCGAGATCGTTGCCGTTGATGTCGATCAGCACGGTGTCATCCGGCAGGCCGCGGGTGAGGCCGCGATCCTCGCGCAGGAAATACACGGTGGAATAGGGCTGATCGAGCTTGGTCTCGACGATCGGGCTATTGGCGATCAAGCGGGTGTCAACGCAGCCGACCTGCGTCAACGCCGCGATTGAGGCCAGCAACAGGAACAGCCGCATGGTCAGCTTGCCCATATATCAACTCCAGCCTTTCTGATAGTCATTATGTGCGTGGGATGGGATGCAGGCACAAGAGTATCACTATCCCAGTCATCTTTCTAATTGCGCACTGAACCTCGATCCATAACTCCCTTGAAAATTGAACAAGAGGACGCGGCGCCATGTTCCACCCGGGATTATTTGACACTGCCACCGGCGGCCTGGAGGTCGGCGTGATACGAGGAGCGCACCATCGGGCCGCTGGCCACACTGGTGAATCCGAGCGCGCGGGCGGTCTCGGCCAGCCGCTCGAACTGCTCCGGCGCCACATAGCGGGCGACCGGCAGATGATGCGGGCTGGGCTGGAGATATTGTCCGAGCGTGAGCATGTCGCAGCCGTGCGCGCGCAGATCCGTGAGCACCGCGATGATCTCCTCGTCGGTCTCGCCCAGGCCGAGCATCAGGCCGGACTTGGTCGGCACGCCCGGCGCGCAGGCCTTGAAGCGCTGCAACAATTCCAGCGAGCCGCGATAATCCGCGCCGGGGCGCGCCTGCTGGTAGAGGCGCGGCACCGTCTCGAGATTGTGATTGAAGACATCGGGGGGCTGGCGGCAGAGCAACGCCAGCGCGATATCCGCGCGGCCGCGGAAATCCGGCACCAGGATCTCGATGCGCGTCTGCGGCGTCGCCGCGCGCAGGGCCTGCACACAGCGGGTGAAATGCTCGGCCCCGCCGTCGCGCAGATCGTCGCGGTCGACCGAGGTGACCACCACGTACTTCAGGCCCATCGCCTTGACCGCCGCGGCCAGGTGCGCGGGTTCGTCCGCATCGAGCGGGTCCGGCCGGCCATGGGCCACATCGCAGAACGGGCAGCGACGGGTGCAGATCCCGCCCATGATCATGAAGGTGGCGGTGCCGTGA
>CAZKZP010000092.1:4969-6919 GCA_964557295.1 uncultured Chromatiales bacterium | reverse complement strand
GATTGCTCCTCGGCCCCGATCGCAATGGGAAAAGTCAGCCCCTCGCGCGGCACGCCCGTCCGCGCGGGCGGATAGTAATACAGCCGCATCTCGGGCAGGTTGATGACGATCCCTTGGCGCGGGCCGTCGGGCAGGATGAACTGCTTGGGCAACACGATGCGCTGCCCCTCCTTGGGCAGCCAGGGATCGACGCCGGGATTGGCCGCGGCGATCTCGTTCAAGCCAAGCCCGTGGGCGCGGGCGATATCGAGCAGGGTCTCGTGGGCCTTGGCCTCGATATGCTCGATGCCGCCGATCAGGGCCGTGTCATCGGAGGGCAATGGATAACTTGCCGCCACGGCAGCACCAGTCAGCGAGCCCTGCAGAAGGATTGCGAAGAGGCGAGATAACCCTCGGTTGGTCATTTTTCTGAGCCTTTGGGCGCGGGGCTGGTGCGTTGTACGCCGCCAGGCACACGGAGGTTTGCGAGCATTCAATTCATTAATTTTAATCAACAAAACATTTTGGCGCCACCGCTGAAAATTGCCTTGGGCTTTCCCCCCGTGCTAAATAACACACAACACCTGCTAAAAACTCCCCTCTGGCCGCCGTTAACATGAGTATGTTTGTGGAATAAAAAATCGCGGGTTAGGCATTCACTGCAGGATTTTCGTTCATGAATGACTGGTCACTTGGATCGTTTCTTTTTTGGCTGGCGGTAGTCATTCTTGTGCCAGCCATCATTATCCATTTCACGCTAGGACGGAAAGGCGGCCATCATCTTTTTGACAATGACAATCTTTCCAACGGCGAAATCAGAAATCTGCCCTTCGACATGCTTCTAAAAAGGACAATTCGGAATCTGAAAGGGTCAGCGGCTGCCATGGTCGGGCTAGTAATTGCTTTGACGCTTTATCCGCTTGGCTGCCTGATTGGTCTACCAATCAACATATTTGGCATCTCTGACGAGAAATTGATTTTCTATGTGGCTGGCGCGATTGTGCTAATCATCACACTTGGCCCCGCCCTTTATCGCAAATGGCGCGACGAATGACGTGCCCACTGCCTAACACTGCATTCGAGTGGGGACTGCTGTTTTTCATGCTCGGCCTGCTCGCCCAAACCGCTTACGCCGATGAGGCCCCCTGGATACGGATCGATCCGGCCAGCAACACCCTGCAGGTGGTACAGAATGGCAAGCCGGTGCTGAGCTTCGATGACATCTCCATCGGCCGCAACGGTTATGCCCGCGAGCGCGTACAGGGCGATGGCAAGACGCCGCTCGGCGTCTTTCGCGTGGCCTGGAAGAATCCCAACAGCCGCTTCCATCTGTTCTTCGGACTGGATTACCCCACCCAGGACCACGCCGAACAGGCCTTCCGGAACAAACGCATCGACTTCGACACCTATTACGACATCCGCAAGGCGCTGTACTTCGGCCAAGTCCCGCCGCAGGACACGGCGCTGGGCGGCTACATCGGCATCCACGGCGTCGGCGTCGGCAATCCCCGCGTCCACCAGATCGCCAATTGGACCGAGGGCTGCGTCGCCCTGACCGACAGCCAAATCGACCAGCTGGCCCCCTGGATCGACATTGGCACGCTCGTGGTCATCACCGATGATGCGGCCACGATCCCCACGCTGGCCTACGCCCCGCCACAGGCGCCGAAGACCTTGGCGCGTTGATCCGGGCCTCTGGGCCGTTCCTTCCCTTCTCCAACAGCACGCGAATATACCGCTCAGCATGTCTGAGCCGAGCGCGGGCTTCTTGCTTTGGGGGGAAGTGCTGGATGATTAGATTGTGTCGCTGACGCGACACAAACCACTCCCCCTGCCCAAAACGCGAATCGCATCGCAGCCCGTAGCCTGGGTGAAGCCGAAGGCGTAACCCGGGTTTCACTTCGTTCCACCCAGGCTACGGGCTGGATTCCGACATTCGCCGGAATGACTAAATGTGAATCTAGAGGTGCC
>CAZKZP010000092.1:4378-4959 GCA_964557295.1 uncultured Chromatiales bacterium | reverse complement strand
CTGACGCGACGGTTTTTTGGTGTCGGGGTTTCGCCCCCGCCGACGAGTTCATTTTCTTTGCTTGTCCAAAGAAAACGAACCAAAAGAAACGACCCCCGGCTGCCGCACCCTGCGGGTGCCCTCCGTTCCTCGCATTTTCCGGGGCTTGGCATAAGGGGCTTCCCAGCCCCTGATGCCAAGGCGCGGCGTCCTTGCCGCGCCCCTGCGGGCCTGTCCGGAAAATGCTGCGGTACTCGGTGCGGCAGACGGGACCGGTCGGCGCTCACACCGGGTTGGTTTTTTCAGCCCGTAGCCTGGGTGGAACGAAGTGAAACCCGGGTTACGCCTTCGGCTCCACCCAGGCTACGGGCCTCACGTTGGTTTGGTTTTTTTGAGTCCCGTAGACGCCGCCGAGCATCGCAGTCAATCGAGGTTCGGCCCGAAGGGTGGCCGCAGGGAAGCGGCCATGAGCCAGCAGGGGCTGGGAAGCCCCTTCTGGCGAGCCCTCGATTGACGAGAAGCGCACGACGGCAGGGATGCCGGAGGTAGGGCAACGCAGGGAGCAGTTGCCGAGGGCACCCGCAGGGTGCGGCAGCCGGGGG
>CAZKZP010000092.1:0-4368 GCA_964557295.1 uncultured Chromatiales bacterium | reverse complement strand
TCCCTGCGGCCACCCTTCGGGCCGAACCTCGATTGACGAGAAGCGCAGGGCACCGCTCACGTATTTTGTGAGCGGCAAGTCTTCGGGCGGCCTTCTCTTTGCTTACTTTCTCTTGGCCGCGCAAGAGAAAGTGAGTGGCTGTCGGGCCACCCCCGACACCCAAACAATCCGTCGCGCAGCGACACAAACCCAATCCCCTGCCCAAAACGCGAATCGCATCGCAGAACAGCGCTGGCGCGCCTCGGCGCCTTGATCTAGTATGTGCGCAATCGCGCCACCCTCACCCCAACCCCGTTGAAAGAGAGAATTTCCATGCGTCATTTCGCACTGCCGAGCCTGTTGATCGCCGCCACTTGCACACTGTCCGCCTGCGCCTGGGTGCAGCTCACCGACTATGGCCGGAAGGTGCGGGTGCTGGATGCAAGTGAGGTCGCCAGTTGCAAGAAGCTGGGCGAGACTACCGCCTCCGTGGTAGGCAAGGTCGGCGCGTTGGCGCGTCATCCGGAGACGGTGGAAGCGGAGCTGGAGGTGGTAGGCCGCAACGGCGCCGTGGACCTGGGCGGCGATACCATCGTGCCGAAGACCGCCGTGGTCGACGGCAAGCGCACCTTCACGATCTACCGCTGCATGGGCGCCATGCCGCAGTAACTTGGCGCTCAAATCTGCTTTGTGTAGGAGCACGCTTCAGCGTGCGATCAACCACCGCCCCATCGCCATCTGAAGATGGCTCCCACAACACAACCTGATCGGTTCAGACCAGCGCCTTGCGGCGCAGTCCCTCGATGTCGAGCAAGGCGATGTCGTTGCCGCTGATTTCGACCAGGCCGGCCTTGGCGAGCCGCGCGAAGGTGCGCGAGAGGGTCTCCGGCGTGATCGAGAGCTGCGCGGCCAGGGTCTGCTTGGTGATCGGCAGATGCACGGTGGCAGTATTCGCGACCGACTCGGCGTGCTGCATCAAATAGTTGATCACCCGCTCGGTGGCCGTCTGCAAGGTCAGGCGCTCGATCTCGTTGACATGCTGATGCAACCGCCGGCTCATGCCGGCCAATAGGCGAAAACAGGTATCCACCGAACCGCGCAACACCTCATGGAAGCTTGCATTGGCAAAGCACCACACACACCCGTCTTCGATCATCTGCGCGTTGACGGGATAGCGGCTGCGCTGGCCCATGAACATGATGGCCTCGGCGAAGGTCTGACCGCCCTTGACGATTTCGATGATCTTCTCTTCACCGATGGGTGAAACACGATAGAGCTTCAGCAGACCGGATTCGAGCCAGAAAAATTGCTCGGCGCCCTCCCCTTGCATGAACAGGAACTCTCCGGCCGCCAGCTCCCGGTGCTGCGCCGAGGCCAGGATCTTCTCCAGCTGCGCCTCGTCGAGCTCGGCAAACAGCGCGATGCCCCGCAACATCCGTAGCTGCTCCGCACCTTGTTTCATGCCATCCACCTCGCCTTCTCCGCTCAAATGGCCTCGACTATAACAAACCTGCGCGCACTTGACCTAGATCAAGGCGCCGGCGCGCCCAACCCGGTTGAATGGGGCGATCAACAACAATCACCTTGAGGAGGTTGCCATGAGTGAGCGGTTCACTAAATCCATGGCGCGCAACATCTATCTGGGAGGCGGGGTCTTTTCCTTCCTGCTGTTTTTGGGCCTGACCTTCGACACCATGGGCAAGCTCCCGGAGCGCGATCATCGCCAGAACATCACGCCGCAGGTGGCGCAGGGCAAGATGGTGTGGGAGGAGAACAACTGCATCGGCTGCCACACGCTGCTGGGCGAAGGGGCCTATTTCGCGCCGGAGCTGGGCAATGTGTATCAGCGCTTCGGTAATTCCAAGGAGGCGATCGTCGCCTTCATCGCCGGGCGTCCGGCCGAGGGCATCGACGGGCGGCGCAGCATGCCACAGTTCAATCTCAGCGACGAAGAACTGAACGCCTTGGCGGAGTTCCTGAAGTGGACCTCCGAGATCAACACCGCCGGCTGGCCGCCAAACATTCAGGGTTAAGGAGGAATCGCCATGCAATATTCATCACAAGCCGTCGCCAAGCCCTATTTCATCGCCGCCATCGGGCTGTTCATCGCCCAGGTGCTGTTCGGGCTGATCATGGGGCTGCAATACGTCGTCGGGGATTTCCTGTTCCCGGAGATCCCGTTCAACGTCGCGCGCATGGTGCACACCAATCTGCTGATCGTCTGGCTGCTGTTCGGCTTCATGGGCGCGGCCTACTATCTGGTACCCGAGGAATCCGAACGCGAGCTGCACAGCCCGAAGCTGGCGCTCGCCTTGTTCTGGATCTTCCTCGTCGCCGGGGCGCTCACCGTGCTGGGTTATCTCTTGGTGCCGTACGCGGGACTGGCCAAGCTCACCGGCAACGCGCTGCTGCCGACCATGGGGCGTGAGTTCCTCGAACAGCCGACCATCACCAAGATCGGCATCGTCATCGTCGCGCTGGGTTTCTTGTACAACATCGGCATGACGGTGCTCTCCGGGCGCAAGACCGTGGTCAACATCGTGCTGCTCACCGGGCTGGCGGGACTGGCGGTGTTCTTCCTGTTCTCGTTCTACAACCCGGACAACCTGGTGCTGGATAAATACTTCTGGTGGTGGGTGGTGCATCTGTGGGTGGAAGGCGTGTGGGAGCTGATCCTCGGCGCGATCCTGGCCTTCGTGCTGATCAAGGTCACGGGTGTCGACCGCGAGGTGATCGAGAAGTGGCTGTACGTGATCATCGCCATGACCCTGGTCACCGGCGTGATCGGCACCGGCCATCACTACTACTACATCGGCACGCCGGAGTACTGGCAGTGGTGGGGCTCGTTCTTCTCCGCCCTGGAGCCGATTCCGTTCTTCATGATGACGCTGTTCGCCTTCAACATGGTCAACCGCCGCCGCAAGGATCACCCGAACCAGGCCGCCGTGCTGTGGGCCTTGGGCACCGCGGTGATGGCCTTCCTCGGCGCCGGCGTGTGGGGCTTCCTGCACACGCTCGCCCCGGTCAACTACTACACCCACGGCACCCAGATCACCGCCGCCCACGGCCACATGGCCTTCTACGGGGCCTATGTGATGATCGTGCTGACCATCATCTCCTACGCCATGCCGCAGCTGCGCGGCCAGGGCAGCGCGCCCTCGCAACGCGCGCAGGTGGTCGAGATGTGGTCGTTCTGGCTGATGACGGTGGCGATGGTGTTCATCACCCTATTCCTCACCGGCGCCGGCATCCTGCAAGTGTGGCTGCAACGCATGGGCGAAGATCCGAGCAGCTTCATGATGGCGCAGGCGCAGGTCAGCATCTTCTACTGGCTGCGTGAAATCGCCGGCGTGGTGTTCCTGATCGGCCTGCTGCTGTATGTCTACAGCTTCTTTGCCAAGGGTGAGCGTCAAGCGGTGGCGTAAGTTACCGCGGTAAACTCCTTCTCCCGCCGGGAGAAGGTGGGGATGAGGGGATAAGAATATTATTCGCCCCCTCACCCTAACCCTCTCCCTGAGGGAGAGGGAACCACAAAAGGAGCCCAAGCTATGCACCGCGATGTCGCCCGAATCCGCTCGGAACATCTGCCCTTCTATCAACCCCAAGGCGGCGAGATCGCGCTGTTCGAACACGCCTATCGCAATCGCCTGCCGCTGTTGCTCAAGGGACCGACCGGCTGCGGCAAGACGCGCTTCATCGAACACATGGCCGCGCGCCTGGGGCGGCCGCTCTACACCGTCGCCTGTCACGACGATCTGACCGCCGCCGACCTGGTCGGCCGGCATCTGATCGGCGACGGCGAGACGCGCTGGTGCGACGGCCCGCTCACCCGCGCCGTGCGTGAAGGCGCGATCTGCTATCTCGACGAGGTGGTAGAGGCGCGCAAGGACACCACCGTCATCCTGCACCCGCTCACCGACGACCGGCGCATCCTGCCGATCGAGCGCACCGGCGAGACGCTGCACGCGCCAGACACCTTCATGCTGGTGGTCTCCTACAACCCCGGCTATCAACATCTGCTCAAGGGCATGAAGCCCAGCACGCGGCAGCGCTTCGTCGCCGTGAGCTTCGACTACCCCGCCCCTGAGCTGGAATCTCGAATCGTCGAACAGGAATCGGGCTTGGAAAAAACCAAAGTCGAACGCCTGATCGCGCTCGCAAAGGCGCTGCGCGCACTCGATGGCTATGACCTGGATGAAGGCGTGTCGACTCGCTTGCTGGTGTACGCCGCCACCCTGATGCACTCCGGCATGGCCCCGCGTGATGCCTGCCGCGCCGCGATCATCGAGCCGTTGACGGATGATCTTGAAACGGTCGGGGCGTTGATGGAGGTGGTGGGGGCGTGTTGGGGGGATTGAGTTGTGTTGCTGGCGTGGTGGAATTGGATTT
>CAZKZP010000091.1:0-6989 GCA_964557295.1 uncultured Chromatiales bacterium | reverse complement strand
TCGCATGCTGAAGCATGCTCCTACATGTGCGTGTTGGAGCAGATGTAGCCAAGCACGGTCATTCCATGCACCATTTGCCACATCATTCACCCGGCACCAATCAACCATCCGTGCCCGCCCATGCATTACAACGCACGTTTTTTCCCGGTGATCATGGCTCGCACCAGATTCTCGCGGTGCAGCACACTTTCCCAGACCACACCCAAGACATGAACCACCACCAGGGCGACGGTGAAGTGTGAAAGATACTCGTGAATGTCTTTCAGCAAAGCGATATTCGCGTCGCTCGCGCCCTCCATCAGCCACGCCAGCGGGCCTTCCCACGCATCCGCGCCGTAGAGCGCTGTGCCGCTCAGCGTCACCAGCAACACGCAGCTGATCAACGCCACGATCATCGCGCCGCCAGCCGGATTGTGTCCCAGATGCCGCGCGGCCTTGCGGCTCAACACATGCTGCAAATACTGGAAGACGTGCGCCGGGCCATGTACGAAGTCACTGAACCGCGCATAGCGCGGCCCGATGAACCCCCAGACGATGCGGAAACACAGCAAGCCGAAGGCGATATACCCCGCCCAGCGGTGGTAATCCATCCAATCGTCTTCGGTGAAATAAGAGATAAAAAAGCAGCTGACCAGCAGCCAGTGAAACCCGCGAACGGCGCGGTCCCAGACCTTGATTTCGGCAGAGGCGTTCATGACCTCCTCGCTTCTCAAATGCGGGCGCTGCCCGGCCAGAGGCCGGCCGGCGCCCGCCACAATGGATTACTCTTGCTTCTCGGAAACCAGCGAGCCATCGGCAATCTTGTAATAGAGCTCCCAAGTATGGCCGTCTTTGCCTTTGATCTTGATTTCCCAGACTTCCACGCCCTTCTTGGTTTCCTTATAGGCCTTCACGACCTCGCCCGGATGCTTCTCAGTGGCCAGCTTGACCGCCGCCTCCTTGCTGATGGAGCCTTCCGGCGACGACGCCAAGGCCGCGCCACTGGCCAGAACGAATGTCGCAAAAGCCAAACCCAAAAATGTCTTTTTCATGTGTTGTATCCCTTGTATAGATTGACTCATCACAAGCACCGCGAGGTTGCGATGCACACCCGACATCTACTTTATTCAAAAACAATTAAGACCGGCTTATGGGCACTTCCAATAATTCGCCACACCGGCGAGGCCGGTGTCCAGATCTTTGAAAATACAGGATTCCGGCATTCGCCGGAATGACAAGCTGTGAATTTTTAGAGGCGTCCTTATATCGATTTCACCTTCAGCGCAAAAAACCCGGCCTCACGAACCTTGCCTGCGCGCAAGCCATGACAAGAATCTCATCAGGCATCGGAAGATTTTTGCGGAAGTTTAGAACCTTCGCCCGAGGGGCCAAAGGCAGCGGAATCAAAATACGATTTCCTGATCGATAAACCTTCCCGCGCGGCGCAAGGCCGGCAACAACACGGTATCAGCATAGTAACAGCCCGTCGCGCCCGGATCGGTCTGCTCGCCTTTGCGGCCTTGCGCCGGAGGATGGCCGCCCGTCTCGTGCAAATAACGCAACAAAATTTCATAGCCGGGGCGCCAGGCATCAATCGTGGCAAAACGCTGCTTGAGCGTCTTCAAAATCCGCACGCCTTCGAAATCCAGATCGCCCCAGAACCACACCGGCAGCGCGTCCTGCTGTGCGAACAGCCACGCCTCGAACTCGGCGATGCGTGACGGCTCACCACAGTAGTGGCGCAACACACTGCCGGGGTCACGAATACGGTGGGCCGCGCCTTTGTAGCCCGCGCAATAGATCAGCGCCAGCTCCGGGTGATTGGCGGCCAGCGTGGCATAGCTGTCCTGATTTTCGACGAACAGCACCCCGCGCAGCTGCTCTGGCAACCAGACATCCAGGATCAAATGGCGTGACTCGATCCTCGCCTGTGGATAGAGCTGCTGCACCAGGGCCTCCTTGCCGTCGAGGAATTTCGAATCACCCCAAAAACAGCGCGCACTCAATTGGCGCAGGCTATAGCCCTGCGTGACCAAGGGCGCGAGCGCAGTGAACGCCGCGACGATTTGCTCAGGTGATTTATCGGCAACGCTTAGCGGTGTTGCCACCAGCGCCATGCGGTCACCGGGAAACTCCGCCGCGCGCACCGCATCGATCCAGGCGCGTTGCGCATCTTCCTTGCGCGGCCGATCGAGCCACGCACGCAGCATCGCCTCCGCCGCGAGATTGAAGATCAGCCGCGCGTCCTGATACTCGGGATCGATGGCGCGGCGCTTGGGATTGAGCTTGATGTCGAACAGCTGATAGTGGCGGGCGAGCTCCTGCAACAAGAACCAGCCGCGATCCGCGGCTTCACCCAGGGTGAACAAATGCGGAAAGGAGGTTGGATTCAACTTGAGCTCCGGCGGTTGTTGCCACAGCGGCGCGGCGCGCCGGTCCAGTTTGGCGCAGAACAGGCCTAAGAGTTCGCGGATCTCCGGTTCATCGTTCAGCCAAGGGGGTTTCTGCATGTCACATCCTCATCGGCACACCATGTAGGAGCATGCTTTAGCATGCGATTGACGCACTTTACAAATGTAGCGCCATCTGAAGATGTTTCCTACATCAATTCGCTTCGTCAACCAGGTTTGGGTTGCATCCTAACCGCCCACCACCTCTTGCATGAAATCCAACTCCGCCTGCTGGCGGATGATGCGCCGGTGATTGGACCACAGCTGCTTGATGCGCTCCTGATTGCACTGCTTGCGATCGACCAGCACGCGCGTGTTGAGCTGGCCGCGCGGTCGTGCGCTCGGACACTTGGCGAAGACGAATTCGTTGCTGATCAGATCCATGTACGGACCGCATTTGCTGGTCGGCATGATGAACAGCAGTTGCAGGCCGAGCGTCTCGGTGAGATAACCGATCACCTCGCGCGAGCGGGTCTCGTCCATCTTGGAGAAGGCCTCGTCGACCAGGACCATGCGCAGGTGATTATTGTCTTCGGCAAAACGAAACGCCGAGGTCACCGCCGCCGCGCGGATGATGTAGGCGGGCGTCTCCAGCTGCCCACCGCTGCCGGTGCCGTATTCGCTCAAGGGGATCGGCGGCTTGCCTTCGACCTCCTTGTAGATTTCATAGCGGCGGTAATTGCGGTAATCGGCGATGCGCTCCAGCTCGCGGAAGGCGCGCTGCTCGTCTTCATCGAGCAGCATCTGCATCAATTCATCGCGCACCTTGCGCGACTTCGGCGTGAGATCGGCCTCGAACAAGGCCACCTCGTCGCCCAGCACCGGATGGCGGATCACCTCCTCGAAGAAGCGCGCGTAATCGCGGTATTCCGGCACCCATTCGTAATCGAAGCGGAACGACTCCTGATCGCTGCCGAAGTGATGATGTTGCAGCTCCTTGTTCAACTCGTCGATCTGGCGCTTGCCCTCGGTGATGGCTTGATGAATAGCGTGGCAGAGATGGGTGACGAAGGCGTTGTTGAAACTGTCCTTGAGTTGCGCGAGCTGCGCGTGTTTCTCCACCAGGATGTTGTTCTTGAGGATGTTGTACACGCGATCGAGTTCGCGTTGCAGACCGCAGATGGTGGCGAACAGGCGCGCATCGTACAGCCCGTCGAAACCGTGATAACTCACCGCGTCACCCGGCCGGCATTGCTGGTTGTGGGTTTCGATCGCCTCGGCCATGCGCCGCTCGCGGGTGTGCAGCTGCTTTGCGATCTCCTGCACCTGATTGACGACGATCTGCCGGTCCATGTCCTTGGCCTGATAGTCGGCCGCATCGAGCCGCGCATCGACATCGAACTCCGGCCAGGTCTTGGCGATGGCGCGCAGATTCTCTTCGCGGCTCTCCACGCGCGCGCGGTTTTCGTCCTGCTCGTCGCCGAGCTTCTGGCAACGTTGGGTGACCTCGGCGAGCTTCTGCTGATACTCGCCGCTGCGTTGATTTAGCGCGGCGGCCTGTTCGCGCAGCGCGCGTTCCTCTTCCTGCAACAACTGCATGCGCCGCTCAATCTCGTCGTGCTCGCGCAAATCCAGCTGCGCGAGCAGGCCCTGCGCCTTGCGCAACTCACGATGGGTTTGCAGCATCGCGCCGATGGTATCGGCATAGCTCAAGGATTGCAGGCCGTTGACCGACCTGAACAAGGCGTTGGCCTGTTGCAGCCGGTCATTCACGCGTTGCCACTCGGCAATCAGCTCGGCCAGCTCCAGCTCCTTGGCCTTGAGCGCGCGCTCGCGCGCGGCGGCGCCGAAGACCAGCTCGCCGTCAGGCAGATCACAGCGCCACATGCTGTAATTGCCCGAGGCCATGCCGTCGGCGGTGAGTCCACGCCGCGCGGCCTTGAGCTCCTCGGCGGATTCCACCCGCACCACGGCGCCATAACTGGCAACCAGATAATGGCGCGCCGTGGCATGAGTGAAGCCCATCACGTGCACGATGGAATCGGCCGGCAGCGCGAGGCGCTCGGCATCCTGGCGCGCCTTCTCGCCCTGGATGATGCGCGCGCGGTTGTCGCGCCCCGGCATGCGGCGCACGATGCGGATCGCCTCGGCCTCGTATTTGGGTTCGACCAGGATGGAGAAGCGCGCCCCGCCGAGATAGCCCTCGATCGCGGACTGCCAGCGCGCATCGGTCACCTCGACGTGATCGCACAGCACGCGCGGATCGGCCTGCGGGCATTCCTGCCGGATCGCGGCGAGCGCCTTTTCCACATAACTGGGATAACTCACCTGGCGCGCGCCGAGGCGCTCGATCTCGTGCTGCTTTTGCCGGCGCTGTGCATCGAGCTGCTCATAGCGGGACTCGCGTTGATGCACCAGGCGCGCCAGCGCATCGCGCAGCGCGGCGCCATCTTCTTGCGCTTGCCACTGCGCGCACCACTGGTTATGCAGGCGCTGCAATTCGCGCGCCTCATCGAGGTAGGCCTCCAGCGCGGCGAGATCGCCGGTGAAATCCTGCTGCATCAGCCGTGGCAGATCGATGCCGCCGCGTTGTTTGTCCGCCAGCAGTTGCCTCCCCTGCGCGTGCAGATTCAGATCGGCGATGCGCGGCAACTCGGCGAGCCAATCGGCCTCGGTGAGACTGCGCACGATGGTCTGGGTGTGCAGCGCGTTGGCCTGCACGTGCTTGTCCTGCTCCAGCAGCGTGACCGCCAGCCGATGCAGCTGCGCATTGTGCTCCTCGCACTGGCGCGCGAGTTGATCCTTTTGCTGCAACGCGGCCACGCCCAGACGCTGCGCCTTGAGCGCCACCAGTTCATCGAGCAGCTGCTGGCTGCGCTGGCGCACCTGTTCCAGCGTGCCGGCGTTTTCCTTCAACGCCTGGCGGTACTGCTCCTGCTCCTGCTTGGCCTTGAGATAGGCTGCCTGACGCAACAGGAAATCGTGCTGCGCCAAGGTGTAGTCCAGCGTGTTCTGCTCGATCCAGTGTTCGATGTACGACTGGCTGTGCAGCTTGGCCTCATCCAGCACACGGATCGAATCCACCAGCTTGCCGGCATCGCGCTCCATGCCATGGATGGTCTTCAACTGACTGGAGACCGAGCGGATCGCCTCGCCGAGATCGCGCTTCTCCAGAATGTCGTCGGCGACGAAGCGGCTGATGCTCTGCACCGGCTTATAGGCCATGAAGCGCGAAAAGGCCTTGGCCGCGGCCACCGCCTCGTTTTCCGTCACTGCGTCATTGCGTCCGCGCAGCGCGCCGTAGAGGCGGCGCAGATAGGCCTTCTTGCTTTCGTATTTCTCCACACGGCGCTTGCCGAACTCGGTGATCAACAGGTTCTGCAGCTTGTCGAGCGGCACCACGTATTTGCCGCTGTTGTCCGCGCGCACGAAGTGCTTGAGCGCCAGCTGCTCGCCCGGCAGGATCAGGAACATCGATTCATCCTGGCGCGCCACGCTGTTGTTGCCAGTGAGATCCAGCCAGGCGCGCACGCCGATCACGGCGGTGAAGGGTTCGGCGCTCTCGCCGGTGGTCGGATGAAACACCGCGGCGAGATAGCCGTCGGTGGGATCGAGCCGTGCGTAACTGCCATCGTCGCAGCCGAGCACATACGAGGCCAGCGTGCGCACGCGCTTGCCGCCGCGCCCGCGCTGCGTGGTTTCATCCTGTCCCGGATTGTATTGGAACAGGTTCTCATGCGCGGCGGTCATGATGGTCTGGATCGCATCGGCCGCCGTGGTCTTGCCCGATCCGTTGCCGCCGGAGAATAGATTCACCGGGCCGAATTCGAATTCCAGCTGCGGGATATTGCCCCAGTTCACATAGACGAAACGTTTAAGAAACATCGCTGGCTTCCCGTGCTTCGGTGGTATCGATTTGGGTTTCGAGCCGTCCGGCGGCCAGCGCATCGAGCGCCTCGTCGCTGACGAAACTCACGATCATCGGATGGATCTTGAGCCAGGCCTCGCTGCTCTCGACATCCTCCTCGTTGCGCAATTCGATCAGGCGCAGCTGGCGCAGGCGCTGGAACAGCCGCTTGCGTTCGGTGAGCTTGTCCGGCAGGCTGCGCCCGAGCAGGTTCTTCATCGCAATGCTCAGCGACTCCAGCGACTCGGTGACAAAACCGCGCTCATCGACCTGCCCCTCGCGCAAGGCCTTGTCGTATTGCAGCCGCAGCACCAGGATCAGCGCCACCTCGCTTTGACTCAGCCGGCTGCGCAGACTGCCGCCGTAGGCCTGCTCCGCGGCGTCGTCCATGCCGGGCACCTGCGCGCCGGGCGGATACAGCCGCAGATATTCGAAGCGCCGGTCGTGCAGCACGCGCACCCCGATGAGATCCAGATACTCGCGCACGAGATCCTCCACGCGCAGATAGCGGTCGTAGAGCTGCTGCTCGACCTGGCTCTCCGCGCGCGCCAGCACCCCGTAATTGAGCAACCGGATCAGCAGCTCGCGGAAGTCCTCGCGCGTGAGGTTTTCCGGTTCGAGTTTACTTTCGAGAAAATCGCTTAGCATGTTGTCTACCAAGAATGCTTAATGTTCCACAGTCCGCCTATCTGTGCGTCCCTTCTCCCTTAGGG
>CAZKZP010000090.1:0-7085 GCA_964557295.1 uncultured Chromatiales bacterium | reverse complement strand
CAACTTACGGCGGGACTTGCACCCGCAGGAGTGCGCCCATGCTGGGCGCACCAAAAAAAACGGCCCCGAACGGGGCCGTCATGGCGGAAGAGAGCGGCCGCTAGAACATCACGACACCCGCGGCACCTGCAGTCAGGGTCGCGGTGGCATCGTCGAATGCGCCGACCGCCCAGATCCGCTGGGTCTTGTGCCCGGCATTGACCCGCTCGGTCAGCGCGGTGACGAACTCGCTGAAGGTGAAGTACATATAGATCGTGCCCGCTTGGTTGATGGTGAACACGCCGCTGCCGGTGGCGGCCGGCACCAGGGTGGTGTCCTGGGAATCGGCGGTAAGATCGATGTTCACCCACGCCCGCGAGACGTGGTGCAGCACGCCAACGCCTTGTTCATTCAGCACCAGCCGGTTGCTTTCCAGGGGGGTGAACGGCGTGGCCGTGCCAAACAGCCCCCAGCCCACCGCCAGCACGGCCGGCACCTCGGCGACATCAATCACCGTGGTGGCCTCGAAGTCCTGCGGCGCGCTGCCGAAGGGGGCGACGAAGCCGCGCACCTTGACCGGATCGCCGGTGCTGACCGTCGGGGTCAGCGTCCCCAGATCGATTTGGTAATGGTTGGGATCGGCGTCGTTGGCGCTGCCGCTGCCGGTCCCGGCGAAATCAAACCGCGCCGGCAGGCGGCCGTTGAGGCGCTGGAGGTCCATCACCAGCTCGCCCCCGCTGTTCGACATCACGGTGCCGGTGAACTGATTCACCAGCATGCGCACCTGCGCCGGGGCGTTCAGATGGTCGGCCGCGCTGTCGAGGGTGCCCCACGCCACGATGCGTTGGCCGACGGAGAGGTCATCCTTCGTATAATCCGCCGCGGCGAGTTGGCGTTTGACGACGGTGCCGCTGTCGAGGGTGATGGTGATGTCCTTGTTGAAGATCAGGCTGCCGTCGCTACGCACGATCGAGCCGGCGTTGACCGTCAATGTGTCGCCGGTGCGCTTCAGCACCACGCCGGTCACCACATCCTGATCCGCGCCCGGAACGCTGCTGCCGGCGTACACCTCGGTGGCCACGAACTGCTTGCTGGGGTTCAATTCACCGAACACCACCACCCGGCTATTGGCGGTTTGCTTGGCCAGTTGCGCCAGGCCGTCGGCGCCGGAATAACTCGCGCCATCGATTTCATAGGCCGTGGCGTTATTCACATGCACGGTGAAGGCGCCGAATTGACCGGCGTGGTGGAAGAAGGGGCGCAGATTCATGCGAAACGTGCCGGCGCCCTGGTCCACCGACTGCAACAGCCCGCGCACACGGTGCGGTTTGGGGTCTTCCAGTTTGACATCGGCCACCAGTACCGGCTGGGCGATGACCTCGATCGGGCTAACGTCAGTATCCACGGTATGCGAGGCATTGAGATCGAAATCCAAGGTCAGGTGCGCGGGCACGCCGGGGGCGATGACCAGCGAGTTGGCATTGCTCAGATTGACGGCGACCTTCCAGGTGGTGAGTGGATTGCCGCCACTGTCTTTTACCGTCACAGCCACGGGATCACCGTTGGCGTCCTCCACCTGCACATCGGCATTGCGGTAATCCAGCGTCAACGTGGCCTTCACATACCGCCCCGCGGGGATGGTGGCGATGGTGAAGAACTCGGTCATCTCGGTGAGATCGGCGAAATCGATGCGCGTGCTCACCGGCAACACATCGACCACCGCGCCATTGGCCTTGGTCAAGGTGAGGCCGGTCACATCCACGGCGTAGTTGAGAAAGTCGCCCTCGGCATCGGTGATGCCGATGACCACATCGCCGCGATCTTCCGCACCGATGTCCTCGGCGCCGCAGCCTTGCAACAAGAACAACAAGGCCAATGACATGAGCCATAGCGCCTTGATCACTGCATTGTCAGGTTTTCTTCCACACATGGGTTTATCCTCGTCTTCAGTCATTCAAGATTATTGAGACACGCACTTTCCGGTCATTTGAATTTCATTTCGGCCGCGACATCCGCCGCTGGATCAGCTGCTCGCGCTGCTGGGGCGTGAGCGTGCGCCAGCGCTCGCGCATCCTTTCACGCTGCGCCGGGGGCAGATCCTTGTACCACTGCATGCGGCGCAACACGCGCGCCTGCTGCTCCGGCGGCAGCCGCTTGAACTGCTGGAAGCGCTCGCGGATCAGCTTGCGCTGCCCCGGCGGCAGCGACTGCCAGCGCTTGAACCGCTCGCGCGCCTTGGCGCGCTGCTCCGGCGACATCGCCAGCCAGCGCTGCGCGCCGCGTTGCAGGCGGGCCTGCTTCTCCGGCGGAAACCCCGCCCACTGATCGGCGTAGCGCTTCAGCACCTGTTGCTCCCGCGCGTCGAGCTGTTGCCACGGCACCGGCTCAGCCCCGGCCCAGGCCGCGCCGATTGCGCACAGCAGCGTGAACATCAAGACCAGATACCTACTCATCTTCGTCGCCCTCAATCTGCGGTAGCTCCGCCAGCGCCGCGTCATCCCGCTCCAACGCCGCCTCCGCCTTTTCCATGCCATCCCACTCGCCGATAAACTCCAGTAGTTCGAGATCCGGATCGGCGCGGTCCACCAGCTCCTCGGCCCAAACGGGCGCGCACCACAGCAGCCCGGCGAGCACCCATTCAACCCTCATCTGCTTGCGCCTCATCCAGCCAGAGGAAGAAATCCAGCTCCTCGTAATCCACCACCTCACCGCCCGAGACCAGCAGCTCGATATCATCGAGCAGAGATGCGGGCGCGTGGCCGTCGGGCGGTTGCATCCAGTAGGAAACCCCCAGCACCAGCACCAGCATCGCCGCCGTGGCCAACACCGGCCGCGGCACCACAAACCAGCGGCGCGGGGCGGGCCGCGTCAGCGCCTCCTGGCGCCGCTGGGCCAGCGCGGCGCGCGTGCCGGGATCGAGCCGCTCGGCGGCTTCATCGAGCCGCGCTTTTATTGCGCGCAATAATTTTTCGTCGGTTTCGTTCATGACCAGAATTCTCCCAGTCGCTCGCGCAAGGTCTGCACGGCGCGTGAATAATGCGTCTTCACGCTGCCCTCCGAACAACCCATCGCCCGTGCCGTCTCTTTCACATCCAGCCCCTCCCAGAGGCGCAATAAAAATACTTGTTGCTGACGCAGCGGCAGATCCCGCAAGGCGCGGTCCAGCTCCGCCATGGCCCGGCCGGATTCCAGCGCCTGCCCGGGCAGTTGCTGCGCGGACGGGACGGCCTCCGCCCCATCCGCCCCGGTTCCCGAGAACCAGCCCACGATAAAGCCGCGCACCTTGCCGCGCCGGTAATGATCCCGGATACGGTTCTGCAGGATGCGGTGGAACAGCGGCTTCCACTCGGCCTCGGGGGCCGCACGGTAACGGGTGGCGAGTTGGATCATCGCCTCTTGCACCAGATCCAGCGCATCCGCATGATTATTGGTCGCCAGCAGCGCCATCCGGTAGGCCTTGCGTTCCACCGTGGCGAGAAATTCATCCAAGTCCATCGCACCCAAGCATTTCGTGTTCTTCATCAGTTATAACGCGCCATCGATCGATTGGTTGACAGCGCGCGCAAATTTTCCGTTCGACGGCGCCCTGGCCGGGTGGCTACACTTTTAGAGGAGGGGGCGCAGTGAACGGTGTTCGGCGTGCACAGCAGTCTACTAACCGCTTGAAAAGGCCTCAAATCCACACAAGCCTCATGGCCATGACAGCCGCATGTCGAACCTCAGGAATCCCGCCGATCTGCCGAATAATCCTCTATAACCATAATTGAACAACGAAAAACCCCTATGAGCGATCACAACCCGAAGAAAACCATGCAGGAGCTGAACGCCGCCTCGCATCTGTCGGCAGCCAATGCGCCGTATCTGGAATCCCTGTATGAAGACTTTCTCGCCAATCCCGAGAGTGTCGATCCCGCACTGAAGGCCTATTTCGAGCAGATCGCCCCGCCAGGCGCCTCCTCGCGCGAAACCTCTCACGCCGCCGTGCGGGAGATATTCCGCGCGCCGCCGGGCAAGACCGTCTGCGGCAACCGTGGCGGAATCTCGCCCCATGATCTGCTGTTGCTCGACAAGCAGGTACGCGTGGCGAAGCTCATCAACGCCTATCGCTTCAACGGCCATCTGATGGCCAAGCTCAACCCGCTGCAAGACGAAGCCTCTACGCCGCCTCCGGAACTCACACTCGCCTATCACGGCCTGAGCGAGGAGGATCTCGACCAACCGTTCGACACCGTGGGACTGGCCCGCCTGGAGCTGGCCCCGCTGCGCGAGATCCTCGCCCTGCTCGGACAGATCTACACCCAAGCCATCGGCGCGGAGTTCATGCACATCACCGACATGACGGAAAAACGCTGGCTGCTGAGCTATTTCGAGGGTGAACGCGGCCAGCCGCAGTATCCGGTCGAGACCAAGCGGCGCCTGCTGGAGCGGCTGAGCGCCGCCGAGGGCCTGGAGCGCTTCCTGCACAGCAAATACGTCGGGCAGAAACGCTTTTCCCTCGAAGGGGCCGACAGCTTCATCCCGATGATGGACGGCTTGATCCAGCGCGCCGGCGAGAAAGGCGTGAAGGAACTGGCCATCGGCATGGCCCACCGCGGCCGGCTCAACATGCTGGTCAACATCCTGGGCAAGCTGCCGGAAGACCTGTTCCGCGAATTCGAGGGCAAGGTTGCCTACGACGACTTCAACACCGGCGATGTGAAATATCACATGGGCTTTTCCTCCAACGTCAACACGCCGGGCGGCATGGTGCACCTGGCCCTGGCCTTCAACCCCTCGCATCTGGAGATCGTCGGCCCCGTGGTGGAAGGGTCGGTGCGCGCCCGCCAGGACCGGCGCAACGACCCTGAGGGCGACACCGTGGTGCCGGTGATCATCCACGGCGATGCCGCCTTCGCCGGCCAGGGCGTGGTGATGGAGACCTTCAACATGTCGCAATCGCGCGGCTACTCCACCAAGGGCACCGTGCACATCGTGATCAACAACCAGATCGGCTTCACCACCAGCAATCAGCGCGACATGCGCTCCACCCTGTATTGCACGGATGTGGCCAAGATGGTCAACGCGCCGATCTTCCACGTCAACGGCGACGACCCGGAGGCGGTGCTGTTCGTCACCCGATTGGCGGTCGACTACCGCATGAAGTTCCACAAGGATGTGGTCATCGACCTGGTCTGTTACCGGCGTCACGGCCACAGCGAGGCCGATGAACCCATGGCCACACAGCCGGAGATGTACAGCGTGATCCGCAGCAAACAGACCCCGCGTGAGATCTACGCGCATCGACTCATCGCCCAAGGCGCCATCGATGAGTCCGCGCCGCTGGAGATGATGAAGACCTATCGGCAAACGATCGAGGCCGGCCAGTGCGTGGCCAAGGACATCAGCCAGGAGAAGCGCCCGCCGTTCACCGACTGGGAACCCTACACGCAGCAGGCCTGCACCGTGTTGCTCGACACCGGTGTGCCGAAAAAAGTCATCCAGGATCTCAATCAGCGCTTAAGCCAGCACCCGGCGCACTTCACGCTGCATCCAAGCGTTTCCAAGATCTACAGCACCCGGGCGGAGATGGCCGCCGGCAAGCTGCCCCTCGATTGGGGCTTCGCCGAGACCCTGGCCTATGCCACGCTGCTGCGTGACGGCTTCCATGTCCGGCTCTCCGGCCAGGACGCCGGCCGCGGCACCTTCTTCCATCGCCATGCCGTGATCCACAATCAGGCCGATGAAGAGGCCTACGTGCCCTTGCGCAATCTGTTCGAAAACCAGCCCCGATTCCTGGTGATCAACTCGCTGCTCTCGGAAGAGGCGGTGCTCGCCTTCGAATACGGCTACTCGACCACCGACCCCAAGACCTTGACCATCTGGGAGGCGCAGTTCGGCGATTTCGCCAATAACGCCCAGGTGGTGATCGATCAGTTCATCAGCGCCGGCGAGCAGAAATGGAAGCGCCTGAGCGGGCTGACGCTGTTCCTGCCGCACGGTTTCGAGGGTCAGGGCCCTGAACATTCCTCGGCGCGCCTGGAGCGCTACCTGCAACTGTGCGCGCAGCACAACATGCAGGTGGTGGTGCCGACCACGCCGGCGCAGATCTTCCACCTGCTGCGCCGCCAGATGCTGCTCAGCTGCCGCAAGCCGCTGATTGTCATGACGCCCAAGAGCCTGCTGCGCCACAAGGACGCGACTAGCACGCTCGAGGAGCTGACCACCGGCACCTTCCAGCCGATCATTCCCGAGATCGACGCACTGAATGACTCACGGGTCACCCGGGTGGTGCTGTGCAGCGGCAAGATCTATTATGAGTTGCTCAACCAGCGCCGCGCCGACCAGCGCACCGATGTGGCCATCATCCGCATGGAGCAGCTCTACCCCTTCCCCACCGAATTGATGCGCCAGCAGCTGGAGCGGTATCCCAACGCCAAGAGTTTCGTCTGGTGCCAGGAAGAGCCGAAGAACCAGGGCTCGTGGTTCACCAGCCAGCACCATGTGCGCAGCATCCTGGGCCGGGAGCCTTACCTGGAATATGCCGGCCGGCCGTTCTCCGCCGCCCCGGCGGTGGGCATCGCGGCCCTGCACGCGGAACAACAACGGCAATTGGTGGCCGAGGCGCTGGGCGAACCCGCGCCGAAGCCCGTCAAGAAGAAGAGGAAGACCCATGTCGATCGAGGTTAAAGCGCCCAATTTCCCCGAGTCCGTCACCGACGGGACCCTGGTGACCTGGCACAAGCGGCCGGGTGAGGCCGTGAGCGCCGAGGAGGTGCTGGCCGATGTCGAAACCGACAAGGTGGTCTTCGAGATCCCCGCGCCACAAGACGGTGTGCTCGAAAAGATCCTGGTCCCGGCCGGCGCCAAGGTACTCTCGGGACAGGTGCTGGCGCAGCTCGGCAAAGGCACCGGCGTCAACCCCGCCGCGCCCAGCACCGAAACCAGCCCGGCCGCGGCGACACCGAGAGCCACGCCGATAGAGGAACTCATCACCCCGTCGGCGAAGAAACTCATCGCGGAAAAAGGACTCGATGCCCGGCGCATCACCGGCAGCGGCAAGGACGGCCGCATCCTGAAGGAAGACGTGCTCAGCTATCTGGAGCAGGCGCCTGCACCTTCGCCGGCCC
>CAZKZP010000089.1:0-7295 GCA_964557295.1 uncultured Chromatiales bacterium | reverse complement strand
CGCGAGCCTATCCGCCTGGTGGCAACTGTCGATGTATAAAAACGGGGTCAGGCCTTTACCTCATATCATTGGCTTGCCAATCTCTGTCCGTGCCCCGACCGCTTCGACTCGAATTTCCTGGCGCCCTTTACCATCTCGCCGCTCGAGGAGATGGACAAGAGGATATTTTTCTCGATGACGCCGATCGGCGGGCATTTCTGGATAGGCTGGCCAAGGAAGTGCACCAGCAACGTTGGCGCCGCTATGCTTACTGGCTTATGGACAACCATTATCACTTGTTGGTGGAAACGCCAGATGATCTTATCGGTTCCCGATCGTCGCGATGAGGTGCATGGACGCACTCATGCCGTGCGCGCATGGATACGCAGGAGATGTCATCGATGCGCGCGCCTTCCTCGCTTGGTTTGTCATGGATATCCGCTGACGCGGAACGCTTGCCAGGCACAATCGGCGAGCCACTTGGCGCTGGGCATGCAGAATCAAGGACAATCCGCTACAATTCATCCTCATCTTTATCTTTATCGATCTGGGGAACTAATTCGTGGCATCCAACATGAAGCCATTTTCAGAGTCCTGCGAAGAAAACAAACTACCGATACTCGAGGTCCTGAGGGAGCAATTCACCAGCAATGGCCTGGTACTCGAAATTGGCAGTGGCACCGGGCAACATGCCGTTTTTTTCGCCAAACATCTTCCGCATCTGGTATGGCAACCCAGTGAAGTTCGGGAACACATCTCTGGCGTCAATCTCTGGTGTGAGGAGGCCAAACTCCCCAACGTATTACCCCCGGTGGTATTGGATGTCACTACACCCACCTGGCCATGCACGATCACTGACTACGTATTTTCTGCAAATACTGCGCATATTCTGTCCTGGCCGGAGATTGAATGCATGTTTGCCGGCACGGGCAAGGCCTTGGTCAAAGGCGGGAAATTTTGTCTTTACGGTCCGTTCAACTACGACGGCCACTACACCAGCCCGAGCAACGCCCGGTTTGATCAATGGCTCAGATCCCGTAATCCAAACAGTGCAATACGTCACTTCGAAGACCTGTGCGACCTGGCGGAATCGGTCGGAATGCAGCTGATCCAGGACTATGAAATGCCGGTCAACAATCGACTGCTGGCCTGGCAGAAAGTGGTTTGATTATCGCAGCATCAGTCGCGGAAATTATTGAACTGTAACGGCAGTTCCAGATCCTGTTTGCGCAGCAAGGCGATTACCTCCTGCAGATCATCACGACTCTTGCCGGTCACGCGCACCTTATCACCCTGAATCTGCGCCTGCACCTTGAGCTTGCTGTCCTTGATGATCTTTACAATCTGCTTGGCCAGTACACTCTCCAGTCCCTGGCGCAACTTGACGACTTGGCGTGCGGTTTTTCCGGAAATCTCAACGTCTTTCACCTCTAGACATGCGATATCCACATTTCGGCGGGCCAACTTGGTATGCAATATATCCAACATCTGTTCCAGCTGAAATTCAACCTCCGCCTGCATCGTGATTTCATCTTCCTTACGTTCATAGCGGGCATTCACCCCCTTGAAATCGAATCGTGTTGATACCTCGCGATTGGCCTGATCCAAGGCGTTGGTGACCTCGTGCATATCCACTTCAGAGACGACATCGAATGACGGCATACATTGCTCCTTAAATCTTTTTATACAGCTGAATCATAAAATCTATTTCAGTCGCAAGACTATTCAAACCTGAGACCTTCTCCTGAACTGCCTTAGGCATGTGCCAATAATAGGGCGTCATGGCCAGCAGATTATTGATATCCACCGATGAAGCCAGAAGAAGCTGCCCCTGCACTCGCTCCTGAGCCATCCGCACAAATCCCTCTGGCAGCGTCTCATTCCCTTCATGCCGGGCCGGCTCCTGATATAAATGCTGTTTCAATCCATACAGATGATTCGGACCCGGGATAACGGTAATCAGCACGCCCGCTGGCTTTAACACTCTGGCAAATTCCATGGCATCGCCCGGGGCATAAATCCGCGTGACAATATCCACCGATTCACTGAAGATCGGCAACCGAAAACTGCTCGCCACAGAAAAGTTGATACCCTTATAGCGGCGTGCGGCATAACTAATGCCGGGCTTTGAGATATCGACACCCCAGCACGTCAGGTTTTGCCCGACGGCGCGCTGGATAAATCCTATGTAATAACCTTCGCCACAACCGGCATCCAGCAGTCTACAATCACCGGCCATGACAATGGGCCGGATGAGTTCCGCCAGCTTGACCGGCAAGATATCGTAAAATCCTTTTTCCAGAAATTTACGACGGCTTCTGATCATCTCCTTATTATCGCCGGGATCATGGCTCTTCTTATGTTGAGCCAACAGCAGATTGACATAGCCTTCCTTCGCCAGATCGAAACTATGCCGGTTCGCACACTGATAGTGTCGCTCATGTTGTTCGAGCCCCAGCAGACAGACAGGGCATTGATATATCAAAGCGTGGTTATTCAAGGCGGATGACAGTTATTGGATGAATCGAATTCGTATTATAGCCGGTTTGATCACGATGCAGGCTATTACTAACCCCGTGCGCGCTGGTCTGGTAAAGGATGCCGCCGATTGGGTGTGGAGCAGCTATCTAGCCACGGCCGGCAAGATCGAAGGCCTGACCTTATCGGTTTAGTGACTATAAACTAAGGCCTGACCCTATCGGTTGCGGCTGCGGCGATACGCAGCGCCGCCTGATGCCTGCCGCCAGCCGGCATCTGCAGTCTAGGCGTTCCAGTCCGGATAGGTTGCCTTCACCCGCTTCGACACACTGAAGTACGACCACCCGACCGCGAAGCCGATCACCCCCAACAACACGGTCTTGATCGCGTCGGAAATGAGGGTCTCCGGGTCAAGGCCGGACAGTGACCAACCAAGGAACATCAAGGGTGTGCCAAGAAGTGCCCATCCGAGCCGCAGCATCAGGAGGCGCTTCATCTGCTGAACCGCACGCGGCCGAATGTCTCTGAGCGCCATGGCTGCCTGAATGCCCATGTACGTCAGAACGCCGTCGACACCGGTCCAGATGATCCCGACGACGACGATGCCCGGGTGCCTGTCCGCCAACACGGCGAAGCCGATCCACGCAAAGATGTACTGCATCGCGATCAGGATGGGCGCCACGTACAAGTTGGCGATGACGATGAACTTGAGCCAGCCGCGGACCCCGCAGAGGGGATCGACATGCTGCGCGACGGCGTCATGGGGCGTGGAGGCCGTGGGGCTTGCAGCTGCGGCGCTGCCGACGGCAGCCGCGCTCGAGTTCACCCATGACTTCAACGCGAATATGAACGCGAACAACAAGACCCAAGCGGTCAAACGCAGAATCTGGAAAACAGCCGCCGAGTCTTCGGCGAACTTCCGATAGGTGCCGACGTCCAGAACTTCCATCCGAAGAAGCAAATTGGGGACGTAGAAGCCGAGTTGGGAGACGAGCGAGAGAACGAGAAAACCCAACAACCAGCCCGTGCCTGCCCGCTTCACATACAGCGCAACTACGCCGATCGCTGCGATGCAAAGTCCCGTGGTGAGCCAGAACATGACGTCGCCGAGGTATCGCATGGGGTTCCTTCTGTCGGAAATGTGGTCGCTGTCCGACTAAGCCGATCCGCTTGTGCGTCCCGTCGCAAAACGGAGTATAAGAAGAATAAAATCCCTACTTGCCCAAGTCCAGCGGTAATTCACTGCTACTAACCCTAACCATGACAAAACCACATTCAGCTTGTTTGTGCGCGTTCGCGGCAACGAGACCGTGGACGCGCACAAACAAGTCCGCAGGGCTTTGAATGAGGCTTTGTCATGGTTAGGGTTAGTAATGCCCCGCCTTGTAACCGTTCGGTAACCCTGAATGGGTCTGCAATTCACCTGCCTCGCCGATAACTCGTCCACGTTTTCGCCAATACGGTTCCATTCCAGCCATACTGGATCGATGGGTTCAGACTCGATTGATCCTCTGGATTTAACTCTATGTAACGCATGCAGGTTAACAAATAGGTATCGCTATCAATCAAAGTGGCTTTGTAACGCCCTTCCCACAATGTGCCGGTGCGCGGATAGCAGTAGTGGTAGTACTGCACATAGTAACGCCCCAACATTTGCGTGGCCTTGGACAGGCTTCGCTCATCATGCGGCATGGCCAGCAAGTGTACGTGGTTGGTAATCAGAATGTCACAGCTGCGCGTGTTGCAGGCTAACTGTCACTTCTCACGATAGAAAAGATAATCGCATCGGCGCAAAATATTTCCGCACGATTGTTGCCGCGCAAAATGATGTGTTGCGGTTGGCCGGGAATCACAAATCTGGGTAAACGTGCCATTGCTTGCCTCCAGCTTGCTGGTGCAAGCAATGCACTCCGTTCGGAGTCAATTATCAATCGAGTCTGACCCATTGATCCTCTCTTCGTGTTCGGCGAGAAACGGCCCGCACTCTTTCGTAGCAAAACGTAAGGTGCCCTGCCTGGCTTCATCATCGACCCTGAGCAGGTAGTCGATCTCCATCAAGGTGTGCGGCGTCTCACCCGCGCGCTCTGCCCATCGCCGTTCCGCCCGGCGCATCAGCACCCGCTCCCAGCGGTCAGGCGCGGAATCGCCGAGGGTACCGAATAGGGGTTTGCCCGAGGGCGTGTGAAAGGGACGCGGTCCGAGCGTCAAGGCCGGTTCCAGGGAGAAACGCTCGGCGTAGGCCAGCCAGTCGAGGACGACAAAATCGACATATCCAACCCGTGTTTCTTTAATCCAGATTTTCCATTAACGATCGTCGCGAGAGCGAACAAGGAGTTGATGATAGACGAAAAAAGCCAAGGAACTTGCCCCTCTCCCGCCAGCGGGACAGGGGGGGGGGATTCTTGCGGATGTCGCTCGCCAACTTCGAGCGCTCCTTCTTCTTTCGGCGCTATCTTCGCCGGTAAAGCCATAACGTCACGGGCGCCAGCGTCACGGTCAAAACCGCCGGCGCCAGCAGCGCGAGGCCCAGTTGCGTCCACGTTGCGCCGCCGTTCATCAGACCGCGCATGGCGGTCGTCATCAGCGACACTGGATTGATCTCCACGAAAACGCGCAGCCAGCCGGGCATGGTGCCCGGATCAACCATGATGTTCGAGGCGAACACCAGCGGCATGATGCCGGTGAAGCCCATCGTCATCACGGTGTTGGGCGTGCGCATGACCAGACCGAGCACCAGGAACACCCAGCCCACGCCGAAACCGATCACCAGCAGCAGGACCAAAGCGGCGAGCGCGCCGGTGACGCTGGCCTCCGGCCGGTAGCCAAGCAGCATGCCGATGCTCAGAATAATCAGCGAGGCGATGAGATGGCGCAGCACATCACCGACCATCAATCCGGCGAACGGCGCGAGCGGCCAGATGGGTAGCGAGCGAAACCGGTCGAACAAGCCCTTGCCCAGATCGGTGCACAGCCCCATCCCCGAGTACACAGAGTTGAAAATCACCGTTTGCACCAGTATGCCCGGCAGGAAAAACTGCATATAGCGATCCGTGGACCCGGCCAGCGCACCGCCGAACACGAAGGTGAACAACAACGTGAACATGATCGGCGTCATCACCAGATCGAACAACTGTTCGGGGACGTGCTTGAACTTGAGCACAGCGCGCCAGCCGAACGCCAGCGCGTTGGAGAGCGCGCCCGGCTCGGCGGGGTGCTCCAGTTGAATGATGGTAGGGGTGACGTCGGATTTCATCTCAGTTCTCCCGGGTAGAAACATTTTCAGCGGCGTGTCCCGTCAACGCGAAGAAAACCTCATCCAGACTCGGCGCGGCCATCGAGAAGCCTTCGATGGGTATTCCGGCCGCCGCCAACGTCGCCAGCGCCGCATTGGCCTCGTGCGGTGAATTCGCTTTGATCCACAGCGCGGCGCCTTCCACGTTACGGTGCGCATCGCCGCCCAAATGGCGCTCGAGCAAGCGCGCGGCTTCGTCGATCCGGTACGGGTCCGCCAGTGTCACGTGCAGGAAGCCCGACCCCGTCGCCGCTTTCAATTCGCGGCTCGTCCCTTCGGCGATCTTCCGGCCGTGATCGATCACCGCAATGCGCGCGGCCAACTGGTCCGCTTCCTCCAGATACTGCGTGGTCAGCAGAATGGTCACCCCCTGGTCCGCCAACGCGCGGATCATGCGCCAAACGTTCTTGCGCGCACCAGGATCGAGACCGGTGGTCGGTTCGTCGAGAAACAGGATCGACGGGGTCACGACCAGCGACGCGGCGATGTCGAGCCGGCGGCGCATGCCGCCCGAATAATTCTTCACCTGGCGGCCCGCCGCATCGGCGAGTTCGAACGCACCGAGCAGAACGTCGGCGCGCGCCGTCGCCGCGCCGCCGCGAAATCCCCAGAGTCTGGCCAGCAGAATCAAGTTCTCGCGCCCCGTCAGGTCCTCGTCCAATGACGCGAATTGCCCGGTCAGGGCGATGTACTTGCGCACGGCGTGGGGCGTGCGGACAAGATCATGGCCCATGACCTGGGCCGAACCGGCATCGGGCTTGATCAAGGTCGCGAGCATGCGCAGCAGCGTGGTTTTGCCCGCGCCGTTGGGGCCCAGGATGCCGAAGATCATCCCGCGCGGCACATCGAGATCGATGTCGTCCACCGCGCGCAACCCATTGAACGTCTTAACGAGACCGCGCGCGGCGATGGCGAGTGGAGCCGGTTCGGAATTAGATCGCATAATGGCACTCCACCATCGTTTTCGAGAGGACGATTCCTTCAGAAAGGATGATTTTTCTCACAGCGCCTGCTCCGAAGTCCGATCTCGCGCCAGGGTCTGTTGACGCGCATAACTGACCGTCAACTTTTCCCATTGATGACCGTCCGGCTCGTTCCAGCAGACGATGCTGCCCCCTCTGCCGCGTGTCGATTCGATAGTCGACAGTTCCGCGCGGGGCGTCGATGATGCGCATCAGGATCAGATCGCGGCCTTCGGTTGAAGTGGTGGTTTTGGCGGTCATGATCGTTTCTCCTTTCATGGTTGACGTTATACGGCTGGGCTCAGCTTGGATCGGATGAACCGGGGTTCCCTCATTGGCCGAAACGCCGGTCTGGATATAGGTTTTGACATTTTCAAGCTTCAAACCTTCCACTAGTGCCACAAAATCCTTCGCTGGCAACGTATTGGCGCCGCCCGCATTGACGGCCGGCAATAGGGCGATGTAGGTGTCACAGGTTCTTCCGGTCACCCGATGGCTCCTTAAGATATCCCGCAGGCGGTTTCTTGGCTTACTAAGACGATCGGTAGTAAAGCCTCATTCAGAGCCACCCCAATGTTGCGGAA
>CAZKZP010000088.1:0-7450 GCA_964557295.1 uncultured Chromatiales bacterium | reverse complement strand
ACCGCAGATCGAGGTCAGCTTCGACATCGACGCCAACGGCATCCTGCACGTCTCCGCCAAGGACAAGGCGACCAACAAGGCCCAGTCCATCGTGATCAAGGCCTCCAGCGGTCTGACCGATGAGGAGATCAAGAAGATGGTCAGGGACGCCGAGGCGCACGCGGCGGAGGACAAGAAATTCCACGAGCTGGTCAACGCGCGCAACAAGGCCGACAGCATGATGCACGCCACGCGCAAGTCGATGAAGGAGTTGGGCGACAAGCTCAGCGCCGGCGAGAAGGACAAGATCGAATCCGCGCTCAAGGCGCTGGAGGAGGCGGTCAAGGGCGATGATGTCTCGCGCATCGAGGACAAGATCACCGCGCTGACCGAGGCCTCCGGCGAGATGGCCCAGCGCATGTACGCCCAGCAATCCACCGAGGCCGGCGGGGCGGGGGCGGCGGGCCACGAGGAAGGGGCCAAGTCCGAGAAAGCAGAGGATGTGGTCGACGCCGAGTTCGAAGAAGTGAAGGAAAAGAAGAAGTAATCGCGGCACAATGTGTCGCGTGTGACAGGCGCAGGCGTTAGCGATAATGCCTGCGCCTGTGTTGCGTTATAAAAGTCCGCGCGGTAGAGACAGGTTGAAACGACGATGGCAAAACAAGATTACTACGAAATATTGGGGGTGGCGCGCAATGCGAGCGAGGCCGAGCTGAAGAAGGCCTTCCGCCGCGCTGCTCACAAGTACCATCCCGACCGCAACCCCGATGATCCGCAAGCGGAAGGCAAATTCAAGGAGGCCAAGGAGGCCTACGAAGTGCTCGCCGATGCCCAGAAGCGCGCGGCGTATGACCAGTTCGGCCACGCCGGCGTTGATCCCTCCTCGGCGGGTTTCGGCGCCGCCGGGGCGGGGGCGAGCTTCAGCGACATCTTCGGCGATGTCTTCGGTGATATCTTCGGCGGCGGCCGCGCCGGCGGGCGTTCGCGGGTGCAGCGCGGCGCCGATCTGCGCTACACCATGGACCTGAACCTGGAAGAGGCGGTGGCCGGCACCTCGGTCAACATCGAGGTGCCGACCCGGGTGAGGTGTGATACCTGCGACGGCAGCGGTGCGAAAAAAGGCACCAGTCCGATCACCTGCAACACCTGCGGCGGCCTGGGCCAGGTGCGCATGCAGCAGGGCTTTTTCTCGTTGCAGCAGACCTGTCCGCACTGTCACGGCACCGGCAAGATCATCAAGG
Organism: uncultured Chromatiales bacterium; assembly: GCA_964557295.1. Lineage (GTDB taxonomy): Bacteria > Pseudomonadota > Gammaproteobacteria > RBG-16-57-12 > RBG-16-57-12 > JBFMHP01. The sequence continues at coordinate 6,230 of CAZKZP010000088.1, read as the reverse complement.
ATCCGTGCGGCGACTGCCGCGGCAGCGGGCGCAAGGAAAAGCGCAAGAAGCTCTCGGTCAAGATCCCGGCCGGGGTCGATACCGGGGACCGCATCCGTTTGAGCGGCGAGGGCGAGGCCGGCGAGATGGGCGGGCCGCCGGGCGATCTCTACGTGCAGATCAATGTGCGCCAGCATCCGATCTTCGTGCGCGACGGCAACGACCTCTATTGCGAGGTGCCGATCAGTTTCGTCACGGCCACCCTGGGTGGGGAGCTGGATGTGCCGACGCTCGACGGACGGGTGAAGCTCAAGATCCCGCACGAGACGCAGAGCGGCCGCATCTTTCGCATGCGTGGCAAGGGCGTGAAATCGGTGCGCGGGGCCGAGACCGGCGATCTGCTGTGCCGCGTCGAGATCGAAACCCCGGTGAACCTGACCGAGCGCCAGAAGGATATCCTGCGTGAGTTCGACAAGGCCACCACCGACAACCATCACGAGCACAGCCCGCGTTCCTCCTCGTGGCTGGGCCGGGTGAAGAATTTTTTCGAAGACATGAAGTTTTGACGTTCGCGACGAGACTTCCGACGACTGAATGACTGGAGATGGCGATGATACGAGTGGCAGTGGCGGGATGTTCCGGGCGCATGGGGCGCACCTTGATCGAGGCGTGTCAGCAGGACGAGGCCGTCACCTTCTCCGCCGCCAGCGAACGGCCGGACAGCTCCTTGATCGGCAGTGACGCGGGTGAATTGGCGGGCGTCGGCCGCTTGGGCGTGACCGTGGTCGGCGATCTGAAAACCGTCATCGACGACTTCGACGTGCTGATCGACTTCACCCGGCCGGATGTCACCCTGGGCCATGTCGCCCTGTGCCGCGCCCATGGCAAGAAGATGGTCATCGGCACCACGGGATTCACCGAGCAGCAGAAGCAACAACTCGCCGATGCCGCCCAGCACATCGGCATCGTCTTCGCCCCCAATATGAGCGTGGGCGTGAATCTGTGCTTCAAGCTGCTGGAGATGGCCGCCAAGGTGCTGGGTGACAGCGTGGACATCGAGGTCATCGAGGCCCATCACCGCCACAAGATCGATGCCCCCTCCGGCACGGCCCTGCGCATGGGCGAGGTGGTGGCCGCAGCGCTGGGCCGGGATCTGGCGGAATGCGCGGTCTACGGCCGCGAGGGGGTGACCGGCGAGCGTGAGCGCACGACCATCGGCTTCGAGACCATCCGTGCCGGGGATATCGTCGGCGAGCATACCGTGATGTTCGCCGACATCGGCGAGCGGGTGGAGATCACGCACAAGGCCTCCAGCCGCATGACCTTCGCCAAGGGTGCGGTGCGCGCGGCGCGCTGGCTGGAGCCGCACCGCAGCGGCCTGTTCGATATGCAGGATGTGCTGGGGCTGCGCTAAGCCATCCTTCTGCGCATGGAAATCTAAAATAAACAATAGTCAGGACTGGTCGATCTATATCAGACTACCGGGGCCGCCGGCGCCGGGCGTCGGACCCTTAAGCGACGATGAAACTTGCTGTGCGATGCTACCTGAGCAAGGTTTCTTAATCACATAACCAAAAGATTGTTGAAAGAATGCGGATCGCACCAAAGATCATCCTCGGCTACTGCCTGACCGCCTGCCTGGTGGTCGTGGTGGGGGTCATCAGCTATCTGGGGTCGCTGGATACCTCCGCGAAGTTCGAATCCGCCGTCACCCAAACCAATCCCAAGATCTCCGCCCTGCAGGATATCCGCTTTTATTCCCAGCATGCGGTCGCCGAGGTGCTGGATCTGTTGCTTGATCTTTCTTATCCTCATGTCGAGTCCAAGCTTGGGATCAACGACGTCGGCAATCGCATGGAATGGATTCGCACCGAGAGCGTCGATTTCCTGGATGCCGCGATCGAGCGTTACAACCGCTTGGTTAAGGAGGCCACCCCGGAGGAGCGGCAAGTCGCTGAGGCAATCATCAACAAGGCGCGGGCGCTCCAGATCAGCTTTGTGGCCTTGGCGGCGCTCAATCCCAAAGATCTCTCGCTCGATGAGCTGACCCGCATACGTCTGGAGATCAGCGACAATGAAGAGTATCTGGTCGGACTGATCGAGGAGCGGATCGAACAATATCATCAGCAGCTGGCGAAGGAGTACACGCAGGTCAGCGGCGCCATCGATACCAATCTGAGTCTGATCAGTATGGTGGCACTTGTCGGTTTTGTGGCATCCATCCTGGTGGCGATCTATATCGCCAGAAATCTCTCCCAGCCTATCATCCAGCTCAAGAATGCGGCACAGCGCATCAGCCAAGGCAATCTCGGCAGCCAGGTGGCGATCTCGTCTTCCGACGAAGTGGGTGTCCTCGCCCAAGCCTTCAATCAGATGTCGGAGAACCTGCGCGACACCACGGTTTCCAAGGAGTTCATGGACAACATCATCAGCACCATGGCCGACAGCCTGATCGTGCTGGATTTGCAGGGGAAGATCCAGCGGATCAATCAATCCACCGTGAACCTTCTGGAATACGCCGAGGAGGATTTGCTCGGGCACGACATTGCCGGGTTCCTGTCGCAGAAGGGCCTCATGCCGGAGGTCTACCAAGACATCCTGGCCAAGGAGAGCGTCTCGGGCAAGGAAGGCATCTTCATCACCGCCAGCGGCCGTGAGCTGCATGTGTTCATCTCCAGCGCGAAACTCTACGACGCCAATCGCCAGCCGATCGGGCTGGTGTTGGTCTCGCGCGATATCACCGAGCGCAAGGTGGCGGAAAAACGCCTGCATTACCTGGCGAATTTCGATGCCTTGACCGGACTGCCCAACCGCACGTTGTTGTTGGATCGGCTGGAAGAGGCCATTGCGCGTCCCCCCTGGCATGATCGATACGTGGCGGTGATGTTTTGCGATCTCGACCGCTTCAAGCTGATCAACGACACGCTGGGCCACAACGTGGGGGATCAGCTGCTCAAGGCGATCGCGACGCGGTTCAAGGGGTGTTTGCGCGACGGTGATACCGTGGCGCGCCTGGGGGGGGATGAGTTCGTGATCATCCTGGCCGACATCGGTCATCCGGACCACGCCAGCAAGGTTGCGCAAAAGATCATCGATCTGGCCTGCGAGCCGCTGATGCTGGACGGGAACGAGGTCTATGTGACCGCCAGCGTCGGCATCAGCGTGTTCCCGACCGATGCCAGCGAACCCACCAAGCTGCTCAAGAACGCCGATCTGGCGATGTATGGCGCCAAGGAGCTCGGCAAGAACCGTTATCAGTTTTTCTCGGATTCCCTCGACGTCAAGACCTCGAATCAGCTGATGATGGAGAATGCCCTGCGCCACGCCCTCGACCGGGAGGAGCTGGAGGTCTATTTCCAGCCGCAGGTACATGCCAAAACCGGGCGCATCATCGGCAGCGAGGCGTTGTTGCGCTGGGAGCATCCGGTGTGGGGATTCGTCGCGCCGGATGAATTCATTCCCATCGCCGAAGAGTGCGGTTTGATGCAGCGGATCGGTGAATGGGTGCTGCGCACCGCGTGCGCGCAGAACAAGGTGTGGCACGATTCCGGGTTCGCCAAATTGCGCATCGCGGTGAATCTGGCCGACCGGCAGTTCCATCAGGAGGACTTGCTCGAGGTGGTGCAGGGCATTCTCCAGGAGACCGGCCATCCGATCGAGCACCTGGATTTGGAGATCACCGAGAACATCGTCATGCGCAATGCCGACGTGGCCTTCGACCGCATGCGCCAGCTGCGCGAGCTGGGGGTGACCCTGTCGATCGACGACTTCGGCACCGGCTATTCGTCCCTGGCGCACCTGAAGCGGTTTCCGATCCAGACGGTCAAGATCGACCGCTCCTTCGTCTCCGATATGTCCACCAATAACGAAGACGCCGCCATCATCGAGGCGATCGTGGCGATGGCGCGCAAGCTCAATCTCAATGTCATCGCCGAGGGGGTCGAGACCCACGAGCAGCACGATTTTCTGCTGCGCTGCGGCTGTGACGAGTTGCAGGGGTTCTACTACAGTCCGGCGATCCAGGCGGCGGAATTTTCCCGCATGCTGGAAGAGCAATACACCCAATTTTGAGTCCGTCTGCGGCCTCGCGGGGTGGCGCGCAATCAAGGCGTTCCGAGGGCGTTCCTCTCGCGGCCCTCGGCAATCACCTCCATTGGGAGACATCCGGTCTCGCCATCATGAAACCCGGCAGGGATTCACCATGGACAAGCTGCCGGTCGAGGCAGTAAAATACCGCGCAATTTCGACGACTATATTCTCGGCTAAGGAGCGGATGGACACTTTGGGCTCATCCGCTCTTTGCACATCTAGATGGAGGTGATCTTGAGACAGCCAGCCCTTTTGGCATTGGAAGACGGCACCTTGTTTCGCGGTGAGATGATCGGCTTCGAGGGGCAGAGCGTGGGCGAGGTGGTATTCAATACCTCCCTGACCGGCTATCAGGAGATCCTCACCGATCCCTCCTACGCCCGCCAGATCGTCACGCTGACCTATCCCCACATCGGCAATGTCGGGGTCAACGAGGAAGACGAGGAATCCGCCGGCATCGCCGCCAGCGGCCTGGTCATCCGTGATCTCCCGGCCATCGCCAGCAACTGGCGCAGCCAGATGCCGCTCGAATCCTATCTCATCAAGCACAAGGTGGTGGCCATCGCCGGCATCGACACCCGTAAGCTCACGCGCATCCTGCGCGAAAAAGGCGCCCAGAACGGCTGTATCCAGGCCGGCAAATACGTGGATGAGCGCGCGGCGGTCGCCGCGGCCAAGGCCTTCCCCGGACTCAAGGGCATGGACCTGGCCAAGGAAGTGACCACGGCCAAGTCCTATGCCTGGACTCAGGGCGAGTGGCGCCTCGGTGAGGGCTATCGGGATGCCGCCACGACCCCGTATCATGTCGTGGCCTATGATTTCGGCGTCAAGCGCAACATCCTGCGCATGCTCGCTGAGCGCGGCTGCCGCCTGACCGTGGTGCCGGCCAAGACCGGCGCGCAAGAAGTGCTCTCGCTCAAGCCCGACGGCATCTTCCTCTCCAATGGCCCCGGCGACCCGGCGCCGTGTGATTACGCCATCGCCGCCATCAAGACCTTCCTGGACAAGGGGCTGCCGACCTTCGGGATCTGTCTCGGCCATCAGCTGCTGGCCCTGGCCAGCGGCGCGCAGACGGTGAAGATGAAGTTCGGCCATCACGGCGCCAATCATCCGGTGCAAGACCTGGCGAGCGGCCGGGTGATGATCACCAGCCAGAACCATGGCTTCGCGGTGGAGGAGGCCTCGCTGCCGCCGAACCTCAAGGCCACGCACAAATCCCTGTTCGACGGCTCGCTGCAAGGCGTGCGTCGAACCGACAAGCCGGCCTACAGCTTCCAGGGACACCCGGAGGCGAGTCCCGGTCCGCACGATGTGGCGCACCTGTTCGATGAATTTATTGAGCTGATCAAACAGCATAAGCACTAAAGACTACTATGCCGAAGCGTTCCGATATCAAAAGCGTACTCATCCTGGGAGCCGGCCCGATCGTCATCGGCCAGGCCTGTGAATTCGACTATTCCGGCGTCCAGGCCTGCAAGGCGCTGAAGGAAGAGGGTTACCGGGTCATCCTGGTCAACTCCAATCCCGCGACCATCATGACCGACCCGGGGCTGGCGGATGCCACCTACATCGAGCCGGTGCACTGGCGCGTGGTGGCCAAGATCATCGAGAAGGAGCGTCCCGACGCCCTGTTGCCGACCATGGGTGGACAGACGGCGTTGAATACCGCGCTCGACCTGCACCGCGAAGGCATCCTGGAGAAGTTCGGCGTCGAGCTGATCGGCGCCAAGAAAGAGGCCATCGACAAGGCCGAAGACCGCGACCTGTTCCGCAAGGCGATGCGCAAGATCGGCCTGGACGTGCCGAAGTCGGGCATCGCCCACAGCCTGGAAGAGGCCGTGCAGGTGCAGGCCCAGCTCGGATTTCCGACCATCATCCGCCCCTCGTTCACGCTCGGCGGCTCGGGCGGCGGCATCGCGTACAACAAGGAGGAGTTCCTCGAGATCTGCGAGCGCGGCCTGGACATGTCGCCGACCAAGGAACTGCTGATCGAAGAATCCATCCTCGGCTGGAAGGAATACGAGATGGAGGTGGTGCGTGACCGCCAGGACAACTGCATCATCGTCTGCTCCATCGAAAACCTCGACCCGATGGGCGTGCACACCGGCGACTCGATCACCGTCGCGCCGATCCAGACCTTGACCGACAAAGAGTATCAAAGG
>CAZKZP010000087.1:0-7593 GCA_964557295.1 uncultured Chromatiales bacterium | reverse complement strand
GGGTGAACTGACCAAGATCGCGTGGGCGTACGACGCCCAGGTCATGATCGAGGGCCCGGGCCACGTGCCGATGCACCTGATCAAGGAGAACATGGACAAGCAGCTCGCCTGTTGTGACGAGGCGCCGTTCTATACCCTCGGCCCGCTGACCACCGACATCGCGCCGGGTTACGACCACATCACCTCCGGCATTGGCGCGGCGATGATCGGCTGGTTCGGCTGCGCCATGCTCTGTTATGTCACGCCCAAGGAACACCTCGGCCTGCCCAACCGCGACGACGTGAAGGAAGGCATCATCACCTACAAAATCGCCGCCCACGCCGCCGACCTGGCCAAGGGCCATCCCGGCGCGCAGATCCGCGACAACGCCATGTCCAAGGCGCGCTTCGAGTTCCGCTGGGAGGATCAGTTCAACATCGGTCTCGACCCGGATCGCGCCCGCGCCTATCATGACGAAACCCTGCCCAAGGAATCCGCCAAGGTGGCGCATTTCTGCTCGATGTGCGGCCCGCAGTTCTGCTCGATGAAGATCACGCAGGAGGTGCGCGAGTACGCGGAGAAGGGCATGCAGGAAAAGGCGGTCGAGTTTGTGCAGGCCGGGGCGCAAATCTATAAGAAGACGTAAGGATGACACGATGCTGATGGGCTGTTTCGCGCGGCATGCGGTTTGGGTGGCGCTGCTGGTGCCGTGGGCCGGCAGCGCCGTGGCGGCGGAGCTGAAGGTGCCGGCGGATTACGCCACCATCCAGGCGGCGATCGACGCGGCCGATCCGGCGCGCAACGATACGGTGCTGGTGGCGCCCGGCACCTACCGCGGCAACATCATCCTGCGCAACAACATCATCCTGCGCGGCGAGGAGACGGCGCGTACCGTGCTGGAGTCTGCCACCGCCGATCCGGTGATCGAGATCGATGGTCAGAGCGGCGGCACGGTGCGCAACTTCACCTTCATCAACGCCGATATCAGCATCCAGGTGCAAAACAGCACGGGGATCGTCATCGCCAATAATGTGTTCAATCTCGATGCCGAGGATCGCGACAACCTCGCGCTGAACGTTGTGGATACCTCGGCGCTAACGCTCGAATACAACACCTTCTACAACAATGCGACGGCGCTGCAGAGCTTGTCGACGGCGCTGACGGTGCGCAAGAACATCTTCTCCGAAAACACCACGGTGCTCGCGCAGAACTCCCTCACCGGCGCGGTGTCCTTCAATTGCGTGTTCAACAACAGTCTCTCCGGATCGTCGCAGGTGACGGGCGATCCGTTGTTCGTCGCCCCGACACTGCGTGATTTTCATCTCAAGGAGGATTCGCCCTGCATCGACGCGGCCGGCAGCGGCACCGATGTCATCGACGACACCGCCGCCGATATCGGCGCCTACGGCGGTGACAAGGCCGAGGGCCGGCCGTTTCCGGTGCAGGGATTGAAGGCGAGTGATGTCAGTGCCGATCCCGATACCGGTCCATTTGCCATCAAGCTGGAGTGGGACGCGAATCGACACTATCTAGTAACGCACAGCACCAAGCCGGGCGGTTATGATGTGCACTACAAGCAGAAGATTTCCGGTGCGCCGTACAATGGCAATGATGCCAACGGCGGCGCCAATCCCTCGCCGATCATCGTCGCCGCTTCGGGTGTTGCGCCGACCATCACATTGAACGATCTCGCCCCCGATACCACGACTGTGCCGACCTCGCCCGTGCTGCTCAGTGTCACGCCGAGCAACCAGACCCTGGATGTCACCTGGGCGCCGGTGGCCGATAACGATCTGCTCGATTATCAGCTCAGCTATGACGACGGCACCGGGCCGCTCACGGTCGATGTCGGCAATCGCACCGCCTGGCGCCTGACCGGGCTGCAAAATAACACCTCATACAATATCTCGGTGGTCGCGCGCGCGCGGACCAAATATTTTTTCGCCGTCGACACCTTCGACAGTACCACGGAGAAAAACACCAGCGTTCTCTCCACCGAAGTGATGCTGCGCCTCGGGCCCGTGCGCGCCAGCCTCCCCTCGAACGTGCTGCCGGGACTGCCCGAGCGCGTCATCCCGGTGCCCGCGCTGCCCGATGAGGGCTGCTTCATCGCCACCGCGGCCTATGGCTATTACTCCGCCCCGCAGGTGCAGGTGCTGCGCGATTTTCGCGACCGCTACTTGTTGACCAACGCGCCGGGCCAGGCGTTCGTCGCGTGGTATTACGCCCACAGCCCGGCCTGGGCCGATGTCATCCGCCAGCACGAGATGCTGCGCACCGTGGCGCGGGTGGCGCTGTATCCGCTGGTCCTGGGCGCGACCTTGTTGACGCAGGCATCACCGCTGGTCATGGCGCTGCTGTCGCTTGCCTTGTTGCTTGCCAGCGGCGCGTGGTTCGCGCGCCGGCGCGCGGGGCGTGATGCGCAGCGAGGGGCGGTGGCATGAAAATGAAACCAATGATGCGGAGTTTATTGCTTTGGCTGGCGTGGCCGTTATGCGCCCTGGCGCCGCTCGCCTTTGCCGCCGCGGATGAGATCGCAGCGCGCCCGCACTGGTCGTTTGAATTCAAGGGCGGGCGGTTTTCTCCCGCCATCGATGACTGGTCGACGTATTACGGCAAGGATTCCATGCAGCATTTCGCCGCCAGCCTGGGCTACAAGGTGCTGCGCCAGATCGAGGTCGGTGTCGAGCTCGGAACGATGCACGACCGCGGCCAGGGCAATTTGCCGCTCAACGGCAGCATCGGCGGGCGTGTGTATTACGAACTCTATCCGGTCAACGTCTATGTGCTGCTGCGCGGGGTGTTTGCCGAAGGCCAATGGTTGGTGCCGTATGTCGGCGGCGGATGGACGCGAATGTACTACCAGCAGGACCTCGCGAACCAAGAGGGCGCGAAAGGTTCAGTTGACGGCAGCCACGCGCGCGCCGGGGTGCAACTGCTGCTGGATGTGTTCGCGCCGAAGGAGTCGGGCCAGTTGTTGGCCCAATACGGAATCGACAACACCTATCTCTTCCTGGAGCAGCAAACGATCAAGGCCGAAGTCGATGCCAGCGCCACGACGGTGGACATCGGCGGCGACAGTGTTTTGATCGGGGTGCTATTCGAGTTCTAGTGCTCGGTGTCATTTTTTGTCTTGCCGGGAACGGCACCCGTTGGCAGCTCGCTCAAATACTCGGCGATCAGCTCGATCTCGGCATCGCCGAGCAGCGGCAGGATCATGTTCATCATATAGCCGCTCTTGCTGCGGCGGGTGTTGGCGCGAAACTCCCGCATCGCCTTGATCAAGTACTGCCGGTGTTGTCCGGCGAGCCGTGGGTTGGGGCCGTCTTTGGCCGCTTGTCCAAGACCATCCGCTCCATGGCACAAATGACAGTTGTAGGTCTCATAGTGCCGCTTGCCTTCCTTGGTCCGCTCCGATGATGCGCCGTTGCCGCGCATGGGCGTCTGCGTGGCAAAGTGCGCGGCGATATCGGCGAGATCCTGGGGGTTGTTGATCATCATCGTCACGCTGGCCATGGCCTCGTCCTGGCGTTCGCCGCGGTGAAAGAGCAGGGATTGTTGCAGCAGATAGGCCTCGAATTGCCCGGCGAGTTTCGGGAAGGCGGGTTGCTCGCTGTGGCCATCGAGCTGATGACAGAAGGCGCAGGCCTGCGCCTTGGTGCGGCCGGCGGCGGGATCGCCCGCGGCGAGCGCGATCGGCGCGATGAGGGCGAATAGCAGCGCGGTGAGCAATCGTGTGGCCATGCCTTAGTCTCGAATGAATGAGGCGCCGCTGGCAAGCAATTGCGCGAAATCAGCGGCGCCGAGCGGGCGGCTGAAATAGAAGCCTTGCATCTGATCGCAGCCGTGGCGTTGCAGGAATTGACACTGCGCGGCGGTTTCCACCCCTTCGGCCAGCACGGTGAGATTGAGGCTGTGCGCCAGGGCGATGGTGGCCTTGACGATGGCCGCGTCGTCCTGATCGCGGGTGATGTCGCTGACGAAGGAGCGGTCGATCTTGAGTTTGTGGATCGGGAAGCGTTTGAGGTAGGACAGTGACGAGTACCCGGTGCCGAAATCGTCGATGGCCAGATACACCCCCATCGCCTTGAGGCGTTGCAGCGTGACGATGGTCTCGTCGGTGCGATCCATCAGGATGCTTTCGGTGATCTCCAGCTCCAGGGATTCGGGCGGCATGCCGGTGTCCTCGAGGATATGGGCGATCAGCTGATCGGGCGCCTCGCGCAGGAACTGCCGGCCGGAGAGGTTGACCGCGATGCGGGGCGAGGGCAGGCCCTGGGCGCGCCAGCGCATGTGCTGGGCGCACACCTCCCGCAACACCCAGGCGCCGATCGGGATGATCAGGCCGCTTTCCTCGGCCACGGGGATGAAGGTATCGGGTGCGATCATGCCCTGGTCGGGGTGGTGCCAGCGCAGCAGAGCCTCGCTGCCGATGATGTTGCCGCTGACGGCGTCGATCAGGGGTTGATAGGCCATGCTGAACTCTCCCCGTTCCAGGGCCTTGCGCAGATGGCTCTCCATGTTGAGCCGCGCCAGGGTGCGCGCGTTCATCTCGGCGGTGAAGAACTGGTAGTTGTTGCGCCCGAGCTCCTTGGCCCGGTACATGGCGGTGTCGGCGTGTTTGAGCAGGGTGGCGATGTCCTTGCCGTCTTCCGGGTAGGTGCTGATGCCGATGCTGGTGGTGATGACGATCTCACGGCCTTCCAGCAGGAAGGGCATGGTGATCACATCGAGGATCTTCTTGGCGATCTTGCTGGCATCCTGCGGATTTTCCAGATCCTCGAGCAGGAGGGTGAACTCATCACCGCCCAGCCGGGCGACGGTGTCTTCCAGGCGCACCACCTCGCGCAGGCGCTTGGCCACCTCCGTGATCAGCGCGTCGCCGACCTGATGTCCCAGGGTGTCGTTGATGAGCTTGAAGCCATCCAGATCGAGAAAGATCAAGGCGAGTGTTTTCCCGGTGCGTTTGGCGCGCAATACCGCCTGATCAAAGTGTGAGTGGAACATGGTGCGATTGGGCAGATCGGTCAGCGCATCATAATGGGCCAGATGATAGATTCGTTCCTCCGAGAGTTTCTTTTCGGTGATATCGCTGAAGATGCTGATGTAGCGCACGGTCTGGCCGATGTCGTCGACCACGGCATTGATGTGCTCGCGCACCGGGAAGACCTCGCCGTCCTTGCGGCGGTTCCACAGTTCGCCTTGCCAGATGCCGGTGGTGAGCAGCGCCGACCACATGTTCTGATAAAAGAATTCATCCTGCACGCCCGAGCGCAGGAGGCGCGGATTTTGTCCGACCACCTCATCGGTGCGATAGCCGGTGATCATGCTGAAGGCGGGGTTGACGCGCAGGATCGTGCCGTTGCGATCGGTGATCATGATCCCGTCGAGGGTGTTCCTGAACACGCTCGCCGCAAGTTCCTGTTCGGACTCCGCGAGTTTGCGTTCGGTGATGTCCAGTGTCGCGCCCAGAACCTTGACCGGCCTGCCGTGGCCGCAGAATGTGGCTTGCGCGCGTTCCTGTACGATGCGTTCGCTGCCATTCGGGCGGACGATCCGGTGTTCGATGTCCAGATGATCGATCTTCCCGGAGCAGAGCGCCTCCAGTGCATGAGTGAACAGAGCTTCGTCATCCGGATGGATGTAGTGCAGGAGGGAGTCCTTTTCCGGCGTGAAACCCTGAGGGGGTTCGCCCAGGATGCGGAACTGCTGATCGGACCAGATCGCGGAACCGGCCACCAGATCGATCTCCCAGCTGCCGAGATTGGTGAGCTGCTGGGCGTTGCTCATGGCGTGGTTGATGTGCTGAGTCTGGGTGTTGAGCTCGGCGTTGTTGAGCAGTGTGTCCTTGAAGATGGTCACCGCCCCGGCCAACCGGCCGATGGCGTCGTTCGAGGGTGCGGGGATGGCCACGCCGGTGTCGCCCTGTGCGAGCCGGTCCATGACCTGGATCAGGCGCTGGATGTCCCCGGCGAGCAGCCGGGAGAGCAGCAGCGCCACGACGACCATGCTGGTCATGGCGATGACGAAGACCGCGAGTAAAGTCAGTGTCTGATTGCGCGAGCGCTCGATTTGCTCGGCGAAGGCATCGTCGATGTGCCGGTGTTCGTTTTGCATCACCACCAGAAAATGTGCCGTCAGCCGGTTGAACTGCTCCGTGGCCTGGCTCATGTGGCCGGTGACGGAGGCGCGATCGAGCGCTGACTGCTCAAGGGCATGATTGGCGAGCCGGCGATAGTGCGCCAGCATGGCGAGCAGGATATCGTAGTCGTTCTTGTGCGAGGCGTGCAGGGCGATGTTGCGCCCGATCTCTTTGGTTATGTGATCCTCGATGTCGCTGATTGTTTGCAGCAGTGGCGGCCCGGCATCTGGAAGCGAAGTTGAGGCACCGTCTGCCGATCCCGTGAGCAGTCCATTGATCGCATTGTGGTTGATCGAAAGCGTCGTGAAGTCGTTGAACAATCGATTGATGATGGTCAGGTTATCCTCCGCCAGTTTTACCAGCAGGCGTTCCTGCGCCCAGATGGCGGGGAAGAAGATCGCGGCCAGACCCACGGTCAGGAAGAATCCGATGGCGGGGACGACCAGGAACTTTCCGCGCAGCGAGAGACGATTGAGCCCGTTCATAGGTCGCGGCGCGCTCGCGGTCGCTGTGGAATTCGAGTGGCGGATGGCTGAGACATATAATTTCGTGAGTGGGGGTTCATCCGCGGTCAAAATCCATTCGTCAGGATATCTTTGCCGCGATTTTGGCTGGTTGGCTTGAGGCGCTCGACATGCTCGATCGCTTCCTTGAGTTCGTGCCGCGCGGCCTTCAGCGAGAACAGATCGCCGGTCGCCAGATATTCGCGCAGCAGGATTTGCGCGGTGGCCGGATGCACGATGCTGTCCATGTAGTTGATCGAGATATCGCCGAAGTGATCCAGCGCGACGATGTCGATGCCGTGTTTTTTGGGCAGATCACCCCGATACCACTGCGCGCTGATCTCGGCCGTGGAAAGCCGGGTCATGGTCGAGGACTGTTCTAGCACCAGCTCGATCAATTTCGCATGCGCCGTGGGCTGGTCCAAAAAATCCCGGCAGCCCTGGACGCCCAGGGCCAGCATCTCATCGAGCGTGGCGCGCAGCCGCGCCGGGTCGACGGGTGTGTTTTGTATCAACGCGCTGATGTCGCTCAGCCCGCTGCGGGCGAGGGTGGTGTATCGCGCATGGTCGAAGGCCTGCGCGGCTCCGGCAATCAACTGGATTGCCAGGATGAACAGCAGGCGTAGCGACGGCTTGGACAGGCATGGCATGGGCGGTAAAGTTCCCTCGCGAATCATTGTGATAGGTATAACGGGCGCCGGGCAGAAACATTGAGCGGTCCTGTGCTACCATGCGCGGGAATTTTTTTCTCGACGAGGAGGACGCATGAGCTTCAAAAACGCTGAAATCATCAAGAAGGCCAATGTCTATCACCAAGGGAAGGTTACCAGCCGCAGCATCGTGACCGCGCAAGGCGAAAAGAAGACCCTGGGCGTGATGCTGCCCGGCAGCTACAACTTCAATACCGGCGCCCCCGAGACCATGGAACTGCTGCAGGGCCGCTGCCGCGTGAAGCTGGCCGGCCAGTCC
>CAZKZP010000086.1:0-7634 GCA_964557295.1 uncultured Chromatiales bacterium | reverse complement strand
TAGGTGATCGGCGCGGGCATCAGCACGTCGGTTTCGTTCGTGGCGTAGCCGAACATCATCCCCTGGTCGCCCGCGCCCATCTCGTGGACTTCGCTCTCGTTCACCCCCACGGCGATATCGGCGGACTGCTTGTCGATGGCGGTGAGCACGGCGCAGGATTCCCAGTCGAACCCCATGTGGGAGCTGTTGTAGCCGATGTCCTTGACCTTCTGACGCACTACGTTGTGCATGTCAATCCAGGCGGAGGTGGTGATCTCACCGGCGATCAGCACCATTCCGGTCTTGACCAGGGTTTCACAGGCCACGCGCGCGGTGGGATCCTGTGCCAGGATCGCATCGAGAATGGCATCGGAGATCTGGTCTGCAATCTTGTCCGGATGCCCTTCTGAGACCGACTCGGAGGTAAACAAGTGCTGCTTCGCCATTATTGCCGTAATCCTTCTGTTGAAAGGGTGGATGATAAACGCGAGAGTCTATAACGCGTCATGCCATTTTGCAAACGGCCGGCCCACGTCGAGAGCGGACCACGTTTCGGTCAGCCCCCGGATCGATCCGCATCCTCGCGGCCGTCTTTGGCCGCGGCCTTCTGCCGCTCGATAAAAGAGAGGAAAAAGGCGAGGAAGATCGAGCCCATCAACCCGGCCATGAATCCGAGCACTACGATCAAGGAGCGCTTGGGCTTGATCTTCCGCTCCGGCACGACGGCGGGATCGACCACCTTGAAGGCATATTCATCGCGCACATTGGCTAACATGATCTTCTTGGTTTCCGCTTCGAGCATACGATAAAGCATCTGCTGCATCTCGACCACGGGGGTCTTGGCCAACTGCTCGTTGAGATAGGCGAGGCTCTTCTCCGCCTCCTGTATCGCGACCCGGCGCTGATGACTGTTGAGACGCGTCACCAATTGATTCGCCCACTGCGCGGACTGCTCCGGATCTTTCCATTCGATGCCCACCGTCACCAGCCCGCTTTTCTTGTCCACGCTGGTCTTGAGCAGATTTTTGCTAAACACATCATAGGCATCCCAGGCGGTGGGCGCCTGCTTGGGATCTTCCACGGCCCAGGCCTGTTTCTCGGCATCCCACAACTTCTCGAAAAACACGGGCATCAATTGGTTTTCCTGGATGAAGTCATCCAAAAATGCGCGGGATTTTAGCACTGCCAGTGAATGTTCCGTGTTGCCGCCGCCACCCAAGCTCACGCCCACCATGGAGGCCAGTCCGCCGAATTGCGCCAGGGCCGAGGCCGCGCCGTTCTTATCGTCTTCGACCGGCGCCAGCAGCGCCTCCGCTCGGTAGATCGGCGTCGTGCGCAAGGCGATGACCAGCGCCGCCACCGTGGCCAGGAACGTCAGGCCCACGATCAGCCACTTCCGCGCCATCAGCACCCGCCACAAATCGAGCAGATTGATTTCATCCTCGGCGGCATATCCCATCGGATACGGACCGTATGGGGGTCGATAATACTCCGGAGGAGCCGCTTTTGTATTTGTATGCTCGGTCATGCCCGCCTCGCCCTAGAAGAGACCAATGGCATGCCAGCTGGCGGCCGCCAAGCCCAGCTGATACACAATCTGGCTGACGCTGGTCCACAATTGCAGGCGGCTGAAGCGCTCGGCATCCATCGGCACCACGATGGTATCGCCCGGCAGGATGCCCTTCTTTTTGAAGGCCCGGTCATCCACCTTCTCCACCGCACCGTTGGCGCGCACCACATAGGTGCGGTCTTCATCGGCGCGTTTGGTGATCCCGCCACTCAGATTGATATATTTTTCCCAGTCGTGGCTCCGCGCGAACAGATGCGAGGTGGGATAAAACACCTCGCCCACCACCGTGACCTCCTGCTTGATGGACGGGACATACAACTGGTCACCGCTTTCGAGGACCACATCCGTCTCCGCGCGCCCGGCCAGGATCGCAGGCAAGTCAATGACAAGCCGCCCCTTGGCCTGGGTTTCCTGCAAGCGGCGCAGCATCTCTTGCAACGCCGTCACCATTTCGAGGGTCTTGGCATCGGCCTTCGCCTGCTCCACCGACATCAGGGCGAGATCGGTTTCGAGGCCCTTGGCCAGTTGCCGGATGTTCTCCTGTTCTTTCTCCTGCAAGGAGATGCGCGAGAAAAACGCCCCTTGCGGGTAGGCCTTGTCCGTCAAACCGCCCGCGCGCTGGATCAGATCGGAAAGCCTTTCGCCCTCTTTGATCTGATAGGTGCCGGGAAATCTCACCTCACCGCCCAGCTTGACCGTGGCGTATTCGCGCCACTGCGGCAGCTCCTTGATATGCAGCACATCGTAGGGTTGCAGCTCCTGGTCGGCCGCCGCCTCGCCGCGAATGATCGCCGGCAGATTCAGGGTGATATGGCGGATCTCGCGAAATTCGTCGTCTTTGATTTCATACCGACTCAGCTCGGCGGACAATTGATAGGCCGATTCCTGCAAGCCGCCGCCGGCCCGGATCAGGTCGCCGATCCGCATGCCGCGCTCCAGGGGATAATCGCCCGCGTGCCGGATGCGCCCGCCCACGGTCACGACCTTGCGCTGGTGCCCGAGCTGGGCCTGCAATCCCAGTTTCGCAATCACGTCTTCCAGCTTGGTCTTCCGGTCCTCGCTGCCGGAGAAGATCATCACCTTGTCACGGCCTTGCAGCAGCAGGTTACCCGCCGAGTCCGGAGCGGCGTACGCGGCTTCCAGATCCAGCGACAGCACCTCCACCAAGCGCGCCGGTCCGGTTTCGCGCAAGATCACCACGTAATTGAGATCCGCCTCCGGCTTGATATCACGCAGGGCGATCAAATCCGTGACGCGCATCCCCGCGCGCCATTGATACTTGCCCGGCCGGTAGACGTGTCCCTCCACCGTGACGATCTCGTTCATATCATCCACGATGGCATGGATCTTGAGCAGATCGCCGTTTCTCGCTTCCTGCTTCAGCGCGATCTCCTGGGTGAGATCCACATCGACGATGGCCAGCTCCTGCTGGTCGGTCACCCGCTCGAGTTGCGCCTTTTGCAGATCGGCCGCCGCCTGCGCCCCGCCGCTCAACGCCAAGATTTCGGCCAATGTCTTTTCGTTTTTCAGTTCGTAGATTCCGGGCCGCAGCACCTCGCCCTGAATACCGACGGTGTTGCCCACCGGGGGAATGAAGATCACATCGCCGGGCTGGAGGCGTTGATCCTTGCTCGTGTCGCCGCGCAGCAGCAGATCGTAGAGATCCAGCGTGGTGACCAAGCGGCCGGCGCGTTTGAGCGCCACATTGCGCAGCGACCCGATCGGCTTGACCCCGCCGCTGGCGAACAAGGCGTTGGTCATGGTGGAAAGCGAGCTGACGGTGTAGGAACCCGGACGGTTGGCCTCGCCCAAGACAAACACACGGATCGAACGCAGCGGACCCAGCGACACATTGGCCTGCATACCGATCAACTGCTTGCGCACCCGATCCTTGATATCCGCCTTGACCGCGTCGAACGACAATCCCGCCACTGCAATGGCCCCCAGGCCGGGAAAATTCAGCATGCCATCGCGGTTGACGGCCAGCGCATAGTCCTGGTTTTCCTTGCCATAGAGCTGGACCTGGAGCACATCACCCGGGCCAAGCACGAAATCGGCCGGCACCGGAATGTCCGTGGCGGGGGCAAATGTGGTGGGCACACCGGCAAAGAGATCATAGCCAAACCGCTTCAGGCCGGTCGTCTTGTCCGTGTAGACATCCTCGGATTGCGGCTCCGCCCCCTGCACAGACGGCGACGGGGTTGGGCTTTCGGCGGGCGGTAAAACAAGCTCGGGTGTACTGGGCGGTGTTTGCGCAACGCCTGTGCCCGCCTCCTGACCGACCATCTTCAGCAGCGCGGCCTTCTGATCCGGAGGAAGTTTCTCCAGCGCGCGCAGCTGATCGCCTGTAATGCCCCTGCCCCCATCCTGGCCTGCCATCTTCAGCAGCGCGGCCTTCTGATCCGGAGAAAGCTGCTGCAACGCCCGCAACTGATCGTTGGTTGCGGAAGCCGGCAGCGCGGCAAGCGCGAGAGGTGATAACGCCGCGCAACAAAGGACGACTGTGGCCAGCAAACTCTTTTTACACCACATTGAAAGTGTTCTCTCCTTGCGGGTGTCAATAATAAAGGCGGATTATCACCGCGATAACCAGCAAACGCCAGCGCCGAAATCTCAATCGGCGCGATAGAGCGTGGCGTAGCGGTAAGTGAGCGCCAGATGCAATACTTCCGGATCGAAATCCCCCGAGAGCGCAAGCAAGCGGCCATAACCCGCTTCCAGCTCCAGTTGCGGCGCGATTTGGTAGCGCGCAAGCAGCATCGGCTGGGTGATTATGCCATGCCCAACCGCCAGACCTCCACCTCCACTTGCCCCCGCCGCGAGTTCAGCACCAAGTCTGAGCGCACCATCCGCAAACGCCACTTCATATCCAACACCCACCAACCCCACCGCATAACCACCGGCGCCTCCATCGTAGGCCCCCAGCGCCTGCCCGGTGAAATAGAGATTTTTTGTCGCCATGACATCCAGCATCATGCCGATCAGATCGACGCGCGAGCCATCGGCTGTGCCGTTTTTCCGCAACGTATCATCATCAACGAAATAGCTCTGATGCGCCGTGCGCCAGCGCCAGTGGCGCAGTTGCAACACCCCGGTTTCCGGCGCATCGCGACTCTGCGTAACAGCCAGAGTGTCATACCGATAGGCGGTGTTAACTGTCGCGGTTCTGGCCGAAAAATTTCCGTCCGGCGCCGTTAACGCACCGACTCTGACCCCCAGATCGAGCCGCCGGGTCAGAGGAATAGACCAACCGGCGACCACTTCGACGACCAGACCACCGCCGGTATCCACCCGCCCGCCACCCGCCGCGCCGAACGCCAGACCCAGACTGATATCCTGGCCGGATGCGAAGCAGTGATGCCGGCCAACCCCCGCCATCACCTGGGCGAATCCATCGACCGCGCCATACATCGCCCCATAGCTCGCGAGGCTGAGATAATGGTCGGGATACACTTGCCGCCACTCCACGCCGACCACGCCCATCGTATCGTCGTGCGGTGCTCCATCAATCAGAGTCGCATCTGACCCCGGCGCATAGGCGCGCAGTTCCAGCGCGATCCGCCGTTGCGCGGCGCGCAAACCGAATCCCCGCGCGCGCCAGTCCGCGCCATCCTCCGGCCAGGCCTCCACTCGGTACGACGGCGGAAACAAGGCCGCATAGAGCCGCTTTTCAAACACCAGACTCCACTGCGTGCTGGCGATGTCACCATTCGGAAACTCCACGCGGCTCACGCTCAATCCGATGCCGAAATCCTCATTGCGATGCATCAGGCTCATATGCGGCCGTAGCATCAGTCCGCCGCCCTGGGGCGCCGCGCCGCCCCCGCCGCCGCCGACGAACCCCCCGATGTCCAGCGCAAGATGCCGCGACAGCGGCGCCTGATAGCCGAGCTCGAATCCCCCGGTGAAAAAGCCGCCGCGCTCGCCGGTCAGCGCGCCATACGCGCCCAGCCCACCGTAGAAACGCTCGGAAAAATGCAGCAGATAATTGCCGCCCAGCAAGCCCATTGCTTCATCGCCGGGCAGCCGCAGGGTTTCGAAGGTGAATCGAACGTCCACCGGCTTGATGACGGCCTGACCGTCGGCAAAAACAAACGCCGTGTGGAATCCAACAACGAGCGGAAGCCAAGAAAAAAATCGTGTACACATGCCTGAATTTTTCATAAATAAAAAGGCCGGACAGTTCATCACTGTCCGGCCTCAATGGTACAACAATACTAATTATTTGTTATTGTTAACCGAAAGTATCGCGCGATTTTTCTCGACGGTTTCATCACCAATACCCTGCACCTTGGCAAGATCCTCCACTGACTTGAACGGGCCGTTATCCTTGCGATACTGCACAATCGCCTCGGCCTTCTTGAGCCCCACACCCTTGACGTGCTCTGCCAGGGTCGCGGCATCGGCGGTATTGATATTCACCTTCACCTCGGACCATGCGGTCAGAGGCAGCATCAACATAAGTCCAACTGCTAACATCCGGATCTTCTTCATGACATATCTCCTTATTCCGTGTCATTTACCTTTGAGTCATCGCGGCATTCAGCCGCCCCTAGACACTACAAATATCGTCGAATTGCGTCAAGCAAAATCATCCTGTCCGAGCTCTTCCACGATGCGCGCGAGCGCTTGCAATGGATCGGGCGCTGCCGTAATCGGGCGTCCGATCACCAGATAACTCGATCCGGCCGCAACGGCCTGGCGCGGCGTCATCACGCGCACCTGATCGCCTTGCTGCGACCATGCCGGACGGATGCCCGGCGTGACCAAGCAGGCCGCGGGCCATAATGCATGTAGACCCTGAACCTCCTGCGCCGAGCAGACCACGCCGTCCATGCCCGCCGCGCGCGCCAGCGCAGCGAGTTTGAGCACCTGTTCCTGCGGACTCGAAGCCAAACCGATTTCCTGCAAATCCTCCGCGCCCATGCTGGTGAGCACGGTCACCGCGATTAGGATCGGCTGATGCGCGCTGGAGGCGATCGCCTCGCGCGCCGCCGCCATCATCCGCCGCCCACCCAGGGCGTGCACGTTGACCATCCAAACGCCCAGATCGGCCGCCGCCGCGCAGGCCTTGGCCACGGTGTTGGGGATGTCGTGGAATTTGAGGTCCAGAAACACATCGAAGCCGCCCTTCATCAGTTGCTCGACCAGCGCCGGACCCGCGCGGGTGAACAGCTCCTTGCCGACCTTGACGCGGCACCGCGTCGGATCGAGTCTTGCCGCCAGCCCCAGCGCATCACGCGGCGCCGCATAATCCAGGGCGACGATGATGCGCGAGGCGTTTTTCATTTCACTACCCACTCGTTACTCCTCACCATGCAGTGGCGGTTTCAGACGGCGCGAATCGTATCCCACGATTTGCAGCCCGGACATTGCCAGTACAGACGTTGGCCGGTGAAGCCGCATTGATGACAACAATACTTGGCGTGATCTGCGCCGAGCCGTTTCAGGATCTCATGCACTGCCGTCAGCGCCTCGTGCTCGACGCCATCGCGCCGGCTGGAGATATCGAGCAGCTCCAGCGCGCCGGTCACCGAAGGCTCCTTCTGCAAATAATCGCGCAGTATCCGCAGCCCGGTTTGCTCCTGGTTCAATTCGCGCGCCAAACGCATCAGCATCATTGCGCTGCCGATCCCAGGATGTCCGGCATGAATCTCTTGGATGCCGGCGAATCCATCCTCGAGCCGGCCCGTCTCACGATAACACGCCACCAGCCGATCGAGTATCTCAGGGATCAGCGTAGGATCCTGTTTGACCACACGCTGATAGGCATGGAGCGCCGCTTCAGGTTTACCGAGTTTCCTGGCGAGATCGCCCTCCACCATGCTGGCGCGCGCGCACCGCGAATCGCTCGACAAGGCCTGCCGCAGGAGCTCACCGGATTTGGCATGATCGCCGCGCTCTCCGGCCTGACATGCCAGCTCGCAGAAGTAATGAGCGATGCGCTGTTTCAGCTCGCCGCCGTTGTGTTGTTTCAAACGCTCCGCAATGGAGATCGCCTTGTTCCAGTCCTTTTCCTGCTGATAGATCTCAAGCAGATTGCGTTGCGCGGCCATCCCATGCTCCGGCGTGCTGACCAGCTCGG
>CAZKZP010000085.1:3069-7788 GCA_964557295.1 uncultured Chromatiales bacterium | reverse complement strand
ATGAGGGGGTAAATTTATCATCCCCTCACCCCCGCCCTCTCCCTGGGGGAGAGGGCGCGACGCCCCAGCTCAGCTACGAATAAATGCTCAATGTTCCACAGTCCGCCTATCTGTGCGTCCCTTCTCCCTTAGGGAGAAGGACAGGATGAGGGGGTAAATTTATCATCCCCTCACCCCCGCCCTCTCCCTGGGGGAGAGGGTGCGCATCTCTTCGAATTAGCAGATGTTGTTGCGGATATCATTCAACACCGCCGCAAGATTCCCCAAAACCTCGTGGTTCCAGTAACGCAGCACTCGATAGCCACGCTGCTGCAGCTCTGCTGTTCGCGAACTGTCATATTCAACGTTCACAGCATGCTGCCCACCGTCGATCTCAATAACCAATTTCTGATCAAAGCATACAAAATCCACAATGTAATGCCCGATCGCCTCCTGCCGGCGGAATTTACAACCTGCCATTTGTCGCGTACGCAAATGGCGCCACAGCAGCCGCTCGGCATCCGTTTGTATCTGGCGCAGATCCCTTGCGCGTTCTTTCATGCCTTATCCCCTCACCCCCGCTCCACCAGCTCGATGATGAACTCATCGGTCTGGGCGAAGTAATCGGTCTGCACCTGCTGGCCGGTGGGTTCGACGTGGAAATGATACTCGCTCGATTCCGCGCCTTTGACGCCGATCTCGATGGCGTGCGCGTTGAGCAGGAGTTGCTTGGCGTCCTGCACCGGCAGGTGCTGGCTGTGCAGGCGATGGCCCTTGCTCAGGGCGCTCGCGATGTAATCGCGCAGCTCTTGGTTGTTCACGGCGAAGGCCAGCTCCAGGGCTTGGTCGATGAACAGGCGCTGGCGCGCGTCGCGGTCCAGATCACTGTGCTCTTCCACCGCGGTGTTGACCACGCGCCGCGTGCGCCCGGCGTACAGGCGCAGGCTGTCGGGGTCGGGCAGGGCCAGTTGCAGGCTGGCGAGATGCTCACCGGCATGCGCCAGACGTTGTTCGCGCGCCTCTTCTGTCAGGGCTTGCAACGCTTGGCAGACCTCCAGCAGGCGGCTCTGATGCCCGCCGCTGCTGTAGCTGAGCTGGCGGATGATGATGTCGGCGCGGCGGGTGAAGCTGTTCAGGGCGTGGCGCAGCGCGGGCAGCATGATCTCGCTGGCGCTGCTCATGCGGCTGTCGATGCCATCGAGGATCAGCAGATAAAGCGATTGCTTGGGATCGCTGAGCAGCTCGGGGGCGCTGCGGCGCAACTCGCGTTCGGCCTGCGCCTTGAAGTCTTTTTGCTTGCGCCGCGCCTTGTTGATCAGGGTCTGGATCTCATCGCGGTATTTCTCCACGCTGTCGGCGGAGAGCCGGATCGAGAGATCGGGCATGAAGCGCTTTTCCATGAAGTCGAAGAACTCATCGCTCGCCCGTTGCATCACCTGCTGCGCCTCGACCTCCCGCACCAGCTGGCGCTTGCGGTCGTCGAGCTCGGCGATCACGTCGCTGAAGTCGCTGATGATGCGCTCGGAATATTCGAAGGCGTCGAGCAGATCGTGGACCTCGCCCTTCTCGAGAAATGACTGCAAGGCGTTGCGCGTGTTGCGCGTGTTGCGGTGGCGGGTGCGAAAGCGCCCGGCGGCGGTCTCGACCATGGGCTGGGTGAACAGGCGGCCGTAGCGGCTGAAGGCGTAGGTGCTGGAGAGCGTCGCCTCGTCGACCAGGCGCTCGATCCAGCCGTGCTCCAGCAGCAGGTTCAGCACCCAGTTGGCCTGCTCGCGCTCGCCGCGCGCCGGGGCGGTGTATTCGTCCTCGGTCTCGGCCTCCAGCAGCGGGGCGCGGGTGATCGCCTCCTGGAAGATGTCGATCACCTGGTCGCGGAGGTAACTGCGCCCATGATCGGCCATGGAGCTGTAAAGCCGCGCGTAGAACGCGCGCAGACACTCGATGACCTGCTCGCGGTACTTGCTGTTGAAGGGGCGAAAGAAATGCCTGCGTTGGTCTACGAAAAACATGGGCGCTCGCCTGCCAAAACCTGCATGATACGGGGCGCGCCCCTATCCCGCAAATCCTGCTGCAACCGAATGATTCAAGGATGGTTTATCGACGGCCCCGAGGTGTCATTTACCGCGCCTGGCGGCGGGTTGCACCCGACGGTTCTGCCGCGCATGCCGGCCTGCCCTGGTTTTCACCTGAGGAAGGATACGCCGATGCTCAGGCGGGTGAGGGAGCGATCGTAGTCGATCAGGGTTTCGCCATAGCCATGCCAGAGCGAGATGCGATAATACATGTCCTTGGATCGCCCCGGCGCGTCATAGTTGATCTGCACCGCGCCATACCCTCTCTCGGCGTTGCCGCGCAGCATCACGCCCAGCAGATCGCCGCCGCGAAATTGTTTCAGGTAGCGGATCTCGGCGTATCCCAAGTAATGTTCGATGTCCGGATTGTCGTCGCCCTCGGCGTCCAGGGGGTTGTGCTTGGCGGGCTCAGGAATGCGGTACCAGAGCTTCACATGCAACAGATCATCGCGCCGCGGAAAATACGGGGTGACATAGACCCGGTTCCAGCTGCGCGATCCCGGCAGCGCCTGGCCGTTGGACTCGTGCTCCACGCCGATGTCCATCCCCCAGTTGTGCAGCCATGCGCCCCGCGGCGGGATGCGATAGAAGATCTCCGGATTGTAGTTGGTCTCGCGGAAGGGCGAGGACTCGGTGCTATTATAGGCATGCCAGAAGGACTTTTGGGTAAAGGCGAAATAGAGATCCGAATTGAACAGCTGCACCTTGGCGCTGACCTGGAAGTTCACCTCCATCTCCTTGCCATGATACTCGCGGCTCCAACTCAGCGGCGCGAGATAGATGTCCTTGTGCAGGGAGATGCCGTCGGCCGATCTGATCAGCGGCGGATTGAAATAGGTGACCGGCGTGACCACCTCCGCGCCCGACGCCGTTGCGCACGCCAGCAGACACACCAGGCCCAACACATGCTTGAGTGATCGAGGTATCATGGATCCTGCAAAACTATTTGTTGATCGATTATCGCCATGCATACGCCGCACAACATCGCACCCTCCACCGCGAGTGCACAGATGCTCATACTAGCGCATTACCGCATGCCTTTCGGCAAATACAAGCACACCTTGTTGATCGACTTGCCCGAACCCTATGTGGTTTGGTTTGCCCAACAGGGATTTCCCGGCGGCGAGCTCGGACAGTTGCTCGCCATTGTATACGAAATCAAGGTCAACGGGCTGGAGCACCTCTTCCAACCTTTGCGCGCCGCGCCGATGCGAAAGGATTGAGTTGCATCTATCATTACAGCATAACGACAAACGCGGAGAGCGTCTCATGCCAAGAACACGATATATCATCCTCGGCGTGCTGCTCAGCCTGAGCATGCTGGGCTGCACCAAGAACATCCAATACCGCACCGATTATAATCCCTGCATCAGCAGCCAGCCGGAAGAGCAATGCCCGCAGCAGGCAATCCAGCAGTACCGCAACCCGGCCGAACCGCAGACCGAGTACCAGTTAGGTTTCGTTGAGTTCGACGACCAAGGCCAGCTGCATGATCGCGCGCAACTGAACCAACTCCTGGACGCGATTTATAAAGAAGCGGCGGAAAACAATCTGCTGCTGGTGGTCTTCGTCCACGGCTGGAAGCACAACGCCGCGGCGGGGGATGACAACGTCACCAATTTCCGCGCCACGCTCCAGCGTCTCGCCCAATTGGAAACGCAGGCCAGCCAGCAGGCCGGACGGCAGGCGCGCCAGGTCTTCGGCGTCTATCTGGGCTGGCGCGGGCAATCGCTGGATGTGCCGTACCTCGAGAATCTCACCTTCTGGGAACGCAAGAACACCGCGCACCAGGTGGGGCATGGCGCGGTGGCCGAGGTGCTCGCACGCTTGGAGGAGGTCAAGCGGATCTCGGTGGCCATCGACGAGAAACACCCGCCGAATCAGACGCGCCTGGTGGTGATCGGCCACAGCTTCGGCGGGGCGGTGGTGTATTCCGCCCTGGCGCAGATCCTGAAGGAACGCTTCGTCGAGACGCAAGGCCCCGCGACTGCCGCCTCTAATGTGCGCGGTTTCGGTGACCTGATAGTGCTGCTCAATCCGGCCTTCGAGGCGATGCAGCTCGCCAATCTGAGCGATATGGCCAATGCACGCGGCAGTTACTTCCCCGGGCAATTGCCGGTGCTGGCGGTGCTGACCTCCGAAGCCGACTGGGCCACCAAATACGCCTTCTGGGCCGGACGTTTTTTCTCGACGCTATTCGAAAAACACAAGGACACGACCCGCCCCAACGCGGTCACGCAGCAGCCGCAGGAAATCGCTCAGGGCAGCGCCAACCGCACCGCCATCGGCCATTTCGCGCCGTATCAAACCCACACCCTGAGCCATCAAGACATGCCACGCGCGCTGGACGACTTGGGCATGCTGCAGTCCGTCCGCAGCGGCTGGACCCAGGATGCGCCCGGCGCGCAGATGAGCTTCCCCGGCTCGGTGCTGACCCACGAACACAACTCCGTGGGGCGCAATCCATATCTGCTGATCAAGGTGGACAAGAAGATCATCCCCGGCCACAACGAGATCTACGATCCGCGCGTGATCGAGTTTTTGCGGCATTTCATCCTGGTGTCCACGCAGGAAACGGGGGAAAAATAATCCACGGCTGGGAGTGCCGCCTGCGCTCCCGGTTCACCGCGGCCGCCCGGCGATGATGCGCGCGCACAGCTGATCAAAC
>CAZKZP010000085.1:0-3059 GCA_964557295.1 uncultured Chromatiales bacterium | reverse complement strand
ACATAAACTCGCTCTGCCGCATCATCTCGGTCAGCGGCTCATAGCCGTAGCCGCCGCCGATGCCCTTCAAATCGTGCAGCAGCTTTTTCAGATTCACCGTATCCCTCGCCTGGAGCGCGCCGTGAACCTGCTGCTGAAATCCCGGCAGACGATCGATGAATCCCTGGATCAGATCGGCGAAGGAGGGATCCGTTTCCATCAGCGTCGATTCCAGCGGCGCCGCAGCGGGGGCGGCAACCGCGTCCTGCGGCAGATGCGCCTGCAAGAAACGCAGCAGCTGTTCACGGCTGACTGGCTTGGTCAAAAATTCGTTGCACCCGGCTTGCAGGCAACGCTCTTGATCCTCGCGCATGGCGTTGGCGGTGAGCGCGGCGATCGGCTTGCGATACCCGTGCCGGCGCAAGCGCGTGACTGCCTCGATGCCGTCCATCACCGGCATCTGCATGTCCATCAGCACCACATCGAAGTCGCCGCCCAGCGCGGCCTCCACCGCCCGCTGTCCATTGTCAACGACGCTGACCTGCGCCCCGGTCTTGGTGATATAGAGCGAGATGAGGCGCTGATTGTCGGGCGTATCCTCGGCCAGCAGCACGTGGCCCTTCAGCCGCGCCGCGCCACTGGCGGCGTGCTGCGCATTTTGTTCGGCGTCGGCCGCCTTGACCGACGGGATCTGGTGAACATAGGCAGACTTGTCCAGCACGCCGGCGGCCACGCTGACGATGAAACGGCTGCCGACGCCGGTCTTGCTCTCGACGCGAATATCGCCGCCCATCATCCGGGCCAGCTTGCGCGAGAGCGACAGCCCCAGGCCGGTGCCGCCGTAGCGGCGCGTGGTGGATTGATCCGCCTGCTCGAAATCCTGGAACAGGCGCGATGATTGTTCCTCGCTCAAGCCGATGCCGGTGTCGCTCACGGTGATTTGCAGCTGGCGTTCGATGCAATTGCACCCCACCGCCACATGGACCCCGCCGGTATCGGTGAACTTGATGGCATTGCTGCACAGATTGATCAGGATCTGCCTGAGCCGCAGCGGGTCGGTCTGGATCTTCGGTGGCAGCGGGAACTGATAGGCGATGTCGAACGCCAGCCCCTTGTTGCGCGCCTGCATGCCCACCACCGATTCGAGTTCCGCCAGCAGTTGGAAATAATCGACATCGATTTGTTCGACGGCCAGTTTGTCCGCCTCGATCTTGGAGAGATCGAGGATATCGTTGATGATCTGCTGCAAATGCTGGCCGTTGCGGATGATCGAACGAACGCCGTCGATGCGCTCTTCCATCGTGGTGTTGCTATCGAGCAAGACGCCGGCGAAGCCGATGATCGCCGTCAGCGGCGTGCGCAATTCATGGCTCATATTAGCGAGAAACAGCGACTTGGCCTGACTGGCCGCCTCGGCCCGCCGCGCCAGCGCCAGCGCCTGATCCTTGGCCTCGGCCAAGGCCTGGGTGCGTTCCAGCACCTGGTGCTCGAGATTCTCCTGATGCCGCGCCAGTTCCGCGCGCGATTCACGCAGATTGCCCAGCATGCGACTGAAGGACTCGGCCAGATCGCGCACCTCGTCATGAGTGCGCAGCTCCAGCGTGTGATCGTAATCGCCTGCGGCCGCCGCCCGGCTCATCTCGGCAAGACGTTTGAGCGGCTGCGCGATGCTCCGGGTGACCAGAAACACCGCGGCCAGCCCCAGCAGCACGAACACCGTGACGGCTACGACGGCGTTTCTGATAAATGCCCGCACTTGCTCACGCAAGCCACGCTGCGAGATGCCGATCTGCACGTAGCCAAGCGGGGCGTTGGAAGTGCCCGCCGACTCCATGCCCGCGAAATCACTCGGCGCCCGCTCCATCACCGGCGCCACCAGATCGAAATACATTTCCGCCTGCGTGCCGACGGCGCGCTCCGCAAACCGAACACGGCCCGCGGGATGCTCCTGTGCATGCAATGTGAACGCCGGCAACTGGATTGCGCCGATCAGGACGCGCTCCTGCAAGGTCTTCTGCGCCGCATCGGTGTAGCGCACATACGCCACATGCGCGGAGGCGCCCAAGCCATCGATCAGCCGCGCCAGTTCCTCCGCGCTCTGGGTATAGAGGGCGTATTCGCTGCTGGCCGCCACTTGCTCGGTGAGCACCGCGCCGCTGTTGAGCAACTCGTCATGATAGGTCGTTTTCTGCCGCTGCAGCAGCAGCGCCGAGGTGCCGAGCATCGTCAGCACGATCACCAGCGTCACCAGCAGATTGAACTTCAAGATCAGGCTGAAGCGTTTCTGCTTCCTTGAGTCGCTCATTCAAACACCTCCACAGCCCCTTTGAGCAAGGCGGGTTCGATGTCGATCTTCATGTGCCGCGCCGTCTTCATGTTGATGGCATACACGATCTTGCGCGGATACACCGGCGGCAGACTGGCGGGCGGTGCGCCATCGAGCACCTTTTGCACCAGTTCGCCGCATTGCATTCCAATGTCGTAATAATCGCGGTCCAAGGCGTACAGCGCGCCGCCCTTGGCCCACATGCGCGAGAACCCGACCATGGGGATGCGGTAACGGAATGAATACAGCAATAACTCTTTGGCGGTTTGCGGGGTATAGACCAGCGGATCGGGAATGCCCCACAGCACATCGATATCGCGCTCCAGCGCCTTGAGCGCGGCGGGCAGTTGTTGCGGCGTGGTCACTGTGCGCTGTTGCAGGCTGCGGCCGCGCGCGGCGAGCGCTGGGGTGGATGCCTCATAGCGCTGCGCGTGCGCCCCCGGACTGTAGAGCAGCCCGACGCGCGTTTTATCCGGAAGAAACCGCGTCATCCATTCGATTTCCGTCTCCAGCGGCAAGTCCATCACCACGCCCGTCACATTCTCGGACCGCCCCAGATCGGCTGCCGTCAGCACCAGGCCGGCGACGACGGGACGCTTCACTCCGCTTTGCCGGAGGTGTTCCAGCGCCGCCGTGCCGAGCACGATGTACAGGTCCGCCGGTTCATCAAAGATTTTCGCCATGGCGGAGGCGCCGCCCGCCGCGCGCGGCAATGTGTGTGCATTGATCTGGATGTGCGGCAGATGTTGCGCGG
>CAZKZP010000084.1:0-8043 GCA_964557295.1 uncultured Chromatiales bacterium | reverse complement strand
GCAGCCTATAATGGCTGCCCCCTATGCCGATTGGGGCGTTGCGGCCTTCGTCCCCGTCTTTTCAGGCCACGATTTTCATCGCCAGTGACGACAGCCCGCTGGTTTGTTTGATCACTTCCTGGGTGGTTTCGGTGATTTGCTGTTCGGAAATCTGCAGGGCGTCCATGATCTTGCGCTTATGGTCGGATTCGGCATGGCAGTTGGAGAGAGCGCCAAATTCGCACATGGCGATATCGGTGAGCTGATTCAAGCGTACCAAGGTGCTGTGTGGGCCATGATACTGCGCGTTGTGGTGCTCGCGGCAGCAGATCACGAGTTCATCGGGCATGCCCCATTGCTCCAGCAGCGCGGCGCCGAGATGGCCGTGATGAAAACCGAGTAAGTCGAGCTCGATCTGTTCGATCGGGAGGTCGGGATTGGCTCTGGCCAGCTGGCCGATGGTTGAGAATTCCTCCGGGAACATGTGCCCGAGCAAGAGTTGACCGAAATTGTGCAATAGGCCGGATAGGTAGGAGACGCCGTGTTGCGGGCGGATTTCCCGCGGCAGCAGTTTGCCGATGCTTTGGATGATGGTGGCGCTCAGCAGGGTTTGGTGCCAGTAGGTGTGCAATTCGAATGGACCGTTCTTGGGGAGTTTGAAGGCCTTGGTGGCCGCCAGTCCGAGACAGAGGTTGAGCACCATGTCAAAACCGAGGATCTGGATGGCTTCGCCGATATCGGTGATGTTGCGCCCATAGCCGTAAAACGGCGAATTCGCGTAGTGTACGACCTGGAGAGCCAGGGTGGGATCTAGGGCTACGATCTCGCGCAGGTCGTTGACGTGCGAATAGGGATTGTTCCGCAGATACAAAAGCCTTTTTGTCATTTCCGGCATGGCGGGAAGTTCGTAGATATTGGCCAGGCGCTCCTGCATGGCCTGCTGGGGCGTGAGGGCGGTGGCCATTTCATGTTGCTGCGCCGGTGTGAGGCTGCGTATTTCTTCGATCGAGATGTTTTTCAGAAACGTGGCGTTTTGCGCATGGGCGAGATAGTCCTGCAGGCTGGTTTCGATGAAGTTGGTATTGTCGCCAGCGGAGAAGATTACCCGCTTGGCATTGAGGATGTCTTCATCGACGATGGTCTTGATGCCGTAGGCATCTCCCAGCGGTGGGGTGAACTTGGGATGCATGCCCTTCATCAGACGGCGGTGATCTTCTTCGCCCACGATCTCCAAGCGCCGGCGCATTTGACTGCCAACATTCGCCAGATTGAGGCGGTGTGTGGCGGGAATCACCACCAGCACCAGCCCGAACTGATCCTTCAGCAGCAGGGACTTGATGGCTGAGCCGCTCGGGAGATGCGCCAATGTTTCCGCATCCTCGACTTCTTGAAGCGGCGGAAATTTGTGCGCGCAATGTTCGACATTGCGGCTTTTGATGTATTTTTGGGTAATCTGAACGATCCACATGGTCCTTCCCTCTCAGCTCTTATCCAGTCGTGGCTTCGAGCGATTCAGTTCATTTTTTTATTGATCTCGATGTATCGGTAGGAGTTTGAAATTCCTTGAATTGTTTTTCTGGTTCCGTGGGCTGTCCGGCAATGTGCCATATGATGATGTATAGTGAAAATGTATTGAGGTCGTCACGTACGTAGTCGGGCGGCGAAGGTCGGGGTGGGGAGGATAGACGGTGGTTCGGAGCGTCAGGTGCTTGATCTTGTGCGTCTTTTTGCTGGCCGCCGACGCGGCTGGTGCCGCATCGGCGCTGGCGCCGGCAAAAGGCCGACTCCTGGTGGCGACCGAACAGGTGGGTAGTGACGTGTTCAAGCAAAGCGTCGTGTTGGTCCTCGCCCATGGCGAAGGCGGGACCGCCGGGCTTATTTTGAACCGCCCCACCGAGATGCCGCTGTCGAAGATCTTGCCGCAGTACAAGGCCCCCGTCGCAGACCGGATGATGTACCGCGGCGGTCCGGTCCAACCCTTTAACCTCATCATGTTGATCAGAACGAAACGCACGCACCCGACGATGTCGGCGATATTCGGTGATCTCTATGTGGCTGAGGGCGCGCGTGCCTTTGTCCATATCGCGGAACAATTGACCGCCGATGAGAAATTACGCGCCTACGCTGGATTGTCGGGCTGGGCGCCGGGGCAGCTGGAGGCAGAGATCAGCCGAGGAGACTGGCTGGTGGTGCCGGGCTCCATGGCGGATGTGCTGTCGGATGCGCCAGAAGGCCTGTGGCGGCGCCTGATGAAGAACTGGTCCGGCCAGTGGATTTAACCCGGGTTTTCCTTGAGCGGTCGTCGCATGAATTCATTGAATGCCTGGGTTTAACGGCAGCCGGGTGGAGTAGATTCTCCGCCCGGCTGGTCTGTGCGGGCAATATCAGTGCGCCAATGTTTCTTTCGGCGGCTGCTTGTAGTCGCTTTGCGTGGGGCGCGGCTGATGGGCAGTCGCGGCAGCATAGGCACCGGCATTGGCCAAGGCGGTTTGATCTAGCAGCTCCTGTATGGTGATGTTTTCCAGGTATTTGAATACCTTTTTGCTCAGCTCGTCCCACAACATGTGGCTCAGATCGCTGATCTTGCGTTCCTCATTGTTCAGGCTTTCAACGCTGTCATCGACGGCCTTGAGAATCTCGGCAATGG
The DNA here is from genome assembly GCA_964557295.1 of uncultured Chromatiales bacterium. Lineage (GTDB taxonomy): Bacteria > Pseudomonadota > Gammaproteobacteria > RBG-16-57-12 > RBG-16-57-12 > JBFMHP01. Next base: position 5,417 of record CAZKZP010000084.1, on the reverse strand, counting down.
TGATTTGCTCCGGGGCTCGTGCGAGGCGATAACCCCCGCCAGGCCCGCGGGTTCCTTTTACCAATCCTGATTTTCTCAGCTTGGCGAACAGCTGCTCCATGTACGACATGGAGATTTCCTGACTGACAGAAATGCTGTTCAGGGTGACTGGTCCGTAGGGCGCTTTGAGCACCAAGTCCATGATGGCGGTTACGGCATAACGGCCTTTTTTCGATAATTTCATATTCCTCTCCCCGACTATATTTCCTGTACGGTTAATTATGTGTTTCCTTGCAGGTCGCAAAATCTGCGGTCTTTTGTGTCGACCCTAAAGGTATATAAATAAAACTCAGTATATTCAAGGTATGAATTACAGAATTTGATAGGGTATTTCCTTATTTGTTCCCTTCGAGCCACATTTTTTTTGTCCCTTCTTATACCATAAATATTATGAACGTATACCGTTAACGTCCATCTCGTCTCGAATCTACTGTCCGTGGTGATCTGCATTCAGCCCATCCATCGATGCCGTAATTCTGAGTTGAGGAGTGGGGAATAGTGATCTAGTGTTATTAAGGTAGCCCGTGGTAAAGCCAATGGAGGATTCATATGCACAAGAAATACGCACCTTTGTCCTATGTCATGCTGAATCAAGAAGCCACCTTCGTCACCCCGTCGCGGTATGCAAAGGCCACGACCACCCTGGATAGCCCGGCGCTGGAAGTCATGACGGATCTCTCCGTGGTCGACGCCGTGACCACCACGCCTTTCATCACCCTCGACAGCGCCAACAAGAAGATGATCCGGCACGGGATCCGGTTGTTGCTGGTCGTCGACGGCAAGGAATCAGTCATCGGCGTGCTTACGGCAAGTGATGTTTTGGGTGAGCGCCCGGTGAAGTATATGCAGGAGGTCAGCTGCACCTTCAGTGACATCCTGGTCAAGGACATCATGACCCCGCTGGAGAATATCGAGATCCTGCATCTGGTGGATGTCGAGCGCGCGCGTGTCGGGGATGTGCTGGAGACGCTGGCCCGGACCGGACGGCAACACGCGTTGGTCGCCGATATCGACGAGCAGTCGCTCAAGCACCGTATCCGCGGGATTTTCTCCACCACGCACATCTCGCGCATGATGAACCAGCGCATCGAGGTGCCGGAGGTGGCCAGTAGCTTCGCGGAAGTGGAGATGGCGTTGCGGCACTGAGCCCATTGGCGCCGGGGTGGGGAAGCCGCCCCGGCGGGCGGCGCGCACCGATTGTCAAAGCGCGGTGCGTGTGGAGTATGATGTCACTTCCTGTTTTTACGCAGTCAAACCTGGAAGGACGAGATGCTACGCAACTTCATAATCCTGATCGCGGCGCTGGGCCTGGCCGCGTGCGGCACCACGACGCCACACGTCGAAAAAACCAAGACCTTGACCCTCGTGTACTCCGGCAATCTCAACGGCGAGCTGGAGCCGTGCGGCTGCAGCGACGGCGGCAATTATGGCGGCATCAAGCGCCGGCTGACCCTGCTCAAGGCCCTGCGCGCGGAAGACCCGACTCTCGTGGCGATTTCCGCCGGCGGGCTCATCTCTAGCGAATCGCCGCGCGATCGGCTGAAGAGCGAGTATATCCTCTCCGGCTTCGCCAGTTTCAAATACGACGCCATCGGCGTCCAATGGCGCGACCTGGCGTATGGTCATGACTTGCTGAAATCCCAACCCTTGCCGTGGGTGTCGACGAATTGGGAGCACAGCGGCGATTTCCCGGCGCGGCGCGTGATCGAGCGGCCGCAGGCGAAGCTGGCGTTTTTCAGCTGGCTGGATCCGAAGGATTCGCCGTTCAAGGAGATGGCCGGCCAGCATCAGGGCGTGAGAGAGGATACGGCCGAACTGTTGCTCGAACTCCGCCAAGCGAAGAGCGCGGGGATGCTCACCGTATTGTCGACCACGCTGCCGCTGAAGAAGATCGAGCAGGAATTCAAACTCGATGATGTGGACATCCTCATCGTGCGCGCCGGGTACGAGGTCTATGACGAGCCGCAGCAGGCGGGTCATACCCTGGTCTTGAAGCCCGGTTCGCGCGGCATGCGCGTGGGCAAGCTGACATTGACGCTCGAGAATAATCGCATCGGACAATGGCAGCACGCCGTGCTGGACATGCCGCAGACCATGGACGACGCCCCCGAGCTGGGCGCTTGGTATGAGGAGTACAACGCCAAGGTCAAGGAGGCCTATCTCGCCAGCGTGGAGCTGAAGAAGGCACAGGAATCCGGGGCGAGCCCCTACGCCGGCGCCCTTGCCTGCAAGGGCTGCCACGCGGCGCAGCATGACAAATGGACGCAGACGCTCCACTCCCAGGCCTTTTCCAAGCTGGAGGACGTGAGCAAGTCCTTCGATCCGGACTGCATCGTGTGCCATACCGTCGGGTTCGAGAGGCCGGGCGGATACATCGACCTGCTGACCACTCCGGATCTGGCCAATGTGCAGTGCGAAAACTGCCACGGCGCGGGGCGCGCGCATGTCGAGGCGAAGGGCAAGGAAAAGATGGCCAATAGCGGCTGGCCCCGCGAGCGGATGTGCGCGCAATGCCACGTCCAAGAGCACAGCCCCGATTTCAATCTTCAGCAGTACTGGCCGCAAATCGCCCACTGAGTTTTGTCGCGTGACGAAGCCGCCATGTCTGATCGGACATGGCGGCTTCGTTGTTTCGGTCGAGCGTGATCGATCTTGGCGCGGTTGCACTGCGCTGATGCTCTAATATGGTGCGCACCCTGATAGGATGCGAGCAAAGATGGTGCAACATCATGCTTCACCATCGTCCGTCCTGGCGTATCCCTTTGTCTGAAAAAGAAATTAAGTAGTGGCATGAATCTTGATGGTGGCGCGCACTATCGATTTACTGCATTCGGAGGTGTTATGGAAGGCTTGCAAGCGGGGAGCAATGTGCTCTTCATCCTGCTCGGGGCGATCATGGTGTTGGCCATGCACGCTGGCTTTGCGTTTCTGGAAGTGGGCACGGTGCGGCACAAAAACCAGGTCAATGCCCTGGTCAAGATCCTGTGTGACCTGGCCGTGTCGGCGGCCGCCTATTTCTTCATCGGCTACGGTATCGCCTATGGAATCCACTTCTTCGATGGCGCCGAGGTCCTGGCCCAGCAAAACGGCTATGAGCTGGTCAAGTTCTTCTTTTTGATGACCTTTGCCGCGGCGATTCCGGCGATCATTTCCGGCGGGATCGCCGAGCGCGCGAGGTTCTATCCGCAGTTGGTGGCCACGCTCCTGCTGGTGGCCTTGGTCTATCCGCTGTTCGAGGGCATCGCCTGGAATAAGAACTTCGGGATACAGGATTGGCTGCAAAGTACCTTCGGCGCAGGGTTCCACGACTTCGCCGGCTCAGTGGTCGTGCATGCGGTCGGTGGCTGGATCGCGCTGGCCGCCGTGTTGCTGCTGGGACCGCGCTATGGGCGGTACGGTAAAGATGGTGTCGTCTACGCCCATCCCCCTTCGAGTATCCCGTTCCTGGCGCTCGGCGCCTGGATCCTGACCGTGGGCTGGTTCGGCTTCAATGTCATGTCGGCCCAAAAGATCGATGCGGTCAGCGGGCTGGTGGCGATCAACTCCCTGATGGCGATGGTCGGCGGTATTCTGGCGGCCTTGGCCGTGGGCAAGAACGACCCGGGGTTCGTGCACAACGGTCCGCTGGCGGGACTGGTGGCGGTCTGTGCCGGCTCTGATGTGATGCACCCAATCGGTGCATTGGCCACGGGGCTGGTGGCCGGCGCCTTGTTCGTCTATGCCTTCATGCTGACCCAGAACCGCTGGAAGATCGATGATGTGCTCGGCGTTTGGCCGCTGCACGGTCTGTGCGGGGTGTGGGGCGGGATCGCCGCCGGGATCTTCGGCGCGCAGGCGCTTGGCGGTCTGGGCGGGGGGAGCTTGATGGCCCCGCTGATCGGCACGGCGCTGGGCGTGGTTGTTGCCCTCGTCGGCGGGTTCATCATCTACGGGGCGCTGAAGTACACCTGCGGCATCCGTCTCGACAAGGAAGAGGAATACAATGGCGCGGACTTGAGCATCCATCGTATCAGCGCCAGTTCGGAGCATGATGTCGGATTTAACAAATAACAGGCTCCAGGCTCAAAAAAAGGGCCGCCCCAGTTTTGGGGCGGCCCTTTTGTTGCTTGCGCAGAGGGATTATTCGTTGATCCAGTCGCGTGGCTTGAGATAGTAATCGTAGAGTTCCGCCTCGGCTGTGCCGGGCTCGGGCTTCCAGTTGTAGCGCCATTTCACCAGCGGCGGCAGCGACATCAGGATGGACTCGGTGCGTCCGCCGGTTTGCAGCCCGAACAGGGTGCCGCGATCGAATACTAGATTGAATTCGACATAGCGGCCGCGTCGGTAGAGCTGGAAGTCGCGTTCGCGTTCGCCGAACGGGGTGTTCTTGCGGCGCGCCACGATGGGGCGGTAGGCCTCGATATAATGATCGCCGACGCTCTTCATGAAGGTGAAACAACGATCGAAGCCGCCCTCGTTCAAATCGTCGAAAAATAGACCGCCGATCCCGCGCGGCTCTTTGCGGTGCTTGAGGAAGAAATAGTCATCGCACCATTTCTTGTATTTGGCGTACACATCCGGGCCGAAGGGGTCGCAGGCCGCTTTGGCGACTTGATGCCAGTGCTTGCAGTCCTCCCGGTTGCCGTAATAGGGGGTCAGATCGAACCCGCCCCCAAACCACCAGATCGGCTCGCTGCCGGACTTATTGGCGATGAAGAAACGCACATTGGCATGCGAGGTCGGCACGTAAGGGTTGTTCGGATGGATGACGAGCGACACGCCCATGGCCTCGAACTCGCGGCCGGCGAGCTCGGGCCGATGCGCTGTCGCTGAGAGCGGCAACTGTCCTCCGCTGACGTGCGAAAAATTGATGCCGGCTTGCTCGAAGACCTTGCCGTTAGTGAGAACCCGCGTGCGCCCACCGCCACCGCCGCTGACATCGCGTTGCCAGCTGTCCTCCATGAAGGCAGCGGTGCCGTCTTCGGCTTCGACCGCAGCGCAGATGCGGTCTTGTAGTGTGAGAAGATAGCTTTTTACGGCATGGACATCGGGCTTGCTCATGGGAATTCCTGATTTTTTACGTTAGCTGGAGTGAAACAAGTTTTCCGATAGATTACCTGATGTTGATGGTCGACGCGAGCGCGGAGGGATGCGGCATATGCCGCAGTCAGTGAGTGATTTGCTGAGATGCCAAGGAGAGGGGGTTTTCGCATCGCATTGATAATTAAGCAGATATTATCTTGGCACGGGGTTTGTATAGTAAAAGACAGTTTTCGAGCCACTCCCCCTCATGAGTGAAACTCGAAAACCAATTGCAATGATTCTTCTCCAAACTGCTACAACCCCGTCAATCGGTGTTCACCCCTCCCCCCCCCGAACACCGATTGACTTTTTTTGTC
>CAZKZP010000083.1:1299-8415 GCA_964557295.1 uncultured Chromatiales bacterium | reverse complement strand
TCACCCGGCCCTTCGGGCCACCCTCTCCCGCCTGCGGGCGAGGGCACGTCAGCGCTGCCGCGTCTTGCATGGCTGGAGGATGTCGTCATCGATGCTCCGCGCATCTCTTTCGGCGCAGCAGGCAAAATCACCCGCGCCTCCGCGTTGCGCCTTCTTTCTTTTCAGCCAGCGGCAGGCGCACTGTTTCACGAACACCGGCCTTCCGGTATCCTGTGCCGCACGAAAACAAGAAAGGCCGCATCGTGGACACGTTGATTTATCTGAAGGCTGTCATCCTGGGGATACTCGAGGGCGCGACTGAGTTCCTGCCCGTCTCCAGCACCGGTCATCTCATCATCGCCAGCGAATTGATGAATTTCCGCGGCGACACGGCCAAGACCTTCGACATCTTCATCCAGCTCGGCGCCATCCTCGCCATCGTCTGGCACTACCGCGCGCGCGTGGCCAACGTCAGCCGGGGCTTGGTGCAGGGCGAGCCCGCCGCGCGGCGCTTCGTCACCCATCTGTTGATCGCGTTCCTGCCCGCGGCCGTGCTCGGCTTCGCGCTGCATTCGTTCATCAAAGGACATCTGTTCAATGCCATCACCGTGGCGGCGGCGCTGATCGTCGGCGGCTTCATCATCCTGTGGGTCGAGCGGCGCGCGCGCAACCCGCAGGTGCACCATGTCGATGAGATGACCGCGCGCCACGCGCTGCTGGTCGGCCTGGCGCAGAGCGCGGCGCTGTTCCCCGGTGTTTCCCGCGCCGGGGCGACCATCATGGGCGGTATGCTTTCCGGACTCTCGCGCGCGGCGGCCACCGAGTTCTCCTTCTTCCTGGCCATCCCCACCATGTTTGCCGCCACCAGCTACGACCTCTTCAAGAACCGCCACCTGCTGCACGGCGAGGAGGCGCTGCTGCTGGCCACCGGATTCGTCTGCGCCTTCCTAAGCGCCCTGATCGTGGTGCGCACGCTGCTGCATTTCGTCAGCCGCTACAGCTTCCGTCCCTTTGCCTATTACCGCATCGTCTTCGGCACGCTGATCCTGCTGCTTGCCGGCGCCGGAGTGGTCACCTTCAAGGGGATCTGAAGGCGGGCGCATGTTATGATCACCCCGCACATTAACAACTGCTAGGAATCCACCATGGCCGGAATGAGCCTGCTTGCCCTGCTCGATGACATCGCCACCGTACTCGACGATGTGTCCTTGATGACGCGCGTGGCCGCGCAAAAAACCGCCGGCGTGCTTGGCGATGACCTGGCGTTGAGCGCGCAGCAAGTCGCCGGGGTGCGCGCCGAGCGCGAACTGCCCGTGGTCTGGGCCGTGGCCAAGGGCTCATTCAAAAACAAGCTGATCCTGGTGCCGGCCGCGCTGCTGATCAGCGCGCTGATCCCCTGGGCCATCATCCCGCTGCTGATGATCGGCGGCGCCTTCCTGTGTTACGAAGGCTTCGAAAAACTCGCGCACCGCTTCATGGCCGATCCTGTGCAGGAGGAGGCCGCGCACGCCGAGAAATTGAAGGCCCTGAGCGATCCGGCCGTCGACCTGGTCGCCTTCGAGCAGGAGAAGATCAAAGGCGCGATCCGCACCGACTTCATCCTCTCCGCCGAGATCATCGTCATCGCGCTGGGCACCGTGAAAGACGCCTCGCTCGGCATGCAGATTGCCGTGCTCTCCGGCATCGCCATGCTGATGACCGTCGGCGTCTACGCCCTGGTCGCCGGTATCGTCAAGATCGACGACGCCGGCCTGCACCTGTTGAAGGACAGCTCCGCCACCGCCTGGGGCCGCTTCAAGCGCGGCCTCGGCACGGTGCTGCTGCGCAGCGCCCCGTATCTGATGAAGACCCTCTCCGTCGTCGGCACCGTCGCCATGTTCATCGTCGGCGGCAGCATCCTCCTCCACGGCGTCCCCGGCGCGGAAGCGCTGCTGCATCACGCCGCGGAGTATGTCCACAGCGCCCCGCTCCTCGGCGGCCTGCTCGCGGCCATCACCCCGCTCGTGCTCAACACCCTCGCCGGTGTGCTCGCAGGCGCCATCGTGCTGGCGGCGGTCACGGCGTCGACGCGCATGGTGTCGCGCGCGCGGAATGCCGGCTAAGGACGACCAGACCGGCTTCGGCGCAGGTCACGGATAAATCGCAGTCACATTGCTGACGGAGGCACGCTTGGAGAATCTACTCAGTCTGTTTTTGCATCTCGATCAACACCTGCAAACCCTGGCGGTCGACTATGGGGCGTGGGTGTATGGCGTGCTGTTCCTCATCATTTTTTGCGAAACCGGCCTGGTGATATTTCCCTTTCTTCCGGGCGATTCACTGTTGTTCGTCTCCGGAACCTTAACCGGGGCGGGACTGCTGGACTACACCACCCTGTGCGCAGTGCTGCTGGTGGCGGCCATATTGGGCGACGCCGTCAATTTCGCCATCGGCCGGCGCGTCGGCGTCGCGGCGTTCAATGGCGTGGTTCCGTTCGTGAAGCTCGAGCACCTGGAGAAAACACAGCAGTTTTATGACCGGCACGGCGGCAAGACGATCATCATCGCGCGCTTTCTTCCCATCGTCCGCACCTTCGCCCCCTTCGTCGCGGGGATCGGCAAGATGGAATACCGCCGCTTTCTCAAGTTCAACGTCATCGGCGCGCTGCTGTGGGTCTTCTCCCTCGTCACCGCCGGCCATTTCCTCGGCGCCATCCCCTTCGTGAAAGACAACCTCACCGCCGTGATCATCGTCATCATCCTCCTCTCGCTCTTGCCAGGGATCATCGAGTACCTGCGCCAGCGCAAGCGCCAATGAGTCCGCATCGAACGGAACCCCACATGACAGACCGATTCGATGCACCGCAGGCGCCCGCTTTTTGCGATCCTCGCCAATCCATTTCCGCACCAGGGTAATTGCAGCCCCCCTCATTTTGACCAGGTCTTAAGTCAACGCTAAGGCATGCGGGTGAATAATGTCGCCCACGCAGGTAGTCACGCGTATCGACCGTAGTAATCCAATGACGATTTGAGACCAGGAGAAGCGAAATGCAATTTACTCACGTAACGAAGTTGTCCATGATTATGGGTGTCTGCGCAATTTTGGGCGCGAACAGTGTAATGGCGGAGACCCGTGTCGGTCCGAAACACAGCGAACACAATCTGCCCACCTTCGTCACCCTTGACACCGACAAAGACGGCTACTTGACCATCAGCGAAATCAAGACCCACATGGAAGTGATGGAACACTTTTCGGAAGTCGATGCGAACAAGGACCAGAAACTGGACGCTCAGGAATATGCCTCCATTCATATCGACGGCGTGGAGTGAGGGCGTGATTTGAGGGTGCCGACAAGGATGTCGTCACCTTCGATAAGACCTCGGGGCGCGTGATGACAAATCGTATCAGCACGGCTACAAACAAGATCGCGGTGTGGGATCCTTTTGTGCGCTTGTTTCATGCCGCCTTGGCGCTGGGATTCGCCTGCGCCTACCTCACCAGTCAAGCGGGCATGCAACAGCTGCACGCGCGCATCGGCTACTTCCTGCTCGGATTGATCGCGGCCCGGCTGATCTGGGGCGTGATCGGCAGCCGCCATGCGCGCTTCCGTGATTTTGTTTATTCTCCCCGCGCGATTTTCCGCCATGCGCAGGCCATCTGGGCCGGCCACCCTCAACGCCATCTCGGCCACGATCCCGCGGGTGGCGCGATGATTTTACTGATGCTCTTCATGCTGGTCAGCATCTTATCCGCCGGGATGTTGCTGCTCGGCACGCTCGAATTCGCCGGTCCCCTCCAGACGGTGTGGCTGGAGGATCCGTGGGTATATCTGCTGCGTGATGTCCATGTAACGCTGGTCAACATCTTTCTGGTCTTGATCCTGCTGCACATCTCGGGTGTGATATTGGCGTGCATCCAACAGCGGGAAAATCTGCTGTGGTCGATGATTAGCGGGAACAAGAAACAGCGCGCCCCGAATTGAATCCGGCGCGCACTACGATTATGGGGCGTCCTTGCGGGACTCGATCATCAATTGTGAGACGACATGCCTAAGATTGCGGCGTGGATTTTCTGCCTGACCAGTCTGAGCGCAGCCGCCCAGGCCGACTCGAGTATTGTCGATTGGCTGCGATCGCTTGAACCCGAGACCGGTGTGGCCTGGGAGTATGACGACATCTATATCGAAGAATGTTTGCCCTGCCACTTCCCGTATCAACCCGGACTCTTGCCGGAACGCTCCTGGCGCGCACTGATGTCGCCGGCCGCCTTGCAGCATCACTTCGGCGAGACCCTCATCCTCGCTGAGGCGCGGCACGCGCGGATTCTAGATTATCTCGTCAACAATGCCGCGGATCATTCATCCTTTAGCGTGTCGCAGAAGATCATGGCCTCCTTGGCCAACGGCCAAGCACCGCTGCGCATCACCGAGACCCCCTATTTCCGGCGCAAGCATCATCAGATTCCCGCATCACTGGTGCAAGGCAACCCCAAGGTCGAACGGTTCAGCCAATGCAGCGCCTGCCACCACGAAGCGATCGACGGCAACTATGATGACGCGACGGTCGCGATTCCAGGCTATGGCCGGTGGACTTGGTAAGCCACGCCGACCCCGATTTCTCACCCATCGGGCGACCTGCGCATCCGCACGATTGCGCACTCCCGCCACCACCAATGCCCCCGGGGGCGAGATACCACCCTGGACCGTCTATCGCCGCGATGGAGTTAAGGGACCTCTAAATTAATCAGAGGTTCCTTCTTTTATAGGCGCATGCTTGGCATACGAATCACGGTCCATATCGATTATCTCAACGGTGATCACCGAGGGCGGGATGTTTGATTTTTTCAATTCATTCAGGATGGCGCCCGCTAAGCGTTTCTTGTCGTCCGCGTTCCGGCCGGATTTGATGCGCGCCTGAATGTGGATGTAAGGATCACGCCCGCCCGCATGGGTAAAATGGCGGAAAGGGTAGGCGCGAGTTTTGATATGGTCGGCCTCGAACAAGCCGCTCTCTGCAATGGCGTTATGTACCGATTGCAATATGGCGGCAATCTGTTCATCACCAATCAATGGTTCTGCGTATTCGACGATGATATGTGGCATTGGCACACCTGGATTCAACTATTTTGTATAAATGAAAAGGGCCTGCCATGTCAGCCAGGCCTTTTGGTATGTGGTGACTTCGGGTGGAGTCGAATCACCGCCCCAGCATTCTGCGTGCTGCGCGCTAACCAACTCGCCACGTAGGAACCGAAGCCCGGATGGAATGAAATCAAATCTGGGGCTGGGTGCTTCGCAGCTACTCGCTGATCACGATATTACTGTAGCCTGAAATCAGGAGGCGCGTGCCGGTCCAGGTTAAGGCCGAAACATCGTCAACCAAGGGGATGGCAGCGACCTTCTTCCAGGTCACCCCGTCCGGCGATTCCAGCAGGATGTTGGGGCCTCTGCCAGACTCCCGGGCCGAGGCGAACAGCGTTTTCTCTGTGGAGGCGAACTTGGATATCGCTGAGACGTTATTCGGCAAGCTCTTCCCCGTCCAAGTAATGCCATCGGGGCTCGTCAGGATGGCCGTCTCGAGTCCCGCGAACGGGTAATAGCCTCCCACGGCGATGGCTTTATCTCCCGCCCAGATCATGTCATTCAGGGGGACGTCAGTCAGTCTGGTGCTGAACGCTTGCCACGCGGTGCCGTTGCCGCTGGTGAGCACGGTGCCAGAGGCACCGCCCACGAAATACGCGCCGCTTCCATTCCATTGCGCCGTATAGAGGTCTTCGCTACCCGCGCCGGCATTCTGTTTTATCCAGATCGTGCCATTGTTGCTCGTGGCAATGGTGCGCGCATAGCCTGCGGCCACCCACTGGGTGCCGTTGTACGCAACGTCCCACAAGCCATAGATGCCCGCCGGTTTCGCGGTGACCCAGGTTGCACCGTTGTTGCTGACCGCCACTCCTCCGCCACCGGTCAACACACAACCAAAAAAAAGGCCTAGCATCAGCTAAGCCTTTTAAGCATTTGGTGGCTACGGGTGGAATCGAACCACCGACCCCAGCATTATGAGTGCTGTGCTCTAACCAGCTGAGCTACGTAGCCTTGCGAAGGAAGCGAGATTTTCCGGGGTTTGGCGCGGGATGTCAAGCGCGCGCATGGCCCTTGGCGGCGCGCTTTAGACGTTGAAACGGAAGTGCATCAGATCGCCTTCCTGCACGATGTACTCCTTGCCCTCCAAGCGCAGGCGCCCGGCCTCTTTGGCGCCCTGTTCGCCGTTGTACTTGATGAAGTCGTCGTAGGCGATGACTTCGGCGCGGATGAAGCCTTTTTCGAAGTCGGTGTGGATGACGCCGGCGGCCTGCGGGGCGGTGGCGCCGATCTTGACGGTCCAGGCGCGCACCTCTTTGACGCCGGCGGTGAAGTAGGTTTGCAGTCCGAGCAGCGCGTAACCGGCGCGGATGACGCGGTTGAGGCCGGGCTCTTCCATGCCGATGTCGCGCAGGAATTCCATCTTGTCCTCGGGTTCGAGCTGGGCGAGCTCGGCCTCGATGGCCGCGCAGACCGGCACCACTTCAGCACCCTCGCGCACGGCGAGATCGCGCACCTGATCGAGCAGCGGGTTGTTCTCGAAACCGTTCTCCAGCACGTTGGCGATGTACATGGTGGGCTTGGCGGTGAGCAGGTGCAGTTCGCGCAGCAACAGTTTTTGCTCATCGCTCAGATTGAGCGCGCGCACCGGGTCGCCCTTGTCGAGTTGCGCCTTGACCTGTTCGAGCACCGCCATCATGGCCTTGGCGTCCTTGTCGCCGCTCTTGGCCACCTTGGAATAACGCAACACGGCCTTGTCCACCGTTTCGAGGTCGGCCAGCGCCAGCTCGGTGTTGATCACCTCGATGTCGTGCAGCGGATCGACCTTGCCGGCCACGTGCACGATGTTGGGGTCATCGAAGCAGCGCACCACATGGGCGATGGCGTCGGTCTCGCGGATATTGGCCAGGAACTTGTTGCCCAGGCCCTCGCCCTTGGAGGCCCCGGCCACCAGCCCGGCGATGTCGACAAACTCGATGGTGGTGGGCAGCACGCGCTGCGGATTGACGATCGCGGCCAGTTTATCCAGGCGCGGATCGGGCACGCCCACCACGCCGACGTTCGGGTCGATGGTGCAGAAG
>CAZKZP010000083.1:0-1289 GCA_964557295.1 uncultured Chromatiales bacterium | reverse complement strand
TAGTTGGCCGCCTCGATCGCCGCGTTGGTCAGCGCGTTGAACAGCGTGGACTTGCCGACGTTGGGCAGACCGACGATGCCGCATTTGATTCCCATGTGTCTTACCTACTTCTACTCATTCAAAGGAAGTGCTGAAAAATCTCATTCTAGGCTCTCAACGTGGAAAAATTCCTGTCCTCCTAAGAGCCTTCAGCACATGTTGCATACTCCCTCTCCCCGCGGGAGAGGGCTGGGGTGGGGGGGATAAATGAAGCGCAATCACTCCCCTCATCCTCACCTTCTACCCTAAAGGGCATAAATCCCTGAGGGAGAAGGGACTAAATTCATTGTGCCGCTTCCCTTCAGGGCTTGTGGCTGTGTAAATGGTTCATGGCCTTTTCCAGCTCGCCTTGCAGGATCAGCGGCAGCTGGCGTTGCGCCTCGTCGATCGCGCGCTCGATGGCGATGCGGTCGTCCGGCGCGGGTTTGCTCAGCACATAATTGCTCACCTCGGCGGCATGCCCCGGGTGGCCGATCCCCAGCCGCAGGCGGACGAACTCCTTGCTGCCGAGCACGGCGATGATGTCGCGCAGACCGTTGTGGCCGCCATGCCCGCCGCCGCGCTTCACGCGCAGATGCCCGGCGGGGATGTCCAATTCGTCGTGCACCACCAGGATCTCTTCGGCGGGGATCTTGTAAAAATTCGCCAGACTGCCGACCGACTGGCCGCTGCGGTTCATGAAGGTCGCGGGCTTGAGCAGCCAGCACTCCCGGCCGCCGAGCCGAGTCTTGCCGACCTGGCCGTAATGCTTGGTGTCGAGTTTGAGACTCGTCCCCGCCGCGCGGGCGAGGGCGTCCACAAACCAAAAGCCGACGTTGTGGCGGGTGGCTTCATACTGCGAACCGGGATTGCCCAGTCCAACGATCAGCTGAATGCCCGCCATCAACGTCGGCCGTTTGGGTGAGGCGTTGACGCCCGGCCTTAGCTGGCCGGGGTGGCGCCTTCGCCTTCAGCCGCTGCTGCCGGAGCGGCTTCTTCCTCGACCGCGCCGCGCGGTGCGACGATGCTCACGACCGCATGGTCATGGCCTTCGCCGTGGCTCAGCTCCGCCAGGGAGACGCCGGTCGGCAGCTTGATTTCCGACAAGTGGATCGAATGACCCAGCTCCAGGCCGGCCAGATCCACCTCGAGGTACTCGGGCAGATGCTTCGCGGCGCACACCACCTCGAGGCTGGAGATGGAGTGATTGACCACGCCGCCGGCCTTCACGCCCGGGGCGATCTCTTCATTGATGAAGTGCACCGGCACCA
>CAZKZP010000082.1:6577-8449 GCA_964557295.1 uncultured Chromatiales bacterium | reverse complement strand
CCGCCGGCCTTCACGCCCGGGGCGATCTCTTCATTGATGAAGTGCACCGGCACCATCATGTGAATGACGTCGTCGGCGGAGACGCGTTGCAGATCGAAGTGCAGGATACGCGGCTTAACCGGATCACGGTGCAGGGCGCGCAGGATGGCCTGCTCGGGCTTGCCAGCGACATTCACCGTCAGGATGTGCGAATAAAAGGCTTCGTGCTTGAGCTTGTGCCAAAGGGCGTTATGCTCGGTGGCAACGGGCTGCGGCGCGGTCTTGCCGCCGTAGATGATGCCGGGCACCAGATCCGTACGACGCAGGCGGCGGCTCGCACCTTTCCCCTTGTCGGCACGTGCCTGGACGTCCAAGGTAAATTCAAATTTGATACTCATCGAGTCTATCTCCAACTGTGTTGTTACATTGCACCCACGACCCTGTGTCGCGGCTGCGCACCCCGTTTGCGACCAACGGGGTGTCCCAAGCGTCCCTGGAAACGTGTTTGCACATTCCAGAAACTGAAGCGCCCCCCACTTGTGCGGAGGCCACCCGGCGCCAGAAAAAACAAGCCCATGACCCGAGGATCATGAGTCGCCTGGCTGGCGCCTTGGTCCTTTATTGCAGGAAGAGCGAGCTGACCGACTCTTCCATGCAGATGCGGCGCATCGTCTCCGCCAGCAGCGCCGAGGTGCTGAGCTGGCGGATGCGACCGCACTCCGCCGCCTCCGGGCGCAGCGGAATGGTATCGGTGACGACCAACTCGTCGAGCGCCGATTTCTTCAGGTTCTCCACCGCCGGCCCCGAGAGCACCGGATGCACGCAATACGCCACCACCCGCGCCGCCGCATGCTCCTTGAGCGCCCGGGCGGCCTCGCACAGCGTGCCGGCGGTATCGACCATGTCGTCGACGATGATGCAGGTGCGACCTTCGACCTCGCCGATGATGTTCATGACCTTGGCGACGTTCGCCTTCGGCCGGCGTTTGTCGATGATGGCCAGATCGGCGTCGTCGAGCTGCTTGGCCAAGGCGCGGGCGCGCACCACGCCGCCGACATCGGGCGAGACGACGACGATGTCGTCATAATTCTGCTGCTTGATGTCTTGCAGGAAGATCGGCGTGGAATAGATGTTGTCGACCGGCATGTCGAAAAAGCCCTGCACCTGATCGGCGTGCAGATCGATGGTCAACACGCGGTCGACCCCGGCGGCGGTGATCATGTTGGCGACGAGTTTCGCGGTGATCGGCACGCGCGCCGAGCGCGGCCGGCGATCCTGGCGCGAATAGCCGAAGTACGGGATGACCGCGGTGACGCGGTAGGCCGAGGAGCGGCGCACCGCATCGGCGATGGCCAGCAGTTCCATCAGATTATCGTTGGTGGGCACACAGGTGGGCTGGAAGATGAAGACATCCTTGCCGCGGACGTTCTCGTGGATCTCCACCATCACCTCGCCGTCGCTGAACCGGCCGACGGTGGCATCGCCCAGAGGAATGCCCAGGTGACGCGTGATTTCTTTAGCCACGGCCGGGTTGGCGTTGCCGCTAAAGATAATCATATGGTCGTCCAACACGGGTGTTTCCTCGGTTGTGATACTTTGAAATCGTGGCTGGAATCATGATTCCAGCATGTAGCCTGGGTGGAGCGTCAGCGAAACCCGGGTTCCACTTCGTTTCACCCGGGCTACATGCTAGGTGCTTCTTTCATCTGTACTGCGGCCATTTCGCAGCACTTTAATTCATTCAAATTTGGCTGGGGTGCTAGGATTATTCGGGCTTGCGCCCTCACCCCTGCGGGGCCAGCGTCGCGGCGCTCCGCTGTTCAAATCCGCTGCGCGGATTGGTCGAACCTCTTACGGTTCGCCTCCTAGCACCGGGGTGCTTCGTTCAACATG
>CAZKZP010000082.1:2997-6477 GCA_964557295.1 uncultured Chromatiales bacterium | reverse complement strand
TTGGTCGAACCTCTTACGGTTCGCCTCCTAGCACCGGGGTGCTTCGTTCAACATGTGCCGTGGCCATTCGCAGCGCATGCCCATTCAAATTTGGCTGGGGTGCTAGGATTATTCGGGCTTGCGCCCTCACCCCTGCGGGGCCAGCGTCGCGGCGCTCCGCTGTTCAAATCCGCTGCGCGGATTGGTCGAACCTCTTACGGTTCGCCTCCTAGCACCGGGGTGCTTCGTTCAACATGCGCCGTGGCCATTCGCAGCGCATGCCCATTCAAATTTGGCTGGGGTGCTAGGATTCGAACCTAGGTATGCTGGAATCAAAATCCAGTGCCTTACCGCTTGGCGACACCCCAATCGAAATCGTTTCATCCGCCTCTGTTACTGCAATCCTTGCAGCATCGTGTGCAGCGGGGAGATATTCGCCCCCTTGGCCACGAAGCCGCGCCAGTGCGCGGGAAGCTGGTTGAGCGCGTCCTTGGCCGCCGTCTCGGCGGCGAAACCGGCGAAGACGCACGCGCCGGTGCCCGTCATCCGGGCGGGGGCGTAGCGTGAGAGCCAATCGAGCGCGGCGGCGACGGCCGGGTAGCGTTTGCGGACGATCGGCTCGCAGACATTGGTGCACTGCCCCGCGAGAAAGGCGGGTATTCTTATATAGTTGCAGTCGCGTGTCAATTCCGGATCATTGAAAATCTCGGCGGTGGAGACGTAGACCGGCGGGACGATGACCAGATACCAGGGCTCCTCGGGTTCGATTGGTTCGAGCTTCTCGCCCACACCCTCGGCCCAGGCGGCGTGGCCGCGCACGAAGATGGGCACATCCGCGCCCAGACGCAGGCCGAGACCGGCGAGCGTGTCGATGTCGAGGCCCAGCCCCCACAGGTGGTTCAGCGCCAGCAGCGTGGTGGCGGCATCCGAGCTGCCGCCGCCCAGACCGCCGCCGGTCGGCAGGATCTTGTCGATGTAGATATCCGCGCCCAGGGCGGTGTGGCCCGCCGCCTGGAGCAGACGCGCGGCGCGCACGGTGAGGTCGGCGTCCGCGGGGATGCCGTCGAGGGCGGTGCGGCGCTGGATGGCGCCGTCGGCGCGCACGACAAAGCGCAGCCGGTCGCCATGATCCAGAAACTGAAACACGGTTTGCAGCTCATGGTAGCCGTCGGGGCGGCGCCCGGTGATGTGCAGGAACAGATTGAGCTTGGCCGGCGCGGGCCAGATCAGGTCGGTCATGACAGCGGGAGTTCGTCGGCGGGGGTGAGCGTCCACTCGTCGATGATCAGCTTCAGGCCGAGCTGGTCATGGGTGATGAAGATCTTCTCCGGCAGCGCCAGCGTGCCGACCGGCTGGTAGCGGCGATAGTCGATGGACCAGTCGCGTTGCTGTAAATGGGCGAGTCGTCCGGCCTCATCGAGCCGCCGCTCGTCGACCGGGCTCAAGGGGCTGGGCAGGCCGATGATCCACCACTGCAACTCACTCAACGGAAATTGCCAGCCGAACCTTTCCTGCAACAGTGCCTCGGGGCCATCGAGCCCGACGATCTCGCCGTCGGCGGTCTTGAGCACCACGCGGCGGAGATCGCCGGTCAAGCTGCTCGCGCCCTGACCGAAGGGACCGGAGAAATCAATTTGATAGAATTCATCGTCCTGGTTCCAGCGGATGGCCCCGCTCCAGGATTCACCATTGGCCTGGATGGCGAGACGACCGCTGAGCTGCCAGCGCTTGAACCCCGCCAGCGCGGCCTCGTGCCGTTGCCAGCCCGCCTCGCCGGCGGGCGCCTCGACGGCCATCGGCACGGTGGCGCACCCGCCCAACAGCAGCGCCAGGCACAACATCCCGGATCTGATCATCACAGACCAAACTGTTTCATGATCCCCAGGACCTTCTCATGTCCTGGATGCTGATCGAGCGCCTGCTTCCACACCGCGCGCGCCTCGGCTTCCTTGCCGGCGCGCCAGAGCGCCGCGCCCAGATGCGCGGCGATCTCGGGATCGGCCATCAGCTTCATCGCCTGGCGCAGATAGTCCACGGCTTCAGTGTATTTGCCCTGGCGGTACCGGGCCCAGCCCATGCTGTCCATGATGGCCGGATCGTCGGGCCGCTGCGCGATCGCCCGCTCGATGTAGCCCGCGCCCTCGTCGATGCGGTCGGTGCGGTCGACCAGGGTAAAGCCCAAGGCGTTCAAGGCGGCGGCATTCTCCGGCTCCTTGGCGAGGATCTCCCGGAGATCCTGTTCGGCCACATCGAGCCGATCGAGTTTCTCGGCCACCAGCGAGCGGCCGTAGAGCAGGCGCGGTTCGCCGGCGAATTCCGCGAGGGCATGGGTGTAGGTGTCGAACGATTCCTGATAGCGGGCGCGCACGAACAGGATCTCGCCCTTGAGCAGCACCACGCCCACCTTCTCGGCGGGGACCTGGCTCTCCACGCTGTCGAGCAGGGCCAAGGCCCGGTCGCTTTGGCCCTTGCGATGGAGCAGGGCGGCGAGCTGGAGTTGCGCGGGGACATAGAAGGTTCCTTCGGTGACGCTTTCATACCATTCGATGGCCTGGTCGGGCTGGTTCTCGACCTCCGCCACGCGGCCAAGATGAAACCGCGCGTCCTGCGAACGCGGGGTGCCGTCGACGATACGGGTGAACTGCTCGCGCGCCTCGTTCAGGCGATTGATCTGCATGGAGGTCACCCCGAGCAGGTAGGCGACGTTACTGTCCTCCGTGGCGCCTTTCATCTCGGAGAGGGTCTTCAGCTGATCCCAGGCCTCGTCGAAACGCTGGAGGGAGAGCAGCAGCCGGGCGTAGGTCAGGCGCACGTCCGGGTTCTTTTTCATCGGGCCCTTGATCTGCTTGGCCAGATACTCCGCCGCCTCTTCCTGGCGGTCGAGCCGCTGCAAGAGATGGCTGCGCAGATTTACGGCATCGGGCAGCTCTGGGGCCAGGACCAGGGTCTTATCGACCAGCGCCAGCGCCTGCTCATTATCCTCGAAGCGCATCGCCAGATGGGCGTAGGCGAAGACGGCCTTGGGCTCGCCCTCGCGGGGCTTGATGAACCGCCCCATGGTCTCCAGCGCGGCTGCGTGGTTGTTCTGGCGCGACAGCAATCCCGCCAGACGCATGTAATCGAAACTGGGCTCGACCTTGAAGACCTCTTCGAGTTGCGCGGCCGCCTCTTCGGGCTCGCCGGCCTCGACATGCAGCATCGCCAACACCTGGCGGGGTTCAGAGGCCTCGGGGTTGACCTCCTGCCACAGCTTGGCCAGGCGCCGCAGTTCGCTGTAATCGGCGCGGGCGAAACTGGCGATGCGCAAGGCCCGCTCGATGACCGCCGGGTCGCGGGTCTTGGCCGCCGCCTCCGCGTACTTCTTGTAGGCCATCTCCATGTCGCCGCGCTGGCCGGCGACCTCGCCGAGCAACAGGTCGTACATTAGATCGGGATCGATCGCCGTGCGTGGCGCCGGAGACGGAGATGGGGTGGGCGCGGCCGGCGAGGTCTCTGCGGCGG
>CAZKZP010000082.1:2014-2987 GCA_964557295.1 uncultured Chromatiales bacterium | reverse complement strand
GGCGATCGATCCCGATCTAATGTACGACCTGTTGCTCGGCGAGGTCTCTGCGGCGGGCGCGGCCGGGGCGGGCGCGGAGGGAGTCTCCTGCGTGTTGCTTAATGCGGCACAACCACTTAAGCTCGTCAGCAAGAGGGCGATAGCGGCGCGCGGCCATTTGCGTGTGTGAGACATCGTCATAACGTGGGGGTCACCAGAATCTTCTAATTGAGAGGAAGGTCAGTCCGTCAATATACCCGAGTCCCGCACCAAGAATCATCCTAATTCCCGATTTTTGAGCGTTTGACTTGAGTATTGGACATTCTGGTAATTAAAATCCCGATATTTTTCATATTTAAAGTAAGTCGCAATGCCGATAGTTGCCTTTGGGATCAATCATAAAACCGCGCCGGTCGAGATTCGTGAAAAGGTCGCCTTCCCCCCCGACCGCATCGATGAAGCGCTCAAAGACCTGTTGACCTGTCCGGCCGTCAGTGAGGCCGCCATCGTCTCGACCTGCAACCGCACCGAACTCTACTGCGGACTGGACAGTCTCGATACGGAACAGCTGGTCGTCTGGTTGAGCAACTTCCACGGGCTGGAGGCCGACGCCATCCGCCCGTACACCTACATCCATGAAAACAACGAGGGCGTGCGCCACATCCTGCGCGTGGCGAGCGGCCTGGATTCGCTGATCCTCGGCGAGCCGCAGATCCTCGGCCAGATCAAGGACGCCTTCAGCACCGCCAGCTGCTCTGGTACCGTCGGGCGGACGCTGGGCCGGCTGTTCCAACACACCTTCAACGTCGCCAAACAGGTGCGCACCGACACCGCCATCGGCAGCAGCCCGGTCTCGGTGGCCTTCGCGGCGGTGAGCCTGGCCAAACAGATCTTCAGCGATTTCGAGACCCACACCGCGCTGCTGATCGGCGCGGGCGAGACCATCGAACTCGTGGCGCGCCACCTGCACGAAACCGGCCTGGGCCGCATGATC
>CAZKZP010000082.1:0-2004 GCA_964557295.1 uncultured Chromatiales bacterium | reverse complement strand
CGCATGATCATCGCCAACCGCACCGTGGAGCGCGCCCACGCCCTGGCGCAGGGCTTCGGCGGCTACGCCATCGCGCTGGAGGAGATCCCCAATCACCTGGCCGAGGCCGACATCATCATCTCCTCCACCGCCAGCCCGCTGCCGATCCTGGGCAAGGGCGCGGTGGAAAGCGCGATCAAAAAGCGCAAGCGCAAACCGATGCTGATGGTGGACATCGCCGTGCCGCGCGACATCGAATCCCAGGTCAGCGAATTGGAAGACGTCTACCTCTACACCGTCGACGACTTGCAGGAGATCATCCAGGAAGGGCTGAAAAGCCGCCAGGAAGCGGCCAAGCAGGCCGAGGAGATCATCGACAGCCAAGTCGCCCACTTCATGGGCTGGCTGCGCTCGCTGGATTCGGTCGACACCATCCGCCTGTTCCGCGAAAAGTCCACGGCGATCCAGCAGCAAGAGCTGGAGAAGGCCCTGGCCAAGCTGCAAAGCGGGGCCAAGCCCGAGCAGGTCTTGCAGCAATTGGCCCACAGTCTCACCAACAAACTGATCCATGCCCCCACCACGCAAATGCGCCAGGCCGGTCACGACGGGCGCGCCGAAGTCCTGCAACTGGCGCGTGAATTGTTCGAACTCCCCGACGAAGCCTAGCCACACATGAAACCATCGATCCAAGCCAAGCTCGAGCAACTCGCCGAGCGGCTGCAAGAAGTTAGCCGCCTGCTGTCCGAACCGGAGGTGATCGGCGATCAGAACCGGTTTCGCGCCCTGTCGCAGGAATACGCCCAGCTCGAACCCGTGGCGCGCAATTTCCACGCCTACCAAAAGGTGCTCGCCGACATCGAAGCGGCCAGGACGATGCAGAAGGACGCCGACCCGGAGATGCGCGCGCTGGCCGACGAGGAACTCAAAGACACGCTCGCGCGCGCGGAGCGGCTCGGCCAGGAATTGCAGCTCCTGCTGCTGCCCACCGATCCCAACGACAACCGCAACATCTTCCTCGAAATCCGCGCCGGCGCCGGCGGCGACGAGGCGGCGATCTTCGCCGGCGATCTGTTTCGGATGTATTGCCGCTACGCCGAGGAGACGGGCTGGCGCGTGGAGACGATCAACGAAAGCTTCGGTGAGCACGGCGGCTATCGCGAGGTGGTCGCGCGCATCGTCGGCCACGGCGCGTACTCCAAGCTCAAATTCGAGTCCGGCGCCCACCGCGTGCAGCGCGTGCCGGAGACCGAGGCCCAGGGGCGCATCCACACCTCCACCTGCACCGTGGCGATCCTGCCGGAGATCGAGGAGGTCGAGGCCTTCGACATCAACCCCGCCGACCTCAAGGTCGACACCTTCCGCGCCTCCGGCGCCGGCGGTCAGCACGTCAACAAGACCGACTCGGCCATCCGTATCACCCATCTGCCCTCCGGCCTCGTGGTCGAATGCCAGGACGAGCGCTCGCAGCACAAGAACCGCGCCAAGGCGATGGCGGTGCTCCAGGCCAAACTCACCGCCGCCGAGCGCGAGAAACAGGCCAGCGCGCAGGCGCAAAGCCGCAAGCTGCAAGTCGGCACCGGCGACCGCTCCGAGCGCATCCGCACCTATAATTATCCGCAGAGCCGGGTCACGGACCACCGCATCAACCTGACCCTGTACAAACTCAGCGACATCATGAACGGCGGCCTCGCCCAGGTGATCGACCCGCTGATCAACGAATACCAGGCCGAAGAGCTGGCGGCGTTGAGCGGGGAGCTTTGAGCGAACCCGTAGCCTGGGTGGGGCGCCAGCGAAACCCGGGTTGCGCCTTCGGCTCCACCCAGGCTACGGAGCTAAAGATGACTCCTGCAACACCCCCGGGCATCTGAATTTGTAGGAGCAAGCTTCAGCTTGCGATCCCGGCCATCGCCTTTTGTCGAATTCATTATCCTGGCGGCTAAATAGATCTGGTGTACTGTCCCCTCTCCCTCAGGGAGAGGGCTAGGGTGAGGGGAGTTAATATATTGATTTTATTCCCCTCATCCT
>CAZKZP010000081.1:0-8583 GCA_964557295.1 uncultured Chromatiales bacterium | reverse complement strand
GCGCAAGGTGCCGCTGGCGGATAACGTCAATCCCTCGGTCATCGCACGCGGCACCCCCGGTTTCTCGGGCGCCGACCTGGCCAATCTGGTCAACGAGGCCGCGCTGTTCGCCGCGCGCGGCAACAAGCGTCTAGTCGATATGGACGATTTCGAGCGGGCCAAGGACAAGATCATGATGGGGGCTGAGCGCCGCTCCATGGTGATGAGCGACAAGGAGAAGCGGCTGACCGCGTATCATGAGGCGGGACACGCCATCGTCGGGCTGTCGGTGCCCGATCATGATCCTGTTCATAAGGTCACGATCATTCCCCGCGGACGCGCTTTGGGTGTGACCATGTTCCTGCCGGAAGAGGATCGTTACAGCTTCAGCAAGAGTCGTCTGGAGAGCCAGATCTCAAGTTTGTACGGCGGGCGCATCGCCGAAGAGATCATCTTCGGGGCGGATCAGGTGACCACAGGGGCCTCGAACGACATCCAGCGCGCCACCGAGATCGCACGAAATATGGTCACCAAGTGGGGACTGTCAGAACGTCTCGGACCGCTGACCTACAGCGAAGAGAATGGTGAGGTGTTCCTGGGGCATTCGGTGACCCAGCACAAGAATGTCTCCGACGGAACCAGTCATGTCATCGATGAAGAAATCCGTGCCGTCATCGACCGCAACTACGAACGGTCGATGCGGATATTGCAGGATAATCTCGACAAGCTGCATGCCATGGCGGATGCGCTGATCAAATATGAGACCATCGACAGTCACCAGATCGGCGACATTATGGATGGACGCGAACCCCGTCCGCCGCTTGGATGGAATGATCATGACATCGGCACGCCGCCGCCCAAGAGTGGGACGGCTCGCGAGGAAAAGCCTGGGGAAGGGCAGATCGGCGGTGCCGCCAGCGAGCATTAAGCTACATGATCGAGAAACTCGATTGCGCAGGTAGGTTGGTGGACCTGCGCACCCCCCAAGTCATGGGGATACTCAATATCACCCCCGATTCATTCTCCGACGGGGGTGATTTTTTTGTGGCGGACAGGGCCATTGCGCGCGCCCGGCGCATCGTGGCTGAAGGTGCGTCGATCATCGATATCGGCGGGGAATCCACCCGTCCGGGCGCGCAACCGGTGTCGGTTCAGCAAGAGCTGGATCGGGTCATCCCAGTGATCGCGGCAATCGCACCCGAGGTTTCCGTCCCGATTTCCATCGACACCAGCAAACCCGAAGTGATGCGCGAGGCGGTTCGCGCCGGGGCCGGGCTGATCAATGATGTGATGGCCTTGCGCCGTCCGGGCGCCTTGGCGACGGCCGCCGCCCTCGGCGTGCCGGTCTGCCTGATGCACATGCAGGGCGAACCGCGCAGCATGCAACAGGATCCGCAATATCACGACGTGGTGGCTGAGGTGAAGGTCTTTCTGTCGGAGCGCGTCGCCGCGTGTGTTGCCGCCGGCATCGCGCGTGAGAGGATCATCATCGATCCAGGTTTTGGCTTTGGTAAACGGTTAGAGCATAATATCGAGCTGTTCAATCAGCTGTCGAAGCTGAAAGGTCTGGGCTTGCCGCTGCTGGTGGGTGTCTCACGCAAGTCTATGATCGGCGCACTCCTCAATGCGCCGGTATCCGAGCGACTCTACGGCGGGTTGGCCTTGGCCACCTTGGCGGCCTGGATGGGCGCTGGGATCATTCGCACCCACGATGTAAAGCCGACATGGGATGTGCTCGAGGTTTGCAGAGCGCTGAAAACTCAGCAATAACCAATCAATCATTTGGTCACGGTATGGGAATGAAATATTTTGGTACTGACGGTGTTCGTGGGCGCGTGGGGGATGACTTTTTTACTCCCGAGTTCGTGCTCAAGCTCGGCTGGGCCGCAGGCCGCGTGTTATCCAAGGGCGGTCGAGGGAAGGTCTTGATCGGCAAGGATACGCGGATTTCAGGCTATATGTTCGAGTCGGCCCTTGAAGCTGGGTTGTCCGCCGCGGGCATGGACATCCACCTGCTCGGGCCGATGCCCACTCCCGGCATCGCCTATTTGACGCGCACCTTTCACGCCCATGCCGGTGTCGTGATCAGCGCCTCGCACAATCCGTATTACGACAACGGGATCAAGTTCTTTTCCTCCCAGGGCGCCAAGCTCTCCGATGAGCTGGAGGCGGCGATCGAAGAAGAACTGGCCAAGCCGATGCTGACGGTCGGATCCGATCAACTGGGCAAGGCAGTTCGTGTCAACGATGCTACCGGCCGCTACATCGAGTTTTGCAAGTCGACCATTCCTTCCAGCATCAGTTTGAAGGGGCTCAAGATCGTGATCGACTGCGCCAATGGCGCCACTTATCATGTCGCCCCTAGCGTATTCGAGGAGATCGGCGCGGAGGTCATAGGGCTGGCGGTCGCGCCCGATGGTTTCAACATCAATCAGGACTGCGGTTCAACACATACGGCGGCCTTGAAGCGCGCGGTGATCGAAAATGAGGCGCATCTCGGCATCGCGCTGGACGGAGATGGTGACCGCGTCATCATGGTCGATCATACCGGTCAGGAAGTCGACGGCGACGATTTGTTGTACATCATAGCCCGGTCGCGTAAGCGCGTCGGCCAGATCAACGGAGCGGTGGTGGGCACGGTAATGAGCAATATGGGACTGGAGGCGGCCGTCAAGTCGCTGGGTCTCGATTTCGAGCGGGTGCCGGTCGGTGACCGCCATGTCATGCAGAAGCTCCAGGAGCGCGGATGGATGCTCGGCGGCGAATCATCCGGTCATATCATCTGCCTGGATCGTACCACCAGCGGGGATGGGATTATCGCGGCCCTGCAGATCCTCGCGGAAATGGTCCAGACCGGGGCGTCGCTCCAAGAATTGAAGAGCGGCGTGGAAAAATATCCTCAGCTGCTGATCAATGTCAGGGTTGCGGGCAGAGTGGATTTGAAGTCGAGCGCGCCGGTGCAGAAGGCGCTCCATGACGCGGAGCGGGAGTTGGCCGCCAAGGGGCGCGTGCTGTTGCGCGCCTCTGGCACCGAGCCTCTGGTGCGGGTAATGGTCGAGGGTATGGATGAGCATGTAGTCAAAGGCGTGGCGGACCGGCTGGCGAATGTGGTGGCAACGAGCTTCTCGGGACGTATCGTATAGCACGGCGTGATCGGTCGATGGCCGGCCAAATAAGCACAATTATTTTTATAATAAATTGATTTTTTTCGTCGCTCCCGGTAAGCTGCGGAGCCGTTTTTGATTGAAAGAAAAGAGAAGAGGCAGGACAGGATGCGACGACCTTTCGTTGCTGGAAACTGGAAAATGAATGGCACACTGGCCAGTATCGCTACGCTGGTCAATGGCCTCAAAACCGGCATCAGCGAGGTCGGGGCGGTTGAAGTGGCCGTATGTCCGCCTTTTATCTATATTCCTGAAGTGAGCCGCCTCCTCGAAGGATCAGTGATCCGGCTGGGGGCGCAAAACATGAGCCGACATGCCGCTGGTGCATTTACAGGCGAGATCTCAGGCGCAATGCTGCGAGAGTTCGATTGTAAATACGCCATCATCGGTCATTCGGAGCGCCGCGCGAATTATGCCGAAACGGATGAAAAGGCCGCGCGGAAGTTCGTCGCCGTCAAGGAGCGCGGGCTGGTGCCCATACTTTGCGTCGGCGAGACACTGACGGAATACGAGCGCGGGAATACCTTCGCGATCGTGAAGCGACAGATCGATGCGGTATTGGATTTCTTCGGCGTCGAAGCCTTCCAGGACACCGTCATCGCCTACGAACCAGTATGGGCCATCGGTACGGGAAAGACCGCAACCCCGGAGATCGCTCAGTCGGTGCACGCCTTCATACGGGAGCAACTCGCGTTGCATAACGAACAAATCGCTGCGGCCACGCGTATCATCTATGGCGGCAGTGTCAAGGCGTCCAATGCATCCGACTTATTTGCGCAGCCGGATATTGACGGCGGATTGATCGGTGGTGCATCTTTGGATGCCAAAGAATTTTTGGCGATTTGCAAGGCCGCGGGTGCCAAGCATTAATATATCGTTCAGTTCGAGAGAGATATGATTTCGACAGTTATTTTGGTGGTTCATGTGCTTGTGGCGGCCAGTCTGATTGGCTTCGTGCTGCTCCAGCAAGGTAAAGGCGCCGATGCGGGTGCTGGATTCGGCGCGGGTGCCTCGGGCACGGTCTTTGGCAGCCGGGGTACAGCGAATTTCCTTTCGCGCTCCACCGCCGTTCTGGCGACGGTCTTTTTCATCACCAGCTTGAGCCTGGCGTTTCTTTCTGGCGAAAAGGTGGTGGCGACCAGTGTGGTTGATAAGATCGAAGCTGCCACTCCCGCTTCAGACGTTCCGCAAGTAACAGGCCAGCCGGCTTCTGATGTGCCGGCCTTGACTGATCCAGCCGCCAAGGATGCTCCGCCGGCGTCTGGGGCTCAGTAGTTCAAGCTTTAAGAGTTGTTTTAGAAATTATGCCGATGTGGTGGAATTGGTAGACACTCCGTCTTGAGGGGGCGGTGGCGCAAGCCGTGCCGGTTCGAGTCCGGCCATCGGTACCATCTATATACGCGCCCATCTACGCAGGTGGGAAAATAAAATGTAAAGCATAATGGCGTGGGGAGCATGGCTCTTCCACTACGCTGTGAAAGACTATCGGGAAGCACGGCTAATGCTGAATGATTATCTGCCTATATTGATATTCTTGATTCTCGGCGTCATTTTCGGCGCGGTGCCGATCGCATTGGGATATTTCCTCAGTCCCAACAATCCCGACAGCGAAAAACTCTCTCCTTATGAATGCGGATTCGAGGCCTTCGAAGACTCACGCATGAAGTTCGATGTGCGTTTCTATCTGGTGGCCATACTCTTTATCATTTTCGATCTGGAAATCGCCTTTCTTTTCCCGTGGGCTGTCGTGCTCGATGAAATCGGCCTCTTCGGTTTCATGGCGATGGTCGTCTTCCTGGGGATTCTGGTGATTGGGTTCATCTATGAGTGGATGAAGGGGGCGTTAGAGTGGGAATAGAAGGCATCCTTGAAAAAGGTGTTGTTACCACGACAGCCGACAAGCTCATCAACTGGGCGCGCACCGGCTCGTTGTGGCCGATGACCTTTGGTCTGGCTTGTTGCGCGGTGGAGATGATGCATGCCGGCGCTGCCCGCTACGATCTCGACCGCTTTGGCGTGATCTTCCGGCCCAGCCCGCGTCAATCCGATGTCATGATCGTGGCGGGCACGCTGGTGAACAAGATGGCGCCCGCACTGCGCAAGGTGTATGACCAGATGGCCGAACCGCGCTGGGTGATCTCGATGGGCTCCTGCGCCAACGGCGGCGGTTATTACCACTATTCATATTCCGTCGTGCGCGGCTGTGACCGGATTGTTCCAGTGGACATCTATGTGCCAGGGTGCCCGCCCACGGCGGAAGCCTTGTTGTATGGCATCATTCAGCTGCAAAACAAGATCAAACGAACCAACACCATCGCTCGTTCATAACTTAGTCTTCGAAGAGAATTGGTACATGGGTAATGCACTCCAGAAATTGGTCGCTGATCTGCAAGGGCGCTTTGCGGAAACCCTGCAATCCTGCACGGTTGCGCACGATGAAGTGACCGTGGAAATTCCGGGTGCCAAGTTGCGCGAGCTGTGCCTGGCCCTGCGCGATGAAGAGTCTTTTCACTTCGAACAGCTCATCGATCTGTGCGCGGTGGATTACGGTGCCTACGGTGTGACTGAATGGGAGACCTCGGATGCCACCTCCATCGGCTTCAGCCGCGCAGTGGAGCGGCATTTCGCCGGTGAAAAGGTCTTCGAAGGCAGCCGCTGGAAGGGAAAGCGCTTCGCCGTGGTGTATCACTTGTTATCGCTTAAGCACAATCTGCGTCTGCGGGTGCGAGGCTATTGTGAGGGCGAAGTGCCGCGCATCGACAGTGTGGTGGATATCTGGAACGTGGCCAATTGGTTCGAGCGCGAGGCCTTTGACTTGTATGGCGTGCTGTTCGAAGGCCACCCCGATCTGCGGCGCTTACTCACCGACTATGGGTTCATCGGTCATCCGTTCCGCAAGGATTTTCCATTATTCGGCAATGTTGAGATGCGTTACGATGCCGAGAAGAGCCGCGTCGTGTATGAGCCGGTTTCGATCGAGCCCCGCGTGCTGGTGCCGCGCGTCATACGTTCCGAATCGCTTGGCGAAGCTGCCAAAGGGGAGTGATGCAAGTGGCAGAGATTCGTAATTACACCTTGAACTTCGGTCCGCAACATCCGTCTGCGCACGGCGTGTTGCGCCTGGTCCTGGAGATGGACGGTGAGACCATCGTGCGCGCCGATCCGCACATCGGGTTGCTGCATCGCGCCACGGAGAAGCTGGCCGAGAGCAAGCCGTTCAATCAAAGCATTCCGTACATGGATCGTCTGGATTACGTCTCAATGATGAGCAACGAGCACGCCTATGTCATGGCGCTCGAGAAGCTGCTCGATGTCGCGGTGCCGTTGCGCGCCCAGTACATCCGCGTCATGTTCGACGAGATCACCCGCATCCTGAATCATCTGCTGTGGGTGGGCGCGCACGCCCTCGATATCGGGGCGATGACGGTGTTTCTGTACGCCTTCCGCGAGCGCGAGGATTTGCTCGACTGCTATGAGGCGGTCTCCGGCGCGCGCATGCATGCGGCCTATTACCGCGTGGGCGGGGTTTACCGCGATCTGCCGGACCAGATGCCGAAATATCAGGCCTCCCAGTGGCACAATGCCAAGGAGGTGGCGAAATTAAACGACAACCGCCAGGGCACGCTGCTCGATTTTCTGGAGGACTTCACCCGTCGCTTCCCGACCTATGTGGATGAGTATGAAACCCTGCTGACCGACAATCGCATCTGGAAGCAGCGCACCGTGGGCATCGGCGTGGTCACGCCTGAGCGCGCGCTGCAGCTCGGCTTCACCGGACCGATGC
Source organism: uncultured Chromatiales bacterium (assembly GCA_964557295.1). Classification (GTDB taxonomy): domain Bacteria; phylum Pseudomonadota; class Gammaproteobacteria; order RBG-16-57-12; family RBG-16-57-12; genus JBFMHP01. The sequence goes on along the minus strand of CAZKZP010000081.1, from coordinate 1,656 downwards.
TGCGCGGCTCCGGGGTGGAGTGGGATCTGCGCAAGAAACAGCCTTATGAGGTTTATGACCGGTTGGATTTCGATATCCCGGTTGGCAAGGAAGGGGACTGTTACGATCGGTATCTGGTGCGCGTGGAAGAGATGCGCCAATCCAACCGGATCATCAAACAGTGCATCGAGTGGTTGCGCAGCAATCCGGGTCCGGTCATCGCCGAGAGCCATAAGATCGTGCCGCCGAGCCGCGAAGAAATGAAAGGCAGCATGGAATCGCTGATCCATCACTTCAAGCTTTTCACGGAAGGTTACTGCGTGCCGCCGGGCGAGGCCTATGCGGCGGTGGAACATCCGAAAGGCGAGTTCGGCATTTATCTGATTTCCGACGGCGCGAACAAGCCCTATCGCCTCAAGATCCGCGCGCCCGGTTTTCCGCATATCGCCGCGACCGATGAGATGACGCGCGGGCACATGCTGGCGGACGTGGTTGCAATCATTGGAACCCAGGATATCGTATTCGGGGAGGTTGACCGTTGAGTTCCTTCGACAACACAGCATTATTGTCGCCGCCGGTCGTGGCGGAAATCGATAAATGGGTTGCCAAATACCCGGCCGAGCAGAAGAAGTCGGCGGTGATGGCCGCCTTGCACATCGTGCAGGATGCCAATGGCGGTTCGTTGACCAACGAGTTGCTGGACGCGGTGGCCGATTATCTGGAAATGCCACGTATCGCCGTCTATGAAGTGGCGACATTCTATTCGATGTATGAGCTCGAACCCGTGGGTAAGCACAAGATCGCGGTGTGCACCAATATCTCCTGCATGCTCTGTGGTTCCGACAAGATCGTGCACCACTTGAACGAAAAGCTCGGGATCAAGTTCGGCGAAACGACGCGGGACGGCAGATTCACCTTGAAAGAGGTTGAATGTCTGGGGGCCTGCTGTGGCGCGCCGATGTTCCAGATTGGTAAAACATACTACGAGAATCTGACCCCCGAAAAGATCGATCAGATCCTGGATGGCTTGGAATAAAGCGATGATCAACGAAGTCTGTTACCGCACTTTGCATCTCGATAAACCCTGGTCGATGGCGACATACCAGAGTGTCGGTGGTTATGAGGTATGGAAAAAGATTCTGCGTGAAAAGACTTCACCGGATGAGATCATCACCCAGCTGAAGATCTCCGCGCTGCGTGGCCGCGGCGGGGCCGGGTTCCCGACGGGATTGAAATGGAGCTTCATGCCGCGCAATACGCCTGGCCAGAAATACGTCGTTTGCAATTCAGACGAAGGCGAACCTGGCACCTGCAAGGATCGCGATATCCTGCGTTTCAATCCGCATCAGCTGATCGAAGGCATGGCCATCGCCGGCTATACCATGGGCGCGACCAAGGGATACAACTATATCCGCGGCGAGTTCAACGAGCCGATCGACCGTTTTCAGGCGGCGATCGACGAGGCGCGCGCCGCCGGCCTGTTGGGTAAAAACATCCTCGGTTCCGGCGTCGATTTCGATCTCGATCTGCACATGGGCGGGGGCGCGTATATCTGTGGTGAAGAAACCGCGCTGCTCGAATCCCTCGAAGGCAAGAAAGGCCAGCCGCGTTTCAAGCCGCCGTTTCCCGCGAGCTTCGGTTTGTACGGCCGTCCGACCACGATCAACAACACCGAAA
>CAZKZP010000080.1:335-8683 GCA_964557295.1 uncultured Chromatiales bacterium | reverse complement strand
GCTGCAGCTGCAGCAGCTGCGCTTCAAGCGTGGCGCGCACCTCGCCCAGGCGGCGGGCGTTGCTTTCGGACAGCCCTTGCAGCTGGGTGTTGAGCGTGTCCATCACCTCCGCGGCCTCTTCGAGGAAGACTTCGCGGATCTCCGCCAATTCTTCGTCGATCTCTTCGGGCGGTGCCGCCACTGCGGCCGGTGGGGTGACTGCGGTGGGTGCCGTGACGGCTTGCGGCGGAGCGACCTCGGCAGCGGCGCGACTGGCCGCTACGTCATTTTTTTTTACCGGACGCTCGATCCGTTCGACGGGCGCGCTGGCCGCGGCCGGGGCCACGGTTCCGACCGCCGCATTGGCGGAGAGACGGTTGGCGATCTCGCTGATGCCGGTGGCATCGACGTCGGCGGGCTCCTGGTTGTTGAAGGCATTGATCAGCTTCGGCAGGGCGGCCGCGGCCTGGTCGAGCAGATTGACCACATTGGCGTTGTGCGGAACGCTGCCCTCGATGACGCGGTTGAGCATGTTCTCGATGGACCAGGCGAAATCCGCGACCTCGGTGGCGGCGACCAGACGACCGCTGCCCTTGAGCGTGTGATAGGCGCGGCGCAGCGTGGCCAGCGAGTTCTTGTCATCGAGATTGGATTTCCAAACCGCCAGATGGCGCTTGATCTTTTCGATCTCTTCCCAGGCCTCGTCGATGAAGACATTGACCACTTCCTCGTCGATCTCTTCGGCCTTTTGATAGGGGCGGGTGGCGACGGCGGGCTCGGGGGCCGGGGCGGCTGCCTCGCGGCGGATCAGTGAGGCGAGGCTGTGTTCGCCAAAGGCGAGTATCTCGGGACGCTCGGCGCCTTTCTCAATCAACGTTTCCAGATAGTATTCAAGGCTGGTGATGATGTCGGCCAAGCGTTCGATCTGGCCCTTGTCGAGTGCTTGCCGCTGTTTGAGCAGATTGGTCTGCACAAAGGTATGAATGTTGCCGATCAGCTTCAGCGGCTGATCGATATGCAGGATGGTCAGCCCGCCGCGCACCTGATTGAGCAGGCCCGGCACGTTTTCCAGGCGATGTAACTCCTCCGGCCGGTCGTTGAAGCTGATGATGGCATCCTTGATCTGGGTGATGTCATGCAGCGATTCGCCGATGACGGTTTGAACCAGGTTGTCGTATTCGGCTTGCGGCAGCGTGCCCTCGAACGGGGGCCGCGCGGCCGGTCCCTTGCCGGGCTTGGCCTGTTGCTTGGCCAGGCCGGAGAGCGCGGATTCTACATAGAGCAGGGCGCTGGCCACATTCATCAGGTTGGTATCGCTGACCTCCTGTTCGCCGGCGACCATGCGGGAAATCCCCCCGGCCTGGTCGAGGATCTTGTTGCGCAGGATGCCTTCGCCCAGCATCCCCAGGGTATCGCCGACCTGACGCAGATTGTGTTCCATGTCGCCGAGGTTGGTGAGGGAGCGGTTGGGATCGCGCACGTAGAGGTCCAGCGCATCCTTGATCTTGAGCAGTTCTTCCTTCAGCGCCGTCGAGACCGTTTCATACAGAGTGGTGTCGGTCACCAGGCTGCTCTGGGCCTCGTCCACCTCGAACTTGTCGGGGATGATCTCCTTGAGGTTGAAGGTCTCCTTGATGCGGTGCACCAGGGGGGTTTCCGAGGTCGAATGGCCGACATAGAACAGCAGGTTCTTGATCAGATCCTGCGCCGGCTTGCCGGAGAATTCCTCCGGGCCGATCTGCATCAGGCGCCTGATTTCACGGTCCACCCCGCCGAGCAGGGATTTGAGCGAAACGCTGGCCTCGAGGCCGCCGTCGATCACCGCGTCCATGACCCCGCGCGCCACCCACCAGACTTGGTTCTGGCTGCCAGCGGCGAGGAACGGTTCCATGTTCGAGGCCACCTCGGCCATTTTGTTCAGGGCCTCGTGGTCGGCGGGATTGCGGAACCAGCGCAGCAGGGCCAGCTGGTAGAGCTGGCGCTGTTTGCGGATGAAGAAGCTGCGGTCTTCCGTGCCAGCCGGCACATCGCGGTTTTTCTCCGCGGGCGGTGCCGTCACCGAGAGATCGGGTTTGAAAAAGACATTGTCCGAGAGCAGGTTCTGGCCGCGCGTGGTGCGCAGGTCGTTGAGCAATGGCAGCAGGACGACGGGGATGTCCTTGCGGCCGGTTTGCAGGCGGTCGAGGTAATTGGGCATCTGCAGGATGGCGCGCATGAGCACTTCATAAGCATCTTTGCGCTGTTTGACGCGGTCGTTCAACAGGGCCTGGGCGAGCAGTTCCATTTCCTCTGCCAGCAGCACCGCGCCGTAGAGTTCGATCATCTGTAGCGTGCCGCGCACCTGATGCAGGTAGGTGGCGCAGAAACGCAGCTGGGTGATGTCGTTGGTGTCCCCGACATAGCTTTCCAGCGCGGTGCGTGCCTGCTGCAGCGACTCTTCGATCTCGCCCTTGACCCAATTCAGGCCATTGAATTCATGTTCATGAATGGTCATGCTGGCCATCCTTTGATTTGCGGTGCCGGCGATAGGCCAGCGTGTCGAATTTGTGTATGCGGCGCAACTCGGGATGTGCCCAGCCCAGCGATTCGCCGTGGCCGAGGATCATGATGCCGCCCAGTTGCAGGTGGTCGGCCAGAGTGTTGAGGATCTTGTGGCGCATGGGTTGATCGAAATAAATCAGGACGTTCTGGCACATGATAATGTTCATTTTACCGAGCGAGGCCTTCTCAGCCTCGAGTATGTTCAGGTGATTGAAGCAGACGCGCTTGCGGATTTCGGCGTTGACCTGGTACTGCATCTTGTCGATCTTGGTGAAATACCGTTCCAGGTAGGGTTGCGAGGCATTGGTGATCTTGCGCTGGGGATAAACCCCATCGCGCGCCACGCCAAGGGCCGGCAGGCTGATGTCACTGCCGATCACGCCATAATACTTGTGCAGATTATGGGTGCGCAAATAATCATCGAGGACGATGGCCAGCGTATAAGTCTCTTCGCCGGTGGCGCAACCTACGCTCCAGATCTGGAGGTTGTCCGCGTCGGGGTTTTCGGCGAAGAATTCCGGCAGGAAATACTCCTGGATCAGGCGCGCCGAATCCAAGTGACGGAAGAAGCGGGTTTCATGCACGGTCAGGCGGTCGACCAGCGTCGCCCATTCGACCGAGCCCTGTTGTCCGCTGTTCAAATAATTGTAATACGCCTGGTAGTCGGAAAAGCCCAGCTCCCGCATGCGCAGGCGCACACTGGTGACCAGAAACGAGCGACGGCTGGTTTGCACGTTCATGCCAGTGCGTTCCTCCAGCAATCTCGACCACTGTTGGAACTGGTTGTCGCTCATGTCTTCGATGGTGCTCATACGACTCAAAATGTCGTCCGTTGCAGGCATTCGCTGCTGACTTGTATTCACTGGGTCGCCTTCACTGCGAAATCATTATTCACGTGTGGCTCGATTAGTTCGATGGCAGCTTGAAGCCGGCAACCGATTCACGCAGCTCGTTGGCCAGATCCGCCAGATTGTTGATGGAGGCGGCCGTCTGGTTGGTGCCCGTCGAGGTTTGTGTGGTCAGATCCTGAATCACGTTCATGGTTTCGGAAATATTGTTCGCGACGCTGGTCTGCTGCTTGGCGGCCGCGGAGATGTTGCGCATCATCTCATCAAGTTCGTGCGACACGCTTTCGATCTCGACCAGGGCCTCGCCGGCGGCCTGCGCCAGCTTGGTACCGTTGACCACCTCGTGGGTACTCTTTTCCATCGAGGAGATGGCCTCGCTGGTATCGTTCTGGATGGTCTTGACCAACGCCTCGATCTGCGAGGTCGCATCGTTGGCGCGTTCGGCCAGACGCTGTACTTCGTCGGCGACGACCGCAAAGCCGCGGCCGGCCTCGCCCGCCATGGCCGCCTGGATGGCGGCGTTCAAGGCGAGGATGTTGGTCTGGTCGGTCAGGTCGTTGATCAGCTCGACGATCTCGCCGATTTCCAGCGAGCTCTCGCCGAGGCGCTTGATGCGCTTGGAGGTCTCCTGGATCTGCTCGCGAATGGTCTCCATCCCATGGATGGTGTTGTGTACCGCCTTCACGCCGTTTTGCGAGATCTGCACCGCGTTGCTGGTGACATCCGTGGCCTTGGCGGCGTTGCTCGATACGTGCTGGATGGACGTGGCCATTTCGTTGATCGCGGTGACCGAGGCGGAGATCTGATGCGCCTGATGATCGGTGGCATCGGCCAGATGGGCGGCGGTGGCGCGCGTTTCCGTGGCGGCGGAGGAGACCTGCACCACGGTGTCATTGATGGTGTTGACCAGTTTGCGCAAGGCATCGATGATGAAGTTGATGCGGTCGGCGATCGCCCCGGTGATGTCGTCATTGACGGTGGCGGAGGTGGTGAGGTCGCCTTCGGCCAGCACGCTGATTTCGTCCAGCAGACGCAGAATGGCGTTCTGATTGCTTTCGTTGACTTCGGTGCTTTGCTCGATGCGCTGGCGTGATTCCTGAACCAAGGTCACGGCCAGCAGCACCAGCGCGCCGAGCGCCGCCAGGGCGACGACGTAGCCGGCGATGTTGAACATGCTGCGCGTGCCGCTCTGGCTCAGGTCCACATACGCTTGCACCAGGTGGTTGGAGGTTTCCAATACCTGGTCGCTCATCTTGAAGACATTGTTGGCGGCCACTTGTGCCTTGAACAGTTCGGGCGCGCGCTCCAGGATGCGGCCCGAGATCTCGGTGACCGAGCGGTTGAGCACGTTGATCTGATTGAGCTTGGAGACCGCCGGACCCAGCGTGACCTTGGCGCTGCCATAGTCGCCTTCGCCGTTCAACAGCCCGTTGACGATCTTGCCGAGCTCTTTGACGTCGGCGGCGATGCTGGCGGTGATCTCATTGCCCTCCTGGCTGCTCTGGAGCATCTTGAGCAGGTTGTGGTTGATGCGTTGGGCCAGCAGGGCCTGGCGCGAGGCGAGTTGGATCTGTCGTGAGCTGGCGCCGGCCTTCTGCAGTTGTTCGGCGACATCATCCGAGGCGTTGACGACCTGCGGTAGGATCTCGGAGAGGGCGCGGATGAATTCCTTGATCATGCGCGTGGTGGCCTCGGCGCTCAGGGCGACGCCGGCATTGGAGTTGAGCTGTTCCCATTCGGTCTTGATCTGATTGAATTCGAGCGAGACATCCAGCGGTGAGGCCGGCATGCCGGTGTTGTGATCGCCGTTTTGCAGTTTGTTGATCAGATCATCGGCTCTCTCCCGGGCGAGCTTCAGCTTGGGGAAGGCTTCGATATCGGCGCGGGCGGCTTCGGCGGCGTGTTTTACGATGCGCTGCGAGAGCAGGCGCAACTCGCCGGCGATGTTGATGTACTGCTTGTCGTGTTCCGCCACCCTGGCGTTGTACGTGAAGATCACGCCCATCAGGATGACCAGTGCGATCAATGACAGGATGATGTAGGTCAGCTTGGTATTGGAGGTTACTTTGGTTGCGAATGTCGCGGTATTTATCGTCATTGCCGGCTCCAGGCCTAGTATCGATTTTGGTTATTAGTTCCAGGGCATTTTATGCCGCAATATTCATAAAGTCGGTGGTCTTCGCCAAGGCTATCAGGCTGAATACGGGCCAGATGTTGTCGTCGTCATTAAACCCTCCTCGGATGTACGGGATGATCGCCGGCTCCCGGATGCGCAGTTCCGTCACCTGGTTATCATAATCGAAGTGACGCATTCCCAGCACGCTGTCGACCAGGATGCCGGCATTGAGGTCAGGGAGGTTGATGACCAGGATCCGGCTTTGCGAGGTAATGCGCCCGGTGGGCTTGCCGAGCATGCCGGCCAGATTAATGACCGTGATCAGATTGCCGCGGATATTGGCCACGCCGGCGGCCCAGTGCTTTGCTCCGGGGATCGTCGCCAAGTCCGTGCAGGAGACTATTTCGCTGACTTCGCGCAGCGGCACCATCACGCGGATGCCGGCGAACACGCAGCCGATTCCGTCCCACATCGGTTTGGATTCGCTGAGCATCGGCAGTGGCCGTGCGTTGAGACGCGCGCGCTCGGCCAGCGCTTGGAGGAGTTCGAAGGGTGTTTGATGGTCGGTCATTCGCGTTCTGTTCTATTGGCGTTTATTTTGCGGCTACGGCGTCTTTGTGCACGTATTCACGGATCGCACCGAGCAGTTCGTCCTTGGTAAACGGCTTGGTGAGGTAGAGATCCGAGCCGACGATGCGGCCGCGCGCCCGGTCGAACAGGCCGTCCTTGCTGGTCAACATGACAACGGGAGTGTTCTTGAAAACTTGATTGTGCTTGATCAGGGCGCAGGTCTGATAGCCGTCGAGCCGGGGCATCATCACATCCACGAAGATGATGTCCGGCCGGTGATCGGCCACCATGGCGAGGGCGGAAAAGCCGTCTTCGGCGGTGATGACATCGCAGCCGGCCTTCGCCAGTAACGTCTCGGCCGTTCGGCGTATGGTCTTGCTGTCGTCGATGACCATTACCTTGATGTTGCGGAATTCAGATTCAGAGTCAGCCACACATGTATCCCCGATATTTTGTTGAGCGGAACGGCCCGAATGCAATTTTGTCTGTATAATGTCTGACAGTTGGGTTATCCCAAATGTTTTTGTTATTTCTTAAATGCTTGCTGGGAAAACTTGATATTTAACACAATATTCCACGGTATTCCACACTTGCGTGGTGAATTTACAAGCCTTGGTGTTTCATTTATCGACAGAATTTCATTCAGTTTAAGTGAATGTGTGTGGATTATATTATTTTCGTGCCGAAAAGTGGCCGAGGCGTTATAGGGTTAGGCAGCAATCGATGAGTCTCGAATTCCAGGATACCGTCCCCCATTTGACCACCGCCTTGACGGGTCCGATGCAGCATCTGGAGCGGCTGATGCTGGAAAACCAGGCGCGTATCGAGGGCTGGTTGCGCCAGCAGTGGCAGAAGACCCCCGCGCCGTTTTATACCTCGGTGGACCTGCGCAATGCCGGCTTCAAGGTGGCGCCGGTGGACACCAATCTGTTTCCGGCCGGCTTCAACAACCTCAATCCCGCCTTTTTGCCCTTATGCGTGCACGCGGTGCAATCGGCGATCGAGGGGGTGTGCCCGACCTCGGTCAAGGTGCTGCTGATCCCGGAGAGCCACACCCGCAACATATTCTATTTCGAGAGCCTGGCCACCCTGGTGGAGATCATCGCCAAGGCCGGCTTCGAGGTGCGCATCGGCTCGCTGTTGCCGGACCTGTTCGAGCCGCGCACCTTCGAGCTGCCTTCGGGGCGCGCGCTCACGCTGGAGCCCCTCGTGCGCCGTGGGGAGAAGATCGGCGTGGGCGATTTCACCCCGTGCATGGTGCTGCTGAACAATGATCTGTCGGAGGGCTACCCGCCGCCGCTGGTGGGGATCGATCAGCCCATCATCCCGCCGCTGGCCCTGGGTTGGTCGAACCGGCTCAAGTCCGGGCATTTCGCCCATTACCGCGATGTGGCCAGCGAGTTCGCGGCGGTGGTCGACATCGATCCCTGGTTCATCGAGCCGCTGTTTCGCAACTGCGGCGAGATCAATTTCATGAAGCGGGAGGGCGAGGACTGCCTGATCAAGAACGCCACCACCTTGTTCACCGCGATCCAGATGAAATACGACGAACATGGCATCACGGAAAAGCCGTTCATCGTGGTCAAGGCCGATGCCGGCACCTACGGCATGGGCATCATGTCGGTGGAGAGCCCGGAACAGCTCCTGGAGCTCAACCGCAAGCAGCGCACCCGCATGTCCGCCTCCAAGGGCGGGCAGGAGGTCACCCGGGTGATCTTGCAGGAGGGTGTCTACACCTACGAGACCTGGGGCGCGGACCACGCCGTGGCCGAGCCGGTGGTGTACATGATCGACCGCTTCGTCGTCGGCGGCTTCTACCGAGTGCACAAGGCCAAGGGCGTGCGCGAGAACCTCAACGCCCCCGGCATGCACTTCGAGCCGCTGGCCTTCGCCGAATCGTGCATCACGCCCGACAGCCGCCGCGAGCCCGATGCCCATATCAATCGCTTCTACGCCTATGGCGTGATTGCGCGGCTGGCGATGCTGGCGGCGGCGCGCGAGATCGCCAAATATGCCACGTAAGGAGTCGCGCCGATGACGGTCCGACTTGGCGTGGTGATGGATCCCATCGCGGGCATCAAGCCGTATAAGGACAGCACCTTCGCCATGCTGCTGGCCGCCCAGGCGCGCGGCTGGGAGATCCATTACATGGAGCAGGGCGATCTCGCGCTGCGCGATGGCGAGGCCTGCGCACGCCAGCGTCGGCTGCGCGTGATCGACGACAAGCAGCCTTGGTTCGAATTCGGTGCCGAATCGCACGGGCCATTGCGCACGCTCGATGTGATCCTGATGCG
>CAZKZP010000080.1:0-311 GCA_964557295.1 uncultured Chromatiales bacterium | reverse complement strand
CCCGCCGTTCGACATGGAATACATCTACACCACCTATCTGCTCGAACGCGCCGAGGCGCGCGGGGTGCTCGTGGTCAACAAGCCGCAGAGCCTGCGCGACGCCAACGAAAAGCTCTACACCGCCTGGTTCGCCCACTGCACACCGCCGACCCTGGTCACGCGCAATTTCGCCGAGATCCGCGCCTTTCTCGCCGAGCACGGCGACATCATCCTCAAGCCCCTCGACGGCATGGGCGGGGCCTCGGTGTTCCGGCTGCGCACGTGGGACGCCAACATCGGCGCGACCCTGGATCTGCTCACCGATTATCAGC
>CAZKZP010000079.1:8035-8735 GCA_964557295.1 uncultured Chromatiales bacterium | reverse complement strand
CGAAACGGTTGACTCGGATGTCCCGTTTCGCTTAACGAGCACGGCGACACACTTGCACCCTTCCGTAGTTGCGCTTCGCTGTAGTCAGCTCGCGGCGGGACTTGCACCCGCAAGAGTGCGCCCATGCTGGGCGCACAAAAAAGCCCCGGCGGTCGACCGGGGCTCCATGAATATTTTCAGATCAGGAAAACTTAGGTCGACACCTTCCGTCTGCGCCCCAGCCCTGCGCCCAGCAGACCTAGCCCCAGCAGCCCCAGTGTGGCCGGCTCCGGAACCGACACGCCATTGACGTCGATCTTCGCCGTGATGTAGCCGCTGTTGTCGGAGGTGAAGGTATCCCAGTACCAGAGCCTGAGTTCACCATTGGCGGCCACGATCTGGTCATAGGACGTGCCGACCTTGAAGAAGTCGCCGCCGCTGCCGATCTGACCGACCAGCGATCCGTAGGCGAAGGTAAAGCCGTTGTAGGTGTAAGGCGGAAAGACCGTGCCGTCATCACACGTACCGCACGGATAGTTGCCAGGCCCAAGCCCGTTGGCGTTTGAATCACGCGGTGGCGCGCCGGCGCTCCACAGGTCATCGGAGGCGGCCGTGATCACCAGATGATCGCCGTTCGACAGAAAAACGCCCGTGCTCAGCGGGGCGCCCGCGCCACTGTTCAGACTGTGGTTCAGGGCGTAGACATCCACAAATACGGGAG
>CAZKZP010000079.1:0-8025 GCA_964557295.1 uncultured Chromatiales bacterium | reverse complement strand
TGGACCGCAGTGCCGAAGGCGAATCCCGCCAGCCCCACTGCCAACGCGAGTGTTTTGGTATACATGAATTTCCTCCATTCGGATTGATGAGAAGCCACAGAAGCCCTGCAGCAGTGCTGCGCAAAACGCGGCAAATTTTACGCCATAAATAAAACATTATACGTATTCAATTGGTTACGATTCCGATGGGCCGCGTGAGGGCCCCGGTTTGTAAAATCCACCGACATACCCCAACATGGCGCCTTCTCCGGCGGTTCCCGGCCGGTGCAGAAATTTTCCTGTTTCGGCCGGCAATGCGCTTTCGATAAACTGCTCGCCAGTCTTTGCCCTGCCGTCCGGTGGCGTAATTGAAGGAGTCAGCCTCATGATCGGTTTTGCATTACGCACCCTGGTGGTGGCGCTGGGTCTATGGCTGGCCGCGGAACTGGTGCCGGGCATTCAGGTGAGCGGCACGGCGACTTTCATCTGGGCGGCGCTGGTGCTCGGCGTGGTCAACGCGCTGGTGCGGCCGCTACTGATCATTCTCACGCTGCCCATCACGGTGGTGACCCTGGGACTATTTCTGTTGGTGATCAACGCGGCGATGCTGGGGCTGGTGGCGTGGCTGTTCGACGATTTCAGCATCGCCGGCTTCTGGGCGGCGCTGCTGGGTGCGATCGTGGTGAGCCTCACCGGCTGGGTGTGCTCCTGGTTCATCGGGCCGCGCGGGCGTATCGAGGTCATCGTGCGCCGGCGCTAGGAGCCTGTGCGAGTAATCGCGTCGCTACTACGGTGTACCCCTTTTCGCCGCGGCCTCGACCTGGGCCATGAGGCCGGGAATGGCGGCGGCCTGGCGGCCTTTCTCGGAGTCGGGATAACGCACGGCGAAGGATTGGGCGGCCGCCAGCGCCACGGTCCAGTTCCCTTCCCTCATTCCAGCCTCAAAGCGCTTGCCAAGTACCGCAAGTTCGGACGGTGCGGCATTCGAGGCGGTGCCGGCGGCTTCGTTTCCCGAGCGAGGGAGGAACACGGCCAGCGCCACGCCAATCACCAGTGCGCCCCCGATTGCCCGCGGGAAGGGGAACTGCCTCTTCAGCACCGCGCCGCACTGTGGGCAGACGAGGTATAGGAACTATAAACGCCATGTTCCCCTACCATTAAGCGTAGAGCACCTCATCGAGATTGCCACTGCGAGCCCTAAAACACCTCTAGGAAATAATAGCCTTGAACCACGCCTTTGCTGGTGGCCATTTCGGCCGATTCATTGCCGGTGCGATTGGATAGGCGGATGCTTCCCTTGCTGCCCTTGCGATCTTCCGGGTTCTTCTTGAGGAAGTCGCGCAGTTGTTGCGCTTCTGTTTGCAGACGTTCCAGTTTTCGGGCTTCACGCTTGACGAGCACATCATCTGTCGCTGCGCAGTCGGCGTGCTGGTGCTTATCCAACATCCGCGTAGCGGCGCGTTCCATTTTGTCGAGCTGGCGCTGGTAATGGGCGCGGGTCCCTGATTTCGCTTTGCTGGCATTGGCGGGCAATTTGACGCCATCGATGGCAAACATCTCGCGCCCGATCAAGCCTTGGCGGTCGCAGATGATGAGGACTTGGGCAACCAGTTTGGCAACCCAATCGCCCATACCCGAGACAAAGGTGGCGAGAGTGGTGAAGTGCGGTTGGCTGTCCCCCGAGACGGCGATAAACAGCACATTCTCGCGGCAGGCTGCCTCTATTTTTCGGCTGTGGATGATGCCGCGACTGTAGGCCAGCAGGATGATCTTGATGAGCACCGCCGGATCGAGGGCCGATGCGCCTTCGACGTCATTCTTATAGCGCGCATGAAAGGGGGAAAGATCAAGCTCGCGATCGACAAGGTGGCATAAGGCGTATTCAAAACTACCCAGTGTGACTTGGGTGCCTTGCCGGTCAAAGTCGACCGGCAGTAGCATTAAGCCTTTGTGTATCGGTTTGAACCGTGCCATGTCGCTCCCACCTTTGCTTTATCGCGCAGTGAAATTATGGTAGATCGCGAGATGAATTTGCTTGGTGAATTGGGAGTTTTTCTACAGCGTCAACGCGCGGGTGAGGGACTTGCCCGTCTCGACCCGCTTGTTGGAACGTAAGATAAGTCAACTCAGTCATCACCGCCCCGCAAAGTCCCGCACATCTGCATCCACTCCACCTTCGCCGTTTCTCGGCTTTTTCAGCAGCAGTGAGCTTACGCTTTTGTTTCGGCATACTTATATTTCGAGTCTTGCAGCCACAAATTGGCCAAATTGGCAACGCCCCCTACTCGTCACAACGCAAATTTCGTTGTCGTCGTACTAGTTTCCGCGAACTAAGTGAACTAGTTCGAAGCTGCGGCTGGCGAAATTGTCATCATCGCCTTTGGTTGGCAGGAATTTGGCACTAACCTTATATTCGCCAGCCTTGAGTTTCGGGCTAGTCCACTGTGCCCGGCCAAAGCGGTCGATCCGCACTGGTTTGCCCATGGGCTCACCGTTGAAGTAGAACTGAACTCTGCCTGCACCGTAGCGCTGCTCCTTATCGTCAAAGGTGAGCCGTTGACCAGTAAGACTATGCTTGATGATGGCAATAAAGGTGGCGGGATCGCCTTCTTCGGTTACTTTGCGTTCCGGATAAATTTCGGTTTTGGTGCCAGCCTGCTCCAGCTTTTGTGCCAGAAGATAGCTTTTTGCAAATCCGATTTCACCGGTTACAACCACATCCATTATGCAGTTATTGCGGTTATCTTGGTCGATGACTTTAAGACAGGCCCGCTTGGCCACATCGCGGTCAACAGCCTTGACCATCGACATATTAGGAAGCTCACAGGAGCTTGCATTTTCAAACGGCCATCCTTCGATCGTAAAAGTTTCCGTTGAGGTACCGGAAGCATAATCAAATAGGCTGGAGGCCTTACTTACGCGCCAGGATTTTGAAAATATCCTGTTAAGATCCTTGTAGCGATCTGACAGGTCGGCCGGCTTTGGCCCCAGATAGGTACCGTCAGATAGCGCAGGCAACCACTGACCGGGCTCAATTAACCCGCCTATACCCTCGGTTGCGGGCGTATTAAGCACGCTGATATTGAGATAGACAATATTATGTGAACCCCACCAGCCGGGTGTGATAAGTAACGACGACCCATTGGGAAAATCCACTTCAATCCCGTTTCCAAACGCGGCCTTAGAAACGCGGCCGCCGCCGAGATTAATACTGCCCAAAGCATCAATGTCTTGCACAACCCCATCTACACGTAAACGCATGCGGGTTTCCTGTTCATTCAGCGGCCCATCAGGTTGATAGCTGATGCGATGATTCCCTACACGGGCCGCCAGGGCGGTATTAACGGCCACGCAGCTGCTCAAACCCGTATAGCCGTTTGGCAAAGGACCAGCCGTAGTAACCGGAGTTTGCCGGGTCTGAATTTCGTAATTTGAGCCGTCGCGTAGCAGAGTATATTCACCGGCTCCATGGAAATCATAATTGGTGCCGTTAACGGTTTGGATATGAGGGTCGCCATTATCACGCGCATCATAGACCGCCCGGTCATTGGTAAGCATTAAATCGTCGATCACAATACGCCCTTCCGGTGATCCGTGTGCGGGACCAACGTCCAGACGGACTGCAACGATATCAGACAGGTCCAAGCCGGATCCATTATTCTGGAAGTCGGTTAACCGGATGCGGATGGTTTCCATTTCATTATGCCAGCCGCCTGAGCGTTGGTATGGTTCTTCAAACCCGCCCCCAAACGCACCAATGCTGATAGAACTCGAAACCGGCACGGCCTGTCCATCCCTGAGGGTGATCTTAAATGTGAGATCGCCCAGAAACACCAGAGTGTTGGGATGACGGGTGCCCTGCGCACCACGCAGAGATAAAAAGAGATTATCGGTGAAATCACGTTCGCCGACAGGAATCTCCCACTCATAGAATTTATTTGAACTTGTCCAGTCGAACACAACGCCGCGACTTGTGTCTGTCGCGCTCGCTTGAGTGGCGCCATTAAACGGATCGGGGGGATTGGGGGGGATAGGCCAGGCAAAATCTGAATTATTGTCATCCAGCCGGTCTTCCGTGAGATTATCGACATCGAACGTCACGGACGCGCCTGAGCTGCTGGTCCCGGAAGAAAACTGGGACTGATAGTCATCGATAATGACCGATTTTTGCGGATTAGAAGGCGTATTAGGCGACGCGTCAAGATATTCATGACTAACCTGAATACATGGGTCGCCGGTCGGAACACCGATTGGTCGGAAGCTTTCATATTGCCGGGTCAAAAAATCTATGGACGGGATATTATCGTCGACGTATCGCTTAACCAATGGCAGGAGATGCCCGAGTTGCACAAGGTGTGTATTGGTCTCGCCAATGGAGCACGGACCGGTAAATACCCCACCAGTCCCTCCATTGTGGAACCAGCCATGGCCTGTGCCTTGCACGGTAGTTGATTGCCGGTTTCCGATGCCACGGTCATGCAGATGATAAGTCTGGCACTGATCGCAACCCGCTGATCCGTTAACATCAGAGTCTCCGGATGCGGTCCAGAGATGGAAATTGACATCGTTAGGATCCCCGATACTGGTTGACGGGGAATCGCCGCCACAGCAGGGTGTAATTCCAGTTCCCTGGAAATCGGTCGGCAACATGCTGCTGATTAGCTTTATGTCGCCCATGGTAAAATTTGTTGGCACAAAAGTGCTATCAAACATTCGGTCATAGGCGATTGCCACACCTTCGGCGCCGCGGCTATGCCCAATCCAGACTATCCTGTCAGCATCTATATTTCCGGTCAGCGCACCCGCACCTGCAATCGCGCCGGCGGCAATCTGATCGATTAGAGCACCTGTATGAGCGAGCGTGGTTGTCGAGGCACTGACGGGGCCGGGTCCCGTATTATTTTTGTGGCTCATGACCACATAACCGTAAGAGGCCAAATGGCGACCGATATGATCATAATGCTCATACCAGTGCCCGTTACCATGGCTGACGATGACCAAGGGCAAGTTTGCACCCGTCGCAGCTTTCACGCCTGCGACATTGGTAGGGAAAAACAGATTTTGTGACTCAAATCCGGCAGGAATACCAAAGCTGGTTGCGACGGTTGTATTGATATTGTAAGTGAGTTCCGTAACCGCCTCCGGACCAGCGGAGGTCGTATCGTGAACCCGGTAAAAGCCGGCTTCATTTCTTCGCCCGTCAATATAATCGTCGCCGTTGAGCAAACCATCCTGATTACAATCCAGGACAACGTCATAGTCCACCCCGAGGCCGAGCCCCGCGTTGGCGCTCAGCTCGTTGGCCGCTGCAACCTGGAAAGTATTGCTTTGAATATTCGTAGCGCTAAAGGTTTCCGTCTGCATACCACCTGGCGTTACATCGGTGAGCGTAATGTCAGTGTCCCACTGGCTGGTCTTTTTGGCGGCGACGACGTAAATATCGCAGGTCTGACCCGCGATGGCCGGAAACCGCGTCGGATCAATGGCGATTTCGACATTGTGATTGGTATTGATCGCCTTGACATATTCAAAATATGGATAGTTGCTGATCGAATTACCTGCCAGCTCAGTTTCGGTCACTGCCGACAAAGCGGAATGTGATGCGAGCATGAAGCTCAGTCCAATTAGAATTGAGCCGAATTTTTTTAGAGTGGGTGTCTTATATTCCATGATGCACCTCCTGACAATTTGACGTTGAATTTATTGACTCGTGACAGGTAATCGCCAGGAATCCGCAAGATTTTTTTCCTGCGGCGAAAATTCCAGCAATAGGTTTGCGGCCTGTTCGCGTAAAAGCGTTGTCAAGTCAGAGGCAACGATCGCATCTCGGGTTCGACTCTTAATATCGGCTGATTTCAGGGGCACAATGCCTGAGCGTTCGGCTTTGGCGCGCTCCTTCGCGATCATTTCCGCGTCGATGCGTTCTGGCAAAGCCGGCGTACCAAACCAAATGGGTTCATTCGAAAGATCAAGTTGCTCGGGGATGATACCGATGACAAAGCCGGATTCATGTCCGTGGTTAAGTCGCTGAACGGTTTGATTTCCGGCATACAATACCGGCTCCAGTGCGTCCCTCGGCGCTACCAGACTGGGATCAACCTTAAGCACAACCAACAGGCCGGACCGAACATCCACGTGATCGCGCCGCCAATCATATTTAAATGACCTCTCCAGCCGGAACGGCTGAACATGCTCAATATCAATAATCGGCTGTGGCTTGAATATTGAATTAGCTGTCGTCGGTATAGTCGACTGATTGACTGACTGACATCCGCTGATAATAAATAAAACGGATAAGAACGCGACGCACAAGCCCTGTCGAATGCCCAGGATCAGACGGTAACCTCGTTTTAGTAATCGGTTCATTACCATAACTGCGCCTCCTTGTTTGTTAGGTATAGGAACTATAAACGCCATGTTCCGCTTCCATTAAGCGTAGAACACCTCATCGAGATTGCCACTGCGAGCCCTAAAACACCTCTAGGACTTCTAGGAAATAGTGGAACCGGAAAAATCGGGGGATGATCGATGAGATGATCGATGAAAATTTTGCGGGATTGATAGCCCGAAATGGGTAACTCTCGAGGCCGGACCATAGAGAGCCCTCAGCTCACATTGGTGAACCGATCCGATTCCCGGTTTTAGTAGATATCCGCTTCGCTGTGGGGGTCGTAGCGTGCGGGCGCACGGAGTGGCGGCTGCGGCGACAACCCCAAGTGGATGAGAATCTTTCGAATCACCGGGGGATCCTCGATCGCCGCAATCATCTTGAGCGGGCCACCGCAGTGCACGCAGGTTTCGATGTCGATATTAAAGACTCGCTTGAGTAGACGTGCCCATTGGACAGGACGTCCAGGTGTCGCGAAGCACATGGCGTGCGAGCGCGGCCAACTGATGTAGCGCCCGCAAGCCCCCTTCCCTTGCTCATCGAGGAAATCACGCCTCAACCGCGTCATCACCGCGCCTCACAGCTCACGCCAGCGTGCAGGCTGAATCCGTTGGACTGGGCACAATGGCTTGATTCACTGCTGGACGCTGACTCTAACGTGCGCAGCGTGAGCGTATCGCGCGGTGGATCACGTCGAGCACTGGGCTTGAAGTTCCGGGTGGGCGGTGAGCAAAAAGCGTAACGGAATCGGCAGTGACAAGACCCATTGGCGCACTGGTACCTCGGGTATTATTTCATCCACAAAATGCACTGCTGTCTGAGCCATGCGCCTAGCGCCACAGGCGGGGCAAAAGCCGCGGCATTTGCAACTGAAGGCAATCAGCTTTTCGTGGTGACAGTCTTCACACTGTGCCCGGATGAATCCATGGGCAAGCACACCGCACCGGAGATAGGCATCGAACTCTTGTTGCACAAACGCCGGTAGTGACTGGCTCGACTCCGCTTCCACCTGCTCCATAAAGGTATCGAGGTACTCTTGAACCAGCCGGTGGAGTACCGTTTCTTCGGGACGCCGGCGTTCGTAGTGGACGCGCGGGGTAACGGAGGTTGTCTGATGTGCGTAAAAACACTAGATTGCTGTTATCCGGAAGTCTGGGTCGAATACTTCCTCCGCGTACTCTGATCATTTTCGGCGTGTAGGCTAAGGTGGTCTGATACCTTCCTAAGTTCAGTGACGGGAGGCAATCCACTCCACAATTACATATACCGCCTCGAGCTCACTGCACTTCCGCGCGCGCACGATCTTCGCGCACTCGGGCTTCTCGTGTTTCTCAATCATGGCGAGTGCCAGCGTGGGATTAGCTGTACGTACACAGCTGAACAACGCTTCGAGGTTTTCGGGGATCACCACATCTCGACGTATTTAACGGCTTCCTTGCGCACAGATTGAAAATGTGTGGGCGCTGCATGGCGGCCATGTGTTGTAACAGATAGACCACCTGCACCGACTTGCCTGCCAATGAGGTGTGACGATACCATCCGACATATCACGAAAAATGACTGCTTGTGCGTGCGCTCAGGTGCCGGCCAGTGCCAGATGAAAAATCGGCATAGGGGGCAGCCATTATAGGCTGCGCCCCTGCCACACCACCCGGCAT
>CAZKZP010000078.1:5705-8874 GCA_964557295.1 uncultured Chromatiales bacterium | reverse complement strand
GTCTGCGTTACCGGCACTTACTGTAGGAGCGCTACAGCGGCGTGCCGGCGCCTTGCCGCGAACGCGCACAAACAAGCTGAATGTGGCTTTGTCATGGTTAGGGTTAGTCATTGATCGCCTGTTAATAATTCGTCATTCCAGACGCAGCAAGGCGTAGATCCGGAATCCAGAGATTTCAATTCCAAGAGTTACTGGATTCCGGCATTCGCCGGAATGACAAAAATGTGAATTTTTATAATCACATCATGTGCATTGCCGGACCCGTGCGTAATAGCTCCGGCGCGAATTCCACCTTGAGCCCGGCGGCCGCAATCCGCTCATGCACAGCATGCAAGCACGGTATCTATGGACTCCACCCATTTTGCAAGGTGAATGACCGATTTTTTGCCTGTCAGGTGTAAAGATTGCGTGTATCTATCCGGCCTCTCGGTGAGCCATTCATTCGGCTCGGGCCATAATGCAATTCGCACGCGGGGTTCCATATAGGATGTCGGCCTTATCGGCCACTACAGACTTCGGAGTGTCCCCGCGTCGGTCTTACCTGTTGGGCATCGTTCGTGTCTTCACCTTCGCAATCGTGGCAGGTCTTGCCGTTGGTACTGCTTGAAAATTGCCTGTCGCCCGCGTTAGGCGTTGGCCAGTGTGGGCGGCATACCCCATTGCGCATCGTAGGCGCGCCCGTGAACCAGCATGGCCCAGGCCACACGCATCAGTTTGTTGGCCAGTGCCACGGCGGCGACATTGAATCCCTTGGTCTCCTTGAGCTTGAGCGCCCATTGCAGCAACCGGTCATGTTTGCCCTCGGCACAGCGCAGGGCGGCGCGGGCGCCATGGATGACCAAGGTGCGCACGTAACGGTCACCGCGCTTGGAGATCCCAAATAACTGCTGTTTCCCGCCACTCGAATGCTCGTGCGGCGTCAACCCGAAGTTGGCCGAGACGTTGCGGCCCGCCGCAAAATGGCGTGGATCCCCCAGGGCCGCCAGGAACGCCGTTGAGTTCAGCGGTCCAAATCCGGGCAGGCGCATCAGCTCAATGGCCCTCGAGTCTTCCCGCGCAACACGGGCCACGCGTTGGTCATAGGCGCCAATCTGCTCATCCATGGCAACCAGTTGTTGTTGCAGTTCGGCGAAGATTTCCAACGCACCGGACGACAGGCCGTTATGCTCGCCGCCCAGCACGGCGATCAGACCCCGGCGCAATGCTGCGGCACTTTTCGGGAACACCAGGCCATATTCCCCGAGCAGGCTGCGAATCTGCAGCAGCAAGGCTTTGCGGTTATCTATTTGACGCTGGCGCACGCGATGCAACATCTGCACATCCTGCTCGGCCTCGGTGTTGATCGGCACGTACAGGGTTTCCGGTTCGCCGCGCAGATCGCAGATCGCCTTGGCATCGCGGTAGTCATTCTTGTTGCCGATCACGCGCCGGCTGACGCGTTGAGCCGCGATCAGTCGCGTATCATGCCCGAGTTCATTGAGCTTGCGTGCCCAGTAGTGCGCGCCTGCACAGGCTTCGATACCGATCCGGGCCGCGGGCAAATTGGCAAAGAACTCCAGCACCTGCTCCCGTGTCATCTTTCGTTTGAGCACCTCGCGTCCCAGCGCATCGCGGCCGACAGCATAGAAAACGTTTTTGGCGATATCTAAACCAATCACCGTTGCGGTATGCTTCATGACGGACTCCCCCTTATTCGTTTAGCCGGTGACCATCTCACCCGCTTGGCACACCATGATGCCGTTGGAAGAAGGGTGGAGTCCATTTCATTAGGTTGGGCTGAACAACGTGAAGCCCAATATCGCGCTACTCACCGTAACCGCCTATCCAGCCATTCATGGCGCACCAAGCTTGGCGCACCATTCCACGTTCAATGTAACGGCAGCGCTCGTGTTGGGCTTCACAAAACATATTCTGTCCAATCTACGAGACTCTTCGCAGGCAAGCCGCCCGTAGATTCAACATCATTTGGCCGGAGCAATATTTGCTCGCACGCTACTTAAACCCTCGCGCATCCCGGATCCGCTCATAGGCGGTGCGTATCTCGTGGGTCTTCTCCTCGGCCAGCTTCATCATCTCCTTGGGCAAGCCCTTCGCCGCCAGCTTATCGGGGTGGTGCTGGCCCATCAGTCGACGATAGGCCTTCTTGACCTCTGCATCGCTCGCCGCGGCATCGATATTCAGAATGGCATAGGCATCCTCAATGGAGAGTCCCGGCGCGGCCCCCGGCTGATGACTGTGGATCTCCGCCCGAATCATGGCATCGAGCCGTTCGAAATCCGCGCGGGCGAAACCCAAGGTCTCGCAGATCTTCAACAATACCTCGCGCTCGGATGCGGCCAGCTGCCCATCGGCATAGCCGGCGGTAATCTGAATCTCGATGAACATCTGCATCAAATGACGATGGGTAACCGCTACCTTGCGCAAGGCCTGCACCTGCGCGGCCAGATCGAAATCCGGCGCCTTGCCGCGACCAAACAGCTCCATCGCCGAACGGGTGGCAGCCTCACTCAGCTTCATGCGCGCCATGATCTGCCGCGCCAGGCGAATCTCTTCTTCCGAGACCCGTCCATCCACCTTGGCCAGATGCCCCATGACCAGGAAGGTCGACTCGAAAAACACCTGTTGCACCTGCACCTGATGTTTCAGCAGCCGACGCTGCAACCATTTCAGCAGCACAAACGGTAACCGGCGATCGATTTGATGGCCGATGAAGAGACCAATCAACAGCCCCCAGAAACCACCCAGCAGATAGCCAATGATGGCGCCTAAGATCTTACCTAACACCTGATACATCTCCTCATGACAATACGTAGAATGCGGTGGGAAACGTACCGCATCCTGCATCTGCTCAGCCTATATGTGATAGCGCCTCGCTGAGGCGCGTGACCGGAATGATCTCCATTGATTCGATCGTGAGGGACTTCGGGGCGTTGGCCTTGGGGATGATGGCGCGTTTGAGTCCGTGCTTGGCGGCTTCTTTTAAGCGCTCTTGGCCGCTTTGCACCGGGCGGATTTCGCCGGCCAGTCCCACTTCGCCGAACACGACCAGATCCTCCGGCAGGGGGCGGTTGCGCAGGCTGGAAAGCACTGAGAGGATCACGGGCAGGTCGGCGCCGGTTTCGGTGACGCGCACGCCGCCGACCTGCCCGTGATCCTCTCAGTGCTTTCC
>CAZKZP010000078.1:0-5695 GCA_964557295.1 uncultured Chromatiales bacterium | reverse complement strand
ACGTTGACGAAGACATCCTGATCGAAGGTGGCGATGCCGCCGTGGCGGTGCAGCACCGCGAGCAGCATCGCGAGGCGGTTTTGTTCGAGACCGAGGCACACGCGGCGCGGGTTGGCGAGATGGCTGTTGTCGACCAGGGCCTGCACCTCGATCAGCAGCGGGCGCGTGCCTTCGCGGGTGACCATCACCACGCTGCCGGGCACGGGCTGTTCGTGGCGCGAGAGAAACATCGCCGAAGGATTGCTCACCACGCGCAGGCCTTTTTCGGTCATGGCGAACATGCCGAGTTCGTTCACGGCGCCGAAGCGGTTTTTAATCGCGCGCACGGCGCGATAGGTGCTGTTGCTCTCGCCCTCGAAATACAAAACGGTGTCGACCATGTGTCCGAGCACGCGCGGCCCGGCCAGCGTGCCTTCCTTGGTGACATGACCGACCAGGAAGATCGCGGTGTTGGTCTGCTTGGCGAAGCGCACCAGCATGGCGGTGCTCTCGCGCAGCTGGCCGACGGCGCCCGGCGCCGATTGCAACGCCTCGGTGTACATGGTCTGGATCGAGTCGATCACCAGCACCTGCGGCTTTTCCTGGCGGGCGACTTCGAGGATGCGTTCGACGCGGGTTTCGGTGAGCAGTTGCAGGGCATTGAGCGAGAGCCCCAGGCGCTGCGCGCGCATGCTGACCTGTTGCAGCGATTCCTCGCCGGTCACATATAAGCCGCGCATCTTTTCGCTCAAGGCGGCGATGGCTTGCAACAACAATGTGGACTTGCCGATGCCGGGATCGCCGCCGATCAGGATCACCGCCCCGTGCACCAGGCCCTCGCCCAGCACGCGGTCGAGTTCGCTCAAGCCCGTGGGCGTGCGCAGCACTTGCTGTTGCGACACCTCGGCGATGGTGGTGACCTGCGACTCGCCGGCGTAACCGGCGAACCGTGGATGGCTCTTGCCGGTGGGCGCGGCCTGCTGTTCCTCGACCATGGAATTCCACGCCCCGCACTCGGAACACTGTCCGGCCCATTTGCTCGCCTGCGCGCCGCAGTCATTGCATACGTAAACGGTTTTTGCCTTGGCCATTCCCTTAGTCCCCCAGATACGCGAAATCCACGCGCGAGGTCACGCCGCACAGCAGCTCATACGCGATGGTGCCCGCCGCTGCCGCGATCTCCTCCACGGGGAGCCCCGCGCCCCACAACACCGCCGCAGCGCCGATGCGCGCCTGCGGCTGGGTGCGCAGATCCACGCAGATCATATCCATCGATACCCGCCCCACCAAGGGCACCCGCGCGCCATTGATCAGCACCGGCGTGCCGGTGGGGACATGACGCGGATAACCGTCGCCATAACCGATCGAGACGATGCCGATGGGCATGTCCTCCGGACAGACATAGGCCCCGCCGTAGCCGATGGCCTCGCCCTGCTTGCAGTGGCGGATGGCGAAGAGCTCGGAGCACAGCGTCATCACCGGCTTGAGATCGAGCTCCGCGCCGCGGCCGCAATCGAAGGGACTCACGCCATAGAGCATGATCCCCGGCCGGACCCAATCGCCGCGACTGTGTGCGAGCGCGATCAAGGCGGCGGAGTTGGCGATGCTGCGCGCGCCGCTGCGCCCAGCGCATAACTCGCTGAAGCGATCGATCTGGTCTTTATTCTGCGCGTGCGCCGGCACATCGGCATTGGCCAGGTGCGTCATCAGGCAGATATCCTCGGCCACCGCCGCGCAGCGGCGCAGGCGATCATGGATTTCCGCCATCGCGTCCGGCGCAATGCCGAGGCGGTGCATGCCCGTGTCGATCTTGAGCCAGACGCGGATCGGCCGCTGCGCCCGATAATCCTCCAGCCACGCGAGCTGGCGCGCCTGATGCACCACGATTTCAAGACGATGCTGCTCCACCAGCGCCAATTCGTCGGCATTGAAGCAGCCTTCGAGCAGCACGATGGTATGGGCGATGCCGGCTTGGCGCAGCGCGATCGCCTCCTTGATCGAGGCCACGCCGAAGCCATCGGCGCCCGCATCTGCCAGCGCCTTGGCCACCGCGATCATGCCGTGGCCATACCCGTTGGCCTTGATCACGGCCAGCACGGACGATTGGGGAGCATAGTGTTTGACCCGGCGCAGATTGTGGCGCAGGGCATTGAGATCGAGCCGCGCCAGGGCGGTGCGGCTCATGAATAGCCCTCGTCGCTGTAACTCGGCGCGGCGTAGTTCTCGAACTTGGTGTATTTGCCGAGGAAGGCCAGGCGCACCATGCCGATCGGCCCGTTACGCTGTTTGCCGATGATGATTTCCGCCGTGCCCTTATCCGCGCTCTCCGGGTTGTAGACCTCGTCACGGTAGATGAAGATGATCACGTCGGCGTCCTGCTCGATCGCGCCCGACTCGCGCAGATCCGACATCACCGGCCGCTTGTTCGGGCGCTGCTCCAGGCTGCGGTTCAACTGGGAAAGCGCGATCACCGGCACATTCAATTCCTTGGCCAGTCCCTTGAGCGAGCGCGAAATCTCGCTGATCTCAGCGGTACGGTTGTTGGTGTAACCCGGCACCTGCATCAGCTGAAGATAGTCGATGACGATCAAGCCCAGACCGCCGCACTCCCGCGCCAAGCGACGGGCACGCGCGCGCAGCTCGTTGGGGCTAAGTCCCGGCGTATCGTCGATATACATCGTGGCCTCGGAGAGGATGCCCACCGCCGAGGTCAGGCGCGGCCAATCCTCGTCTTCGAGTTTGCCGGTACGCAGGCGGTGCTGATCGATCCGGCCAAGCGACGACATCATACGCATCGCCAGCTGCTCGCCGGGCATTTCCATACTGAATACCGCCACCGGAACCTTGGATTTGATCGCGGCATTTTCCGCCAGGTTCATTGCAAAGGTGGTCTTACCCATCGACGGCCGCCCCGCGACAATGACCAGGTCCGAAGGCTGCAATCCGGAAGTCTTGTCATCGAAATCGAGGAATCCGGAGGAGACCCCAGTAATCGGATTATCCAGGTGAAACAGGGTATCGATCTTGTCGACCGCCTTTACCAGCAGCTCCCGCATCGGCACGAATCCGCGCCGGCTGCGCGCGCCCTGCTCGGCGATCTTGAAGACCTTGGTCTCGGCCTCATCCAGCAATTCACTGCTGGTGCGGCCTTCGGTCTGGTAACAACTGTTGCTGACCTCGGTGCCGACTTGAATCAGCTGACGCAAAACCGATTTCTCGCGCACGATCGCTGCATAGGCCTTGATGTTGGCCGCGCTCGGTGTGTTCTTCACGAGAGTGCCGAGATTGGCCAGGCCGCCGACGGCATCGAGTTCGCTGTGTTTCTCGAGCTGCTCGGAGAGCGTCACCACATCAAACGGCAGATTGCGCTCGGCCAGATTCGCGATGGCGCGAAAGATCAAACGGTGGTCGTGGCGATAGAAATCCTCTTCGATGAGGATATCGGCGACGTTGTCCCAGGCGGAATTTTCCAGCATCAACCCCCCGAGCACCGACTGTTCGGCATCGATGGAATGCGGCGGGATCTTGAGCGCGCGCGTCGCCTCGTCAGGAAACGGTATGGGATTGATCAGCTCTTGCATGATGGCTCCAAGGAAAGGCATGGACGCTGCCGCAAACATCTCAGAAAGATTATCCCGAATTTTCCATTAGCGATCTACTGCGAACGAACAATACGGTGAATCTGCACAAAAAACTCATCAACTGGCCAAGCCGTAGTGATTCTATGGTGAGAGGAAGTTTATGGGATTTTTTCGCGCATCTTCAGCGCTCGACTGCGCGCACGGGGCGGCCCCGCAGCGCGCGCTGCGAATCCTGGAGAAAAAGCGGCTAACTCTCTGAAAAGCGATTACGAAAAAGAGAAAAAGGGCGTCGCGCAAAACGGACGCCCTTTGCAGACAAGATTACGCGGAGACTACCGACACCTTCACAGCGGCGTCGACATCGACGTGCAGGTGCACACCGACTTCGTACTCACCGATCATGCGGATCGGGCCGTTCGGCAGGCGCACTTCGGATTTACAGATTTTCACGCCCGCATTGGTCACCGCGTCGGCGATGTCCACGGTACCGACCGAACCGAACAGCTTACCATCGTCACCCGCACGCACGGCGATCGTCACCGCTACGCCATTCAATGACTCGGCGCGCTTCTGTGCGGAGGCCAAGGCTTCCGCCGCGGCCTGCTCGAGCGCCGCGCGACGTGCATCGAACTCGGCAATGTTCGCCACTGTCGCGGGAACCGCCTTGCCCAGCGGGATCAGAAAATTGCGGCCGTAGCCCGACTTTACCTTGACCTTATCGCCCAGGTTGCCCAAGTTTTGGACCTTCTCGAGAAGAATCACATCCATCTCACACCTCACCATTACAAAATTGTCTAATTTGGTTTCTCACCACCCTGATCCTGACTGCCCGATACACGGCCTCTGAAATTCGCCCAGGTATCGATCAATCCCAGCAAGGTGAGCAACAGCATCAATTGCGGCAACAGCAGCATCAGCACATACAACCCCACCAGCCAAGCGAGATGCAACCCTTTCCTCGCGGCGACGGCATGGCAGATCGCCAGCCCCTGCATCAGGAACATGCCCGCGAACACCACTGCCAAATTGCCGGCAAGCTCCGCCAAGATTCCACTGGCCGCATAATTGGCCACGATGGCCAGCAGCGCTGCGATCGCCAGTGTTTGCGGCAATCGCAGCTCGTGAAACTCCCGGCGAAAACCGCCCGGATTGTAGAGCGCGGACTGCCACCATCGGCCGAGCAACACACTGCACAGCATGTTGATCACGACGGCCAACGCCACAAAACCAGTCATGAACTTGGCGACTTGCTGGACCGCCTCCCGCAGACCCGGCTGCTCATGCAGCCCGACCCGATCAAAGATCGGTCCGAGCACTTCATCGAGCTTGCCCTGCCACCACACCGCGGGTTCCGGCAGGATCATATGCCCCGCCAGCACGAGCATCGCGGCCAGTACACTCGCCACGCCGACGGTAACGCCCAACGATATGGTCTGCCGCAGAATCAGGCTCAGCACCCATACCGGCACCCATATCATCAGTGCCAGCATGAGACCCGGCAGCGGCGACCCCAGCCCCAGCTGTGCCAACAGCGCCATCACGAGGGCGGAGAGCGCCGTGACCGAGAGCCCTTGCGCGGCGCCCAGCCGCAGCGTGACCAAGGCAACCGCGCCGCCACTCAAATACATCAAAGGCGGCACGATCAGCGACAAACCGCCAAACAGCACGCTGGCGAGCACCGCCTGCATGCGGCCCCGCATAATGAAAACTGCAAGTGACTGCATGCTGAATATCCTAACCGCAGGCCTTCCCTGGCCCGCTCAAGTCACAAGGTGGTTTCATTACCCCTTATGAGTGTCACTGTAGGGCAACAGAGCCAGGAAGCGCGCGCGCTTGATCGCGGTTGCCAGCTGGCGCTGATAGCGTGCCTTGGTGCCGGTGATACGGCTGGGCACGATCTTGCCGGTTTCACTGACGTAGTTCTTCAAGGTGTTGATGTCTTTGTAATCGATCTGCTTAACACCTTCGGCCGTGAAACGGCAGAATTTCTTGCGACGAAAATAACGAGCCATGATATTAACCTTTTGCTTGTATCTCAGAATTCAACCCGCGTCCCGGAACTCGCCCGGTTACGCGCCCTCGCCTCTTAGGCGCTCGGACGATCACCTTCGTCATCGTCTTGCGCGTCATCAAAA
>CAZKZP010000077.1:0-9623 GCA_964557295.1 uncultured Chromatiales bacterium | reverse complement strand
GCCGAGGATGCGGGGAATAAAATCAATGCATTAACTTCCCTCACCCTAGCCCTCTCCCGGAGGGAGAGGGAATGACACCAGATTTAATTTGATGCCGGGTCAATAAGATGCATCAGGTCAACAACCCCTTCCCCCTTGACGGGGGAAGGTTGGGATGGGGGTGAAACGGTGGCGGCGTATACCTTATCACCCCCACCCTAGTCCTCCCCCGTGAAGAGGTGAGGGAAGCATGGGTACGGTTGCGGGAGATATCACCGCCGCTTGATCAGCGTGCCCACGCCTTCGTGGGTGAAGATCTCCAGCAGCACGGCGTGTTCGACGCGGCCGTCGATGATGTGCGCGGTGTTCACGCCGCCTTGCACGGCCTCCAAGGCGCAGCGGATCTTGGGCAGCATGCCGCCGTAGATCGTGCCATCGGCGATCAATTCATTGACCCGCTCGGCGTTGAGGCCGGTGAGCAGGTTGCCTTGCTTGTCGAGCAGGCCGGTGGTGTTGGTGAGCAGGATGAGCTTTTCGGCCTTGAGGGTCTCGGCGAGTTTGCCGGCGACGAGATCCGCGTTGATGTTGTACGACTCGCCCTGTTCGCCCACGCCGACGGGGGCGATCACCGGGATGAAATCGCCGCGGATCAGCATGTCGACCACGTCGGTGCAGATCGAGGCGACTTCGCCGACGTGGCCGATGTCGATGATCTCGGGGGCGCTCATGCCGGGGTCTTGCTTGGTGAAGGTGAGCTTGCGGGCGCGGATCATGTCGCCGTCCTTGCCGGAGAGGCCCACGGCCTTGCCGCCGTGGTGATTGATCAGGTTGACGATCTCCTTGTTCACCAGGCCGCCGAGCACCATCTCGACCACGTCCATGGTCTCCTTGTCGGTGACGCGCATGCCTTGGACGAATTCGCTTTCCTTGCCGATGCGCTTGAGCAGCTCGCCGATCTGCGGGCCGCCGCCGTGGACGACCACCGGGTTCATGCCCACGGCCTTCATCAGCACCACGTCGCGGGCGAAGCCGGCCTTGAGGCGCTCGTCGGTCATGGCGTTGCCGCCGTATTTGATGACGATGGTCTTGCCGACGAAGCGTTGGAGATAGGGCAGGGCCTCGGTGAGGACCTTGGCGATGTTCATGGCGGATTCTTGCGTGAGTGACATGGTGGGATTTTTTCCTCGCGTTAGAACGGTAGTTTCAGATTCGGCTCGACCGACCATAATAATTGGCGAAACCGCGCCTGGATCTCGCGCAGCGCGGCCTCATCGTCGCCTTCGAAACGGAAGGTGAGGCAGGGGGTGGTGTTGGAGGCGCGCACCAGACCCCAGCCGTGGGTGAATTCCACGCGCAGTCCGTCGAGCTTGATGATGGCGGCGTCATCGAAATGCGTAACCGCGTACAGCCGGTCCATCAGCGTGAACGGCGCGCCCTCGCTCATCTTCAGGAACAGCTCCGGCGTGTTGCAGGCATGGGGCAGGGTGTCGAAGGTCTGCTGCGGCGGACAGCCGCGCTGGTCGAGGATCTCCAGCAGGCGCGCGGCGGTGTAGAGCGCGTCGTCGAAGCCGAACCAGCGGTCTTGGAAGATCACATGCCCGCTCATCTCACCGGCCAGCTGACCTTCCAGTTCCTTGAGCCGGGCCTTGATCAGCGTGTAGCCGGCATTCCACATGATGGGCTGGCCGCCGGCGGCCTCGATGCGCCGCGCCAGGTGTGCGCTGGATTTCACGTCGAAGATGATGCGCGCGCCGGGGTGGCGCGCGAGGATGTCCTCGGCGTAGAGGATCATCTGCAGATCGGGCCAGATGATGCGGCCATCGGGGCCGACCACGCCGAGGCGGTCTCCGTCGCCGTCGAAGGCCAGGCCGACATCGGCCCGGTGCTGTTGCACGGCAGCGATCAACGCCTGGAGATTGTCCGGCTGGCTGGGATCGGGATGGTGATGGGGGAAACGGCCGTCGACCTCGCAGAACAGCTCGATCACCTCGCAGCCCAGCGCGCGCAGCAGTTGCGGCGCCACGGTGGCGGCCGCGCCGTTGCCGCAGTCGACCACGACCTTGTAGGGACGCGCGAGCCGGATCTGATGTTCGATGTAGCCGATGTAGGCGGAAATGGTGTCCCGCTGATCGAGCCGCCCGGCGCCGGTCTGGTAGTCCTGCCGCTCGATGCGCTGGCGCAGCCGCTGGATCTGCGCGGGGCTCAGGGTCTCGCCGCCGACGACCATCTTGAAGCCGTTGTAGTCCGGCGGATTGTGGGAGCCGGTGACCATCACGCAGTTGCCCGTCCCCAGGTGCGCGGCGGCGAAGTAGACCACCGGCGTGGCGAGGCAGCCGAGGTCCGTCACATCGCAGCCCGTGGCGAGCAGTCCCTCGATCAGCGCCTGTTGCATCGCGGGGCTGGACAGCCGCCCGTCGCGGCCGACGAAGAAATGGTCCTGTCCCAGCGTGCGCGCCTTGCTGCCCAGGGCCAGGCCGATCTGCCGGGCGACGCCGTCATCCAGCCCCTGACCGACGATACCGCGGATGTCGTAGGTCTTGAAGATGTACGCCGGTGGGTTAGTGCTTACTGTTGGGGTATTCATGGTCTCGCCGGGGGGTGAATCGAGCCATTATACTGATTATGCCGAGGCTGGGTAGGGGAGGCGCGCGGCCCAGGCGCGAGTTTTCCTAAGGGACGGCCACAGGTCGTGATGACCCGTGACCGGAGTCGATTCCCTCATCTATCCGAGTCGCCGTAGCCGCCGCGGTCGATGCGGATGCGGTCGCCCGGGTGATAGTCCGTGCGGGTATGGTAGATCCCGCCGCGGTAGCGGTAGGTCACGTTGTAACCGCTGACGCGCTCATGGCGGCGATGCTCGTAGCGGTCTTCGCAGTGTTCGACGACGCGGGTCTCCCGCCCGCCGCCGTTGTTCTTGTCGATATCATGGCCGATGGCCGCGCCGAGGATGCTGCCGGCGATCACGGCGTTGTCCTGGCCATGCCCAAGCTCGTTGCCGAGGATGCCGCCGACCAGGCCGCCGACGATCAGACCTTCGGCGTGGGAGCGGTCGCGGCCGCCGCCGTAGGTCACCGTCTCGCTGCGGCAGTCACGATAGGGGCGGCGATAGTGGTGGCGTTCATAGATCGGTTCGACATCGATGACCCAGCCATAACCGTGACGCTCGTGGCCGTGATGATTGTGATGACCATGGTCACGGTGGTGCTTGTGGCCGGCCTGCGCGACCGAAACCAGGCAGAAGGTGGACAGTGCTGCAATGATCAATCTTTTCATGACTCTTCTCCTTGGAATAGTTTGTTGAGAAGTCATGGTCAAGGTAACAAGGCAAACTGAAACGAAACTGAAAAACGCTAAGCAAACCTTAAGGAACGTTGGGCCCGCGCCCCTGCAGCCCGCCGCTGTGTACCGCGACGAGGCGCGTGCCGGGGGCGAAATGTCCCTGGGCGATCAAGTCATACAGCCCGAACAACAGCTTGCCGGTGTAGACCTGCTCCAGCGGGATGCGGTGTTTCGTCTCGAAGCGGGTGATGAATTCGATCAGTGCGGGCGTGGTCTTGGCGTAACCACCGCAGTGATAGTCGAGGTTGATCGACCAATGCGCCAAGCCGCCGTGGCCGGCGGACTCCAGAAAGCCCCGCACCTCGCGCTGAAGAAACGCCGCGCCCTTGAGCACGGCAAACCCCAGCGCTTGTTGCCCGCCGTCCAGGCCGGTAATGAGCCCGGCCAGGGTGGCGCCGGTGCCGCAGGCGCAGGCGATTACATCAAACGGTCGGTCGATCGCGGCGACCATCTCCCGGCAGCCGCGCACCGCCAAGGCGTTGCTGCCGCCCTCGGGCACGAGGTAGCAGTCGCCGAATTCTTCACGCAATTGAGCAAGGATCTCCGGTGTGTGCTTGCGCCGGTAACTCGCGCGATCGAGATAGGCGAGCCGCATCCCCTGGTCGCGCGCAAAACGTAAGGTGGGATTCAAGGGCAGGCGCTCCTCGCCGCGGATCACGCCGATGGTCTTGAAGCCGTATTCGGCCCCGGCGCCCGCCAGGGCGTGGAGATGGTTGGAATAGGCGCCGCCGAAGCTCAGCAGGGTGTCGTGGCCCCGGCGCCGCGCCTCGGCCAGATTGTATTTGAGCTTGTACCACTTGTTGCCCGAGATGACCGGGTGGATCAGGTCGGTGCGCAATACCGCAAGCGACACCCCACGCGCTTCGAGCACGGGATCGGTGAGTGGCTGCAAGGGCGGTGTGGCGATCATCGTAAGAAATTGTAAATTATCGCGGTGAGTGGGTGGACTAAGATCAATATAGCGAGTCTGATGTCGTTATCAACCGCAATGCCCCTCACCTCACACAAGGCAATACATTCATGACCACGCCCCGTTCAGAGAGCCCGCACCCGATCCTGGTCATCGAGGATTACGAGAAGATGCGGGAGATCGCCAAGGTCTTCCTCAAGGTGGGCGGCTATCAACAGGTTTACGGCGCGAGCAGCGGCGAGGCCGGGCTGGCGATCCTGCGCGAACAAGAGATCGACCTGGTGATCTGCGATTGGCTCATGCCGGGCATGGATGGGCTGGCGGTGTTCCAGCACATGCGCGCCGATCCAGCGCTGCAAAAAATCCCCTTCATCATGATGACCGCCAACAGCAAGAAGGATGAGGTGCAGGCGGCCATTGCCCAAGGCGTGCGCCATTACATCGCCAAGCCCTTCAGCTCCGATATCCTCCTGGCCAAGGTCAACGAGGTCCTGGCGGGGAAAAACCCGCGTTGATTTCATCCCTCCGCGCGGATTGCGTGCTTTACTTAATCTGAGTAGTTGCACAAAAAAACCTACATTTATGCAATGATGGGTCACCATGAGTGACTCAGAGATTAAAGCAATTGAGGACGCCTGTGATGCGGCGAATCTGTCTCCAATCGGTGGTTGTGCTGTGGTGGATGCTGGCGTGGTGCGTGGCGGCGACCGCAGATGATTTTGACGACGTGCGCCAGGCGCTGCTCGATGAAATCGCGGCGGATGTGAAATTCAGCCGCGATTATCTCGGCAAGGCGGCGCTGGATGAGCGGGTGCTCGCGGCCTTGCGCAAGGTGCCGCGGCACGAGTTCGTCCCGGCGGATCAACGCCGCTTCGCCTATGACAACCGCCCGTTGCCGATCGGCCATGGGCAGACCATCTCGCAGCCGTACATCGTGGCGGTGATGACGGACATGCTCGATCTCAAACCCGGCGCCAAGGTGCTGGAGATCGGCACCGGCTCCGGGTACCAGGCGGCGGTGCTCGCCGAACTCTCCGCGCAGGTGTATTCCATCGAGATCATTTCAGCGCTGGAGAAATCCGCGCGCGAGCGACTGCAACGGCTCAAATATCACCCTGTCAGCGTGCGCCTGGGCGATGGCTATTACGGCTGGGAAGAACAGGCCCCGTTCGACGCCATCATCGTCACCGCCGCCGCCAGCCACATCCCGCCGCCGCTGATCCAGCAGCTCAAGCCGGGCGGCATCATGGTGATCCCGGTCGGCAGCAGTTTCTTGGTGCAGCAGTTGGTGCAGGTGCGCAAGGACGCCGCGGGCAAGATCACCACGCGCCAGATGCTGCCGGTGCGCTTCGTGCCGCTGACCGGTTCACATTGAGGGTGCGAGCAGTTGCCACGACTTTCCATCGCCCTGATCTCCGCCACGGCCCTGGCCTACGAGCTGCTGTTGATGCGGCTGTTTTCCATCATCCAGTGGCATCACTTCGCCTACATGATCATCAGCCTGGCGCTGCTGGGTTATGGCGCCAGCGGCACCTTCTTGAGCCTGCGTTCGCGGCGCTTATTACAGAATTATCCGCGCGCCTATCTGATCAACATCGCGTTGTTCGCCGTGGCCATACTCGGTTGTTATCTGCTGGCGCAGCGCATCCGCTTCAATGCCGCAGAGCTGCTGTGGCAGCCGGCGCAGTGGTGGTCGCTCGTGTCGATCTATCTGTTGCTGAGTCTGCCGTTTTTTTTCGCCGCCAATGCGCTGGGGCTGAGTCTGATTTATTTCAAGGAGCGGGCCGCACGCATCTACGCCGCCGATCTGCTCGGTGCCGGCGCGGGTTGCCTGCTCATCGTGGGGCTGCTGTTTCTGTTGCTGGCGCAACAGGTGATCCTGGTGCTGGTGATCATGTTGGGGCTCGCGCTGCTGTGCGCGGCGTGGGAACTCAGGGGCGCCAGTCTCTTCTGGCGTTGGGCCGGCGCGGCGAGTGTGCTGGTGTTGCTGTTGCCCGGTGCCTGGCTCGCGCCGCAGCTGTCCGAATACAAGGGGCTCAGCCAGATCCAGCGCGTGGCGGGGGCGGAGGTGGTGGCGGAATACTCCAGTCCCTTGGGCCTGCTCAGCGTGGTGGCAAGCCCGCAGATCCCGCTGCGTTACGCGCCGGGGCTGAGTGTGGCCGCCAGCACTTGGCCGGGCGAGCAGCGCGGCGTGTTCTTCGACGGCGACAATATGACCGCCATCACGGCCATGCCGGCGGCGCGCGCGCAACTCGCCTATCTCGATGAACTCACCTCCGCCGTGCCCTATCACCTGCAGGAGCCGCGGCAGGTCTTGGTGTTGGGCGCGGGGGGCGGCACCGAGGTGTTGCAGGCCTATTATCACCAGGCGGGCTACATCGATGCCGTCGAGCTCAATCCGCAGCTGGTGGCCTTGCTCAAACACGAGTATCGCGCCTTCACCGGCGGTCTGTTCAACCGCGATGAGGTGAAACTGGTCGCCGCCGAGGCGCGCGGTTTCGTCGCCACCACCCGCCAGCGCTACGACTTGATTCAATTGTCACTGCTCGATGCCTTTGCCGCGAGCAGCGCCGGGATGTACGCCCTGAGTGAAACCTATCTCTACACGGTCGAGGCGATGGGGCTGTATCTCTCGCGCCTCAACACCGATGGGCTGTTGGCCATCACCCGCTGGGTGGATCTGCCACCGCGCGATGGATTGAAGATGTTCAACACCGTGGTGCAGGCCTTGAAGGCGGCGGGCGCCCAGCCGGCGCAACAGTTGCTGATGATCCGTGGCTGGCAGACTACGACGATCGTGGCGAAAAACGGCATCATTACCCCAGAGGAGATCGCGCAGCTCAAACGCTTCTGCCGCGAACGAGGCTTCGATCTGGTCTACTATCCCGGCATGACGCTGGCGGAGGCCAATCAATACAACCTGCTGCCCCAGCCCTATTTCGCGCACGCCGCGCAGGCCTTGTTGAGCGATCAGGCCGAGCAGTTCCTGGCCGACTACAAATTCGATCTCAGTGCCGCGACCGACGATCGGCCGTACTTCCATCATTTCCTGAAATGGACATCGCTGTGCGAGTTATTGAGTCTGCGCGAACGCGGCGGCATGGGGCTGCTGGAGTGGGGCTATCTCATACTGATCGCCACCTTGTTGCAGGCGCTGGTGGCGAGCGTGGTCTTCATCCTGCTGCCCTTGGCCGTGCGCGTCTTCGCCGCCAGTGAGGCCTTGATCAGGCCGCTGCCGGCCTTCCGTTATTTCTTTCTGCTCGGGCTGGCGTTTTTGTTTCTTGAGATCGCCTTCCTGCAGCGCTTCATCCAGTTTCTGTTTCATCCGCTCTACGCCATCGCCGTGGTGCTGTGCGCCTTTCTGATCTTTGCAGGACTCGGCAGCGCCTACGCGCAGCGCTTTGCCGCCGAGGGACGTATCCGCGCCGGCATCACCTTTGCCGTGGGGGGTATCGTGCTCTGCGGCCTGTCGTATCTCGCGCTGCTCGGCCCGCTGTTCTCCGCGCTGATCGGCCTGCCGGTGGCGTTCAAGGTTCTAGTGACGATCGCCCTGATCGCCCCGCTGGCCTTTTGCATGGGCATGCCGTTTCCCTTGGGACTGGCCCATCTGGGGCGCACCCAGCCCGCGCTGCTGCCCTGGGTGTGGGGCGTCAACGGCTGCGCCTCGGTGCTCAGCGCGGTGCTGGCCACACTATTGGCGGTGCATGTGGGATTCACGGTGGTGGTGCTGGTGGGGCTGCTGTGGTATCTGCTGGCCTACGCCAGTCTGCGGCGGGAAGTGGTGCCGGTGAGACTCGATGGCTGATTCGTAGGCTGGCGCTGCGCTCAGCGCCAGCCTACATTGATGCAATCACGGGCGCTGTTGCTGCAACAATTCTTGTGCTTCGCGCCAGCGTTTGCGGTAGCCGTGATAGGTGTCATTGAGTTGGCGTTGCAACTCGTCGAGATGCGTGCGCCCGGCGGCATCGTGGGCGGACATGGCGATGGCGGCCTCATGGCGATAGAACGGCGCGAGTCTGGCATAGGTGTTTTGGATCGTCTGCCCCACGAACTCCGGATCGAGCAGATCGAGCACGCGCGCGAAGGCATCGAGGTAGGCCCGGTATAACTCCGGCGATTCGGCGATCGCCCGGTCGAGCAGATTCTCGGCGGAATAGACCAGGCTGGTCTTGGCGAGGAGTTGATTGCGCGCGGCCCAGCCCTCGTGGGGCGGGGCGAAGAAGGTGTGGTCGGCCTTCCATGGGAGGATGTCGAAGAAGATTCGATCGGTCTTGGTGGTGTCCTGAAACAGATAGGGATCGTCGACATAATCGCCGTTGCCGATGAGATAGTTCACCGCCAGAAAGCGGTAATAATGCGGCAGGTTGAGGTGCGCTTGCAGATAGTCGGCCAGCGGCTTGCCGGACAGCCGCTCCAGATTCGCGTAGATCTCCTGATAACTCGCCAGATAGTCGTCGAGGGTGAACGGCGTGCGTTCGCCGTGATACCAGATGTCCTTGGTCAACCCGGTCTGGAAATTGAGCTGCCCCAGGAAGGAGGTGCCGAGCACCTCGGTGGCATATTGCATCGGGTGTTCGATCAGCAGGTAGATGCCCTCGTCATGATTGTTGATGCGCAGCAGCACCAGCTCGAAGTGCGGGGCGAACAGGCCGACGCGCCGCAGCAGGGTGAAGGCCAGCTGATTCCTGAAGTACCCCGCATCCTCTTGCAGCGCGTGCAGGGTGAAACTGCGCAGGGCGCGCTGCCGGCCGTTGGCGCGCACCGTCAGTCCTTCGCTCATCGACAGGCTGAAGCTCTTGCGGCGATGCTGTTTGCTGAGGTTCTCGTTGGTCAGCAGGCTGGTGACGTGCAGGGATTGGCCGTTCGTGTTCAGCAGTGCGTCGGTGGTGTTGATCGCGCCGCCGGGTTTCTGGATGGTCTGGTAGTCGTAATCGCTCACCGTGAGGTTGATGATGGCCTGGTCCGGGATTTTGCCGATCGACAATGCCGCGACATCGAAGACCTCTTCGTCGGGCTTGGGGGTCGCTGTTTCAGTGGGTGGCGCCGGGGTTTTAATCGCGGCAGGTTGCTCGGGCGCGGCGGTGGCGTCGCTCGCCTCGGGCGTTGTTTGCGGCAGGCTGGTACAGGCGCAAACGCCGAGCAAAAGCATGACACTGGCCAGGACCTTGCGCGGCAAGGTCATCAAGTTGAACGCTTCATAGGTCGAAGGCATGGTATGCATGATGTTATGTGGTCGAGGAAAACGTCCCGATGGTTGTTATTGATGCCACTTGTTTTGATTCTGTTCATACCATGATGAACGCCGCCTGAAGTCAGCGGGGTTCACAAAAAACCGCGATGGCTAGCCCGGATATTTCACCACGGATCGTAGCGAGGGCGCGTAAGGCATTGAAGA
>CAZKZP010000076.1:0-9762 GCA_964557295.1 uncultured Chromatiales bacterium | reverse complement strand
GACCCCGTGCTCGAACCCGTGGACAAGCTGGTGTGGATGGTCATCATGCTGCAGGCTCAGGAGACCGGCGGTAGCACGGCGTTTCCCAGCTACGACTATCTCGCCAAGAAAACCAACGTCTCCTCCACCTCGACCATTTCCAGGGCTATCGCCATTCTGCGCACGACGCGCTGGTTGACCTTGTGCGCGCGGCTACGGGAGGCAAGCGGTCGCTTCCGCGGCAACGTCTATGCGCTGCATGACGAACCACTGCCGTTGGCGGATGCACTGCATCTGGACCCGGACTACATGAAATTCCTGCGAGAGTCGCTCGCGCATCATCATGCACGCGTGCGCCTGGTCGCGAGGGGGGTGTTGGATACGATCGACGAAGACATCCATCAGGGCATCGACATCTGTGCTCAGGGACATCCGCTCGAACGTCGCGTACAGGCCGTTGAGGCCATCGAGCAGGACAAGCCGCGGCGCTATTTCGCCTTCAGTGCAAAGGTGATGACGCGACTGCGAAACGTGGTCGGGGAAGATGGTACAGATCGCCATGACCAAAATTCGAAGGCGGAGGAAATCAGGGTCCAAATTTCGAACCCACAAAATTCAAAGTCGAGTAGTTGTAGTAGTTATATAAATAAAACAACTACAACAGAAACCACCGACGAGATGAAAATTACCGTCCCCTCGGATGGGGAGCAGCCACTGATCTACCCGAAGCGGCTGTCGGAGAACCAGCGCGAACTGGCGGATCGCTATTTGAAATCCGTTCCCGACGCGGAACGTCAGTCCATCCTCGATGAGTTGGAAGGCCGATTTCGTTCAGAACAGAAGGGCATGAAGCCGGTGTACGACGAAATGCGCTTCCTGCATTTCCTGTGTCGGGCTGCGAACAAGGGCGAGTTCGTGCCGAATCTCGGCATCAAGGTGCGCGATGAACGCATCGAGCGGGAGAAGGCGCGCCTGAGGTACCTGAAGCAACAAGAACAAAGTCTGGAAGAAGCGAAGCGTCGAAAGACTTCCACCGCCTCAGGACAGAAACAGCTCGCCGAGATACGCAAGTCCCTTAACCTGCCGGCACGCCCAAAGAGCGACGACGAGCCTGGCTGACTGATACCGGAAATGCAGTGGTTACAGTGTAACCATGACGAATTGAACGTTTTCAATTATCATCCAAAGCAATGTCAATCACACCGAGCTGTGCGAGAAAAGTCCCTTTGTCTGGCAATACCGGGGATGGTGACAAAATCCTGGTTGAATGCGCCTTATGTCAGCTTACTGGTCGCCTGAACTGCTTGCGTGCGCGCTCAACTTTGGCTCTGAACACGCAGTCCTCAACATGATCATTGATCAGCCCCATTGCCTGCATGAAAGCATACACTGTGGTGGGTCCAACGAATTTCCAGCCTCGTTTTTTCAAATCCTTCGACAAGGTAATCGATGCTTGAGACGTCGACGCGGCCTGGGGCTTTGCTAACGGTTTCTTGTCAGGTTCGTATTGCCATATATAGGCAGCCAGGGAGCCTTCCGTATTTACGATTTCCTGGGCACGCTTTGCATTATTGATTGCCGCCTCGATCTTGCCGCGATGGCGGACGATGCCCTCATTCTTGAGCAATCGAATAATATCACGCTGGGTGAAGCGCGCAACCCTGTCGAAGTCGAAATCATAGAACGCAGCGCGGAAGTTCTCGCGCTTGGCCAAGATGGTGCGCCAGCTCAACCCGGATTGAAAACCTTCCAGGCACAATTTCTCGAACAAGCGATGATCGTCACTGATCGGGAAACCCCATTCTGTATCGTGATAGGCCAGAAACTCCGGTGCGGCACTGCACCACTGGCAGCGTGGTTTGCCGTCGGGACCCATTGTTGTCTTGCTCATATATTGTCCTTATTATGAAAAAACAGGGAACAGGAAGATTAATCAGCCGAGAAGAAACTGTAGCCGCTCATCGGCTTTTCTCGGTGTGATTTCCAGGATCTCCGCGCTCACCACATCTTCCGCGACAAACGGATCCTCGTTCACTCTGTTTTGAAGATCTGACAATGTTGTATTGTGCGCCACGATCCCGCCACCTGCATTGGGTTGAATACTGCCGACCAACAAAAACACGCCGTCATCAAAACCGCGTTTTATCCATTCGTTGTGGCCTTCCATGAATTGACCGGCCTGGCCTTTGTTGCCAGAAAATTTAAGCAGAACAATAAACACTTCTTTTCTCCTGTCGATTTTATTTGTGTGGGTCATCAGTTAGTGTGGTCGATTCCAGCCACTCGCAAATCTGCTTGACTTCTTTCCTCACGAATTTCTCATCATGAAAAGTGCTTGCGAGCGTGGCGACACCCTGGCTCCAGGCAAGAACATGCATGGCCAGTGCATCTGCATCTTTCTTGTGACCAAGCAAGATGAATTGCTGACGTAACCAGGTGCGAAAAAGGGTGAAGACCTTGCTCGCTTCTTCTTGCGAAGTATGATTCAGCTTGGCAAGTTCGGTACACAGTGTCCCTACGGGGCAACCGAAATATTTGATCTTGGACCAATTGGTGAGCAGGATATGAATATAGCGCTTGATCCGATCAGCCGGATGGTCTTCTTCACTTTCCCAGCGCTCCAACATCTGCCTGGTATTCGCCAGACGCTGATCGATCACGGCATCCAGAATGTCATCCTTGGTTTTGAAGTGATAGTAAAAGTTCCCGCGCGAGAGCTGTACGGCATTGGCAATGTCAGCAAACGAGGTATGCTCGTAGCCTTGCCGATAGAAGAGCTCATCGGCGGCTTCAACAATGTGATCGCGTGTGGTTTTGTCACTCATGATAAACACCTCCCCGCCAACCGCACCTCAAGGGTCAGTTCGCGTAAGTTTCTTCGCCATGATAAAGGGGGTAGTCGGTGTAGCCTGCTTCGCCACCACCGTAGAAGGTGTTTGGATCGGCGTCGGCTAATGGCAAGTGCTCCCGATAGCGGCGCACCAGGTCCGGGTTGGCCAGGAATGGAATGCCGAAGGCGACTAGATCCACGGCTCCGCTACGTAGCGTCGATTGGGCGCGCTCGAGGTCGTAGCCGTTGTTGGCGATATAGGGGCCCGCAAACTTCGAGCGCAAGGCACCGTAATCCAAGTCGCTGTACTTCGTCATCATGTCGCCTTCGAGCACGTGCACATAGGCTAAGCCGCGCGGGCTTAACTGTTCTACGAAATGGCCGAAGTGCGCTTGCGGGTCGGAATCCGACATCGAATTGAAACCGTTCTCAGGGCTCAGGCGCACGCCCACGCGCTGCGCCGGCCACATCGCGCACACCGCATCGAGGATTTCGTTCAACAGACGCATGCGGTTCTGCACGTTGCCAC
This sequence comes from uncultured Chromatiales bacterium, assembly GCA_964557295.1. Classification (GTDB taxonomy): domain Bacteria; phylum Pseudomonadota; class Gammaproteobacteria; order RBG-16-57-12; family RBG-16-57-12; genus JBFMHP01. The sequence continues at coordinate 6,424 of CAZKZP010000076.1, read as the reverse complement.
CGTATGCATCACTGCGGTGGTTGCTGCCGTCGCGCAGAAACTGGTCGATGATATAGCCGTTGGCGCCATGGACTTCCACGCCATCGAAGCCTGCGCGCTTCGCCATCTCGGCGCCATGCTGGAATTGCGCCACGATGTTAGGAATTTCGTCGGTCTCGAGTGCGCGCGGCGTCATGAAGTCCGCCATGCCGGTATACGTAACGGCCTGTCCCTCCGGCCGCAGCGCTGATGGACCGACTGGTGTGGCGTTGTTGGGCAGCATGCTCGGATGGGAAATCCGCCCGCAGTGCTGTAGCTGAATGAAAATGAGCCCACCGGCGGCGTGCACCGAATCGGTCACGGGTCGCCAGCTTGCTGCCTGGGCGTCCGTGTAAATCCCCGGCGTGAAGGGATAGCCCACGCCCTCCTGTGAGACCGGTGCGGACTCGGTCACGATCAAACCGGCGCTGGCGCGTTGTTGGTAGTAGGTCACCATCATGGGTGTTACGACACCGTTCTCGTCAGCGCGATTGCGTGTCATCGGTGCCATCACGATTCGGTTAGCGAGTGTCAGGTCACCTAACTGGAATGGCTCGAACAAATCTGCAGGCATATTGATCTCCTTTGGTCTGGAACGGTTCTAATAGGACGTATGTCCTACGATGCCATTAGACTAGGACGACTGTCCTACGGTGTCAAGCGCCACATAGAGCGTAGGAAATATGAGACGCGCCGAGTAGTTGGAGACGGGATGCATCCAGTGGTCACAGTGTAACCGCTATCCGCTCGTCTTCCTCGGTCTCCATCTCGTGATATCAAACACGTCGAACCGTGCATGAATATAGCCTTGTCTGTCGGCACCGGTCATGGATTGATGGGGGACTCATTCAAAGTCAATCAGGATGAAGGATATGGCACATGACCTCCGGTAAATCGGATCCAGAACAACGAGCCGCGCAGAGCCCGGAAGAAGCGACCGTCGATGCCGGGCCGGGTGCGCTCCGCGGGCAGGTGTGGCTGACGGTCCAGACCCGACAGGCGCAACGGTTGATCCGGGGGCGCAACGGCAACGCCGACAAACCGGCGATCATCGGGCTGGTGGGATTTGCCGATCGGTTGCGCGTGATCTGGCAGGCGGCACGCAATGACGATCCCTATGCCGATTGGTGGCTGGTCAAGGTGCACGAGGCGCTGGAACGGGTGCGCGATCTGATCAACACTGAGCAGGCGGCGTTGAATGCGCAGCTCGAACAGCTCACCGCATTGGAAGTATCCGTGGCGGAGTCGATGAAACCGTATCGGATAGCGCTGCAGTTCGCCAACCCCTACGCCTATCGGGGGGCACAACTGATTGCCGAGTACGACAGGTTCGTGCGCACGCTGTTGACCGCCCACCATGTGGGCGTGCTGACCGGTGCGGCGATGGAGGGCTTGCTCAACGCGTGTGCGCGCAAGATCCGCGGCGCATTTGCAATACCGCAAGGCTATCACTTCTTCGACGTCGATCGCGCGGCACTCCAACAAGGCGCCGCCAACGCGAGTCGCGCCCGGCAGGTCATGGGCGAAGTTCCGGAAGACGTGTTGAACGGAGCACACCAGGCACCGCTTGCGCCGCGCAAAGTGCGATTTCCCGAAGAGGCGGCGAAGCACATCCGTCTACGGCCCGTTGATTCCGCACCAAAAGCTGATATCGCGGCTTCGGTAAACGACGTCACCGGTAGCACTTAGTTTTCGCTGGTATGCAACGGGTTGCCCGCCATACTCCTGCGACGACACGGTCAATGCCGGTAGGGCCGAAGCCGTATGGCTAAGTCGACGGAAGGCAAGCGCATCAACCTGCAACTCGACCCGCGCGTGGCGTTCGAGGCCCTGATCCTGAACCGGCTGGAGCGAATTCCGGAAGGCCGGCGTCAAGAGTGGTTGCGCGGTCTGCTGGTGCAGGGTTTCCGCCAGGAATGCCAATCGCTGCGGGTGGTGCAAGACGAAATTGATCCACAGCCGATCAAGCCACCGCAAGGACAAGGCGTGTCAACGAGTCAACCGCGAACCGCGTTTGCCGCTTGGTTGGCGCAACCTGTGGCTTCGCCGGACACGGCGACCAAGACGGCACCGGTGGCGGTCGAAGCAAACACCGCGGCGGGTCAGGGTAAGCCCTTCGCCGGCTTGAGAAAGGTGATCGGCTGAGGCTGGTTGCATAAAAGACGAGACAAGAACGGAGGAGCAATGATGTCGGATTCAAATACGATGACACCCATCCAGGTGGGACTCGATGACGGTTACGCATTCACCAAGGTCGCCCTGCCAAATGGGCGGCTGGTCGCCATTCCATCGCGCGCCAGGGTCGGCGAGTCCGGTGTGACCTGGATCCATGGCGGCCGGCAGCGCATCTTCGAGTACGAAACGGAAGGCGCGGTGTATTCGGTGGGCGCCGTCGATGGTGCGCCGACCCGGTTCGAGGGTTATGCCACGTCGGGGCTCAATCGCGTCATCGTCCAACATGCCCTCCAGGAAGCGGGCCTCGCGGGCCGATCCGTGCATGCCGTCTCCGGACTGCCCGTCAGCGCTTTTTACAAGAAGAACGGCGAGCAGCGCTGCGACACGATCGAACACAAACGCCGCAGTCTGAAGCAGGCCGTACGACCGTTGAACGAGCGGCTGCCGGCCGCGATCGCCTTCCATGAAGTGATTCCGGAGGCGCTGGCCGCATGGTACGACTACGTCATCGTCTCCAAGGACGACGGCGTCACCCTCGACGAGGAACGGTTGTCGGTGCCGATCGCCATCGTGGACATCGGCGGTCGTACCACCGATTACGTGGTCGTAAAGGATCAGGGCGTCATCCACGCGTCGTCGGGCTCCCTGCAGGGCGGCATGTTGGACGTGAAGCAGCGCGTCGCCAACGGCATCCAGGAACGCTTCGATCTGGAGAACGTCGGCGAACAGCTCGTGTCGCATGCCGTCGAACGCGGTACCGTGCGACTGCATGGGAGGGATCACGACGTCGCGGAGCTGGTGGACTTTGCCAAGCGGGAGCTGGTGGAACGGCTCTATGCGGAGACCCGCCGGCAACTCGGCCTGGGCGTCGAACTGGACAGGGTGCTGTTCGTTGGTGGCGGCACCGTCGCGCTGGCGGAGCATATCGCCGACTGGTTTCCCAATCAGGCCATCGCCGAACATCCGGCCTTCGCCAACGCGCGCGGGATGCTGAAGTATTTGCAATACGTTTGCGAAGAGTCGGACGTGGCCTGACAGGTTTTATACGTGGTCACTGCGGTCTCAGTGACGAACAAGACACCTTAGGACCGTGCAACAGGTGTCGCGGCGCGAGCCTCGGTCCAGCAACACGGAAACCTCGCGTTTCCGTCATTCAACCACCCTGCCGGGGAAGCCGTCCCGTCGGGGATGCGCTTGCTCCGGATGCCATCAACCCGAAGGAGTAAGTGCCATGTCCAACAACGAAAGTACCAAGTATTTCGATCTTCACACCGCCGGCATCGGTTATCTCAACCGGATCCGGGAGGTGACGCCGGAAGAAGGTAAACCCTTCCTGAGCGTCACCATTGCCGCATTGCGCGGCAGTGTCGACAACGCCCAGTACACGCAATTCGAGTGTCCCGTGTCTGGCAAGAAGGCGCAAGAAGTCGTGCGTCAGCTCACGTCGGCCGTGGAGGGCAAATCGAAGGTGCTCATTGGATTCACGCTCAGTGATCTGTATGCGGAGCCCTTCACCTACAAGAACGGTGACAAGGCCGGCGAGACCGGTGTCAGCCTGAAGGCCCGATTGCTTCGCGTGTCGTGGGCCAAGGTCGATGGTCAGCCGTTCTTCACGGAGCAAGAAACCGCTGCGTAAATCCACACCCGGCCGGGTAACAGTGTTACCCGGCCACCTTCCAACCCATCGGGGGATCACTCCCCCGCGGGGCTGGTCTCCCCGCCGATTCGAGGAGATCAGTCATGAACGATACGGAAGACCGGTTCGCCGGTCTCGAACCGTCGGAGCTCAACGACGTGGAGAAACGATCAGTGGTGACGTTGGCGATGAGCGTCCTGGCGAACAGGCATCGACCCGGCAGGACCTTGGGCAGCCCGGAGGAGACACGGAATTTTCTGCGCCTCCGCCTGGCCGATCATCGGAACGAGGTGTTCGGGTGTCTATTTCTGGATAACCGGCATCGGATCATCGCTGTGCGCGAGTTGTTTCAGGGCACGATCGATGGTGCTTCTATCCATCCGCGTGTCGTCGTGCAACAAGCCATGGAGGCGAATGCGGCCGCCATGGTCTTTTACCACAACCACCCATCCGGGGTCGCGGAGCCCAGCCGCGCGGACGAGATGATCACCCGTCGGCTGAAGGAAGCGCTCGCACTGGTCGACGTGCGCGTGCTCGACCACTTCGTGATCTCGGGAGGCGAGAGCGTGTCCTTCGCCGAACGCGGTCTGCTCTGACAATCGTTACTTTTCACAAACCCCGCCGGGAAAACATCCTCTTTCCCGGCGGGAAGGAGGTGTGACCGGTGTTCTTTCATCGAGGAGAAACCCTATGTCAAACTCATCAAATGATCGTAGTACCGAAATCTTTTTCGGTGACGTCATATCCACCTATACCCGTGCCCAGGCCATCGAGGACGGAGTGCTGATCGACGCGGGGCCCATGGCGCAGGAGGCGGGCTTCAAATATCCCGTGGCCCTGACCGCCGCCGCTTGGGCCGACTGTGTAGCCTGGACCGACGAGGACGATCGGAATCAGGTCTATCAGAACCAATCCGGCCGACTGTGGGATGTGTTGTTCATGGCCGCTCATGCCATCCGTACGAGCACCGGCATCGGAAACCGCATGTCGTATCAACTCTATCGCGTGCCACGCGATGGGGAGTCGATGAAGGCGGAGTTGGTGACGCTGAAACTGATCGTCGGGCCCGGTGATCATGGCGAGCCCGTGAACACCATCCTGTTGCCAGACGAGGACTGAAGAGCGTTTCAGTACCCTCGTTTCACTTCATCGAGTCCATGACTCGATTCCACAACCAAACCCATCGGGGAGATCTTCTCCCCGGTGGGTGATGGTCTCTCCAATCGAGGAACCAAGAGGAGAACCATGATGAGATATATCATTCAATACGTGTTGCCCTACGAACACCGGGTCATGGTCGGCATCGAGGCCGAAAGCCGTGATGCCGCCATCACCAAGGCCGGTGAGCTGTTCGACCAGGGTGATATCTGGCAGGACTCGGCAGAAGTCCCGCTGCTCTTCGATGACTTCGAGGAAAAGGGTGACGCCGGTATTCCGCTCGAGTTTACCGTGGAGGACGAGGTATGCGGTGACTGGCCGGAACCCGACGCCAGTGTCAAGGCGATCCGCCGCCGGGACGCGGCGTTTCAAGCGGTCCGCCTGCTGATCGAGGCATACCGCCGCGGTGAAGAACGGGGCGGCAGCGTCGATTGGGACGATCTGGATCAGGCCTATCAGGTCGCGCTCGAAGCATCGGGAGCAGCAGGGGACAAGGCTCGCCCCAGTCCTCGGAAGGCGTGTGAACGCCTGGTCGTTGTCATCGAGGGCGGACTGGTGCAGACGGTCGTGGCTGATCGCCCTGAGGCTGCGCCTGCCGTGGCCGTGATTGACTATGACGCAGAGGGGTTCGAGCCCGAGGACCTACGTCACATCACGCAATCGGATGGCAGTAAGGCCAAGGCGCTGGTTGTCGAGCATTGTGTGGAGTCCGCCGCCATCGATCTCGATGAGGTGTTCCAGGAAGCCGAGTTGTAATCAACGACAACGCCCCGCCTCGTGCGGGGCGTATCCTGTCCGGGGTAGGGTGTCACTTCGCGTGACGTCGATCTTCAAATTCTCTGCTACGTAAACGAGCGTTTGTCGCGTCCTCTGATCGCCGTGACCCCCCTAGCGTTTCTCGCTACGCCGGCACTGTGTGGTGACCACCTTTTCGATGCGTTGCAGCGCCGGATAGACGCCGTATCGTGCCTCGAATGCTTCCCGTACCTGCCCGAGACTTTCCCGCAAAGCGGCCGCGGTTTCACGCACCAGGTTACCCAGGAATTGCGGCCGCACGTCGCATGCCTTGGCAAGCGCCTCCCAGTGGGCTGAAGTGATCACACTGGGATTGCGCTCTCCGCCGACATCAAAGGCGAGATGGTAGTCGATGCGTTCGATGGCGCGCGTGCACACCAAGTCATAGAACGGTGCCAGGCGCGTCACGTCATCGGCCAAATGCAACAAGGAGAGATTCTTGGCATGGCCATCCGAGTTGCCCGCCAGCACGTTGAAGATCTGCCAGCGCAGCAGGTGTTGCACGTCGATGGCCGGCTCGCTGGAGGCCTCCTGCACCAGATGGAAGCACTGCGCAAAGGACGGCCCGCCGTGTTCCTGATATTTCTTCTCGTGCCCGTACCCCAGTGCCTGACAGAAATCCTCCTGATGCAGCCGCTGCAC
>CAZKZP010000075.1:0-9922 GCA_964557295.1 uncultured Chromatiales bacterium | reverse complement strand
AGGGAGAGGGCTAGGGTGAGGGGAGTTAATATATTGATTTTATTCCCCTCATCCTGTCCTTCTCCCTGAGGGAGAAGGAACGTCTTGACTATGCGGCAGAGATATTTAATCGCCAGGTTAATAATAATGAACACACACACCATCACCCAGGCCTTGGCCTGGGCCACCCAGCGCCTCTCCCACCTCCCCGAGGCCACGCCGCGCCTTGAGGCGGAGATGCTGCTGGCCCATGTCCTGGGCCAGGCGCGCACCCACCTCATCGCCTGGCCGGACAAGGCGCTCACCCCGGAACACGAAGCCGCCTTCCGCGCCCTGGTGGAGCAGCGCGCCCAGGGCATCCCCGTGGCCTATCTGCTGCGGGAGCGCGAGTTCTGGTCGCTGCCGCTCATGGTCAGCCCCGACACCCTGATCCCGCGCCCGGAGACCGAACTGCTGGTGGAACTGGCGCTGGCGCGCATCCCGGCGGACGCCGCCTGGCGCATCGCCGATCTGGGCACCGGCTCGGGGGCGATCGCCCTGGCGTTGGCCTCGGAGCGCCCGCGCTGCCAGCTCCTCGCCATCGACCGCTCCGCCGGCGCCTTGGCCGTCGCCCGCGCCAATGCCGCGCGGCTCGGTCTGCGTAATGTCGTCTTCCTCCGCGGCGACTGGCTCGCGCCGCTGCGCGCTGAAACGCTGGAGATGATCGTCTCCAACCCGCCCTATATCGCCGCCGCCGACCCGCACATCGGTCGCGGCGATGTGCGCTACGAGCCGCGCTCGGCCCTCGTCTCCGGCGCCGATGGGTTGGATGACATTCGCATCATCGTCGCCGGTGCGCACGCGCATCTCAAACCCGGCGGCGCGCTGCTGATCGAACATGGTTACCAACAAGGGCCGGCTGTAGTAGCATGGATGCAGTCTCACGGTTATCGGCGGGTGGAAGATCACCGGGACTATGCAGGCCACGGACGGGTTGCGACAGGGATGAAGGAATAGCATCCTGCTGAAACAACGGTTTTAGTCCCTTCTCCGCGCGGTTGAAAGCACATGCCAAACTCCGGTCACCCGATCACAGAACTCATCAAGGAACGCGAGCTCGCGTTCAGCGACCTGCATCCGAATCCCGCGCAGGCCGACGCGGCCCTCGAACTGCTGCGCGTCATGGAGTGCATCCTCCATGTCGAAAAGATCGGTGAACGCTGTCTGCTGGTGCGTTATGACGTGCGCAATCTCACGCTGGAGATCATCGAAGCGGTACTGGTTGAACTCGGCTTTCACCTTGATTCGGGACTGCTGCGCAAACTCCGGAGCAGCCTCTATCATTACACCGAAGAGGTCCTGCGCTCGAATCTGGGCATCACCCGCGACACCACGCTCGATACCAAGGACGTCTTCATCAACCGTTACCAGAAACTCTTCCACGGCTGCCGCGACACCACACCGGCCACGCTGCGCCATTATCGATAGCTTCCGCCATGAACGACGAACAACTGCTCCGCTACAACCGCCAGATGATGCTGCCGCAACTCGACTACGAAGGCCAAAGCCGCCTGCTCGCAGCGCGCGTGCTCATCATCGGCCTCGGCGGGCTCGGCTCGCCCGCCGCGATGTATCTGGCCGCCGGCGGCGTCGGTCATCTGGTGCTGGCGGATTTCGACACCGTCGATCTCTCCAATCTGCAACGCCAGATCATCCACACCAGTGCTGCCATCGGCCGCCCCAAGGTGGAATCCGCCCGCGACACCCTGCGCGCGCTCAATCCCGAAACCACCCTCACCCTTATCAACCAACGCATGGATGAGGCGGCGCTGCGCGAACAGATCAGCGCCGCCGATGTGGTGGTCGATGCCAGCGACAACTTCGAGACGCGTTTCGCCGTCAACCAGCTCTGCGTGCAAACGCACACCCCGCTGGTCTCCGGCGCCGTCATCCGCATGGAAGGCCAGGTCTTCGTCGTCGATCCGCGCCGCGCCGACGCGCCCTGTTACCGCTGCCTGTATCAAGAAGACGACACCACCGCCGCCGAACGCTGCTCGGCCACCGGCGTACTCGCGCCGCTGCCCGGCATCATCGGCAGCATCCAGGCCGCCGAGGCGATGAAACTCATCGCGCGCATCGGCCAGCCCCTGGTCGGCAAGCTGCTGCTGCTCGACGCCATGACCATGGAGTGGCGCACGCTGCGTTTCAAAAAAGAACCGCAATGCCCGGTGTGTTCAGGAGTCAGCGCATGAGCGCGCTCCAACTGCCGCGCATCCTGGTCAATCAACTGCTCGCGCACGCGCAAAGCCGCGCGGAAGTGGAGGTCTGTGGACTCATCAGCAGCAAGCACGGACGCCCCGCGCACTGCTACCCCATCCCCAACACCGCCGCCGATCCGCGCAAGCACTTCACCATGGACGAACACGCCCAGATCGACGCCATGCGCACCCTGCGCGAACAGGGCGAAGAATTGTTCGCCATCTACCACTCCCACCCCGACGCCCCCGCGCAGCCCTCCGCCGAAGACTTGCAACACGACGAATACCCGGAGGCCCTGCGCCTGATCATCTCGCTCGACACCAAGGGCGTGCTCGAACTGCGCGCGTTTAGCGTTAGCCATGGACGCGCCGAGGCGGTCGAGCTCGAATTGAGCGAATAGCCAACAGGGGAACGCGAAAATCATTCTTCCCACTGGCAGAAAAGAGGACCGGCACACACGATGAAAGACCTTACCATGCCAGTCTTGTTCATCGGGCATGGCAGCCCGATGCATGTCATCGAGGAAAATGATTTCCGGAATGACTGGATCAGAATCGGGCAGACGCTGCCCGTGCCACGCGCCATCCTGTGCGTCTCCGCGCATTGGGAAACCCAGAATCCCGAGCTGTGCACCGCAGAACATCCCCGCACCATCCATGATTTCTACGGCTTCCCGCAACCACTCTATGAGATCCATTACCCGGCGCCGGGCGCACCGTTTCTGCTGGATGAAATCCGTGCGCTAGTCACCGAGCATCCACCAACCCCGAATCCGGAATGGGGGCTGGATCATGGCGCCTGGTCCGTCTTGCGCGCATTGTTCCCCCGCGCCAACATCCCCGTGGCGCAATTGAGTCTGGCGAAATCCTTCTCGGCCACAGATCATGCCGCATTCGCCCGGCAATTGATCCCGTTGCGTTACCATGACGTAATGGTGGTGTGCAGCGGCAACATCACCCACAATCTCCGCATGTTAAGCCGTTCCGGAACGACTCAGTGGGCCGTGGAATTTGATTCATATGTGGCCAACGCGCTCACCCATCAGAACTTGGACGCGCTCATCCACTATCATGCCGCCGGAGAGGCCAGCCATCTGGCCGTGCCCACCGAAGAACATTATCTCCCGCTGCTCTATGCCGCGGGGCTTCGAGAAAAAAATGATGACTTGAGTTTTTTCGCCGCCGGTTTTGATCTAGGCTCTTTGAGTATGCGCAGTTTCATTCTTCAACAGCGCCATGTCTAACCCATCGGTCGACCGCGCGCCGCTTGCCGCAAAGGTTGGCCGATACGCAACCCCCACTACCAAAGGAAATTCGCCATGAGTGACAAAAAGAAGTTAACCACAAATGCCGGTTGTCCAGTAGCTCATAACCAGAACGTCATGACCGCGGGACCACGTGGACCACAATTGCTGCAAGATGTCTGGTTCTTGGAAAAACTTGCCCATTTCGATCGAGAAGTCATCCCCGAGCGACGCATGCACGCCAAGGGTTCAGGCGCCTACGGTACGTTCACCGTCACGCACGACATCACGAAATACACGCGCGCAAAAATCTTTGCCAAGATCGGCAAGAAAACCGAGTTGTTCGCGCGCTTCACCACGGTGGCCGGCGAACGCGGCGCGGCGGATGCCGAACGGGATATTCGCGGCTTTGCGGTGAAGTTCTACACGGAAGAAGGCAACTGGGACCTCGTTGGCAACAACACGCCCGTGTTCTTCCTGCGCGACCCGCTCAAGTTTCCCGACTTGAACCATGCGGTGAAGCGCGACCCGCGCACCAATCTGCGCAGCGCCAAGAATAACTGGGACTTCTGGACCTCGCTGCCCGAGGCGCTGCACCAGATTACGATCGTGATGAGCGATCGCGGCATTCCGGCGACCTACCGCCACATGCACGGCTTCGGCAGCCACACCTTCAGCTTCATCAACGCGAAGAACGAACGCTTTTGGGTCAAGTTCCACCTGAAGTCGCAGCAGGGCATTAAAAACCTCACCGACGCGGAGGCCGAAGCGCTCATCGGCAAGGATCGCGAAAGCCATCAGCGCGACCTCTACGAGAGCATCGAGAAGGGTGACTGCCCGCGGTGGACGCTCAAGGTCCAGATCATGCCGGAGGCCGACGCCGCCAAGGTGCCCTATCACCCCTTCGACCTGACCAAGATCTGGCCGCACACGGACTATCCGTTGATCGAGGTCGGCGTGATGGAGTTGAACCGAAACCCGGAGAACTTCTTTGCCGAGGTCGAACAGTCGGCCTTCAATCCGGCGAACATCGTGCCCGGCATCGGCTTCTCGCCCGACAAGATGTTGCAGGGCCGCCTGTTTTCGTATGGCGATGCCCAGCGTTACCGCCTGGGCGTCAATCACCATCTCATTCCGGTCAACGCGCCGCGTTGTCCCGCGCACAGCTATCACCGCGATGGCGCCATGCGGGTTGACGGCAATCACGGCGGCACGCTGGGTTACGAGCCGAACAGCTATGGCGAATGGCAGGAACAACCGGATTTCAGCGAACCACCGCTGGCCCTGAATGGCGCGGCCGATCACTGGAACCATCGCGAGGATGCGGATTATTACTCGCAACCCGGCGCGCTGTTCCGCTTGATGACCCCCGCACAACAGCAACAGTTGTTTGAAAACACCGCGCGCTCCATTGGCGGAGCGCCGCGCGAGATTCAGCTGCGCCATATCGCTAACTGCCTCAAGGCCGACCCGGCCTACGGCGCCGGCATCGCCAAGGCGCTCGGGATCCCGTTGAGTGAAATGCCAAAATAGCCTGTGGCCGCTAACCGTTTAAGCGCCGGCATCCCACCGGCGCTTCTGCATGCGGGGCCGCGCACGGCGACTGAACAGCCCTGACCGCCACGCGCCGACATCAGCAAAATGGTCATCACAACGACTGTGACTCGTAACTTTTGGTTTCGACATGCCCTGCTGCCTTTGTCGATCATGGCGCCCATTTTGATCGGTCTGGAATTCACGGATCTCGATCGCGGGTTCAGCAGCCTGTTTTACGATGCCGCCCACCACGGCTTTCCGCTGCGCGAGAATTTCTGGCTGGAAGTGGTGTTGCATCACTGGTTGAAGTATCTGGTGATCTTCATATCGATCATGGCACTGATGGCCTGGGCCGCCTCTTTTCGGGTTCCACGCCTGAGTCCTTGGCGCGCGGATCTACTTTATGTCTTTGTCGCAATGACCACCGCTGCAACCACGGTCAGTGGCCTGAAGGCGCTATCCAGCAAGCATTGCCCGTATGATCTCGCGATTTACGGCGGGTATGCGCCTTACGTGCGCTTGTTTGAATCCGCCGCCGAAGGTGTGCAGAGCGGTCATTGTTTTCCCGGCGGCCATTCGGCGACGGGCTTTGTGCTGTTCGCCTTTTATTTTGCCTGGCGCGCGCGCCGCCCGAGGCTAGCGCAGGCCGCGCTGCTGAGCGCGGCGGCATCCGGCATGGCGCTGGGACTTGGCCGGGTGGCGCAAGGGGCGCACTTCCTGTCACATCAATTGTGGACGGCGATGATTTGCTGGTACGTCGTGCTGTGTCTCTATGGGTTGATGCTATATCGGCGTGACGGCCAGCACCGCGACTGACCCGTTGGGCCTCGACCGCCATACATGCTATCCTCCTTGCTTCAATTTTCATTCACCCACGGGAGCAGAATCCATGGCACGAGCAAGCGCGCGACACATCCTGGTCGAGAGCAAAGAACAGTGTGAAGACCTGAAGAAACAGATCGAGGCCGGCGCGGATTTCGCGGCGATCGCAAAGCAATATTCACGCTGCCCCTCCGGCAAGCAGGGCGGCGAGCTGGGTGAATTCGGCCGCGGCCAGATGGTGCCCGAGTTCGACAAGGTGGTGTTTTCCGCGCCGGTCAATCAGGTGCAGGGGCCGGTGAAGACACAGTTCGGCTATCACCTGCTCGAAGTGACCGCGCGCACTGACTAAGCATCACGAGGGCCGCCCATGCTGTTACAACTCGCCACCTGGCCGGAGATCGACGCCTATCTGCAACGCTCGACCGGGATCATCGTACCGATCGGCTCCACCGAACAGCACGGGCCGAACGGCCTGATCGGCACCGATGCGATCTGCGCCGACACCCTCGCGCGCGGCGTGGCCAAGCAACACGATGTGCTGGTGGCCCCGCCGCTCAATTACGGCATGGCGCAGCATCACCTAGGTTTTGCCGGCACGATCTCGCTGCGCCCGCTCACGCTGGTCTATGTGATCAAGGATGTGATCGCCGCGCTGCGCGTGCACGGATTCACCCACATCTATTTTCTCAACGGCCACGGCGGCAATGAGGCCGCCACCAGCGCCGCCTTCTCCGAGATCTACGCCGAGACGAGTTACCAACAGAACGTGCGCCCGGTGCGCTGCAAACTGCGCAACTGGTGGACCCTGCCCGGCGTGGGACGTTTCAGCAAGGAACGCTACGGCCGCGACGAAGGCCATCACGCCACGCCCTCGGAGGTCTCGCTGAGTTATTACGCCCATCCCGAAGCGGTAAAGAACGTGGCGATGTCACCCGAGCGAGCGCCCGATGGCGTGATCTTCGATGCGCAGGACTATCGCCGCCAGTTCCCCGACGGGCGCATCGGTTCCAATCCCGCGCTGGCGAGCATCGAGGCGGGAGCGGAATTATTCAGTATCGGGGTGGAGGGTGTGTACAAGGATTACCAGGCGTTTCTGGCGGAAGCCTGAGATAAACCTAGGTTGGGCGAGACGATGTGCGCCGTAACCCACCGGCATTGCTCACGGGCCTTGCGAACTCGAAGGCGCTGAAATCATGGCCTCTGGTTCTTCAACGACCACCGTTCCATCGCAATCACACGCCTCGCCTTGATCGCCATCGCACTCACAGATGCTGCCGGAAAGCCAGAATTCAACTCGGCCGTTGTTGTTGAGATCTGAGATGGCCTCGATCCTTCCAGATTGAGACATGAATCCATGCGAGGACAGATCAATCTCCCGCACGCCGTAATCACTGATGGAGATCGCTCGGGGAAATTCCAGCACCGTCGGCGCTGTGGGGCGTATCGGTAGATCACAACCGGAGGCGATGATCACGAGATTGCGTTTGTTCGCCTTGTGCAGCACCGACATGTGATCGGTATCGCAGCCGCGCGTTTGCAGTATGTTGGCTACCGCACCAAGCCGCTCCCTGGGCACATATTGCGGTAACTCATTGCCATTCTGAATTTCGATCGCCGCGAAACGTTCCTGCTCCAGAGATTTTTGCGCGTTATTCATGTCGTCTTCACTCCATTGCACTGGTACGTCCCCCGGCGTGCTTGCGGGAGATTGAGTTGCCGCGCGGCCCGCGCCGGCGCTTGATTCGCTGCCGCCAATTGCTACGGCGTTGATACTGTCAGTGCTGGGCTGAACGGTTGCGAGTCCGGCGCTGCGCGTGAATCTCGTGCGCGCCCCGTTCTGTTCGGTGAGCAGGAAAAAGTCCCTATCCACGACATCCATTGGATTGATGTCGAATGGCCACCTTGTTTGGTTATCGTAGAGCCACACCATCTGGTTTTCATATATCCCCCAGTTGCCGGTGAAGTCCTCTGAACTGATATTGCAGTTCAGCGGCGCGGCGGTGAATCGGCCATTGCCCAGCAGGGTGAATTGGTAGTTGCATCCCGGTTGGGAAGAATTCCAAATGCCGGTGTACTCATTGGGATGGTTGGGCATGGCGTTGATCGCGCGCTCGATAGGGCGCAGGGACAGATTTTCAAAAAAGCCGTTTTTATTCTTCAAACAGGTGATCGTTGCCTGGGCGTTCTTGATCGCGTCCTGATTCGCGGCGGACATCGCCGAGCATTCCATCGCATTGTTGGTCAATCTGCCAATGACGATGCCATGCGCGAGGTTGAACAGGATGAACAAAACAAACACATAAAAAATTATCCGTATCGGCCAATCGATCCATCTCGGCAAGTTGTCTGTCAGCTTCATTGCATTACCCTTTGTTGTTTCATTCCGGCCTGCCTCGCGCCAGGAGAAGGACGGGGTGAGGGAGTGAAATCATGGGTTATTCCCCTCACCCTAACCCTCGACCCTAAAGGGCATGAATCCCAGAGGGAGAGGGTATTACACCGGATCTATTTGGCTGTCGGGTTAATAGCGGCTTGCAGAAAAACTTGTTTAGCCCCCTCACCCCAGCCCGCTCGACTCGGGTTCCGGAGCCTCCCAGTGGGCGCGAGCGGTATTCCGCCAGCCGTCAGTGCGGCTTGCCCGCGGTGTCGGCGTGCATGTACTCGGCGAACAGCTGTTCGGCGTCGACGCGATCGTAGCGGTAGTGGTGCAGGCAGAATTCGCAGGTGACGCTGACGGCGCCCTGCTCTTCGATGATCTCGCGCACTTCGTCGCGACCGAGGCGGCGCAGCATGTCACTGACCCGTTCGCGCGAGCAAGAGCAGCGGAATGCGACGGGTTCGGGATCGAATACGCGCAGATCCTCTTCATGGAACAGGCGATGGATCACCTCCATGCCGGAGAGTTCGCGCAGCTCCTGTGGCGTGAGGGTGTGCGCGAGGATGGCGGCGCGCTCCCAGGTCTCGCGCTCTTCTTCGTTCATCTCGCCCGGCAGGCGCTGCAGCAACAATCCCGCGGCCGCCTGCTCATCGGCGGCGAGCCACAGGCGCGTGTCAAGCTGTTCGGAATGCGCGAGATAATGTTCCAGCGAGGCGGCGAGACTCTCGCCGCGGATCTCGACCATGCCTTGGTAGCGTTCCTTGCCCTGCGCGGGATCGATGGTGATCACCAGGATGCCGTCGCCGAGCAGCGCGCGCAGGTCACTGCCGCCGAGCCGCGCCGCGTCCCATTTGGCCATGCCGCGCAGGGTGCGTTCGCTGGTCGCCTCCATCACCAGCAGCGAGACCGGGCCGTTGCCCTGGATCTGCATGGTGAGGGTGCCCTGGAATTTCAGCGTGGAGGAGAGCAGCGCGCAGGCGGCCATCATCTCGCCGAGCACCTGGCGCACGGCAGGCGGATAGTCGTGGCGTTCGAGGATGGCGCGCCAGCTGGCGTCGAGGCGTACGCTCTCGCCGCGCACGGGCGCGTGCTCGAAGAGAAAGCGGCGCAAGGTGTCGCGTTCGGTGTCTTGCATCGCGTTCACATCACTCCGCCAGCTTCTTGCGGATGAGCTCGTTGACCTGGGCCGGGTTGGCCTTGCCCTGACTGAGCTTCATCACCTGGCCGACGAAGAAGCCGAGCATCTTGTCCTTGCCGGATTTCAGTTCCGCGAGTTGCTGCGGATGGGCGGCGAGGACATCGGCGACGATCTTCTCGATGGCGCCGCTATCGGTGATCTGCTTCAGGCCCTGGGCGGCGATGATGGCATCGGCATCGCCAGCGCCGTTCCACATCGCCTCGAAGACCTGCTTGGCGATCTTGCCGGAGATGGTGTTGTCGTTGATGCGCGCGATGAGGCCGCCGAGTTGTGCGGCGCTGATCGGGCTCGCGCCCAGGTCCAGGCCGTTTTTGTTCAAGGCACCGGAGAGTTCGACGATCACCCAGTTGGCGCAGGTCTTGGCATTGCCGCCGACGGCGCGCACCACCTGCTCGAAATAATCGGCCAGCTCGCGGCTGGCGGTGAGGATGCTCGCGGCCTCGTCATTGAGGCCGTAGTCGGCGAGGAAGCGCGCCTTCTTGGCGTCGGGCAGCTCGGGCAGCGTGGCGCGCACCTGCTCGATGAAGGA
>CAZKZP010000074.1:0-10243 GCA_964557295.1 uncultured Chromatiales bacterium | reverse complement strand
GGCAAAAAAAATCCCAACCGATAAGGGTTGGGATTTCACATTATGGTGGAGGCGGCGGGAATCGAACCCGCGTCCGAAAATCCTCTGCCTTCGGTTCTACATGCGTAGCCAGTCTATTAGTTTAACCGCTTGCTACCCGACGGGCAGGGAAGACAAGCAGCGATTCCGGTAAGGTTTTAGCGAATCGGCCCCGGAAGAGCTTCAGCGCGATCCTATGAGAGTCGACCCCAGGATCTGCAGAGCATAGGCACTGCCGCAGGCTGAGGGCACTAGGCTGGTTTTTAAGCAGCTAGAGCGTAGTTGTCGTCGTTGGCAACTATAAGTTTTGCAGTTGGATTTACGAGGTCGCTGCGCCTCGGCATGCCCCTCAGGTTTCGCGATCCCCGTCGAAGCCAGGTCGCCCCCTAAAAGGTTAAATCTAAGACAGTATACACGAGGGGAAAGTTCCCGACCATTCATAATGGGAATGAGAGTTATGTTTGGCGGGATGGATTCCGAGTGTTTGTTGGGTTGCGCTGCGCTGCGCTTAACCCGACCTACAATGACTCGTCACACTCACCGTTTTTTCATCAAGCGCTGTTTGTCGCGCTGCCAGTCGCGGTCTTTTTCGGTGGCGCGCTTGTCATGGTCTTGTTTGCCCTTGGCCAGGCCGATTTCCACTTTGACAAATCCATGGCTCCAGTACATGGCCATGGGGATGATGGTATAACCCTTGCGCTCGACGGCGCCGATGAGCTTGTCCAGCTCGCGCCGGTGCAATAGCAGCTTGCGGGTGCGGGTCGGGTCGGGGTGGATATGGGTCGAGGCGGTTTGCAAGGGTGTGATCAAGGAGCCAAGCAGGAAGGCCTCGCTGTTTTTAATGATCACGTAGCTGTCGCTGAGCTGGGTGCGTCCGGCGCGCAGGCTTTTGACTTCCCAGCCTTCGAGGGCGATACCGGCCTCGAAGCGCTCTTCGATGAAGTACTCGTGCCGCGCCTTTTTGTTGAGCGCGATGGTGCTGCTGGTGTTTTTCTCTTTTTTACTCATGGCGCGCATTATAACGGAATGGCGGGGATGGGCCTACTGGGGGTGGGCAGATAATCCGGTAATCTCGGCTGGTCGGGTATACGCAACTTATATCGATCTATCATTGATGAATATTCTGTTTTTTTCTGAGACCAGAATGGCGGCATAATGTGGCTTGCATCCGTGCTGGCCGTGCATTGCCGGGCGGAGGTCGATTGAGTGAATAATCGCGGAGATCCTCGCATGAAACGTATCGTTCTTTTTCTCGCCACCAACTTGGCCATCGTGCTGGTCCTTTCAGTGACCATGCGGTTGCTGGGCGTGGAGCCGTATCTCAATGAACAGGGGTTGAATCTGTCGGCGCTGCTGATTTTTGCCGCGGTGATGGGATTTGGCGGCGCCTTTATTTCGCTGGCCATCTCTAAGTGGACGGCGAAGATGTCGGTGGGCGCGCGGGTTATTACCAATCCGAGCAACCCAACCGAGCGCTGGCTGGTGGAGACCGTCGAGCGTCAGGCGCGCATGGCGGGCATCCGCATGCCGGAGGTCGCCATCTGGGATTCGCCCGAGGTCAACGCCTTTGCCACGGGCATGAGCAAGCACAAGTCGCTGGTCGCCGTCTCCACCGGGTTGTTGCAGAAGATGACTAAGGAGGAGGCCGAGGCCGTGCTGGGCCACGAGGTCGCGCACGCGGCCAATGGCGACATGGTGACCATGGCGTTGATTCAAGGGGTGGTGAACACCTTCGTGATGTTCCTCTCGCGCGTCATCGGTTATCTGGTCGACAAGATCGTCTTCAAGAGTGAGAACGGCCAAGGCCCGGCCTTTTTCGTCACGATGATCATCGCCGAGTTGGTCCTGGGTGTGCTCGCTTCCACCATCGTGATGTGGTTTTCGCGCCAGCGGGAATTCCGTGCCGACCAGGGTGGCTCGGCGCTGGCGGGACGCGCCAACATGATTGCCGCGCTCCGTCGCCTGGCCTCGATGCATCCCGCGCCGTTGCCGGATAAGATGGCCGCCTTCGGTATCTCCGGCGGCAAGGGCAGCGGCCTCAAACGTTTGTTTATGACCCACCCACCGCTGGAGGAGCGCATCGCCGCCCTCGAGGCCATGACTCGTGAGGATGCGCGCTGATGGAACTCTCGATCGTTGTCCCACCGATTTTCTGGGCAGGGTTCATCGCCTTTGTGCTGGCGGTGCTTGCGCTCGATCTGTTTGTCTTGGGCGGGCGCACCGCCCACAAGGTTTCGGTGAAAGAGGCCTTGGGCTGGAGCCTGACCTGGGTCACGCTGGCGCTGGCGTTTGCCGGGCTGTTGTGGTGGTGGCTCGACGGGACCGCGGGGCGCGAGGTGGCCAATACCAAGACCCTGGAATTCCTCACCGGCTATCTGATCGAGCTGTCCTTGTCGGTCGACAATGTCTTCGTTTTCATCATGATTTTCACCTTTTTTGCCGTACCGCCGGAATATCAGCGCCGCGTGCTACTCTACGGGGTGCTGGGCGCCATCATCATGCGCGCGATCATGATCTTCGCCGGGGCGGTGTTGGTCACGAAATTCCACTGGATACTCTACGTGTTCGGGGCCTTCCTGGTGGCCACCGGCTTCAAGATGCTGATCTTCGCCGACAAAGAGGCCGATCTGAACCAGAACCCGGTGCTCAAGTGGATGCGCGGCCATCTGCGTATCACGCCGGAGTATCACGGCGAGAAGTTCACCGTGATGAAGGACGGCGTGCGCTGGTTTACGCCGATGTTTCTGGTGCTGGTACTGATCGAGACCTCGGACCTGATCTTCGCGGTCGACAGCATCCCCGCGATCTTCGCCATCACCACCGATCCGTTCATCGTCTTCACGTCGAACATCTTCGCCATCCTGGGCCTGCGCGCGATGTTCTTCCTGTTGGCGGATCTCAACAACCGCTTCCATCTGCTGAAGTACGGCTTGGCGCTGGTGCTGGTGTTCGTGGGCGCGAAGATGTTGCTGGCCGATTTCTACAAGGTGCCCATCGGGCTGGCCTTGGGGATCGTCGCCATCATTCTCATCTCTTCCGTGGCCGCCAGTCTGGCCGCGACTCGGCCAGGCCGGTCACAATAGGGACTCGCCTGCCGGCGGGCTGCGACATGTGCGCAGCCCGCTTTTTGTTTTATGGGGATATCAAAAACGTGTTGCGCGCCGGAGGTTGAGTCGCCGCGGGAATTCTCGGACAATGACTGGATGTTGAATCCGCCGGGCAATGAATCATGCAGACAAGACGACGCGATGCGAAAGAGGTGATCCATGACCTGCATTAACCGCAGCGCCTTGGTGCCGTATTCGTCGCAGCAGATGTTCGCGCTGGTCGACGGCATCGAGCACTACCCCCAGTTCCTGCCTTGGTGCCGGTCTTCCCGCGTAATCTCACGGGACGAGGACGAGGTCAGGGCGAGTATCGAGGTGGCCAAGGGTGCCTTTTCTAAATCCTTTACGACGTGCAATCGCCAGCAAAAAAACAAGATGATCGAGATCCGCCTGTTGGAGGGACCGTTTCGCCATCTCGAAGGCTTCTGGCGGTTCGATCCCCTGAGCGAGGACGCCTGCAAGGTATCGCTGGACCTGGAATTCGAGTTCTCCAACAAGATTGCCGGTCTCACCTTTGGTCCGATTTTCTCGCAAGTGGCGAACTCACTTGTGGATTCTTTCATCAAACGCGCGGCGGAGCTGTATGGAAAATAAAATCAAAATCGAAGTGGCCTACGCCAAGCCTGATGTCCAGGTGTTGATTCCGCTCACGGTCGAGGAGGGGACTACCGCACGGCAGGCGATCGAACTCTCCGGGGTATTGAGCCGGTTTCCTGAAATCGACCTGGCAAAGTGTAAATTGGGTATCTTCAGCAAACTGACCAAGGCGGACACCGTATTGCGGGACAAAGACCGGGTGGAGATTTACCGGCCGCTGATCGCCGATCCGAAGGAGGTGCGCAAGCAGCGCGCCGCAGAGGGCAAGGCCATGAAAAAAGGCGCGGGCGGGGAGTCCGCCTCGGGCGAAGAATGACGGCGAGTCCAACACCGCGCCGAGGTTGGGGGGTGCAGGAGCGAGGGAAGCTCTGATGAATTCGTCATGCCGGACGGAGCATAGCGTAGATCCGGAATGACGGAAAAGTGTTTAATCAGAGCCACTGATATAAACCCGCGCTTGCGCGGCTTTATTCCGCCTGCACCCGCTGGATCGGCTGATATTCCTGGAATTCATCCCGCGCGATCTCGGCGAGCTTGCCCTGATCATCAAAGCGAAGAATCACATGGCTGCGCTGCGTGACCTTATTCTGCTGCTGGTAGGTGTAGATGTAATCCCAGCGGTTTTGATGAAAGGGATCGGCAATCGGCGGCGTACCCATCAGGAACCGCACCCGCTCCTTGTCCATGCCGATTTTCAGCGTATCCAGCGTCTCCGCCGTCACGACATTGCCTTGCTGCACATCGATTTTATGCACGCTGCAACCCGTGCCAAGTGCGGTCGCGGCAAAAATAATAATGAGAACCTTTTTCATCGCGGGATAACGTAGTAGAGTAAACACATTGACACGCATCATACCCGAATGTGGTGCGAATGGCACGCAAGCGACAGGGGGCTCTGGTGGCGGAAAAGATTGATTTGAAAAAGGCGGGATTGAAGGCCACGGTGCCGCGTTTGAAGATACTGTCGATTCTGGAAGAAAACAGTAATCGGCACATGAGCGCGGAGGATGTGTACAAGGCCCTGCTGGAGCATGGCGAGGATGTCGGGCTGGCGACGGTCTACCGGGTGCTCACCCAGTTTGATCAGGCCGAACTGGTCAAGCGTCATCACTTCGCCGAGGGGCATTCGGTCTTCGAGATCAACGAGGGTGATCATCATGACCACATGGTCTGCGTGAAGTGCGGCAAGGTGGAAGAATTCACCGATGAGACTATCGAAAAGCGTCAGCAGGCGATTGCGAAAAAGGCTGGATTCGAGATGACCAACCACAGCCTGTATATCTACGGCATTTGCCCGAAGTGCCAGAAGTGATTGGCCGTCTTTAAACAACACTAGATTTTTTCAACCCCCATCCCATCCTTCCCCCGTCGAGGGGGGAGGGGGAGTAGAATGGCGCTTACTTAATGCCATCATCCCGGCGGATGCCGGGACCCATCTTTTTCCTCTACGGCAATATTCCTGGCTTCCGGCATTCGCCGGAATGACGAAACATCGAACCTCATGCGTAAGTAAGTGCCATTCGGGGCGGAGTACTTTTTTGCGCGTTACGCCCCGCCCTGCGAACGGGTCAGCATCTCCTCGGCGTGGGCGCGGGTCTGCGTGGTGATCTCCAGGCCGCCCAGCATCCGAGCCAATTCATCGATGCGCTGCGGCGGGGTCAAGGACTCGATCGAGGTGACCGTGGCCTTGCCATCGGAGTGTTTGTGCACATGTAGGTGATGATGGCCGAGCGCGGCGACCTGCGGCTGGTGTGTGACGCACAAGACCTGGCGGTGGGCGCCGAGCTGGCGCAGCATGTGGCCGACGATCTCCGCGGTGCCGCCGCCGATGCCGACATCCACTTCATCGAAGATCAGGGTGGGGATGCCATGGGTGGCGCTGGTGATGACCTGGATCGCCAGGCTGATGCGCGAGAGCTCGCCGCCCGAGGCCACCTTGCTGAGCGGTTGCACCGGTTGTCCGGGATTGGCGCTGATCAGGAATTCGACGCGCTCCAAACCCGTTGCGCTCAGCTCGCCGTCCGGCAGGGCAGTCATGGATATCTCTAGGCGCCCGCCCTTCATGCCGAGGCGCTGCATGTTTTCGCAGACCTTTTTTTCGAGCTCGCGCGCCGCTTTCTGGCGCGATTGGCTGAGCTTCTTGGCCTGCTTCAAATACTGCGCCGTGGTCGCTGCGATCTCCTTGCCGAGTTGGTCGAGGGTGATGTCGGATTGCTCGATGTCGCGCAGCTCCGCGCCGAGCCGCGCGTGCAGTTCGAGCAGTTGCTCCGGCGGGCAGCGGTGTTTGCGCGCGAGCTGATGGATGTCGGCCAGCCGCTGCTCCACGGTGTCCAATTGGGCGGGATCGAGGTCCAGCCTGTCGTGATAACGTCGCAGCTCATTGGCCGCCTCCTGAAGCTGGATCTGCGCGCTGCCGAGCAGCTCGACGATGGGACCCAGCGCGGGATCGACGTGATGGAGCTGCTCGAGTTCGCGCAACGCCTGCTGCACCCGCATGAGCGCGGCGCCTTCCTCGTTGTCCTGCAATAGCTGGAGGGCCGCGGCGCTGCCTTCGAGCAGCTTGCTGCCATTGGCCAGGCGTTGATGTTGCTCGTCGAGCTCGGCCAATTCGCCGGGGGCGAGCTCGAGGGTGTCGAGTTCCTGGGCCTGATAGCGCAGCAGTTCGAGCTTGGCGTCCTGCTCATGCTTCTGCCGTTCGAGCTGTTCGAGGCGGCGCGTGAGCTGTTGCCAGTGCTGATGGAGCCGGCCCAGCTCTACCAATATCTCTTGATGGTGGGCGTAGGCATCCAGGGTCTGGCACTGCATGTCGCGGCGCAGCAGGGCTTGATGGGCGTGCTGGCCGTGGATGTCGACCAGCTTCTCGCCCAGCTCGCGCAGGTTTTGCAGGGTCTGCGGCTGGCCGTTGATGAAGCCGCGCGATTTGCCATCCACGCTCAGGGTGCGGCGGATGATGCAGTCATCCTCCAGATCCAATTCCTGCTCTTTAAGCCAGGCGGCGATGTCGGGCTGTTGACGGATATCGAAGGTCACGCTGATTTCGGCGCGCTCGGCGCCATGGCGGATCATGGCGGTGTCCGCGCGATCGCCCAGGGCGAGGCCGAGGGCGTCGAGCAAGATGGATTTGCCGGCGCCGGTCTCGCCGGTGAGCACCGTCATGCCCTTGGCAAAATCGAGTTCGAGTTCATCGACGATGGCGAAGTTGCGGATGTGGATGTGTGTCAGCATGTGATAGCGCGAATCTGTTGCTTACGAGGTCAGTTTTTCGCCCCAGTGGAGCTTCGCCCGCAGGATCTCGAAATAGTCGTAATTCGCCGGATGCAGCAGGCGCACGGGGTTGGCCTTTTTCTTGATGATCAGCGTATCGCCGATCAGCAGATTGAGGCCGATCTGGCCGTCGCAGCTCACCAGCACCTCGGAGGGGGCGTTCTCCCGCACATGGATCAGGATCTCGCTGTCGCCGCCGACCACGATCGGGCGGTTACTCAATGTGTGCGCGCAGATCGGCACCAGGGTGATGGCATTGAGGCTCGGGTGCAGCACGGGGCCGCCGGCGGATAAGGCATAGGCGGTCGAGCCCGTCGGCGTGGAGATCACCAGGCCGTCGGCCCGCATGGTCGAGACGAAGGACTGGTCGACATAACACTCCAGCTCGATCATGCGCGCCACGTGCGATTTATGGATGGCAACGTCGTTGAAGGCGTTGCTCTCGCTGATGATCTCGCCTTGGCGCTCGATACTGGTGTGCAGGAGAAAACGATGTTCCTCGGTGTAGACGCCATTGAGGATTTCCTCGATGGCCTCGAGCATCCTGTCGCGGTGCACATCGACCAGGAAGCCGAGCCGGCCGAGATTCACGCCGAGCAAGGGGATGTTGTAATCATTGAGCGAACGGGCGGCATTGAGCAGGGTGCCGTCGCCACCGACGACGATGACCAGGTCGCACTCCTTGCCCAGGGTGTCGCGGCAGGCCGCTTGCAACGAGGTGTTGCCCATGACGTGGCTGGTGCCCTGATCGATCAGTACGCGGCGATCACGCGCGGTGAGGAAATCCGCCAGTTCGAACAGGCTGGCCCCCACTTCGGGCGCATTATACTTGCCGATCAGGCCGATGGTGTTGAATGCCATCTCCATTCTTTACTCCGCACGCAAAAGGCTGTGGCTACGCGAGATTGTTCCCGGATTGCATTGACAGTCCGAGGGGCTGTCGTAATAATTCGGACAGATTAGCACTGACCCGCTGCGACTGCTAAATTTTGTTTAGGTTTCCTGATGCCTTGTGACCATGTCGGCTAGACACGAACTTTCTGAACGCGCCCAAATCTTACTGAAGGCGCTCATCGAGCGCTATATAAAAGATGGGCAGCCGGTGGGCTCGCAGACCTTGGCCAAAGAGACCGGTCTCAAACTCAGCTCGGCCTCCATCCGCAATATCATGAGCGATCTGGAAGAGCTCCGGCTGGTCAGCTCCCCGCACACCTCGGCCGGCCGGGTGCCCACCTCCCGGGGCTACCGCGTGTTCGTCGATACGCTGTTGACGGTGCAGCCGCTGAGCGAGGCGGAGGTGCAGAAGCTGCGGACCTCGATCAAGCCGGCATACAGCTCGCGCGAGATCGTCTCCTCGGCGACCGATCTGCTATCGGAGGTCTCCCGCATGGCCGGCGTGGTGATGCTGCCCCGGCGCGAGGTGGAGGCCTTGCGCCAGGTGGAGTTTCTGCCGCTCTCAGGGTTGCAGGTGCTGGTGGTGCTGGTGCTCGACAATTACGACATCCAGAACCGCATCATCACCACCGACCGGCGCTATTCGGCCTCCGAGTTGCAGCAGGCGGCCAATTATCTCACGCATCATTTCGCCGGGCGGGATCTCGCCCAGATCCGCCACCACATCATCCACGAGATGCAGGCGGCCCGCGCGGATATCGATCATTTGCTGCAAATGGTCATCGCCATGGCCGACCAGGCGTTCACGCCGGCGCAGCCTAGCGGTGATTGTCTGGTGACCGGCGAGAACCATCTGATGACCTATGCCGAAATGGCGAACATGGAAAAACTTCATGCCTTGTTTGAGGAGTTCAATCACAAGAACAATATCCTGAGCCTGCTGGACAAGTCGCTCCACGCCGACGGGGTGGAGATCTTCATCGGCCGGGAGTCCGGCTATGAAACACTCGATGACTGCAGCGTGATCGCCGCGCCTTATAAGGCCAACGGCGTGAGCGTCGGCGTGTTGGGGGTCATCGGCCCCACGCGCATGGCCTACCCGCGCATGATCTCGATGGTCGACGCGACGGCGAAATTGCTCAGCGCGGCCTTGAATAAACCGAGATAAGCCCCATAGTATGCCCGTGCTTACCAGCCTACCCAGGCGCCGCCACGGCGTCGTTTGAGAAAAATTATTGGAGCAACAAATGGTTGATGAGAAAAATCCCACCCCTGCCGCGGCGGGGACAACGGAGGTGCTTGCCGCTGCGCAGACCCCGGCGGAGGAAAACCCCGAAGTGGCGGAACTGAAGAAGGCCTTGGACGAGGCCCGCGCCAAGGCCGAGGAACACTGGGATCTGCTGCTGCGCACCAAGGCCGAGGCGGAAAACATCCGCCGCCGCGGCGAGCGCGATGTGGAAAACGCCCATAAATATGCCCTCGAGCGCTTCGTGGGTGAATTGCTCCCCGTGATCGACAGCCTGGAGATGGGGGTGAGCGCCGCCGTCAATAGCGCCGAATCGGCGACCAAGCTGATGGAAGGCAGCCGGCTGACACTGAAGATGTTCCAGGACGCGCTGCAAAAGTTTGGCGTCAAGGCGATCGATCCGCAGGGCGAGCCGTTCAGCCCGCAATTCCATCAGGCGATGAGCATGCTGGAGAGCGCCGACGTTCCGCCCAACACCGTGCTGGTGGTGTATCAGAAGGGATACACGCTCAATGACCGCCTGGTGCGGCCAGCCCGCGTGGTTGTGTCCAAGTCCGCGGCGAACGCCGGCGCGGGAAAGATCGACGAGCACGCTTGAAATCACAGCAAAAATCCCCATCTCAGGGGTAAGCAATGGCCGGAAGACATTAGGCACACCCGCCGGCACGAACAACACTTACAGTTTTGGAGAACAACCATCATGGGCAAGATCATCGGTATCGACCTGGGCACCACCAACTCCTGCGTGGCGATCATGGAAGGCGGCAAGCCGCGCGTGATCGAAAATAGCGAAGGCGCGCGCACCACGCCATCCATCGTCGCCTACACCGATGATGACGAGATCCTGGTCGGCCAGTCCGCCAAGCGCCAGGCGGTAACCAATCCCAGGAACACCTTGTTTGCGATCAAGCGCCTGATCGGCCGCCGCTTCCGCGATGCCGAGGTGCAGAAGGACATCAAGATGGTGCCCTACACGATCATCCAGGCCGACAACGGCGATGCCTGGGTCGACGTGAAGGGCAAGAAGATGGCCCCGCCGGAGATCTCCGCGCGCGTCTTGATGAAGATGAAGAAGACCGCCGAGGACTATCTCGGCGAGCCGGTCACCGAGGCGGTC
>CAZKZP010000073.1:7949-10800 GCA_964557295.1 uncultured Chromatiales bacterium | reverse complement strand
GAAGTTCTACCATTGAACTACACCCGCCTTGCTGCCCCTGCCTTGCTACCCCTGGCTACCCACACACTGAACCCAGGATCACACCAACGCTGGTGGAGGGGGGTGGATTCGAACCACCGAAGGCAGAGCCGTCAGATTTACAGTCTGATCCCTTTGGCCGCTCGGGAACCCCTCCGGCGCCACAACAAGGCGCGTATTCTGATGGAGTTGCCCAGCCGTGTCAACATTAAAACAATGAAATTAAGCCGATGAAAGCAGGCTGTTTTCATCAATTCACGGTTTGACAGAATGAAGGACTGACACAGTGTCTCACAATGCCCCGCCGTCTGCACTACTCGCCTCCGGCCTCACCGCTCACGCAGGCTCTCGCTCGTGTGCTGGAGCAGCGGCGCGAGGAAGTACTCGATCACCCGCCGCGTGCCGATCTTGACCTCGACTGACGCCGCCATGCCGGGGGTAAGATTCACATCGGTGCCGTCCACCTTGATCGTCGCCTTGTCCATCCTGACGCGGGTCGAGTAGATCAGGCCGAGTTTCTCGTCGTTGATCGCATCGCGTGAGACCGAGGCCACCTTGGCATGGAGGGTGCCGTACTTGGGTAACCGTTCATTCCACGGAGCAGTTGACGACTCGGTACAGATCTGATCGCCCTTATCCCTAAGGTGCGTTCATTTTAATTCTGCGTTGGCCAGTGGTAGCGGGACGTACTTGAATGGCCTTCGCTCACCCTTAAGACGGGGTCGATTCCTTCGCTGCGCGCCAAGGAGAGCGAAGCGAGGGCGCGTAGTCCCCGGGAGGCGTAATGCGGAAAACGGTATCGCGTGACCGCTTATCCGTCAATCGCGTTTTGAGTATTTTTTCGGGGCGCGCGGTCCTGATATCCGTCGCGGGCTGTTGCTGCGGCGCCTATGCTCGGGAGCGGCACGGCTCCTATTTCACCACCCCGCACACTACACACTTCCGCACCTCGCCGGTCCTCTGTCATAGGGGAAAGCGCTGGATCCCGGCATCCGCCGGGATGACGACGTTAAGGAACCTCTGACTTATTGGAGGCGCCGTGCAATGTAACGAGACGTGTTGATTGATTTGTACAGACGATATATAGCGATTATGGGCGCGCATCAATCGGATTTCTGTTTCATCCTCCGGCAGGGATGCGTTGTGATTGCTCGTCCGGGGTCCACCTGCCTGGCTCCAGCAGGTCCAACGCCGGATTTTGACGGGAAAGTCGCCACGATTTATGCTGTGAGTTCTCCGCAGACGCGCCCCAAAAACCGAAACCCGTGACTGGACTCCGCCGCAACCGGGCAGGAGGCCGAGGCCCGCACAGAATGCCCATCATCCGCAACGAAGACATCATCCAAAGCATCGCCGACGCCTTTCAATATATCTCCTATTATCATCCGCTCGATTTCATCCGGGCGCTTGATCAGGCCTACCGGCTGGAAAAATCGCCTGCGGCCCGCGATGCCATCGCTCAGATCCTGATCAACTCGCGCCTGTGCGCGGAGGGGCACCGGCCGATCTGCCAGGACACCGGCAGCGCGGTGGTGTTTCTCAAGGTCGGGATGAAGGTGCGCTTTGAAGGCGATGCCGGGCTCGATGAGCTGATCAACGCCGGCGTGCGCCGGGCCTATACCGACCCCAGCAATCCGCTGCGCGCCTCGATCGTGAGCGATCCCGCCGGCCGGCGCATCAATACGCAGGACAACACCCCGGCGGTGATCCATACCGAGCTCGTCCCCGGCGATCATCTCGAAGTGACGTGCGCCGCCAAGGGCGGCGGCTCGGAGAACAAGGCGCGCTTCACCGTGCTCAACCCGAGCGACAGCCTCGTCGACTGGATCCTCAAGACCCTCCCCACGCTGGGCGCCGGCTGGTGCCCGCCCGGCATCCTCGGTGTTGGCATCGGTGGCACGCCGGAGAAGGCGATGCTGCTGGCCAAGGAGGCCCTGATGCAGCCGATCGATATCCAAGCGCTGATCGCGCGCGGCCCCAGCAACCGCGCCGAGGAACTGCGCCTCGAACTCTATGATCAGATCAACCGCCTCGGCATCGGCGCCCAGGGGCTGGGCGGCCTGACCACGGTGCTGGATGTGAAGGTGTTGGATTTCCCCTGCCACGCCGCCTCGCTGCCGGTGGCCATCATCCCCAATTGCGCCGCCACGCGGCACATCCACTTCACGCTCGACGGCAGCGGGCCGGCCGAGCTGATCCCGCCCCGGCTAGAGGAGTGGCCGGTCATCAGCGACACCGCCAGTGCGCAGGCCCGGCGCGTGAATCTTGATACGCTCACCTTGCGCGACGTCCAGCACTGGCAGCCCGGCGAGACGTTGCTGCTCTCCGGCAAGATGCTCACCGGCCGGGACGCCGCGCACAAGCGCCTCGCCGACCGGCTGGCCCGCGGCGAGTCATTACCAGAGGGCGTCGATTTCACCAATCGCTTCATTTATTACGTCGGCCCGGTCGACCCGGTCGGCGGCGAGGCCGTCGGCCCGGCCGGCCCCACCACCGCCACGCGCATGGACAAATTCACCGAGATGATGCTGGGGCAGACCGGCCTGATCGGCATGATCGGCAAGGCCGAGCGCGGCCCGCAGGCGATCGAGGTCATCAAGAAATACGGTGCCGTGTATTTGATCGCCACCGGCGGGGCGGCGTATCTGATCTCCAAGGCGATCCGTTCGGCCAAGGTCGTGGCCTTCGCGGACCTGGGCATGGAGGCGATCTATGAGTTCGAGGTCGAGGACATGCCGGTGACCGTCGCGGTCGACAGCCGTGGTAACTCCGTGCACCAGAGCGGCCCGGCGGAATGGAAGGTGCGGATCGAGGAGATCAGGAAGGCTGGCCG
>CAZKZP010000073.1:0-7939 GCA_964557295.1 uncultured Chromatiales bacterium | reverse complement strand
GAAAAGCCCCCTCTCCCGCAGGGGGAGAGGGACGGGGTGAGGGGGTGCAAAGTGAAGGATGCGTTTATCCGCCATTCCTCACTGCATAAGCCAACCATGGTTTACCGTGGTCAGCGATGTGCGCCCCAGAGCCCGGCGGTTTCTTCCCTCACCCGGCCCTTCGGGCCACCCTCTCCCGCCTGCGGGAGAGGGAAATCTATGCAATGTTTGGGTTAAGTAAATAACCTTCGGGTTATTCGGCGGGTTTGGCCGCCCCTTCCCTGGCTTGGATGGCTGCATCGCGTGCCTGCATGGCCTCGGCGCGTGCGGCGTCGTAATCGCGCGACTTGAGCCTTTGCTCGGCGGATTTCAGATGATCCTCGGCTTGGCGCAGCGACGGATCAGTCGCCTTCACGCCTGATTCGCGCGCGGCCTGCACCGCCTGGCGCGCATCGCTCATCTCCTGGATAGGCGCCGCCGCACAGGCCGCCAGCAGCACCAGCGCGAACAAAGACACGGTGAGCGCGCGAAGACGCAGCGACGAGACTTGCGATATGGAAGGCGGCGTGGAGGCTGGAATTAAAGAGAGGGAATGCATATGCAGTGAGAAACTAGCATCGGGCCTATGGGCTGTCAAGGCGGCGCTGCGACGCCTTTCGCTGATGAGGCGCGCGCCATTCACATCTCGCCACGGATGCCTTGATGAAGTAGGCAGGCTAGAATGGGCGCCTCGCAACAGAGATAAGGGCCTATCCCCATGAGCGTGACCATCTACCACAACCCGCGTTGCAGCAAGTCGCGGCAGACACTGCAATTGCTCGATGAACACGGCGTCGCACCCCGCATCGTGGAATACCTGAAGACGCCGCCGTCACGGGCCG
Source organism: uncultured Chromatiales bacterium (assembly GCA_964557295.1). Classification (GTDB taxonomy): domain Bacteria; phylum Pseudomonadota; class Gammaproteobacteria; order RBG-16-57-12; family RBG-16-57-12; genus JBFMHP01. The sequence continues at coordinate 7,079 of CAZKZP010000073.1, read as the reverse complement.
AACTCACCCAGCTGCTCAAGATGCTGAAAATAAGCGCGCGCGAACTGATGCGCACCCAGGACGATCTCTACCGCGAGCTGCATCTGGATGATCCGGCACTGAGCGAAGACGACCTGATCGAAGCGATGGCCGCCCATCCCGCGCTGATCGAGCGCCCGATCGTGATCCACAACGGCAAGGCCGCGATCGGCCGCCCGCCGGAAAAGATACTGGAGATCCTCTGATGGCCGAGATCCTGGTACTCTACTACAGCCGTTATGGCGCCACCCGCGAACTGGCCCAGCATGTGGCGCGCGGCATCGAGGAAGTTCCCGGCATGGCGGCGCGCCTCCGCACCGTGCCCGCCGTCTCCACCGTGTGCGAGGCGGTGGAGGACACCATCCCCGCCGCCGGCCCGCCCTATGTGAGCAAGGAAGACTTGGCGGAATGCGCGGGCCTCGCGCTGGGCAGTCCCACGCGCTTTGGCAACATGGCCGCGTCACTGAAGTATTTCATCGACGGGACGAGCCCCGAGTGGCTCTCCGGCACGCTCGCCGGCAAACCGGCGGCGGTGTTCACCAGCACCTCGACCATGCACGGCGGGCAGGAGACCACGCTGTTATCCATGATGCTGCCCTTGCTGCATCACGGCATGGTGCTGGTGGGACTGCCCTATAGCGAGACCGACCTGACCCACACCCAAGGCGGCGGCACGCCGTATGGGGCGAGTCGCGTCACCGGGGCCGACGGCAAGCGCGCGTTCTCCGAGGAGGAGCGGCGGCTGGCGCACGCCCTGGGCAAGCGGCTGGCGATCACCGCGAAGAAGCTGGCGGCCTAATCAGGATTCCTGTTCGCTGAGCACGGCGCGCACGAAGGGTACCGTGAGCCGGCGCTGCGCCGCCAGTGAGGCGCGGTCGAGCCGGTCCAGCAGCGCGAACAAGGCGCTCATGTCGCGCGGACAGCGCCGGAGCAGATACGCGCCCACCTCCGCCGGCATCTCCATGCCGCGCTGCGCCGCGCGCTGGCGCAGGGCGGTGATCTTGTCGGCGTCATCGAGCGTCTTGAGGTGGTAGACGATCCCGGCGCAGAGGCGCGACTTCAGATCCGGGAGCCGGATAGCCAAGCCCGCCGGTGCCGTCACACCCGCGACCACCAGGCACCCGCCCGCCGCCTGCATGCGATTGTAGAAATGAAACAGCGCCTCTTCCCACGCGGGCCGGCCGGCGATCGCCTCGATGTCATCGAGGCACACCAATCGCATCGACTCCATCCCGTGCAGGATCTCCGGGGTGAACGCCGCGTGCTCGGCCAGCGGCAGATACAGCAGCGGCTGTGCGGAGGCGGCGGCCGCGTGGCAGAGCGCCGAGAGCAGGTGGGTCTTGCCGCAGCCGGCGCCGCCCCACAGATACACATAGGCCGGACCGGGGTTATCCAGGCACGCGGCCAGCCCGCTCACCGCCTCGTGATTGGCGCCGGGGAGGAAATTCTCGAAGCTGGCATCATCGCGCAGGCGGATGCCCAAGGGCAGCTGCGGACTACTCATGCGCATACAGACGGCTGCGCAGATAGCGCTCATGGGTGTGGCGCAGGATCACCATGACCACCGCCGCCACCGGCAGCGCGCACAGCACGCCGAAGAAACCAAACAGCTGGCCCCCGGCCATCACCGCGAAGATCACCGCCACCGGATGCAGCCCGATCCGGTCGCCGACCAGCTTGGGCGTGAGCAGCAGGCTCTCGGCGAGCTGGCCCACACCGAAGACCGCCACGACGCCGAGCAAGGGCATCAGCTCCTGGAACTGCATGTACGCGGCCACGCCCGCCAGCAGCATCCCGATGATGAATCCGAGATAGGGCACGAAACTCACCAGTCCGGCGATCATGCCGAGCAGCAGGGCGAATTCCAACCCGACGATCCACAGCCCGACGGTATACAACACGCCGAGGGCCAGCATCACCAGCAGTTGGCCGCGGAAAAAGGCCCCGAGCACCTCATCGGCGTTGCCGGCGAGCTGCACCGCCTCCGGCTCCCAGCGCCGCGGGATCAACTCGCGCAGGCGCGCGATGAACACATCCCAATCGCGCATCAGATAAAAGGCGACCACCGGGATCAGCACCAGATTCGCCAGCCACGCCAGCATCGCCACCCCGGAGTGGAACACCGACCCCAGCACTTGGCCGGCGACATCCCCCACCTGCGACCAGCGCTCCATCAGCAGCGCCTTGAGATGGGCCAGATCGAGCAGCCCCGGATCGATCCCGAGCTGCGCGCTCACCCACGGAAGCACGCGCTGCTGGAGCAGCGCCAGGTACTCCGGGAAGCGCGCGACGAACTGGACGACCTGCTGTTGCAGCACCGGCACCAGCACCAGCACCACGACCAACAGCAGCAAAAACAGCAGGACAAAGACCAGCGTCACCCCGAGGGTGCGCGAGACCTTGCGCGCCTCCAGCCGGTCGACCAGCGGATCGCCCATATAGGCGAGCAACGCTGCAATGACAAACGGTGTGAGGATCGGCGCGAGCAGGTAGAGCAGCCCGCCCGAAAGCAGCGCCGCGCCCACCAGCGACCATTTATCGCCGATCGATAATTCAGCCGCCGCGCGCAGCGGCTCTGGCCTTTCTTCCCCAGTGCCAGACATAGTGGCCTCCACTCATCAAGGTTGTAATGGTCACAGCCGCGATCAGCGCATAGATCACCGCGGGCGGGACGGATAGGATCGTGCGCTCCATCAGCACCAGCGCCGGCAGCAGCACCTGAAACACGGTATTGAGTTTGCTGGCGAGGCTCGGCGCCATCTCATAGCGGCCGATCAGCACGTAGAAGGCCGCCGCCCCGCCGACGATCACCAGATCGCGCAGCACCACCAGCGCCGCCAGCCACAGCGGCAACAGTTCCAGCAGTGCCAGGCAGACGTAGGTCGACACGAGCAGCAGCTTGTCACCGAGCGGATCGAGGATACCGCCCAGCGCACTCGTCCAGGAATTGCGGCGCGCCAAGTAACCGTCCAACGCGTCGCTCAACGCCGCCGCCACGAAGATCGCCAGCGCCCAGGCGTACTGCTCTTGCAGCAACAGGATCACCAAGGGGATGACCAGCAGGATGCGGATGATGCTGATGATGTTCGGGAGGTCCTTAGCCCGCATATTCATCAACCCGGCAATAAAATAGATCCGATATGCAGGACACCCGATTTAAAACGCCGTGATCCCGGCATGCGCCGGAATGACGAAGACTCAAGCCTTGCGCCGAAGTCACTGCCATGGTTAAAAACCGGATGTCACGGCAGGAGCTGATAGACATACTCGCGCTGATCGGTGCTCGCGCCCGCGGATGGCTGGAGTTCGAGCACCTGCCCCAGACGAATCAACTGTGTCAATTGCTGCTGATCGCCGCGCAGCGACAGCTCCACCATCAGCATGTCGCCGTGCGCCGCGCGCAGGACGACCTGCTGGACGTGATCGAGCGACTTCAGATACCCCATCACCCGCGCATAGGCCTTGACGCCGGCAACCCCCTGGATGCGCAGGCGCGCCACGCTCGACTCGCCCGGCGTGACCACGCGGGCATAGCGCGCGGCGAGCATGTCCGCCGCGGTGCTGACCGCCTGGGAGATCAACTGATCGAGCGACTCGGCTCTGTTCTCCCAGGATTGGCGCTCCGCGGCATCGGAGCGCGACCAGCGTCCCGTCCAGCGGGAACCGCTCTGGTAAACCCGGCCCACCAGGATTTCATCGGCTTGATAACGCCGTGATGCCTCGGTGATACGCTCGTCGAAATCGCCCCAGAGATCGACCACGCTGAGCCGGCGCTGTTCTTCGAGATCGCGCACGGGCAGCAGCAGCGGCACGCCGCGGGCCTGCGCCGCCGCACGCAGCATGTTCTGCACCTCCGCCCCTTCATCGCCGCCGACGATGATGCGCGCGCCCTTGTCCTCCACCGCCAGCCAGACCAGCAGCGAAGGCCGCACGCCGCCCCACACCGGCAGGTTGAGCTCCTGGAGCAATTGATTGACCTCCGCCTCGCCAAAGCGCGCCCAGAGTTGCCGAACCCCGCCGGCCGTCTGGTAGCGGAATTGCACCACCAGCCGCTCGGCCTGTTGCGCGGCGATACTCTGCGCCTGCTCGGAAAAGCGCGCTTGCCCGGAAACCTTGCTCATCACTTGCAGCAGGGCCGCCTGCATCGCCTGGGAGCGCGCCGCTGCGCCCTGGTCGGTCACGGCCACCTCGGTTTCGTACAGATCCTTGACCACGGCGGCCTGAGCGCAGGGAACAAATATCCACCACGAAAGAATACAAAATAGGTAAAATGCGTTTTTCATGAACATGCACGCTATGCAAGCAGCCTCCCCAAGTCAAGGTTTGCATATGAACAGAGCGAACTATAGCATTGCGAGCGTCAAAAACAGGAGCAGCCTCGGTGAATTCTAAAGACCCCTCATCCATCTCATTGAGCTACCGCGACGCTGGCGTGGACATCGACGCGGGCGACGCGCTGGTCGAGCGCATCAAGCCCGCCGTGGCCAAGACCACCCGCCGCGAGGTCATCGGCGGCCTGGGCGGCTTCGGCGCATTGTTCGAGATCCCGCTCGACCGCTACCGCCAGCCGGTGCTGGTCTCGGGCACCGATGGGGTGGGCACCAAGCTGCGCCTGGCGATGAACATGAACAAGCACGACACCATCGGCATCGATCTGGTCGCCATGTGCGCCAACGACTTGGTGGTGCAGGGCGCCGAGCCGCTGTTCTTCCTCGACTACTACGCCACCGGCAAGCTCGATGTGGACACCGCCGCCGCGGTCATCCAAGGGATCGCCGCGGGCTGCGCGCAGGCCGGGGCCTCGCTGGTCGGCGGGGAGACGGCCGAGATGCCCGGCATGTATCACGGCGAGGACTACGACCTGGCCGGCTTCTGCGTGGGCGTGGTGGAGAAATCGCGCATCATCGACGGCAGCAAGGTCAAGGTCGGCGATGTGCTGATCGGCCTGGCCTCCAGCGGCCCGCATTCCAACGGCTATTCGCTGATCCGCAAGATCCTGGAAGTCACCAACACCCCGCTCGACATGCCCTTCGAGGGCTCGACCATCGGCGCCGTGCTGCTGGAACCGACCCGTCTCTACATCAAGCCGCTGCTCAAGCTCTTCGAGCAGGTCGAGGTCCACGCCCTGGCGCACATCACCGGCGGCGGCCTGCTGGAGAACATCCCGCGCGTGCTGCCCGCGGGCTGCGACGCCCACCTCGACGCCAAGAGCTGGAAACGTCCGCCGATCTTCACCTGGTTGCAGCAGCAGGGCAACGTCGCCGAGACCGAGATGTACCGCACCTTCAACTGCGGCGTCGGCATGGTGGTCTGCGTGCGCGCCACTGAGGCGGACCAGACCCTCAAGCTCCTGAAGGAGGCCGGCGAGACCGCCTGGCGCCTGGGCGAGATCCGCGCCGGGGGCGCGAACAGCCCCGAGGTCATCATCGGCTGATCCATGAGCGACGCGCGCGTGACCCCCTTGCCGGCGGTCGTCCTGCTCTCCGGCAACGGCAGCAATCTACAGGCCATCATCGATGCCATCGCCTCCGAGGCCCTGCCGATCGAGATCCGGGCGGTGATCAGCAACCGCCCACAGGCCTTCGGACTGGAGCGCGCCCGGCGCGCGGGCCTGTTCAACGCCGTCCTCGAACACGCCGCGTTCGCCGATCGGGCGAGCTTCGATCGGGCCCTGATGGCGCTGATCGACGCGCATCAGCCCGGACTCGTGATCCTGGCCGGTTTCATGCGCATTCTCACGCCGGAATTCGTGCGCCACTACCACGGCCGCCTGCTCAACATCCATCCCTCACTGCTGCCGAACTACACCGGACTCGACACCCATCGCCGCGCCCTGGCGGCCGGCGAGCGCGAGCACGGCGCGAGCGTGCATTTCGTGACCGAAGAGCTCGACGGCGGACCGGTGATCATCCAGGGCCGCGTGCCGGTACTCGCTGATGACACCCCCGAATCGCTGGCCAGTCGCGTGCTGGCGCTGGAACACCGCCTCTACCCGCTGGCGATTCGCTGGTTCGCGGAAGGCCGCCTGCGGCTGCATGACTCATCCCTGCTCTTCGATGGCCAGCCGCTCGCGCGGCCCCCGACCCTGCGCCAAGGGCAGGCCCATCCGGAGATCCATCACACGCCATGAAACAGCCATCGCTCACATTGACGAGGAAGCCACTCACCGCCATGCGTATTTTTTATATGTTTCTTCTCTGCCTCGCCGCCGTCCGCCCGACCTTCGCCGTCGAACCTCCGATACCCGGCTTCAGCGCGACTTATCACCTGCAGCGCGGCACCCTGACGCTCGGCGAAACGGTGCGCGTCCTGAAACCGGACGCCGATGGCGCCTATGTGTTCGAATCCGAAATCCACAGCACCGGCTTCGCGGCCCTCTTCCTCAAGGACAAGGTCATCGAGCGCAGCGTGTTTCGCTTTCAAGACCAGCGCGTCATACCGCTGGAATACCTTTATAGCCGCAGCGGCGGCAAAAAGGAGCGACATACGCATCAGAAGTTCGACTGGCAAGCGCGGCAGGTCACCGAGCTCCGGGAACCGAAGGCCGCCGCCGTACCGATCCCCGAGGACGCCCTCGACAAACACGTCTATCAGATCCAGATCATGCTGGATCTGGCCGCGGGCAAGAGCGGCCTGGAATATACGGTCATTGATCGTGCGAAGGTGAAGGCCTACGAGATCAGCATCATCGGCGAGGAGACGTTGAACACCAAGCTGGGCACACTGGAGACGGTGATCGTGCAGCGGAAGAAGGACGGCGTGGAAACCACGCTCTGGTGCGCCAAGAATCTGCACTTCCTGCCGGTGCAGATCTCGCAGGTGGAGAAGGACGGCAGCAGCTACAAGGCCAAGATCAAGGCGCTGAGCGGCATGGCGCCGGCCGAAGCGAAGTAATCAGCGCCCCGGCCGCAGCAGCCCACCCAGACCGGCCTCATCCAGCGCATCATTGATCCGCAATTTCTCCCAGGCCAAGGCCAAGGAATTGGTCGCCGAGGTGCTGACGATGCACTCGCCGGAGGAGATCCGTCAGCGGCTCAATGATGCGCTGGATGAGGCCGGTC
>CAZKZP010000072.1:0-11168 GCA_964557295.1 uncultured Chromatiales bacterium | reverse complement strand
CCGAGTCGAAGTGAAGAAAAATGGTCATCCTAAAAAGCTTAAGTAAGTGCCATTCGAGTCTGACCCCATCGATTCTGCGGGGATAGAAAATCAAGACAGTTTAGGATCAATCGAGTCTGACCCCATCGATTCTGCATCTATTCCCAAGTCGGGTGTCAGATCAAGTCTGAACTACTACGTAGATAAACATATTTTTCATCGAACGCTTCATAAAGTCAGTATGCCGGACTATGATTTATACGTGTCTCTGAAAATTCGTCACACCGGCGAATGCCGGTGTCTAGGTCTTTGAAAACACCGAATTACGGAATGACGAAATGTGAATTTTTTGGAGGTGCCCTCATGTTTATAAAGTGGCCACATATGCAGTAAGACAATCGATTCACGGCCACTTGCCACTGAAGAGGTGAAACAATTCAACGTGAAGCGCAAAACAAACGAGGAGGCTTTATGGCGGATGATCCAGTACGTAAAGAGCTTGACGCCCTCAAAGCGGACATCGCCCAGCTGCGGGGAGACATTGTTGGCTTGACGCATGCAGTAAAAGGCGCTGCCACCGAAAAGATGGCGGAATCCAGGACCCATGCGGAGGACCGTTTTCGGGGAGCATGGCAGGATATCGAACACCGGCTCGCGGATCTGCTCGATCAAAGCAAAGCGACTTTCAATAAAGCGGAGCAAAAAGTCGGCGAACATCCGGTTGGCAGTGTGCTCACAGCTTTCGGACTCGGGTTCATTATCGCAAAACTAATCGACATGAGAGGCAGGCACTGACACACCTGACGGAGTACATCATCGCCCTGCTTGATTTGATGGAAGCGGAGGGTCGGGCGTTGCGTCGTGCGGTCATGCGCGCGGGCATAGGTTTGGCGTGTTTGATTGTAGCCTCGTTACTCGCGGTCATGGGCCTCGGCTTTTGTCTATGGGCGGCTTATCAAAGCCTGGGAACCGAGCTTGGACCCGCGAGCGCCGCCCTCATCATTGGTCTATTAGCGTTGCTCCTGGCGGGGTTCATCACATGGACCGCAATTCGTCTCACCCGTTAACTCCGGCAGAAGCCAAAGCTAGGCTGCGCACAGTCGCGCAGCAAGCCACCTTGGCGAACTTGATAAGCGAACACAAATGGCCCGTTCTGGCAGTGGCAACGGCCGCTGGCTTTATCGCGGGGCGCAGGCGCGCATCTATGCTCGCCGGCACGCTGTTAATACGCGGATTTGTCCCGCTCTTATTGAATCTGTTGCTGCATAAACCCAAAGACAGCAAGCGTCACGTTCCTGACTGAGCGCGGCTAGCACACCCTTGTCGTCGCCTGCTTCGAACGTGAACGCCGGAGCGCCGGGGCAAGGATTTCCGCGAAACCGAAAAAGGGGAACTTCTATGACCACACCCGTTGCGGACGCAGCCGTGAACCCCGCTGTAAGCCGGAAGATTACAATCGACTTCCTCTACCTTGACCTGAATGCCTGTGGACGCTGCAAAGGAAGCAACGCCAATCTCGCCGCTGCCGTGTCCGAGGTGTTAGTGCGGCCGGTGTCGATGTGTCCGTAACGAAGACCCATGTGAAATCCGAAGAGCAGGCGCGGGCGCTTCGCTTGGCCAGTTCGCCGACGATCCGGGTGAATGGCAACGACATTGCGCCGGAGTTCCGCGAGAGCCACTGCCAGTCTTGCACCAGCGTTTGTAACAGCCCCGTCAATTGCAGAGTCTGGGTGTTTCAGGGGCGCGAGTACACGGAGGCACCCAAGACGATGATCATCGACGCGATCTTGCGTGAGGTTTATGCGGGCCAGTCCAGGCCTGCCGCTCCTTCCACACGATACGAGGGCGTGCCGGAAAACCTGAAGCGATTTTTTGCCGGCAAGAGCGGATCGGGATGCCAGGTCGCATCCTGATTCATGTGCTGGTATTTCTGGTCCGCAGTGGCCACCCATTTCAGGAGAACTCGCGATGTATGAAAATGCTGACGTGCCGGAAAACAAGCGCAGTATCTGGGTGCGCGGATTGTTCATGCTGTTGACGGCCTTTGCGTTCCAGGTATGTGCAACCGTGCTGTGCATCGTTACCGTCATTCAATTTGTGGTGATGCTGCTGAACGGCGCACCCAACGCGCGCCTGGTCTCATTTGGCCGCAGCCTGGGGCGCTATTTCCAGGCGATCGTCAACTTCCTGACTTTTGGCACCGAAGAAATACCTTTCCCTTTCAGCGACTGGCCTGTGGGCGACTGAAAATGCATATTCCATTAAAGGACGTTTCGCCAGCGCGGCGCTGAACGAATATCCACCGCACCTGGCCGGCGACTTTTTCTGCGACCGGCAATGCTGTGTGGCGGTAGATCAGGGGGTGCTAAATGACCCTGAACACCTCAGTAAGAAATGAAACATCCAAGAGCACTCCCTCATCCTCGGCCCTTCTCCCGAAGGAAGAAGGGTGGGGATGAGGGAACCAACCTTGAGGGTGAGCTCTGTCATGTATTTTGGCAAGTTCAATTGAATTGGAAGGAGGGCGCCACCGGTGGTCGCGTCACAACAGATTCGTATCGAGGGACATATGAGCGCGGGTTTTGAAGCCGTGCGGGATGCCTTCGCCGAGAATTTCTCGCGGCGCCGTGAACTGGGCGGCGCCTGTTGCGTGTACCACCGGGGCAAAAAGGTTGTCGACCTGTGGGGCGGGGTGCGCAACAAGGCAACCGGCGAGCCTTGGCAAGAAGACACCATGGTACTGGTCTACTCGACCACCAAGGGCCTGGCCGCGATGACGCTGGCGTTAGCCCATTCGCGCGGCTGGCTCGACTACGACGAGCGCGTCTGCACCTACTGGCCGGAGTTTGCCCAGAATGGAAAAGAGACCATCACGGTCCGCCAGCTGCTGGCACACCAGGCGGGCCTATTCGCCTTCGACGAGCAGGCGGACCGCAGCCTGATTGCCGACCCCGATCGTCTGGCGGTCGTGCTGGCGCGCCAGAAACCCGCCTGGGCGCCGGGCACGCGGCAGGCCTATCACGCGATCACGCTCGGCTACTTCGAGAGCGAGCTGTTGCGCCGCGTCGATCCTCAGCATCGCAGCCTGGGGCAGTTCTTTCAGGACGAAATCGCCACGCCTTTGGGCCTCGACTTCTACATCCGTCTGCCCGAGGCGATTCCGGATGCGAGGCTGGCGACGCTTGCGAGACCAAGCCTGCTTGCGATGCTGCGCGGGTTCGGGATCGGCTTCTTCTTCGTCGCGTTCAATCGTCGCTCGAACATCACCCGGGCGCGCGCCGGTTCTATGTTTCCTCACGACGCGCAACGCATCTACGCCCGCAACTTCGAAGTCCCTGCGGGCGGTGGCGTCGGCACGGCGCGCGCCATCGCCCATGCCTACAGCGTGTTTGCGACCGGTGGCCGGGAACTGAATTTGCGTCCCGAGACGTTGCAAGCGCTGGCGGCGCCGGCGGTTCCGCCTGCCCGCGGCTTCTACGACGAATGCATGATGGGCGATGGCGTACACTTTTCGCTGGGCTTCATGAAGCACTGCCCGGTATGGCCGTTTGGCAACGAGGGTTCGTTCGGCATGCCCGGCACCGGCGGCTCGCTCGGCTTCGCCGACCCGAAGGCTGGCATCGGCTACGCCTACATCACGAGCGGGATGGGCACTTCGTTGACCGGCGACCCGCGAGACCTCGCGCTACGGAACGCGGTGTACGCAGTGGTATAAGGGCGTGCGAATGCAAGACAAAATAACAAAGAGTTTATTAGAGGCTCTGAATAACTCCGTCCTGGGATTTTCAGAGTACGGAAGGAAAAATGTGATTTTTTGCGTTGCTTAATTTTCATCGGGCAAATTTCTGGCAATCATCCGCCAATTTTAGCGCTCCACTGTTTCAGTAAGCGGTGTCTTTTTTGTGCGTACTGGTAATCTCGATTGCTTGGTCTACCCTTGATGAGTGAAAAGCGCCATTTGTTTTTCCTACGCTTTACAGCAACCAACAAGGAAGAAACGCCATGAACTCCGTCTCCCCACGCCTTAGTTCGGTTATCACTTCATCTTTATCACACCTTTCGACCAAGCTCCGCCATCGAGCAGGCCGCCTGATCGTGTTTGGTTTGCTGGTGGCTCTATGGCTGGCCGGCTGCGCACCCAAACCTACCATGAAGGAAGATCTTTCCGGATGGAGGCCGGCCGACACCTTGCAAGTAGGGCATGAAGACGCCTTTAATTTCGTGCATGAGGTTACGATCGACAAGGAGGGGGTGGCCGGCGCGCACCGAGTGAGCCGACTGAAGCCGGAAGTTCTGAGTCTCGCGGCGCCCGAGCAGGTCAAACCGCTGCTCGTGGAGCCGGAGCGCAAGGCACCCGACAAGGTCCATCTCCTATTGCAAGAGTGGCTTCAGAACAAAGACCCGCAGGAACCAGTCGAGGTTCTGGTTCAGTTGGAGGATTCCTTCAAAGTGCCGCGGCTGCCAGACCTTCCGTCCGGGGTCGAGCGGGATTCGGCGCAGGGCAAACGCGTGATGGAGGCGCGCCAAGAAGTGATCGCCCAGATCCGGAAAATCCGCCAGGCGCGTCAAAGCGGTATTCTGGAGCGCCTTACCCAAGGCGAGGGCAAGGAGGAGATGCGCGCGGAGGCATTAGAGCATTTCTGGCTGGCCAACACCGTTTTGGTGAAGCTGCCCTTGGGCGCGGTCAAACACCTAATCGACGACAAGGAAGTGGTGTATGTGCAGCCGCGCTATGCAGGGGAGAAGCCTCCCCAGGACAGCAATGCCAACAATGATGCCGCCGATGGGCGCGCGCGCGTCGTGTCGGATCCCTATTTCAATCTAGGATTAACCAGCGGGTGGATTGGGCTGCTGGATACCGGCGTGCGCCGGACCCACACCATGTTCAATTCGCCCCACCGACTTGGTCTGGTGTATGACTGTGTCAGCGGCGGCGCGGATTGCAACAATACCGCGGCCGCCGGCTACAATCCGAACGACGACTGCTGGAACCACGGTACCTCGAGCGCCGGCATCATCAGCGGCAATGCGAATGCGGGGGCTGATTACCGCGGCGTTACCGCTGTCACTCTGGACAGTCTCAAGGTTTACCCGAACAGCTGCGGTGGTCTGGATTCGGCGGCCACCCTGCGCGGCTTCGAGCGCGCCATCGAGATCCTTGATGGCGTCATCGTTGCCGAGATGCAGGCCGCCGAAGGCGATCAAGGCAGCATCGCCAAGGCTGCCGAAAGCGCCTTCGATGCGGGGGCGGTGATCGTCGCGGCCAACGGAAATTTCGGCCCCGGCGACAGCACCGTGCGCTCGCCCGCCAATGCCCACAAGGTCATCGGCGTCGGCGCCTACGATGTGCAATCGCTCGCCACCAACAACTCGCAAGGCAGGGGGCCGACCGCGGACAACCGCATCAAGCCGGACATTCAAGCCCCGACCAATACCGAGACCGCCAGCAATGCCTCCGATACGGCGTTGCAAGTCTTCACCGGCACCAGCGGTGCGACCCCTTACGCCGCTGGCGCAGCGGCGCTGTTTCGCAATTGGCTGCGGCAATTCGGCACCTATGATCCTGGGCAGATCAACGCTTTCATGATCCTCGCTGGGGATAAACCCTACCCGTTCGATAATACCCAGGGTGCCGACGACCTGCGCATGCCGGTCAATGGCTGGGCCTGGTGGGGCAAGGTCGCGATTAGCGATGGCAGCAACGCCAACATCGCCATCAACGTACCGGCGGGCATTCGTCAGGTCGATGTGGCCCTGTGGTGGCCGCAGCCCTCCGCATGGTGGGAGGGGCTGGATTTCGGCATCGTCCAACTGCCTCATCTGCATAACGACATCGACCTTTATCTCCAGAATCCCGATGGAACGACCGTGGCCTCCAGCCCCTCGGTGCCCAGCATCTTCGAGAAGGTCCAATATACGGGCAGCGTCAGTTCGGGGAATTGGACGGTGCGCATCCATGGGTATAAGGTGCGCAGCGCTCCACAGACAGTCTATTGGATCGCAACAGCAAGGCACTGATGGCAGTCAAGGATGCCTCGCGGCCACGTGTGAACCTAAGGCGTTGGGTGGGTTGCCTGCTGTACGGTGTTGCCGTTGCGGCACATGCCGGCGCGCCGACCATCGCTGATATGGCCACGCGACAGCTCTATGCGCAGGAGGCATTTTATCGCCAAGCGGAGCCGCCTGAGCAGATTTTCATAGGTCGGCTCCAGCGCCATGGTGTAACACTAGGACCCGGGAACCGTCCGCATCCCTACCAACTACTGTGGGAAGGTGGAAGGCTCGAGATCTACGCCACGCCGAGCGCGGAGAAGATGTTGGCCCCGTATGTCGGCCGCCAAGTCAGGATTCAAGGAAAAGCCATTGACTTAAGCGGCGAGGGATACGGGCGCGAACTTTGGATCGGGACAATCGCGCCGGAGTAACGCGGGGAAAGGCGAGTGCCGGTGTAGGCCACCTCAGGTGGCATTTATCGACGGGCCATTGGGAATCCAGAATTTCCAAAGATCTGGACGCCGACCTTCGTCGGTGTGACGAATTATTAGAAGTGCCTTGATGCAATTGTAAAGAACACGGTGAACAATGTTTCGAGCTGAGCCATTTGGGCCAATAGTGGGTGTTCGTCAATCCGGGCCCGTGGTCAGGCTTGGGAAGAGGTGAGTCTCGCCGCGCTTTTCCACTGACCTACGTATTCCAGAAATCCTGCTGTGATGAGTTGCGGGTGCAGGGGGGCCGGTTACTCGCATCGTTCTTGAGGCGGGTGTCGGCTCCGGAGATGTCGTCCTTGCTCTCGACAATGTCCAGGAACCCGATACCGCTCGCACCTTTCACATTGTTGACCCTGAGCCGCCCGAGTTCTTCCAGTCGATTGCCTGTATAGATAGAGTGCCAGAGCCAGGAGCCATATCGATGCCAGGTCTGGGGCGTTCGCCTTTGGTGTACAGTGCGCAGTTGAAGATCCGCTTGATGTCTGCGAAGGCAAAGGGCTGGAGCTTCTTTTGTGCGCTCGCGGGATTGGGGATGTTGATGCGCGCCGCAGGATTGTCGGTGAGTTTTTCGTCATCCACTGCCAGTTGGAACATCGTCCGCAGGTGGCCGATCTTGATTTTGTCGGTCTTGGGGGCTTGGCGGCTTTTATTGCGAGAGGTGGCCGCGGAACTTGATGATGTCGCTGCGCTTGATGCTGGTCGCGACCGGGGGGTTGTTGAACCGACCGATGTCTTGAACGGCCATATCAATGCTTTCGCAGGATAGCTTCGCGTTTGTCCCTGGTCTTGAGCGAGAACTTGATTTCCCTGCGACGGTAGAGATCTTGCAGGTCGAGCGGGACCTTGGCACGAAAATAATAGGTGCTGTTGCGTCGGTGCAAGTGGGTCTGACAGTACATATCCAATGGTTCCATGGTGTACCCCGTAGGTGTACCAGTTGGATATGTATAGCTATTTGATCTAATTTGTTAAATTTTAGAATCAAATATTTATGTGCTATATGGTGCCGAGGAGAGGACTCGAACCTCCACGGAGTTTCCCCCACCAGCACCTGAAGCTGGCGTGTCTACCAATTTCACCACCTCGGCAAAGGCGTGAATCGTTGAGACGCGCACTTTACCCATCGGACCATCTTTTGTCAATACACAAGCTCGGGTTGAGAAAAGCAAGGCACCTGTCTAATTTTATGGGTATAATCCGGCGCTTAGTTTTAATTGGAATTTGAATGACTAAACGAAAATCAGTAAGCGATCCCTTCGAATCACGCGAGGCATCGAAATACGAGCGGCCGATTCCGAGCCGGGAATTCATCATGGCGCTCTTGAAGGAAGAGGGCACGCCGCTGTCCAAGGGGCAGATCGCCAAGGCCTTGGATTTGAGCGAGGATCAGGATCTGGAGGCCTTGTCGCGGCGCTTGCGCGCGATGGAGCGCGACGGCCAGCTGCTATGCAATCGCCGTAATAGCTATTGCCTGGTGGATCAGTCCGAGCTGGTACGCGGCCGTGTCACCGGCCATCCCGATGGCTTCGGCTTTTTGATCCCGGACGAGGGCGGCGAGGACTTGTTCCTGAGCGCGCGCGAGATGGGCGCGGTGTTTCACGGCGACCGCGTGGTGGCGCGGGTATCCGGGATCGACCGCCGCGGCCGGCGCGAGGGGACGATCGTCGAGGTGCTGGAGCGGGCGCATACCACCGTGGTCGGGCGGTTCTTTACCGAAGGCACGATCGGCTTTGTGGCGCCTGACAACAAGCGCCTCAGTCAGGATATCCTGATCCCCCCCGAGGCCCAGGGCGGCGCGGTGCCGGGCCAGTTTGTCATGGTTGAGATCACCGCGTGGCCGACGATCAAACGCGAGTCGGTCGGGCGGGTCATCGAGGTGCTCGGAGATCACATGGCACCGGGCATGGAGATCGATGTCGCGATCCGTTCCTATGGCTTGCCGGAAGAATGGCCCGAGTCGGTCGAGCAGGAAATCGGCGTGTTTACCGCCGAGGTGCCGGAGGCCGCCAAGCAGGGGCGCGAGGACATCCGCCATCTGCCGCTGGTGACCATCGACGGGGAAGACGCCCGTGATTTCGACGACGCCGTTTACTGCGAACGCAACGGTAAGGGCTGGCGGCTGCTGGTGGCGATTGCCGATGTCTCGGCCTACGTCAAGCCGGACAGCGGGCTGGATGTCGAGGCGCTCAATCGCGGCAATTCGGTGTATTTCCCGGAGCGGGTGATCCCGATGCTGCCGGAGGTGCTCTCCAACGGGCTGTGTTCGATCAATCCGAATGTCGACCGGCTGTGCATGGTCTGCGAGCTGATAGTAACGCCGCAGGGCGCTGTGCGCCGCTACCGCTTCTTCGAAGGCGTGATGCGTTCGCATGCGCGGCTGACCTATAACAAGGTCGCGGCGATGCTGGTGGATCAGGACGCCGCGCTGCGCCGGCAATATGAGTCCTTGGTGCCGCATCTCGAAGAGCTCTATGAGCTGTACAAGGTCTTTCTCGATCGGCGCAAAAAACGCGGCGCGATCGATTTCGACACCACCGAGACCCGCATCGTCTTCGGTGCGGATCGCAAGATCGAGCAGATCGTGCCGGTGGTGCGCAACGATGCGCACAAGCTGATCGAGGAGTGCATGCTGGCGGCCAATGTCGCCGCGGCCGATTTCCTGCTCAGCAATGAAATCCCAATCCTCTACCGCATCCACGAAGAGCCGCCACAGGAAAAACTCGAAGACCTGCACGAATTCCTGGCTGAGGTCGGCGTGCGGCTCGGCGGGGGCCAGAGTCCCAAGGCCAAGGATTATTCTAAGGTGCTGGAGGCGATCCAGGGGCGCGAAGATAAGCATCTGATCCAGACCGTGCTGCTGCGCAGCATGAGCCAGGCGATGTATCACCCGGAGAATGTCGGGCACTTCGGCCTGTCCTATGAAGCCTACACCCATTTCACCTCGCCCATTCGCCGCTATCCGGATCTGCTGGTGCACCGCGCGATCAAGCACCTGCTCCACAAAAAGCCGGTCAGCCAGTTCAATTATTCGCCTTCGCATATGGCGCAGCTGGGTGAGCATTGCTCGATGACCGAGCGGCGCGCCGATGAGGCGACGCGCGATGCCACCGACTGGCTCAAGTGCGAGTTCATGCTCGACAAGGTGGGCGAGGAGTTCGATGGCATCGTGACCGGCGTGACAAGCTTTGGTCTGTTCATCGAGCTGCAGGGCATCTATGTCGAAGGTCTGGCGCATGTGACCTCGCTGGCCAACGACTATTACCATTTCGATCCCGCCAAACATCGCCTGCTCGGCGAGCGCACCGGCATCAGCTATCGCCTGTCGGACAAGGTGCGGGTGAAGGTCGCGCGCGTCGATCTCGATGATCGCAAGATCGATTTCGAGATGGTGCTAGGGGCCGAGACCCCCCGCAAGACGAAAAAGCGCAAGGACAAGGTTGAATGAGTCACGAGGTCCTCGTCGCCGGGCTGCATGCGGTCGAGGCGGTGTTGCGCAATTATCCCGAGAACGTCCTGGAGTTAAAGTTCGATGCCAAGCGGCAGGATGTCCGCTTGAAGCGGTTGATCGAGCTGGCAGGAGAGAAGGGCGTTCGTTTCAGTCATGTCGGGCGCGATGCCCTGGACCAGCTCGCCGGTCATACCCGTCATCAAGGGGCGGTGGCCATCTGCAAACAACTCCCCAGTTATCATGAGGCCGATCTGCCGTTTTTGCTGGAGGCGGTGGAGGGCCCGCCCCTGGTGCTCATCCTCGACGGGGTGACCGATCCGCACAATCTCGGCGCCTGCCTGCGCACCGCCGATGCCGCCGGCGTGCATGTGGTGATCGCCCCGCGCGACAAGGCCGTGGGGCTCAATCCCACGGTGCGCAAGGTGGCCTGCGGCGCGGCCGAGACGGTTCCCTTCGTCCAGGTCACCAATCTGGCGCGCACCCTGCGCGAGCTGCAACAGCTGGGCATCTGGCTGATAGGCACCGCCGGGGAGGCGGAGCAGTCGATCTACGCCGCGGATTTCACCGGACCGGTGGGGCTGGTAATGGGGGCCGAGGGCAAGGGCATGCGGCGCCTGACGCGCGAGCATTGCGATCTGCTGGTCAGCATCCCGTTGCTGGGCGGCGTGGAAAGCCTCAACGTCTCGGTGGCGACCGGGGTGTGCCTGTATGAGATCGTCCGCCAGCGCGGTGTGTGGGCGCAATAAGACATCCGGCGCAATGCGCTTTGTTCTGCGAGCTTCGCCCAACAGCCACTATTCCCTCACGTTGCAATATTTATCCGATCTGATAGAATGCGCACTCCCTGAGTCCGCCTCAGGATATGTGAAGGTTAACTCCTTGCCTTACCGAGGGTTTCGGAAGGCCAACTAGACCAAGAGGAGCATTCTATAATGCGTCATTATGAAGTCGTGTTTCTGGTCCACCCTGACCAGAGCGAGCAAGTCCCCGCCATGATCGAACGTTATCGTGGCCTGATCCAGGATGACGGTGGGAAGATCCACCGCCTGGAAGACTGGGGCCGCCGTCAGCTTGCCTATCCGATCAACAAGGTCCACAAGGCCCACTACGTGCTCATGAACATCGAGTGTTCACAGCACGTCCTCACCGAATTGACCAGCGCCTTCCGTTTCAACGACGCCGTGTTGCGCAACATGGTCATCCAGACCGAAGGTCCGGTCGTCGATCCGTCGCCGCTGGCGCGCAGCAAGGAT
>CAZKZP010000071.1:0-11729 GCA_964557295.1 uncultured Chromatiales bacterium | reverse complement strand
AACGGCCGTGTAGCAAAGCGGTTATGCACTGGATTGCAAATCCATGTAGGTCGGTTCGACTCCGGCCCCGGCCTCCATCTCGACCAGCGCGCCATAGCCACGAAACTCCAGCCTGACTTCTTCTTGCATGGCACTGGCCTGCACCCGCCCGGGTGGCGAAACAGGTAGACGCAAGGGACTTAAAATCCCTCGACTGGAAACGGTCGTGCCGGTTCGATTCCGGCCCCGGGCACCATCTCCTCAATGATTCCTACTGAACCCGACACGGGTTTAATAATACATCGATCACCTCCAAATCCAGGTGTTGCTCAATGGCATCGGCCATACGATTTATGCCTTCCTCGCGTAGGGCATGATAGTCGATTGTCTTGGCTTGTTTGAGTCCAGCCCATACCAGCAGGGTGCGGCAGGCCTCTGACGATTCGAACAGTCCGTGGAGATAGGTGCCGATAATTTGCCCATCATCGGAGATCACTCCATCATCCTGCCCGGCAATGTTTACCAACGGATTGTTCAAGGCGGGACCCGTACTGATGCCGGCATGGATCTCATAGCCGCTGACCGGTGCACTTCCTAATACAAGTCTTCCTTCGCAGCGCTTGAGTCGCTTTTCCGGTTCCAAGGTCGTTGCAAAATCCAGCAAACCCAAGCCACGGATTGATTCTGTGGAGCTTTCAATATGCAGTGGGTCGTGAATGGCCTGCCCCAGCATCTGGAATCCACCGCAGATGCCGATCAGTTTGCCGCCATAGCGCAGGTGTTTTTGTATAGCGGACTCCCAGCCGTGCTCACGCAGGAAGGTTAGATCCATCACGACATTTTTCGAGCCAGGCAGAATGATCAGATCTGCCGGAGGAATCGTCTGGCCGGGGCCGATGAATTGCAGATCAACCTGCGGATGCAGGCGCAGGGGATCAAAGTCGGTGTGATTGCTGATGCGCGGCAACACAGGGACGATGATGCGCAGCAATTCGGCATTATCGTCATAGTGGTTGTGCGCATTGATCGCGTCCTCGGCCTCCAGGTGCAAGCCGTGCAGATAGGGCAGCACGCCCACGACGGGTCTGTCGATGCGGCTCACCAGCCAATCCAATCCAGGCTGGAGCAGGCTGATATCACCGCGAAAGCGATTGATGATGGTGCCTTTGATCCGCGCTTGTTCCGAGGTGCTGAGTAGCGCCAGTGTGCCGACGATGTGGGCGAATACGCCACCACGATCGATATCGGCCACCAGCAAGACCGGGCAATCCACTGCCTCGGCGAATCCCATGTTGGCGATATCGTTCTCGCGCAGATTGATCTCGGCCGGACTGCCGGCACCTTCGACGATGACAACCTCGTATTGCTGGATTAAACGCCGATAGGACTCCAGCGCGGCCTGCTTGGCGATGCGCTTGTAGGCATGATAATCCTGCGCTTCCATAGTGCTGAGTGCCTTGCCGTGGATGATCACCTGGGCGCCGGTGTCGGAGTTGGGTTTGAGCAGCACCGGATTCATATCGGTATGCGGCTCCAGTCCGCAGGCCTGCGCCTGTAGCGCCTGCGCGCGGCCGATCTCGCCACCGTCGCTGGTCACCGCGCTGTTGAGCGCCATGTTCTGCGGCTTGAACGGCGCCACTCGAATACCGCGACGGCGCAGTACACGGCACAGCCCGGTGACCAGCGCGCTCTTGCCAGCATCGGAGGTGGTGCCTTGGATCATCAAGGTCGTCATCGGTCACTCGGCGGGCTGCAGCGGGGACGTCACATCCGTGTGCCGTGCGGAACCTCTGAATTAATCAGAGTTTTCTTAATAATGACATGAATGATGGCCGCAAGTGCCAGATAGTACACCGCCGACATCACATACGGTGGGTAGTACTTGGCAACCCGTGCGGCATACTCGCCGAGTGATAGCGCATCGAAGTAACCGGACAACAGATAGAAGCTGGCGTTTGAAATCAAAAACGCGAGCGAACAGCTGATCACAACGGCCACACTGTATTTCACCAGGCTGACGAACGTAAGCGCCTCGTGTTGCCGATACCACCATCCGGCCAGCCACAGACAGGCGTAGGTGGGGATCAGAAACACATAGGCCGGCGTCACACACCAACCACTCACGCCATGACTGATGGCGATATAGTCGCTGGCAACGGCTACGGTCAAAAACAGCGGAAACACGAAGGCAGATCGCAGATAAAACCCGGCCAGGAAAAACACTGCCAGTGAGGCATCCGGCAGGTTGAGCACATCGCCGAAATGGCTGGAGCGGGTGAGCCCCATCAAGGCGATCAGTAGGAGGGTGAAGAGCAGGATCGGATATGATGTTCTATTCATTGACTAACCTTATGGATTTGATATGACACCATGCCAATGCCGAGGGAGGCGTTGGCATGGTTCGAAGCAGTCAAAGCGCAAGCGTGGTTTAGGAACTATTGTTGATATTTCACGTTCAACATGATGTTGCGCCCAGCCTGATTGTAATGGGCGACGGTTTGATAGTCCTTGTCCAACAGATTGGCGACCTTGGCTTGCACCAGCCAGTGTTTGCTTAGCGTCTTTTCGAGGCGCAAATCTATGGTGCTGTAACCAGGCACTTTTACCGTGTTTGCCGCATCATCATAACGGCTTCCTTGCATGTTGAGGGTCGCCCCAATCTGCACCACGGGCAGGGTGTGATCGAGGTCGATGCGCAGTGAGTGGTTGGCGCGTCTTGCAAGTTGATTGCCGTTGTTGGCGTCATTGCTGTCATTTCTGGTTTTCATGAGATTGAAACTGGTGTTCAACAGCCAATTATCCAGATGGGTGCCTGCCATGATTTCCACGCCTTGGATGCGGGCGGCGTTGATATTGTTTGCCCTGAATATGGAGGCATCGTAAGCAATCAAATCGCTCACCTTGGTTTGATAGGCGCTGATTTCCCATGTGAGAACCTGGTGATGTCGCGACAGCCCAATTTCGATCGTGCGCGATTCTTCAGGTTTCAGATTGATGTCGCCGTAATATGGATAATACAGCTCATTGAACGAAGGGGCCTTGAAGGCCGTGCCATAAGAGCTCCGGAATGACAGGTTGTCGTTGAGCGCATAGCCCCAAGCGACCGAGCCGGTGGTATGGGTGTTGAATTGCTCGTTGTCATCCTGACGCAGACTGAAATTCAGCTTGTGCTTGCCATGTTCACTCTGCGATTGGACAAACACGCCGATGTTGTCACGTGTATTTGCGGTATATGCAGAGGTGCTGACCTCATCCTCGAGGTAATCGATGCCCACGGTGAGCAGGACATTGTCGCGGATGGAGATGTCGTTTTGTATGTAGGCGGTATTTCGCGTCGTGTTGAACTCGCTGATGAACGTCCCGTTCAAATGACTCTTCATCTCATCAGTGGATTTGCCGACGCTGGCCGATGCAAACCAGGCGTCGGAAATCGGTAGCGAGGCCTTTACTCCCAGGACTTGTTGCTTGAAGTCATTTTCATTGCCGGAATATATCCCCCCATCATATTCATTCTCGCCTTCGGTCTGAAGCACATTGAAATCCAATTCGGCTTTATTGGCGAAACGATGGCCGAGATGCAGATTTGCATGGCTTCTCTTATAGCCATCGTCATCCGGTTCGATGACGTAGCAACCCGCGGTCGTGGTGTTTTCACAGGAATCGAATCCATCAGTGCGGGTATGACCGATACTCAAATTGAACCAGGAATTCTCATTGCCACCGCTGAGGCCGCCCGAGATGTTCTTGGCGCCATAGCTGCCGGCACCAAGATTAAACGATGGTTTCAGACCCGTTCCGCCTTTGCGGGTGAATATCTGGATTACGCCGCCGATCGCCTCGGAGCCGTAGAGGCTGGAACGCGGGCCGCGGACGATCTCGATCCGCTCGATTTGATCTAACGGTAAGTCTTCGAATGCAGTCGAACCGCTGGTTGCGGAACCGAGCTTGACACCATCGATAAGCACCAGGATATGGTCTGACTCCGTGCCGCGTATGAAAAGTGAGGTGCTTTTTCCTGTCCCGCCATTATTAGTGATGTTTATACCATTAACGCCTGTGAGGAGATCCGCGATACTGGCAGCTTGCAGAAGTTGAATTTCCTCCCGGCGGATGACGGTTACGGATGAAAGTGTGTCATCGACCGTTTGAGCCGTGCGCGATGCCGTCACGATAATCGCATCGTCATTAGATTGTGCGACCCCCCCGTTTGAAAACGAAGCGGCCAGGATTCCTGCAAGAATGGGTTTATTCGAAATATTCATTTTTTTCCTCTGTGCGCACACCCGCGCGATATGTGAACAAAACAGGCAGGCAGAGGAAGACAGGGCAACGGTGATCGCAAGGGACGGGACCGCTCGCCCGGCATCGCCCTCCGCGATACCTGACACGTGCGTTCCAGGCCGGTCTCCGGGCTCATGAGCGAAACTGCGGGGCGCTACGCCTTCCCGTGACTGGCACAGTGGCGTGATGTAGCACCCTTGACTCATTTACCGTTGCGGGGGCAGCGTTGGCTTTGCGTAAGCAAATTGAAGATGTGGGGATGGAAGGAAAGCATTCATTCCTGCATCATCCCCGCACCCCAGCCCTCTCCCTGGGGGAGAGGGAGGTTTCAACTGCTCGGTGAGCGCACCAACTTCCCGTTTCACCCCATGGCCGGGTGGCCATGGGGAACCTGAAAACGTGGCGGCTATACTAGGGATTGAGTGCGGGGGCGTCAAGCGGTCATACTAACGGCTGATAATGTCAGCGCCTGCTGTCGAGATAAGCGTGCCACGATGATAAGAATCAAAAAGGGGCTGGATCTGCCGATCAGCGGCCAGCCGCGACAAGTCGTCGATCCCAAGCCAGTGGATTCGGTCGCCGTGCTCGGCGCCGATTGTCCGGGACTGCGTCCTGCGCTGATGGTGGCGGAGGGCGATCGGGTCAAGCGCGGGCAGGCCTTGTTCACCGACAAGCACGCCCCGGGCGTGCTCTTCACCGCGCCGGCCGGTGGTCGCGTAACGGCCATTCTGCGCGGTGAACGTCGGGCCTTGCTCGCGGTGGTGATCGCCTGTGATGCCAATGAAGAGCAGGAGCGGTTTGTGGCCTATCCTGCGGAAGAATTGCCGCGTCTGAGTCGTGATCGAGTGGTCGAGAATCTAGTGCGTTCCGGCTTGTGGACCTGCTTCCGCACGCGTCCCTTCAGCAAGATCCCGGCGGTGGACGGCAATCCCCGCGCCATTTTTGTCACTGCCATGGATACCAACCCTCTGGCCGCGCAGCCGGATGTGGTGATCACAGGCCATGAGCAGGCCTTTATCCACGGCATGACCCTCCTGACCCGGTTGACCCAGGGCCGGGTGTATCTGTGCAAGGCGCCGGGTTCCGCGATCCCGCTCGGCAATCAACCCTCGGTGCTGGTCGAGGAATTCGCCGGGCCGCATCCGGCCGGTCTGCCGGGCACGCACATCCATTTTCTCGATCCAGCCGGCAAGCACAAGCCCGTCTGGCACATCCATTATCAGGATGTGATCGCCATCGGCTATCTGTTCACGACCGGCGAACTCTTTGTCGATCGTGTGATTGCGCTGGCGGGGCCGGGGGTGCGGCAGCCGCGCCTGATCAAGACGCGCCTCGGCGCGAGCATCACGGATTTGGCAGCGGGCGAATTGCACGCCGGGGAGCAGCGGCTGATCTCCGGCAGCGTGTTCAACGGACGACTGGCGCAGGGCGCCGAGGCCTTCCTCGGGCGTTATCATCAGCAGATCACGGTGATCGCGGAAGGGCGCCAGCAGGAGTTGCTGGGCTGGCTGCGGCCGGGCCGGGAGAAATATTCGGTCCTCAATCTGTTTGCCGCGCGTCTGTTGGGCATCAAGCAATTCGCGCTCACCAGCAACACCGGCGGCAGCGCGCGCGCGCAGTTGCCGATCGAGAGCTACGAGGCGGTGATGCCGCTGGATATCCTGCCGACACCGCTGCTGCGCGCGTTGATCGTGGGCGATACCGATACCGCGCAGCAGCTCGGCTGTCTGGAGCTCGACGAGGAGGACCTGGCGCTCTGCACCTTCGTCTGCCCCGGCAAATATGACTACGGTGTGCTCCTGCGCGCTAATCTCGACCGCATCGAGAAGGAAGGCTAGTGTGAAACGCCTGTTGGAGAAATATCAGCCGAGCTTCATCAAGGGCGGGCGCTTCGAGCGCCTCGGGGCACTGTACGAGGCGCTCTACACCTTTCTTTACACGCCGGGCCAGGTCACGCGCGGGCAGACCCATGTGCGTGATCAGATGGACTTCAAGCGCATCATGATCCTGGTTTGGCTGGCGGCGCTGCCGGCGACCTTTTTCGGTCTTTACAACGTCGGTTGGCAAGCCAACAGCGCGCTGGCAAGCCTGGGCATGAGCGCGCCGGAGGGCTGGCGCGCCGCACTGCTGCCGTGGCTGGCGGCCGGTTTCGATCCAAACAGCCTGTGGGATAACTTCGCCCATGGGGCGCTCTATTTTCTGCCGATCTATTTCGTCACTTTTGTGGTCGGCGGTTTCTGGGAAGTGGTCTTCGCCACGGTGCGCGGCAAGGAGATCAACGAGGGCTTCTTCGTTACCTCGATCTTGTTTGCGCTCACGCTGCCGCCGACCATCCCCTTATGGCAGGTGGCGGTGGGCATCAGCTTCGGTGTGGTGATCGCCAAGGAGCTGTTCGGCGGCACCGGGCGCAACTTCGTCAATCCGGCGCTGGCCGGGCGAGCCTTCATATATTTCGCCTATCCGGCGCAGATGTCGGGCGATGCGGTGTGGGTGGCGGTCGATGGCTACAGCGGCGCGACGCCGCTGGCGATCGCCAAGGGCCTGGGCAACGTCGATGGCGTGAGCGGGGCGACGGTTGCCGGGCAGCCGGTGCCGAGCGCGGAGCAATGGTTGAGTGACGCGGGCGTCACCTTCGCCGACGCTTTCTGGGGCTTTCTGCCCGGCTCGATGGGCGAGACCTCGACGTTTGCGATCTTGATTGGCGCAGCACTGCTGCTCTACACGCGCATCGCCTCGTGGCGCATCATGTTGTCGATGCTGCTCGGGATGATCGGCATGAGCCTGATCTTCAACGCCATCGGCAGCGACACCAATTCCCTGTATTCATTGCCGCCGCACTGGCACTTCGTCCTGGGCGGCTTCGCCTTTGGGCTGGTATTCATGGCGACCGATCCGGTGAGCGCCGCGCTCACGCCCACCGGCAAGTGGATCTATGGCGCATTGATCGGCGCGCTGGCGGTGATCATCCGCGTGGTCAATCCCGCCTATCCCGAGGGCACCATGCTGGCCATCCTGTTCGGCAATCTGATGGCGCCGCTGATCGATCATTTCGTGGTGCAAGCCAATATCAAGCGCAGGATGAAACGCCATGCCGGATAAGGCCAGCAAACGCAGAATCATCCTGGTGGCGGTGGTGCTGAGCGTGGTGTGTTCGGCGCTGATCACGAGTGTGACCGTGTGGTTGCGGCCGGTGCAGGCGGAGAACCAAAGGCTCAATCGCCAGGAAAACATCCTCAAGGTGGCGGGCATCTGGCAAGCGGGCGTGCCCGTGCAGCAACAGGTGCAGCGCATCGAAACACGCATGGTGGATCTGGAGCTGGGGTGGTTCACCGAGAAGATCGATCCGCAAGGCTACGATGAATACCAGGCCAGTAAGATGCCGGAGTTGAGTATTGAGTTGACGCCGCCGCAGGATATCGCCGCCATCAAACGCCGCGCCAATTTCGCGCCGGTGTATCTGATCCGTGATGCGCACGGCGGCATTGCCACGCTCGTGCTGCCGGTGCACGGTTATGGTCTGTACTCCACCCTATACGGTTATCTGGCCCTGCGCGGCGATACCACGACGGTGGCGGGGCTGAGCTTTTACCAGCACGGCGAAACACCGGGTCTGGGTGGCGAGATCGACAGTCCGCGCTGGAAGGCGCTGTGGCCCGGCAAAGTGGCGTATGACCAGTACTGGGAACCGGCGATTCAAGTGCCCAAGGGGCGGGTCGATCCGGCGAATGCCAATGCCATTCACCAGATCGACGGTGTTTCCGGGGCGACGCTCACCTCGCGCGGCGTGGAGAACCTGCTGCGCTTCTGGCTGGGTGAGCAAGGCTTCGGCCCATTTCTGGATAATCTGCGCATCATCGGAGAGGCAACATGAGTGTGACGGCACAGTCCATGGCACGTTCACCGGCGCGCGCGGCGCTGTTGAATCCCATCTTCGAGGTCAATCCGATCACCTTCTATGTGCTGGGCATCTGCTCGGCCCTGGCGGTGACCACTTCGCTGAAGAACGCCCTGATCATGGGCATGGCGGTGACGGTGGTGCTGGCGTGTTCGAATGCCGCGATCAGCGTGGTGCGCCGGCAGATACCGACCAGTATCCGCATCATCGTGCAGATGACCATCATCGCCTCGCTGGTCATCGTGGTGGATCAATTCCTCAAGGCCTATGCCTTCGAGATGAGCAAGGCCTTGTCGGTGTTCGTCGGCCTGATCATCACCAATTGCATCATCCTCGGCCGCGCCGAGGCCTTCGCAATGAAAAACCCGCCGGGCCTGAGTTTTCTCGACGGCATCGGCAATGGCGTCGGTTACAGCGTGATCCTGGTGCTCGTCGGAGCGATCCGTGAATTATTCGGCACTGGGAAATTGCTGGGATACACCGTCTTCCCGTCCGTGTTCGACGGTGGCTGGTATTATCCCAGCGGCATACTGCTGTTGCCCCCGAGCGCGTTTTTCATCATCGGCTTGTTGATCTGGGCCTTGCGCACCTGGAAGCCGGGGCAGGTGGAGAAGGATTAAATGTAGCCTGGGTGGAACGCAGTGAAACCCGGGCTGCATATATATTTTGAGACAGGAAAAAAACCTTGGAACACTACATCAACCTGCTGATCAAGACCATCTTCATCGAGAACCTGGCGCTGGCGTTCTTTCTCGGCATGTGCACCTTTCTGGCGGTATCCAAGCGGGTGGAGACGGCGATCGGGTTGGGCGTTGCGGTGGTCTTTGTCATGACCATCACCGTGCCGCTCAACAATGTCATCTTTCAATACCTGTTGAAGGATGGCGCCTTGGCCTGGGCCGGATGGCCGGAACTGGATCTGAGCTTCCTCGGTCTGGTGACCTATATCGGGGTGATCGCGGCGCTGGTGCAGATCCTGGAGATGGTGCTGGATCGCAGTTTTCCCCAGCTGCAACAGGCCCTGGGGATTTTCCTGCCGCTGATCACCGTCAACTGCGCCATCCTCGGCGCCACGCTCTTCATGGTGGAACGCGACTATGATCTGGGCGAAAGCCTGGTGTACGGTCTGGGCAGCGGCCTCGGCTGGGCCTTGGCCATCATCACCTTGGCGGCGATCCGCGAGCGGATGAAATACGCCGATGTGCCCGATGGGCTAAAGGGACTCGGCATCACCTTCATCACGGCCGGGTTGATGTCGCTGGGATTCATGGCCTTCTCGGGGATCAAACTCTAAATCATGCTGGAAATTGCGTTCGCCATCGCCTTGTTCACGCTCATCATCCTGGCCCTGGTGCTGGTGATACTGTATGCGCGTGACAAGCTGGTGCCGCACGGCAAGGTGCGCGTGGAGGTCAATAACGCGCCGGAAAAATCCTACGATACCCAGGCCGGCGGGAAGCTGCTGGAGTCGCTTGCCAATGCCGGGATGTTTTTGCCCTCGGCCTGCGGCGGCACCGGCGTGTGCGGGCAATGCCGGGTGAAGGTGCTGTATGGCGGCGGGGATATCCTGCCGACCGAGCTGAGCATGATCAGTAAAAAGGACGCCGCGCAGGGCTATCGCCTGGCGTGCCAGATGGGGCTGAAACGCGATGTCAGGATAGAACTGCCCGAGGCCGTGTTTGCCGTGCGCAAATGGGAATGCACGGTGGTGTCCAATCACAATGTCGCCACCTTCATCAAGGAGCTGGTGCTCGATCTGCCCGCGGGCGGGGAACTGGATTTCGAGCCCGGCAGTTATATTCAGCTCGAAGCGCCGCCGCATCACATCCATTTCAGAGACTTTGACATCCCGGAGCAGTTTCGTGACGAGTGGGACCGCTACCAACTCTGGAAAGAGGAATCCGAGGTCACCGCGCCGGTGATGCGCGCCTATTCCATGGCCAACTATCCCGGCGAGCCGGGCGGGGTCAAACTCAATGTCCGCATCGTGCTCGCCCCCACGGGGTCGGAGGGGGTGCCGCCAGGCAAGATGAGTTCTTACTTGTTCAGTCTCAAACCGGGCGACAAGATCACCGCCTCCGGGCCGTATGGCGAATTTTTTCCCAGCCGTACCAATGCCGAGATGATCTATGTCGGCGGCGGCTCCGGCATGGCGCCGTTGCGCTCGCACATCATGTATTTGCTCAAGGAGGAATGCAGCACACGGCGCATCAGTTACTGGTACGGGGCGCGCAGTCGCCGCGAGATGTTTTACCAGCAGGACTTCGAGGCCCTGGTGCAACAATGCGGCAATTTCAGCTGGCATCCGGCCTTGTCCGCTCCATTGCCGGAGGATCACTGGGCCGGGCACGTCGGGTTTATCCATGAGGTGCTGTATGAAGAGTATCTCAAGCATCACCCCGCGCCGGAGGATTGCGAATATTATCTGTGCGGCCCGCCGCAGATGTTGTCGGCGATGAAGAAGATGCTCTACGCCTTGGGCGTGGATGAAGAAAATATATTTCTGGATGATTTCAGCGCATGAGTGCCATAGAAACCGCATTTTCCGTCCCCGCCGCCAAAGGCTGCCGCTTGAGTTATCGGGTGCAGCGCGCCGGGATGAGCGACTATCCGGCGCTGGTGCTGATTCACGGCCTGGCCAGCAATATGACGCGCTGGAGCGAATTCGTGCAGACCACGACCTTGCGGCAACACTGGGACATCCTGCGGTTGGATCTGCGCGGCCACGGTGATGTGATGCGCTGCGCCGACCTTTCCCAGTCACAGTGGTGTGAGGATCTGCACGCCATCCTCGCCGCCGAATCTTACTCCAAGGCGGTGATCGTCGGTCATAGTCTGGGGGCGCAGGTGGCGATCAATTTCGCTCATCGTTATCCGCAGCAGTGCGCCGGGCTGGTGTTGATCGATCCGGTCTTCCCCGATGCCTTGCAGGGCAAGCTGGCGACGGTGAGCAGATTCCGCAGCCTGCTGCGCCCGATGATCGCGCTGGTAAAAACGTTCAACGCCCTTGGCCTCAAACGCCGGCATATCGAGAAGCTGGATCTCTACCACTTCGATCAACAGACGCGCGCCTTGCTGGCGAATGCGAACGACAAGCAGATCTCGGAGATCTACGCCGATCCGTTTCTGGACCTCAAACACCTGCCGCTGGCCAATTACCTGCAAGACATGTATGAAGTCACGCGCCCCTTGCCGCCGCTTGAGGAGATTACGTGTCCGGTGCTGGTGATGCTGTCGGCTGGGGCCGATCTGACTAATATCGAGCAGAACAAACGGCACGCAGAAATGTTCCCTAATGGCGCGGTCGAGATCGTGGAATGTGATCACTGGATGCTGACGGAAAAGCCCGCGGAGTCGCGGGCCATCATCGAGGCGTGGTGCCGGAGGCTGGTGTGCGCGTAAGGTCTTCCGGGCGCGTCTAGAAATTCACATTTCGTCATTTCGGCGGACGCCGGTGTGACGAATTATTAGAAGCGCCCTTCAGAGTGCTTGCCAGGAAACATGCCTCATTGTAGGAGCAAGCTTTGCCTACATGGAGGTAGGCAAGGGGCGTGAGTCTGGAACGGAAGCTTTG
>CAZKZP010000070.1:11223-11796 GCA_964557295.1 uncultured Chromatiales bacterium | reverse complement strand
GGAGCGGGGGGCGCTGAAGGCGGCGGTGGCGGTGTTGGACCGGGAGCCGTTGCTGGATGGGCCGCTGTTGCGGTTGCTGGATTGGGCGGGTCGCTATTATCACCACCCGGTGGGTGAGGTGTATCAGGCGGCGTTGCCGGTGTTGTTGCGCCAGGGTGAGGCGGCGGAGTTCAAGGGGTGTGTCCATTGGCGCGAGACGGCAACAGGCCGCGCGCTGGGCGAGGCGCAGTTCAAGCGGGCGCCGAAGCAGTGGCAGGTGTTGCAGTGGTTGCGGCGGGTGGGGCAGGCCTCGGAGCATGAGCTCAATGCGGCGCTGGAGGGCTGGCGGCCGGTGATGAAGCGTTTGGCGGAGCAGGGCTGGGTGGTGAGTGAACGCTTGCCGCAGGCGGCCGTTGAGGCCGGGCCGGTCGAACGTCCCGCGCTCAATTATGAGCAAGACCAGGCCGTGGCGGCGATCAGTGCGGGGCTCGCCGGCTTTCATCCCTTTCTGTTGAACGGCATCACCGGCAGCGGCAAGACCGAGGTCTATCTCACGCTCGCCGAGCAGGTGATCGCCGCGGGGCGGCAGGTGCT
>CAZKZP010000070.1:0-11213 GCA_964557295.1 uncultured Chromatiales bacterium | reverse complement strand
AGCGCTTCCGGGCACGGTTGCGGGTGCCGGTCGCGGTGCTGCATTCGGGACTCAACGATCAGGAGCGGCTCGATGCCTGGCTGATGGCGCGCGCGGGCGCGGCGGCGCTGGTGATCGGCACGCGCTCGGCGGCGCTCTCGCCGTTCAAGGATCTGGGGCTGATCGTCGTCGACGAGGAGCACGATGCCTCGTTCAAGCAGCAGGAGGGATTTCGCTATTCGGCCCGCGATGTCGCGGTGATGCGCGCGCGCCTGGGGAAGATCCCGATCGTGCTCGGGTCGGCCACACCATCCTTGGAGACGCTGTACAACGTGGCGCAGGGCCGCTACCGGGAGCTGCGCCTGACACAGCGCGCCGGCAATGCGGTGCCGCCGAAGATCCATGCGCTGGACGTGCGCCATCAGCCGATCCAGGAGGGGGTCTCGCGTCCCTTGCTGGAGCTGATGCGCCAGCACCTCGCGGCCGACGGCCAGGTCTTGCTGTTCCTCAACCGGCGCGGGTTCGCACCGGCCTTGCTCTGTCACGACTGCGGCTGGAGCGCGGAGTGCAAGCGCTGCGACACCCACATGGTGCTGCACCAGGGCGAGCGGCGGCTGCGGTGTCATCATTGTCTGCGCGAGATCCCCTTGATGCCGGCGTGCCCGGCCTGCGGCAGCGCCGAGCTGCGCCCGGTGGGGCACGGCACCGAGCGCATCGAGGAGCTGCTCAAGGAGCAGTTTCCGCACCATGCGGTGTGCCGGCTCGACCGCGACACCACGCGGCGCAAGGGCGCGCTGGACCAGATGCTCGATGAGATCCGGCAGGGGAAGTACCGCATCCTGATCGGCACGCAGATGATCGCCAAGGGGCATCACTTTCCGGAGGTCACCCTGGTTGGCATCCTCAACGCCGAGCAGGGGCTCTACAGCGCCGACTTCCGTGGCATGGAGCGCATGGCCCAGCAGATCCTCCAGGTCGCCGGCCGCGCCGGGCGCATGGAGCGGCCGGGCACGGTGGTGATGCAAACCCATCACCCGGATCACCCGCTGTTGCAGGAATTGATCGCGGCGGGGTATATGACCTTCGCGCAGACCTTGCTCGCCGAGCGCCAACAGGCCGAACTGCCGCCGTACACCGCCATCGCCTTGTTCCGCGCCGAGGCCAATCGCAAGGAGCTGCCGCTGTCGTTTCTGGAGCAGGCGCGCGACGCGCTGCGCGCCACGGGAATAGCCGAGGTGCTCGCGCTGGGGCCGGTGATGGCGCCGATGGAGCGGCGCGCGGGTAGGTATCGCGCCCAGCTGCTGGTGCAGTCGGACAAGCGCAGCGCCTTGCACGCGGCCCTGGACCTCGCCTTGCAGCAGTTGGAGGGCAGCGCGCTCGGGCGCAAGGTGCGCTGGTCGCTGGATGTCGATCCGGTGGAAACGTTTTGAGCGGCAATGTCGTAGGCGCCATCTTTGGATGGCGATTGAAGGGTGCGGGGAGGTCGCAAGCTGAAGCTTGCTCCTACGCATCGCGCAGGCGCGCCTTTTTCCCGCACAGGGCATGGGTTAGAATAGCGGGCTTGCTTACCGGCTTGTTGAATCGCTCCCTCTACCCTAAAGGGCATAAATCCCCGAAGGGGAGGGTCGGGGTGAGGGGGGATGGTGTGTAACTGCGTGATTTATCCCCTCACCCTAACCCTCTCCCGAGGGAGAGGGATAAAAACAGATATCGTTTACCGCCGGATCAATAAAAAAGATTTTTGAGACACAACTGGTTTTCGCCCCATTCCCAACGGAGACGCCTCCTTGAAGAACCACCTGCACGACCTGCTCGCCCAGGCGCTACGCCAGATGCAACAACGCGGGGACTTGCCCGCGGATGTTCCGGTGAATATCCAAATCGACCACACCCGCGACCAGTCGCACGGCGACTTCGCCACCAACATTGCGCTGCTGCTGGCCAAGCCCGCGCGCGCCAAGCCGCGCGATCTGGCCGAGGCGATCGTCAAGCAACTGCCCGCCTCCGGCAAGGTCGCCAAGGTGGAGATCGCCGGCCCCGGCTTTATCAACTTCTTCCTGGCGGAAAACGCCCTGCTCTCCGTGGTCAGCGACATCCACGCGGCCGGCGAAGCCTATGGCCGCAGCACGGTCGGTCAAGGGCGGCTGGTGCAGGTGGAATTCGTCTCCGCCAATCCGACCGGGCCGCTGCACGTCGGCCACGGGCGCGGCGCGGCCTATGGCGCGGCGGTGGCCGATCTGCTGGCGGCGGCGGGGTTTCACGTGCATCGCGAATATTATGTGAACGACGCCGGACGGCAGATGGACATCCTCGCCGCCAGCGTCTGGCTGCGTTATCTCCAGGCCTGCGGCGAGACGATCACCTTTCCCAGCAACGGCTACAAGGGCGAGTACGTGCACGAGATCTCCGCCAAGCTCAAGGAGCGTCACGGCATGGCCTTCGTCCAGCCGGGCGCGGCGGTGATGCGCGATCTGCCGCGCGATGCGCAGGACGACGGCAGCGGCGACAAAGAGGCGCATATCGACGCCATCATCGAGCGCGCCAAGCAGCTGCTCGGCGCGCAGGACTATCGCACCGTGTTCGACTTGGGGCTCAACGACATCCTCGACGACATCCGCGATGATCTTGCGGGCTTTGGCGTGGTGTATGAGCAGTGGTATTCCGAACGCTCGCTGGCCGAATCCGGCATGGTGTTCAAGGCCATCGCGCGCCTGGAGGAAAAAGGCTACATCTACGAGAAAGACGGCGCGAAGTGGTTCCGCTCCACCGATTTTGGCGACGAGAAGGACCGCGTGATCGTGCGTGAGAACGGCCAGACCACCTATTTCGCCTCTGATATCGCCTATCACATGGATAAGATGGAGCGCGGCTACACGCGCGTCATCGACGTGTGGGGCGCCGACCACCACGGCTATGTGCCGCGCGTGAAGGCCGCGTTGCAGGCGATGGGCGATGACGCGAGCAAGCTCGACGTGCTGCTGGTGCAGTTCGCCATCCTGTATCGCGGCGGCGAGCGCGTGCAGATGTCCACCCGCAGCGGTTCGTTCGTCACGCTGCGCGAACTGCGCGAAGAGGTCGGCAACGACGCGGCGCGCTTCTTCTATGTGCTGCGCAAGAGCGAACAGCATCTGGACTTCGATCTGGATCTCGCCAAGTCGCAGAGCAATGACAATCCCGTGTACTACATCCAGTACGCGCACGCGCGCGTGTGCAGCGTGATGCGCCAGCTTGCGGAGAAAGGTCTGCGTTACGAGGCGGATGCCGGCCTCGCGCATCTCCACCTGCTCACACAGTCGCACGAGCAGGAGCTGCTGATGGGCTTGCAACGCTATCCGGAGACGGTGGAGAACGCCGCGCTCGCCCACGAGCCGCATCAAGTGGCGCATTATCTGCGCGAGCTGGCCAACAAGTTCCACACCTACTACAACGCCCATCAGTTCATCGTCGACGAGGCCGGTCTGCGTAATGCGCGTCTGGCGCTGATCCTCGCAGTGAAACAAGTGATCGGCAATGGGCTGGGTCTGCTGGGAGTCTCGGCGCCGGAGACGATGTAATGGCGCGCGATTACAAGAACGCGGGCACGCGGGCTTATAAACCGAAGCGTAAATCGTCGTCATCGCCCAAGTCGCGGCGTGGGCGCGGGAAAGGCCGCTGGGCGCCCTGGATCGCCCTGGTGATCGGGCTCGGAGTGGTGGTGACGGGCGTGGTGTATTTCTGGCAGCCGCCGGCGTCCACGGTCACGTCCGCGAAAACGGCAGAGGCGCCCAAGCCGGAGCCGAAGGCAAAACCGACGACCACACCCAAGCCGAGCGCAACCCCCAAGCCCGTGGATGACGCGGAGCGTTATGACTTTTACTCGATGCTGCCCGAACTCGAGGTCGTCATCCCCGAAAAGGAATTGACGGGCGGCGCGGGCGCGAGCGGCGGCAAAGAGGCGCCGAGCCTGTATCTGTTGCAGGCGGGTTCTTTCCGCCGCGCCGAAGACGCCGACCGCATGCGGGCCGAGATCGCGTTGCTGGGGATCGAGTCGCGGGTCGAGGCCACCACCAAGAATCACGACACTTGGCACCGCGTGCGCATCGGGCCGTTCAGCGACACGCGCCAGATGGGCAAGATTCGCAATCGATTGCTCGATAATGGGATCGATGTCATGGTGCTGAAGTACAAGTCGTAGCATCATTCCGCGATGACACAGGCCGTCATCAGCCCCTACCACCGTGATGCGGGAAGGTCGGGCCGGGGTTGATCCCAGGTAATTGATCCGCAACAGGAGAACAGGATGATCGTGATGAAATCGTTACGCATGACCGCGTTGCTCGCAGTGCTGTCCCTGCTGAACGCCTGCGCGGAGATGGGTCAGGTGATGGAGGCGGCGGACATACGCGCGCCCGCGGCACGGGTAACGAGCGTCAACATCGCGAGTTTGAGCCAGGAGGCGGTGGGGCTCGATCTGCTCTTGGCGGTCGACAATCCCAACGTGATCCCCGTCAAGCTGGCGGGGTTCGATTACACGCTCAACATCAACGGCCAGGCGATAAGCAGCGGACAGCAGCGCCAAGGCGTGAAGATCCCCGCGCGCGGGCAGGGCGCGGTGCATATTCCGGTGCAGTTGCGCATGGCGGAACTGGCCAAGCTCGTCGGCAATCTCGCGGATGCCGAGCAACTGAGTTACGGCGTGCAGGCCAGCGCCCTGGTGGATCTGCCGGTGCTCGGCATGCAAACGCTGCCGGCGCAGGCCCAGGGCGTGTTGCCGGTGCCCAAGCTGCCGCAGGTCACGCTCTCCGGCATCAAGGTGCGCAAGATGGGGCTCTCCGGTGCGGATCTGGAGGTGGGCATCATGGTCAAGAATCCCAATGCCTTCGGCGTCGATATCCGCAAGCTCTCCTATCAGCTCAAGGTCAACGGCAAGCCGTGGTTGAGCAGCGCCTTGAAGCAGACATTGTCTTTGGGCGAGCGCGGCAGCCATCAGCTCACGGTGCCGGTCAGTCTCAATCTGGTTGAAATCGGCAGCGGTATCGCCAGCGCGCTGGACAAATCCGCGCCGCTGAATTATCAGATCAACGGCGACATGAATTTCGACACTTCGTTGCCACAGCTAAAAGACGTGGCCGCGCCGTTTGATCTCAGCGGACAGGTCTCGATCGCAAAATAACCCAATCCGCAATTCCCTCGTCCCGAGGGAGAGGGAATGACACCAGATTTATTAACCCGGCGACCAAATAGATCTGGTGTACTGTTCCCTCTCCCTCAGGGAGAGGGCTAGGGTGAGGGGAATTAACACATTAATTTCCCCCCTCATCCTGTCCTTCTCCCGGAGGGAGAAGGGACTCTTTTGAGATGCGTGGCAGATATATTTAATCGCCGGGTTAGCAGGATGAGGGGCATGTCTTGATCGCGCTGCTGCGGTGCGGTACCTCAACACTCACGCGCGCGAGACGTATTTCCCGGTCACCGTGCTCACCTTCACGA
This sequence comes from uncultured Chromatiales bacterium, assembly GCA_964557295.1. Classification (GTDB taxonomy): domain Bacteria; phylum Pseudomonadota; class Gammaproteobacteria; order RBG-16-57-12; family RBG-16-57-12; genus JBFMHP01. The sequence continues at coordinate 5,765 of CAZKZP010000070.1, read as the reverse complement.
TCTCCCCGGCGGCGAGATATTCCGGCACCTGGATCTCCAGTCCGGTGGCGAGCTTGGCCGCCTTGGTTCGGGCGGTGGCGCTGGAGCCCTTCATCGCCGGCGCGGTTTCAATGATCTCCAGCTCGACGGATTGCGGCAGTTCGATGCCGATGATGTTGTCGTCGACCAGCAGCGCCTGAATCCCTGCCAAGCCGTCGGTGAGATATTCCAGTTGTCCTTCCAGGTCATCGGCCGAGAGCGTGTACTGGCTGTAATCCTCGCTGTCCATGAAGGTGTACATGTCACCGTCGTGATACGAAAACTGCACCGGCGTGCGCAGAAAGTTGACGTCGTTGACGCTGTCATCGCCGCGATAGGTGACCTCGTGTTTCTGCTTTTCGGGCACGCTGCTGTAGCGGACCTTGTACAAGGTGACGGCGCCGCGCGAGGAAGGCGTTTTCACATCGATATTTTTCACCAGGTAAATCTTGCCATCGATCTCCACGATGGCGCCGCGTTTCAAATCGCAAGCTTTTGGCATGACACGTCTCTGCATGAAGGTGGATGAAAAGCAGCATCATAGTGGAATTGATAAACTGCATCCAGCCTGAGTATCAATATCACGGCGTCTTTGGCGTGCCTGCAAAAGCAAGGCTAATATAAACGCATGTCCATTTACATGGGTGATGCGATTATGACCGCCGGCAGGAATTTCAACTATCCGTTATTCAATGAGTTGCCTCAAAGCCTGAAGGTGCTCTACACCATGATTCTGTTGATCCTGGGTCTGGGTTACATCTTCGCCATGATTCAAATCTATGAGGTGCACGCCGGACGCGACGGCAAGCCCGGAATCTCCGTCAAGGACATTGAAATCGCCTATCGCGGCAGCCCGGCGGGCACGCGCCTCGAGGCGGCGATCCGCGGGCCGATGTCGAGCATGCTTCCCGCGGAGGATGCCGGCAAGATCATTGCCTGGATACACTCAGGTGCGCAAGAGGCGAGTTTCGCCGACCAGGTTCAACCGATATTCGAGCAGCGTTGCCAGGGTTGTCATGGCGGTGGCAATCCGCATATTCCAACCCTGGTGAGTTATGCGGATGTGAAAGCCGTTGCGGTAGTCGATACGGGCGTGAGCATCGGCACCTTGGTGCGGGTGTCACATATCCATTTGTTTGGGCTGACCTTCATCTTTGGTTTTCTCGGCTTGATCTTCAGTCATGCGTATTGGCGGCGGGCATATGTGAAAAGCATCATTGTCGCCGTGCCCTTTGTGGCCATCTTTATCGATATCGCCTCATGGTGGCTGACGAAGGTAAGTGGTGGTTTTGCCTATGCGGTTGTGATCGGCGGGGCGCTGATAGGGATTTCCTTCGCCATCCAATGGCTGGTTTCGATGTATCAGATGTGGTTTGGAAAGCACCTGACAGATGAGAAGAGTATCGCGCATCACTAATCCGCGCCGGCGTGACGAACTATTAGAAGTGCCCTCATGACTTTTGCGAGGCGCGTTTTTCCAAGATCTCAATAACGTCAACCAATATGTCCTCGGGCACCTTGATCCGATAAGACTGTTGCAGGCCGTGAGCCATTTCCGTCAGTGTCGTCGGCCTGGGATGCAGTGTGTCGACGAATTCGCAGAGATCCTCCACCCTGGCCCAGGGATAACCGATCCAGCGCCAGCGGAGGACTTTTTGCGCATAGAAATCCGGGATGAAGGTCGAGGTCTGCTTGTGATGCAGCACGGCAATCTTGATCGCCCCAGGATTGAATTCCAGAATGTGCGCGCGCGCCAGCGCCAGCGTGTCTCCGGTATCGCTCACATCATCGACCAATAAGACGTTTTGGCCGCGCACATCGACATTGAGCGGCGCGACCAGGGTGGCTTGCTTGGCGATGCGCGTGCCGGAGGTGTAATGGATGATGCGCAGACTGCTCAGCTGATAGACATCGAGATGATCGCAGAGCAGGCGTGCGGGCACATAGCCGCCGCGCGCGATGGCCACGATGCAGTCGGGTTGAAACTTCGCGGCGCGGATTTTTTGGGCGAGCTGTGCGATGAGGGTTTCGGTTTTTCGCCAGCTGATGAATTCGCATTTGATCGGTGCTTGTGCCATACAGGGTTGCGCCCGCCTTGGTAAGTGCAATTATTCGCATTCAATCTCATTGCATGTGTGAAGCCGCGCGGGAATTTGGCGCGGAAGTGTGATGCGTTTCAATGAATAAAATATATTCGAACCGCGATCCGAGCACCATTTATTCAATCTAAAGCATAACCCTGTTATTCGATTTTTTTATTGTCGTAGAAATCAAAAAAAACTGGTCTATCCTTCAAGTGAACATCACGGGGGCCCTGTGTTGTAGGGGAGTTTTTTAAACTCGCATTTCTTAGCGTTTGTGTACACTTTTTAATTTACTCCATCCAGGAGACGGGATGACTTTGTCTGCTGTTTGGCATCATCTCGGTAACAGAGGAGAGAAGCTCATGAACCAACGAGGTAGAGGTATCAGGCGTATATCAATCGCCGCCGGGGCATTGGCGGGCTGTTTGTCACTGTTGTTATGGCATTCAACGGCGAGCGCTTTCGCAACCTATTCGGCCGATCCGGTCGCCAACACGGGAAACTGCGCCACCTGTCATGGTGATTTCAATGGCGGGAATTACACATCGCTGACCAACTTCGGCGCGCCTAACAACAGCGATGCGGTGGCCTGGGGCGCCAATCTGATGAACGGCCATGTCACCCGCTACGGACTGGGGTGCACCGATTGCCATAGCACTATCGGTGCTGCGCCGGTGTCCACCAACGCCTCGATGAGTGGCATCACCTGTTCGAGCTGTCACGGACGCGAGCAGGACAAAGGCACCGGAGCCCTGCAAAGCGGCAGCGCCGGCCTGCGACAGCATCACTACACTGCCGGCGTGATGGTGTGCGCCGGATGCCATGCCGCGGACAGCAATCCGGCCACATTTACCCCGGTCGGTGAAGATGTGGCGCCCGTGACCTTTACGGCAAAGGGCATCGATCCCTGCGATGAAAGTGCCTATGGCACCACCAAGTTCGGCGTGTGGGGGTTGGACAACGACGGTGACGGTCTGCGTGATGGTAATGACCCGAACTGCCAGGCGGCCAATCAGCCGCCGACCGCCGACCCCAATGGTCCGTATAGCGGCCAGGCAGGTCAGGTCATCACCTTCGACGGCTCCGGTTCCACCGATCCCGACGGCACCATCGCCAGTTATGCGTGGACCTTCGGCGATGGCGCGACCGGCAGCGGCGTGAGCCCCACGCACAGCTATGCGGCCGATGGCACCTATACCGTCAGCCTGACGGTCACCGACAACGCCGGCGCGACGCATTCCGCCAGCACCACGGCGACGATCACCACCACGGGCAATCTGCCGCCGACGGCCAATCCCAACGGTCCTTACACCGGGACCGTGGGCGCTAGCATCACGTTCAATGGTTCCGGCTCCAGCGATCCGGACGGTACCATCGCCAGTTATGCGTGGAATTTCGGCGATGGCGCGACCGGCACCGGCGTGAGTCCCACGCACAGCTACAGTGCGGCCGGTACCTATACGGTGAGCCTGACCGTCACCGACAATGATGGCGCGACGAACACCGCGAGCACCACGGCGACGATCACCAGTACGGGCAATCAGCCACCCGTGGCCGATCCCAACGGACCGTACACCGGTAATGTCGGCATGAGCATCACCTTCGATGGCTCTGGTTCCAGCGATCCCGACGGCACCATCGCCAGTTATGCGTGGACCTTCGGCGATGGCGCGACCGGCAGCGGCGTGAGCCCCACGCACAGCTATGCGGCCGATGGCACCTATACCGTCAGCCTGACGGTCACCGACAACGCCGGCGCGACGCATTCCGCCAGCACCACGGCGACGATCACCACCACGGGCAATCTGCCGCCGACGGCCAATCCCAACGGTCCTTACACCGGGACCGTGGGCGCTAGCATCACGTTCAATGGTTCCGGCTCCAGCGATCCGGACGGTACCATCGCCAGTTATGCGTGGAATTTCGGCGATGGCGCGACCGGCACCGGCGTGAGTCCCACGCACAGCTACAGTGCGGCCGGTACCTATACGGTGAGCCTGACCGTCACCGACAATGATGGCGCGACGAACACCGCGAGCACCACGGCGACGATCACCAGTACGGGCAATCAGCCACCCGTGGCCGATCCCAACGGACCGTACACCGGTAATGTCGGCATGAGCATCACCTTCGATGGCTCTGGTTCCAGCGATCCCGACGGCACCATCGCCAGCTACGCGTGGAACTTCGGCGATGGCGCGACCGGCACCGGCGTGAGCCCCACGCACAGCTACAGTGCGGCCGGCACGTATAACGTGAGCCTCACCGTCACCGACAACAACGGCGCCACGCACGCGGCGACGACCACGGCCACCATCAGTGGCGCCACACCGACGCCGACGCCTGGCCCGCTGACCAAGAAGGAGCTGCTGGGCAAGGCATTGTTCTTCGATACGAACCTGTCCACGCCCAAGGGACAATCCTGCGCGGTGTGTCATGGACCGGAGGTGGGTTGGACCGGCCCGGATGAGCACATCAATGCGCATGGCGCGGTGTATGAAGGCGCGGTGAAGAAGCGTTTCGGCAACCGCAAGCCGCCGAGCTCGGCCTATGCCACGCCCAGTCCGCTGTTCCATCTGATGGGCAGCGACTTCATGGGTGGGCTGTTCTGGGATGGGCGCGCCACGGGCGAGCGTCTCGGCAGTCCCGCCGCCGATCAAGCCCTGGGTCCGTTCCTCAATCCGCTGGAGCAGGCCAATCCCAACGAAAAGGTGCTGTGCATGCGGGTCAAACAGTCGAACTTCGCCAAGAAGCTCACTGGCCACAGCTATGACCGGTTGTTCGATCATGTCTTCGGTCCCGGTTCGCTCGATTGCAGCAAGACGGGTGTGATCGCCACCTACGAGCGCATCGGCCTGGCGATCGCGGCCTATGAAGGTTCGAGCGAGGTCAATCAATACAGCTCCAAGTTCGATGCCTATCTGGCGGGCAACGCGACGTTGACGGCGCAGGAGCAACTCGGCATGCAGTTGTTCAATGGCAAGGCGCTGTGTTCGGCCTGTCACACCAGCACGGCGGGGCCAAACGGCGAGCCGCCGCTGTTCACCGACTTCAAGTATCACAACCTCGGTGTGCCGAAGAATCCGGAGAATCCGTTCTATGACGCCCTCAAGCGCTACAATCCCGATGGCAAGAACTGGATCGATCCGGGGCTCGGCGGCTTCCTGGCGACACGCACGGAGTGGGCGAGCATGGCCGCGATGAATCACGGCAAGCACAAGACGCCGACGCTGCGCAATGTCGACCTGCGGCCCAAGCCCGTTTTCGTCAAGGCCTTCATGCACAACGGCGTGTTCAAGAGCCTCAAGGAAGTGGTGCACTTCTACAACACCCGCGATGTGGGTACGTGGGCACCGCCGGAGGTAGGGCAGAACCTTTCAAGCTTGCTGGGTAATCTCGGTTTGACCGGTGCCGAGGAAGACGCGATCGTGGCCTTCATGATGACCCTCAACGACACCCGTCCCGTGATGGTGCCGCGCATGCCGAAAGATCGGCACGGGCATGATGACTCGGATGATGATTACGATGATCATGACTCGGGTGATGACGACAAAGGCCGTCGCGATAAAGACAAGCTTCGCTGAGTCGCAGAGCGGTATGCAGTGGAACGGGGCGGCGAAAGCCGCCCCTTTTTTTTAGGCGGAGCCTTTTTCAAAATATTTG
>CAZKZP010000069.1:0-11835 GCA_964557295.1 uncultured Chromatiales bacterium | reverse complement strand
ATGGCATCGACAGCCGCGATATGTACGCCGCCGTGATCGACAGCCTCGAAGGCGCCATGGCCAGCCAACGCTTCGGCGGCGACGCCGATCTCAGCCGCGGCGGCAAGAAGGCGCAAAGCGAGGTGCAGATCGTCTCGCTGTTCAGCGGGCCGGTCGCGCTCGATGCACGGGGCGAGGCCGAGATCCCCTTGGCGTTGCCGGATTTCAACGGCCGTCTGCGGCTGATGGCGCTGGCCTATGGTGAACAGCAGTTCGGCAGCGCCGAGCACGAGGTGACCGTGGCCGCCCCGGTGATCGCGGAGATTTCCATGCCGCGCTTCCTCGCCAATGGAGACAATTCCACCGCGACGCTGGATATCCAAAATCTCTCGGGCAAGGCGCAACAGCTCAGCGTGAACATCCGTGCGCAGCCCCCGCTGCGGTTGAGCCCGCGGAAACAGGAATTGACCCTGGCCGACAACGGGAAGGCGGTGCTCGCGTTTCCACTCGGCGCCATCGATGACTTCGGCAAAGGCGCGTTGCAGGTCGATGTGCGCAACAACGCCAAAGGCCAGGACAAGATCGATCTGAGCCGCCGCTGGTCGCTCTCGGTGCGGCCGCCGTATCCCTCGGTGAGCCGCCAGGTGCGCGCGGTCCTGTCGAAAAATGATCGACTCACCCTCGGCAAGGAACTCGATGGCCTGATGACCAACACCGCGGAGGCGGGGTTGACGGTCTCATCGCGTCCGCCGATTGCGCTCAGCACCCATCTGCGGCAGCTGCTGCACTATCCCTATGGCTGTCTGGAGCAGACCACCAGCAGTACCTATCCGTGGATATTCGCAACACCCGACGCCGTGACGCGGCTGAACCTCTCCGACCTCACCACGGGCGAGGTGAACATCGCCAAGCGCGCGGAATATCTCGAAGCGGGCTTGCGCCGCCTGAGCACCTTCCAGCTCGCCGACGGCGGGTTTGGTCTGTGGGACAACGCCGGCGCGGAGGAGCACTGGCTCACCGCCTATATCGCGGACTTCATCACCGATGCGCGCGAACAGGGCGTGACGGTGGATAACACCCTGCTGGAAAAGACCATGCAACGGCTGCTGCAGTATGTGAATACGAACGGCGGCATGTTCAGCGAACGCTGGAGTCAGGACTCGGCGCATTACCGCTTCAGTTATCGCGCCTACGCGGCCTATGTACTCGCCAAACTCAATCGCGCCCCGCTCGGCGCGCTGCGCAATATGTACGATCAGAATCGCGCCGATGCCAAGAGCGGTCTGGCGCTGGTGCAGCTCGGCATCGCCTTGGTCAAGCAGGGTGACCGCGCGCGCGGCATGCGCGCCATCGAAGAGGGGTTGCGCAAACCGCTCGCCAGTGATCGTTATTACTACCTGGGCGATTACGGCAGCCCGCTGCGCGACACCGCGCTGATGGCCTATCTGCTGGAGAAGGAGAAGATCAACGTGGCGGGCCGCAGCGAGCTGATCTTCAAGCTGGCGGACGCCGCCACGGGGCAAGACTACCTCAGCACCCAGGAGCGCTTGGCGCTGTTCAAGGCGGGGGTGGCGCTGTCGCTTGGCGAAAATACCGCCTGGGCCGGGGAGCTGCTGCTGGGCAAGAGCGCGCAACCCGTGAGCGGCGTCGGCAGTTATCAGCGCTTGTTCGACGGCAATGAACTGGTGAACGGTCTTTCGTTCCGCTCCACCAGCAACGACAAACTTTTTGCCGAAATGGTCGTCACCGGTTATCCCAAACAGGCGCCGGCGCCGCGCCTCGATGATATCAACGTGGCGCGCGAATATTACGACATCAACGGCAAGCTGCTCGCCAACTCCACGATCGAGGGCAAGCGTGCGCTGCCGTCGCTGGCGACCGGCGAGCTGGTGGTGGTGCATCTGCGCGTGAGCGCCAAGCGGCGCATTCCGGATGCCTTGCTGGTGGACCTGCTGCCCGCCGGTCTGGAGCTGGAGAACCAGAATCTCGATCACGCCGTCAAACTCGATCGTTTCACCATCGACGGTCGCGGCATGGCGGAGTTGCAGAGCGAGAACCAGGGCCGCATCAAGCATCAGGAGTATCGCGATGATCGTTTCGTGGCCGCGTTCGATCTGTACGAGTGGGGCTACGCCGATCTCTTCTATCTGGCGCGCGCGGTCACGCCCGGCACCTATACCGTGCCGCCGGTGTATGTCGAGGACATGTATCGCCCGTACATCCAGGGCATCAGCCACTCGATTTCCGATCTGACTGTCGTCAAGGCGCGTGCGAAATAGCGTCAGACGGTTCGTTGTCGCACTCGCCGCGGTAATGGCAGGTCTGGTGCTACTGGACCTGCTGTTCCCGCTGCCGGCGACCTTGGAGGCGGAATTCGCGCGGGTCGTGGTGGCGCGCGACGGCGCGCCCCTGAGCGCCTTCGCCGACGCGAAGGGCGTCTGGCGTTATCCGGTCACGCTCGACGAGGTCTCGCCCAACTATATCGAGGCCCTGCTCCATTACGAGGATCGCTGGTTCTGGCGCCATCCGGGCTTCAACCCTTTCTCCATGCTGCGCGCCCTCTGGCAGAACCTCAGCAGCGGCAGCATCATCTCCGGCGGTTCCACCTTGACCATGCAGGTCGCTCGTCTGATCGATCCGGTCGAGCGCGGCCTCGGCGGTAAACTCTGGCAACTGTGGCGCGCCCTGCAACTCGAATGGCACCACAGCAAGGAGGAGATCCTCACGCTGTACCTCAACCGCGCCCCGTTTGGCGGGACGGTGGAAGGGGTGCAAGCGGCCTGCTACACCTATTTCGGCAAATCGGCGGCGGTGCTCAGCGATGCCGAGGCGGCATTGCTCGCGGTATTGCCCCAGGCGCCGAGCCGCAATCGTCCCGACCGTTATCCCGAGCGCGCGCAAGCCATGCGCGACAAGGTGCTCAAACGCCTCGGCGCCTTGCAGGTGTGGCCGCAACAACGGGTCGACGACGCGCTGATCGAGCCGGTCTGGGCGCAATTCTATACGCAGCCGCAACGGGCTCCGTTGTTGGCGCGGCGCCTCGTGACGGAGAATCCAACCCAAGAGATTTACCACACCACGATCGACGCGAACCTGCAACAGAACCTCACCGAGTTGATCCGCAATCACACCCAGGGAATGCCCTTGGGCACCTCGGCGGCGGCGCTGGTGCTGGAAAACAGCACACTGGCGGTGCGCGCCTATGTCGGCTCCGCCGATTTCGGCGATGATCAGCGCTTCGGTCACGTCGACATGGTGCAGGCAGTGCGTTCACCGGGCTCGACACTCAAGCCGTTTATCTACGGCATGGCCATCGACGCCGGATTGATCCACGCGCAATCCCTGCTGGTGGACGCGCCATCCGATTTCGGTGATTACCGCCCGGAGAATTTCGACAATGGCTTTCACGGCCCGGTCAGTGTCAGCGAGGCGCTGCGACGCTCGCTCAATGTGCCCGCCATCCAGGTGCTGGAGAAACTGGGCGACAACACGTTTATGAACCGGCTGAAAACCGCCGGGGTGAACATCATTCTGCCCACCGGCGCCAAGGCCAATCTGGCACTGGGTTTGGGTGGCGCGGGAACGACGTTGGAGTCACTGGTCGGCGCCTATTCCGCGCTGGCCAATCAGGGTTTGGCGGGACGGCCGCGCATGCTCGAAGCAGATGAGCTGTGGCAGCGGCGGCTTCTGTCGGAAGGGGCGGCATGGATCATTCGCGACATCCTCGGCAGCAACGAGCGCCCCGATCGTCCGGCGCCGTATCTGATGGACTATCGCGGGACCCCCGTGGCCTGGAAGACCGGCACCAGTTACGGTTTTCGCGACAGTTGGTCGATCGGCGTGACGGCGCACTACACCGTGGGCGTCTGGATTGGCCGGCCCGACGGCACGCCGCTGCCCGGCTATTATGGCGCGCTCGCCGCCGCGCCGATTCTCTTTGCGATCACCGACAACCTGCCTTCTGTTATCAACGGCGATGCGCGTTCTCCCGCAAGCATCAACACCGCACCCGCCAATGTCACGCAGGCGGAAATCTGCTGGCCCCTCGGCGGCTTGGCCGAGGAAACCCCGCTCGCGCATTGCCATCGCAAAAAACCCGCCCATCTCCTGGACGGCAACGTGCCGTTCACCTTTCCCGAAAATGATGCGCAGTGGAGCAGCAATCCCGTGAGCTTCACGGTCAACAGCAAAACGGGAAAACGCGTCGACGCCGGATGCAAAGTGAAAAACACACGACAGCAGAACGTCGCACTTTGGCCGAAGGCCGTGGAGCCGTGGATCGAGGTGCGTTATCGTCGTGTGCGCCAGATTCCCGATTACGATGCCAAATGCGCGCGGCCGCCCGCCATCACCACGGGGTCGGTCAAGATCGCCGGCTTGCGTAACGGCAGCGTGTTGCGCAGCGCGGGCGCCAGTCATGAGATGCCGCGCATTCTGCTGCAAGCATTGGGCGGACAGGGTCGCCACTACTGGTTCATCAATGGTCAGCTGCAATATCTCTTGGATGCCGCGGCCAGCCAGCCCTATGTATTCAAGACGCCGGGGCAATACGCGATCACCGTGGTCGATGAGCAGGGGCGGAGTGACGAAGTGACCGTGTTGGTGGAGTGAGCCTTTTATCTCCCGCTGAAGACGGATATTCCGTAGGGCTGTTGCGGTAGATCGCTAACGGCAAATCCGGGTTCGGTCCATCCTGGCTACCTGCGATGCGCGAGTGTCAGCGCCGCATCGCGCGCCGCGGCGAGATCGGTGCGGAACAATATCTTTCCTTCGATTTCATTCAGTCCGGACTGATGTAAGGTGTCGACCACCTGGGGCGATGGATTGGCGAAGACCACCGGGATTTTTCGCTTGCCAAGCTGTGCCAAGGCCGAGCGCAAGGCCACCAAGGCGGTCATGTCGATCATCGGAACATCACTCAGGTCAATGATGATCACCTTGATGCCTTGATTAGTGCGATGCAAAACATTCAATGCCTTTTCCGCCGCGCCAAAGAATAACGGACCGTTGATGTCATAGACGGCGATCTCCGCCGGCAGATCACTCAAATGCGGGTGATGCTGACGGTCCAGGATGCGGGTGGCTGTGAGTTCGGTCATGCGCTGGATGAACAGTACCGCGGCCAAGGCCACGCCCACGGCGACGGCGATGACCATGTCGAAGATCACCGTGAGCGTAAAACATGTGAGCAGCACTGCCACATCGCTGCGCGGCGCCGTGCGCAAGGTAAATACGACGTGTTTGGCCTCGCTCATGTTCCAGGCGGTCATGAGCAGCAAGGCGGCCAGCGCTGCCATGGGGACGTGGCTGAGCAGCGGCGCGAGCAGCAGCACGGCCAGCAACACCACGGCCGCATGTATGATCGCGGCGAGCGGCGAGCGGGCTGCGCTCCGGATACTCGTGACAGTGCGGGCGATGGCCGCGGTGGCGGTGATGCCGCCCAAAAATGGCGCCACTACATTGCCGAGTCCTTGCCCGACCAGTTCGGCGTTGGGGTTGTGTTTGGTGCCCGTCATCCCGTCGGCCACCACCGCGCATAATAATGATTCGATCGCCCCGAGCATTGCAATGGCGAAGGCGGGTCCGATCAATTCGCGGATCATTGAAAATGACAGCCCGAGCGGCGCGCCGTTTGCACCGGGTTGCTGCCACGGGAAACTCAGCGCGGGAAGCATCGCGGGTATGCCGGCGTGCTCCACGCCGTCGACCCAATAGCTGAAACGCGAGCCGATGGTCTGCGCACTGAGGTCGGCGGAGAAGTGCATCATCAACCAGGCAACGCCACTGCCGATTATCAACGCCGGAAGATGGCCGGGGATCGGGAGCGGCAACCTGCGCCAAGCGATCAAGATCCCCAGGGTGAGCACGCCGATAATCAGGTCTGCGGTGCGTGGACTGGGAAGCGCGTGCGCGATCTGGATGAGTTTGTCCAGGAAGTGCAGCTCAGATTGGCCGAGGGTGAGTCCGAGAAAGTCCTTGAGCTGCAATACGGCAATGACCACCGCGATTCCAGCGGTGAAGCCGAGCGTGACTGGGTAGGGGATGAATTGAACCAAACGCCCCAATCCGGTGAGTCCCATCATAATAAGGATGAGGCCGGCCATGCATGTCGCCGTCAACAACCCTCCCAGCCCATACTGGTGCGTGATCGGTAAGAGGATGACGACAAATGCGGCGGTCGGTCCGGAGATATTGAAGCGCGAGCCACCGGTCAAGGCGATCAAGGCGCCGGCCACGATCGATGTGTACAAGCCGTATTGCGGCGGGACGTCGATGGCGATGGCCAGCGCCATTGCCAGGGGTATGGCGACGATGCCCACGGTAAGCCCCGCGATGAGGTCATGACGCAGGTCGGACCAGGAATATCCCTTCTGGCAGGTCTCGCGGATGGCGCTGGCGAAGGCCGGTTGCGGGGCGGAAGTTGCGAGATTTTCTTTATTCATTTTTCGGCCGAGGGATTACGTTGATAAAGAATATACTGAACCTTGGCGGCAAAAACAGTCATTAATTTATGGGCGTTTCAAATAATTCAGAGAATCTCTATGCCACGGCGAGTGCCGCCCCCCTCCCCAGGTTGCGCGCCCGCCAGCAACCCCGGTGATTTGTTGCTAAGCTTAATTCGGCGTGTAGATGCCACGGGGTATGCGATGGGTTAGCCTCCACGGTGGCAGCACGAATCATTATGACTTCGAATCGGACACAAGGGTAAGCGAGGTAGTAATGAAAAAACGGTCGCATCTTCTCGGCATACCATCGGCAATGGCGCCCGCGTTTCATGAGACCCATGGCGCGGAGGCGGGCGGGAGTGGTGCGCCGCCCGTGGCGATCGAGCGGTGGGCGCTGCGTAAGTTATTGTCGCTTCTGGGAGATCCTCCGATCCATGTGATCCTGTGGGACGGTGAGGTTATCTCGCCGCCAGGGATCGATACCGTGGAAAAGCTGCATATCCGCGACCGGGCCACGCTCTGGCGGCTGGTGGTCAATCCGGATCTCTATTTCGGCGATGCGTACAGCCGGGGGAGTCTGGAGGTCGAAGGCGATCTGGTCGCATTCCTGGAGACCGTGTATGGTTGCGTTTCATCTGAGAGTTTACGCAGTCCGCTATTTCGTCTGCTCGATCGATTGCGTAACCGGACGAGCACCGGGGCGCATTACCGCAATCGCGAAGACATTCGCCACCATTATGATATCGGTAATGAGTTCTATCGCCTCTGGCTCGATGAAAATCTGGTGTACACCTGCGCCTATTATCCGACGCCTTCCTTGAGTATCGATCAGGCGCAAGTCGCGAAAATGGAATATATCTGTCGCAAACTGCGTCTGCGCAAGGGCGAAACGGTGGTCGAGGCCGGCGGCGGTTGGGGAGCGCTCGCGCGCCACATGGCCAGACACCATGGCGTGATGGTGAAGTCCTACAATATTTCCCACGAGCAGATCGTCTATTCCACCGAGCGCGCCGCGCGCGAAGGGCTGGATGCGCGGATTCAATATGTCGAGGCCGATTACAATGATATCGCGGGGCAATACGATGTCTTCGTCTCGGTAGGCATGCTGGAGCATGTCCGGCCCGAGAATTACCGGCGCCTCGGTGAAGTGATCGACCGGTCTTTGAAGGAGAGCGGTCGAGGATTGATTCACACGATCGGGCGCAATCGTCCGCGCAATATGAATGCCTGGATCGAGCGGCGCATCTTTCCTGGCGCCTGCCCGCCCAGTCTGCGCGAGATGACCGAGATCTTCGAGCCGTACAGCTTTTCCGTGCTCGATGTGGAAAACCTGCGCCTGCATTATGCCAAGACACTGAAGCAGTGGCTGGGGCGCTTCGAAGCGCAGTCCGAGAAGATGAGCGAAGAGTTCGACGAGACGTTCGTCAGGGCGTGGCGCCTCTATCTCGCGGGTTCAGTCGCGGCCTTTACCTCCGGCGAGCTGCAACTGTTTCAAGTGGTGTTTTCCCGGCCCAGGAATAATGACATGCCCTGGTCGAGAAGTTTCTTGTATGACACATCCTCGTATGCACAGCGCATCTGAATCCCATGGAATCTTTTGATGCCATCATCGTCGGCGGCGGTCCGGCCGGCGCCACGTGCGCCTGGCGCCTGGTGCAAGCGGGTTGCAAAGTGCTGGTGCTCGATAAAAAGGCATTTCCGCGCGACAAGGTGTGCGCCGGATGGATCACCCCTTCGGTGATCGAGGATCTTGAACTACCCATCGACGAATATCGCAGGCAATTTACCTTTCAACCGTTTACCGCCTTTCGTACCGGAATGATCGGACATGACATGGTGGTGACCGAGTATGACCGCCCGGTAAGTTATGGGATTCGTCGCCGCGAATTCGATCACTATTTATTGCAGCGCAGCGGCGCTCGATTGCAGCTGGGCGAGGCCGCCAACGAGATCAAGCGCAGGAATGGATCATGGCTGATCAACGACACCTGGGCAGCACCGCTGCTCATCGGCGCCGGCGGGCATTTCTGTGCGGTGGCGCGTCTGTTGGGCGCAGATATTGGCAAGCATGAACTCGCGGTCAAGGCGCAGGAGATGGAGGTCATGCTCACGCCGTCCCAGCAAGCGGATTTACCCGTTCGTGCGGAGGTGCCGGAGCTGTATTTTAGCCGCGACCTCGCCGGCTATGGCTGGGTCGTGCGTAAGGGCGACTATCTCAATATTGGTTTGGGACGTGAAGACGATGATGGACTCTCGCGTCATGTCACGGAATTCCTCGATTACTTGGTCCAGGAAAGGCGCATACCGCGTGATATCCCCGCGCGCATGGCTGGCCATGCCTATCTGTTGTATCGGCACGCGAAACGCGAAGTGGTCGGAGATGGGGTCTTGCTGATCGGCGATGCCGCCGGGTTGGCCTATACACAAAGCGGTGAGGGTATTCGGCCGGCCGTCGAGTCCGGTCTCATGGCGGCGCAGACGATCATGGCGTTGGCAGGTGATTACAGCCCCGATGCACTGTGCGCCTACGAGCATGCGCTGCGCGATCGCTTCGGCGCGCGCGACTCCCACGCTGGAGATGCCTGGATACCGGCGTCGCTCAAGCGGATGATCGCGGAAAGATTGCTGCACAATGCATGGTTTACCCGGCATGTGGTTTTGGATCGCTGGTTTTTCCACCGCGAACAGCCTGCACTGCAACACTGATGCCGTGCCGCAGCGAAGACAGGTCGCATGCCGATCCACAATGAAGATGTCGCGCACATGTTCGAAGAAATGGCCGACTTGTTGGAGATCCAGGGGGCCAATCCGTTTCGGGTGCGCGCTTATCGCAATGCCGCCACGACGATACGCGATTTGAGTCATGAGCTGTCCGAGATGATCGAGCGTGGCGAGGATCTCACGCAGCTGCCGGGGATCGGCCAGGATCTGTCAGGCAAGATACACGAGATACTCAAAACGGGTGATGCGAAATTTCTCAAGGAACTCCGCCGGGAAGTCCCGGCTAGTCTCGAGGAGCTGCTCAAGATCCCCGGACTGGGTCCTAAGCGCGTAAAGCAGGTGTTCGAGCAACTTCATATCAAAACGCTGCGCCAGCTCGAGGTGGCCGCGCGCGCCGGAACGTTGCGTGATCTGCCAGGATTCGGCGTCAAGACGGAGCAACGAATTCTGGAGGCCATTGAGCAGCGGCAGGTTGCGGAAAAACGTTTCATGATTCATGTCGCGCGGCAGTATGGTGAGTCACTTGTCGCTTATCTCAAGCAGCTGCCCGAACTCGATGACGTTGTGATCGCCGGTAGCTATCGGCGCGGGAAGGACACCGTCGGGGATCTCGACATCTTGGTGACGACAGGCAACAGCGCGAACGTGATGCGGCATTTTACCGCCTATGATGAAGTCGCCAAGGTGGTCGCCAAGGGGGAGACACGCTCAACCGTGATTCTACGCAATGGTCTGCAAGTCGATGTGCGCGTTGTGCCTACGGAGAGTTTCGGCGCGGCGTTGCATTATTTCACCGGCAGCAAGGCGCACAACATTCAGATCCGACGGCTCGGCCAGCAGCGCGGACTGAAGATCAACGAATATGGGGTGTTCAGAGAGCAGCGCTGCGTGGCAGGCGCGACCGAGAGTTCGGTTTTCGCATCGGTGGGGTTGCCCTACATCGACCCGGAATTGCGCGAAGACCATGGTGAAATTGAAGCGGCATACAAAGGGGAGCTGCCGGCATTGATCGAGTTGGCGGATCTTCAGGGCGATTTGCATATCCATACGAGCGTGACGGATGGACATGACACCCTGGAGGCGATGGCACGGGCGGCGCAACAATGCGGGTTAAGGTATCTTGCGATCACCGATCACTCCAAGCATCTCACGGTGGCCCATGGCCTGAACGAGAAGCGGTTGTTGCAGCAGATGGAGGCGATCGATCGTCTCAATGCACGATTGTCTGGTATCAGACTTTTAAAGGGCATCGAGGTGGATATCATGGAGGATGGTGAACTCGATCTCCCTGAGACGGTTTTGGCGCAACTTGATTTGGTCATCGGCGCCGTACACAGCCATTTTGGCTTGTCACGCAAGAAACAAACCGAACGAATATTGCGCGCCATGGATCATCGTTATTTTTCCATTCTCGCCCATCCCAGCGGACGACTTCTGGAAGAACGCGCGGCCTATGATGTCGACATGGAGCGCATCATTAAACATGCCGCGCAGCGCGGTTGTTATCTGGAATTGAACGCGCAGCCGAAGCGTCTCGATCTTACCGATATTCATTGCCGTATCGCACGCGATGCCGGGGTAAAGGTCAGCATCAACAGCGATGCGCACAGTGCGCAGCAGTTCGACTATCTCGGTTACGGCGTGAAACAGGCTCGCCGTGGCTGGCTGCAGAAAGACGATGTGCTCAATGCCAGACCATTGCGCGAAGTCAAGGAGCTTCTTCTGAAAACGATGGGATGAGTAACGTGTCTGCGGTTATCGGTGTGGAAAACCAAAAGAATTTTTCCTATCTTTTGTTTACACAGGAACAGTCGTCTTTCAACACATTGTTAGGGTGGGGGCAGTGATCACGCACCTAGGTCTCCGTACATTAATCAAGGTTTAACCCGCAGATTCCTCTCTGCGCCGCATGAAGAAAGGGCATGACTTGGACAGAAAATATAACACTTCATTACAAGCACCTGGCCGGTATCGTCGATTGGCCTTCTTCATGGGATTTTTGCGCAATCCGGAGCTCGTCGGATCTATCATCCCAAGTTCACGCTTTCTCGAACGGCGGCTGATCGAGATCGCCGATCTTGCCAATGCCAGATTGGTCGTCGAACTCGGGCCAGGCACCGGCGGTACCACGCGGGCAATCCTCGCGGCCCTGTCTGATAACGCCAAGCTCATCGCCCTTGAGATCAATGAAGAATTCGTATCGTTGCTGAAAGCGGAATCCGACCCGCGCCTGATCGTCCATCAGGGAAGCGCGGAGCATTTGCCCCAGGTGCTCCGGCATTACACACCGGTGCAGCCCGATGTGGTGATCTCCGGCATCCCGTTCTCCACTATGCCCAGCAACCTCGGCAAACGGATTATCCAAGCCGTGTGGACCAGCCTCGCGCCAGGCGGGCGCTTCGTCGCCTATCAATTCCGTGATCAAGTCGCCATGCTTGGACGCCAGCTGCTCGGCAAGCCAGAGATCGAAATAGAACTGCTGAATGTCCCTCCCGTGCGGATATACCACTGGCGCAAGCCGTTCAGTGATTCGACGCACCAGAAGCAGGCGTGATTCTTACTAACCCGGCACCAAATTAAATCTGGTGTCATTCCCTCTCCCTCCGGGATTTATGCCCTTTAGGGTAGAGGGCAAGGGTGAGGGGGATTAACACATTAATTTACCCCCTCATCCTCGGCAACCGCTCCA
>CAZKZP010000068.1:0-11853 GCA_964557295.1 uncultured Chromatiales bacterium | reverse complement strand
ACCGCCGCGCCTTGCGGGCTGACCCTCTAGCCGCCCGCTGAATGAGGCTTTACTACCGATCGTCTTAGTAAAGCGGCGGCTATTAGTGAAGGAAATGCCGCATGCCGGTGAAGACCATGGCCAGGCCGTGTTCGTTGGCGGCGGTGATGACTTCTTGATCACGCATGGAGCCACCGGGCTGGATGACGGCGGTGATGCCGGCGGCGGCGGCGGCGTCGATGCCGTCGCGGAAGGGGAAGAAGGCGTCGGAGGCCATGACGGAGCCGGGCACTTTCAAGCCTTCATCGGCGGCCTTGATGCCGGCGATCTTGGCGGAGTAGACGCGGCTCATCTGGCCGGCGCCGACGCCGATGGTCATGCGGTCTTTCACATACACGATGGCGTTGGATTTGACGAACTTGCCGACTTGCCAGGCGAACAGCAGGTCTTGCATTTCCTGCGCGCTGGGTGCGCGCTGGCTCACGACCTTGAGATCGTTCAGCGTGATCATGCCGAGGTCGCGGTCTTGCACCAATAATCCGCCGTTGACGCGCTTGTAGTCATAACCTTGGCCGGGTTGCGCAGGCCAGGCGCCGCATTCGAGCAGGCGCACGTTTTGTTTGGCGGCGACGGCTTGCTTGGCGGCGGCGGAGATCTTCGGCGCGATGATCACTTCGACGAACTGGCGTTCGATGATGGCGGTGGCGGTGGCCGCATCGAGTTCCTGATTGAAGGCGATGATGCCGCCGAAGGCCGAGGTCGGATCGGTTTTGTAGGCGCGATCGTAGGCTTCGAGCAGACTGGCGCCGAGCGCCACGCCGCAGGGGTTGGCGTGTTTGACGATGACGCAGGCCGGGGCATCAGCGAATTGCTTCACGCATTCCAGCGCGGCGTCGGTGTCGGCGATGTTGTTGAACGAGAGTTCCTTGCCTTGCAGTTGTTTGGCGGTGCTGACGCTGCCGGGCTCGGGTGTGTGCTCGACGTAGAACGCCGCCTGCTGATGCGGGTTCTCGCCGTAGCGCATGTCTTGCGCCTTGTTGAATTGCAGATTGAAGGTGCGCGGGAATTGGATCTTGCGGCCGTCGGCTTGAATCGCGCCGAGGTAGTTGGAGATCATGCCGTCGTAGTGCGCGGTGTGCTCGAAGGCCTTCACGGCGAGGGAGAAGCGCGTGGCGTCGCTCACCGCGCCGTTGTTCGATGCCATCTCGGCGAGCACGGTTTCATAATCGCTCGGATCGACGACGATGGTGACATCGCGATGATTCTTCGCCGCCGCGCGCACCATGGTCGGGCCGCCGATATCGATGTTTTCGATCGCGTCTTCCAGCGTGCAATCCGGCTTGGCGACGGTGGCCGCGAACGGATAGAGATTGACCACGACCAGATCGATCGGCTGGATGCCGTGTTCGCGCATCACCGCGTCGTCGGTGCCGCGCCGGCCGAGGATGCCGCCGTGCACCTTGGGGTTGAGGGTCTTCACGCGCCCGTCCATCATCTCGGGAAAGCCGGTGTAGTCGGAGACCTCGGTCACCTTGATCCCTTCCTTGGCGAGCAGTTTGGCGGTGCCGCCGGTGGAGAGGATGTCGATGCCGCGCGCGCTTAACGCACGGGCCAGCTCGATGACGTTGGTTTTGTCGGAAACACTGATGAGGGCGCGTTGGATTTTATTCATGCTCATACTCAATCAAAGGAATGGATGTGAATCGGTTGCTAATGGTTGCCTACATTCCCTCTCCCTCCGGGAGAGGGTTAGGGTGAGGGGTGAAGAGAAGCTGGTTTTTTCGTTATTATTCCCTCACCCCGGCCCTCTCCCGGAGGGAGAGGGAGATTCTCTGAGTCACATTTGACGTGGATCTTGACCAAGAGATCTTTATGTTTCATGGATGAATGGTTTTATGTAAGAACAGGTCAATCGAGGCGATATTGCTTTAATTTCTTGCGCAACGTGCCGCGGTTGATGCCGAGGATCTCGGCGGCCTTGGTCTGGTTGCCTTCGGTGTAGCGCATGACGCTTTCCAGCAGAGGTTGTTCCACTTCCTGCAACACCAAGTCATACAGGCCGCTGGTGGCGTGGCCGTCCATGGTGTTGAAGTATTCGGCGAGCGCGAGCCGGATGCAGCTGCGGATCGAGTCTTGATCGTTGAATTCGGCCTTGATTGGAATGACGTTGGCGGAAGAATTGGTGCTCATGCTGCCAGTTCCTTTGTTGTTATCAGGCGATCGAAGAAATCGCGCGTTTGTTCGAGTTGTTCTGATGCGCCGTCCACCTGATTGATGTGCTGGCGGAAGGCGGCCCCCTGCGGACAGCCCTTGGTGTACCACGCGATATGTTTGCGGGCCACGCGCACCCCGGTGTGCGCGCCGTAAAACGCGTAGAGGTTTTCGAGATGTTCGAGCATCAGGTCTCGCACCTCGGTCAGTTCCGGCTCGGGGAGTTTTTCGCCGGTGGCGAGATAGTGCTGCACCTCGCGGAAGATCCACGGCCGGCCTTGCGCGGCGCGGCCGATCATCACGGCATCGGCGCCGGTGGTTGCCAATACCTGTTTTGCCTTCTCGGGGGAGTCGATGTCGCCGTTGGCGATCACCGGGATCTTGATCGCGGCCTTCACGGCGGCGATGGTGTCGTATTCGGCCTCGCCGCGAAAGCCGCAGGCGCGCGTGCGGCCATGGATGGTCAGGGCTTGGATGCCGGCGTCTTCGGCGATGCGGGCGATGTTGAGGGCGTTGCGGTTCTCCGGGTCCCAGCCGGTGCGGATCTTGAGCGTGACCGGGATGTCCACGGCCTTGACCACGGCCTCCAAGATCGCGCCGACGAGTTTCTCATCGCGCAGCAGGGCGGAGCCGGCCAAGGTGTTGCAGATCTTCTTGGCCGGGCAGCCCATGTTGATGTCGATGATTTGCGCGCTGTGCTCGGCATTGAGCCGGGCGGCTTGCGCCATCAGGTGCGGATCGGCGCCGACGATCTGCACCGAGCGGGGGGCGCCTTCTCCTTCGTGACAGATGCGGCGCCGGGTCTTTTCGCTGTTCCACAGCAGCGCATTGGAGGAGATCATTTCCGAGACGACCATGCCCGCGCCGAGTCGGCGGCAGAGCAGGCGATAGGGTCTGTCCGTGACGCCGGCCATCGGAGCGAGGATAAGATTATTCGCTAAATTGTAAGGGCCAATCTGCATCGGTGTGCTGCACGCCTGGTCTTACGGAAACGGGGGATGAATAATACCCGCTTGGAGGGGGCTGGATAAAGCGGTTTTTTTGCGCTTTCAGGGTTGATTTTCCGGGGCGGGCAGAAAATCAAACAGGAAATTTATTGCAGTCGGGCCGGGGTCGGGAATCGCCATGCTGAGGCGCTGGGTTTGCTGTGAAGCTATCCCGTTGTCGAGACTCAAATTCTTCCCGACATAGTCACTCGGGTTGAATAAGTGTTTGGTAATAAGCTGACCTTCGATGCTGCGGAAACTCAGTTCGACGACCGGGTACGGCTGCGCGAAGGCGGCGTTGTTTTTGATGGTGGCGCTGACCAGCAGTTGCCCGGCTTGCTGTGGATGGGTGCGCACGTCGCGGTCGCTGAGTTCGAATGCATTCAGGTCGACGCGCAAGGGGATCTTGCAATCCATCAGGCCGCAGAGCTGTTCCATCCAGGGACGCAGTTGCGGCTGGCGCGCGAGTTCGTTGCGATTGAAATAGACCAGTTGCGCGAAGATGCCGACGATGAGTATCAGCACCGCGGCCGACCAGAGCAGGGGCAGACGCGAGCCTGGCTTCTGGCGCAAGTCGAATACGGCCTCGGGGTAGGCGGGCGCGGGTTCGGGTTCTGCCGCCGCTGCAGCGCCTTCGGGCGCCAAGCTTGCGTGTCCTCCAATCTGCGTGAGGTCTTCGTCGATCGGTGAGGCGGTTTCGACGACCGGTTCGGCGCGTGCTGGCGCGGGTGCGACATGTACCTGTGCGGCGTGGACGAGTTCGGGCGTGGGTTCCATGGTCTCGACCAGCGTGACGGGATCGGCGGCTGGCAACGTTCCGGGCGGTTGTTCCTTCAGGCGCGACTCGATCTCGGCCAGCATATTGGCGATTTCGGCGTTATCGCGTTCCAGCGCCGCGTGATCGATCTCCGGGGTGTCGAACGCGGCATCCTGCGGCGGTGCGACGCGGCTGAACCGTGCACGAGTGAAATCGAATTCGTTATCGGTCGGCGGCACGGATGCGGCGGGTTTGAAATCCGCTGCGGGAGCTGGCTGGGCGAAGGTCGGCTCTGTGATGGTCGCTGGTTTCAGCGCGGACGTGGCCGCGGGGCCGGAGGCCGCCTTGGGCAGTGCGTTCGTGTTCTCCGGCTGTTGGCGGAGAGCGCCGTGAGGCGTGTTCGACGGAAGCCCTGAGCGGATGATGATGGGCGGCAGGACTTCTTCGGCTGGCAGGCGCTCATCGAGTGCCGGCTTCTTGGGTTCCGTTGCCGCGGCAACGGGTGGAATGACGGCGGCCGCTACGGGCGGGGCCTTCGGTTTGGGCGCGGGCATGGCCGCCGCAAGCGGGTGGGTTCCTGGCGTGAGTTCGAACAGATGCTCCAGCGCCTGGAAGATGTATTGACAGCTGCCGCAACGCACCAAGCCGCTGGCCGCGCCGAGTTGCTTGGCGTGGATGCGGAAGGCGGTGTTGCATTTGGGGCAGCGTGTAAACATCGTGTGGTGGCTTATTGGCTCGCGTTGGCGTCAACGTTAACGTATTTTCGCCGGCCTTCCAAGCGCACCCAGTCTTCTTTGATCTCAGCTGGCCGCATCTCGAAAAACGGCTGATAGGCGCGGCTGACCTGCTCGGCCTGCTCGCGCAGGATGCCGGAGAGCACGATGTGGCCGCCGGGGCGCACCAGGCTGGCGAAGCGGGGCGCGAGTTCGATCAGCGGATTGGCCAGGATGTTGGCGATGAGCAGGTCCACCGGCGCGCGCGGGGCCTGCTGCGGCAGGCACAAGGTGAGCCTGTCGGCCACGCCGTTTTTCTCCGCGTTGGCGCGGCTGGCGTATAGGGCCTGCGGATCGATGTCGACCCCCACGCAATGCTTCGCGCCGAGCAGCAGCGCCGCGATGGCGAGTATCCCCGAGCCGCAGCCGTAATCGATCACCGCTTGATCCTGCGGCGGATGCGCATCGAGCCACTGCATGCACAGCGCGGTGGTCGGGTGCGTGCCGGTGCCGAAGGCCAGGCCCGGATCGAGCATGAGATTGATCGCGTTCGGATCGGGCGGCGCGCTCCAGCTCGGGCAGATCCACAGGCGCGGACCGAACTGGATCGGATGATAGTTGTCCATCCAGGCGCGCTCCCAGTCCTTGTCCTCCAGCGGACTGGCCTGCCAGGCCAGCGTGAGACCGGAACGCCGTTCCACTGTGGCGATGATCCCGATGGGATCGGCCCCGGCCTCGAACAGCCCCACGACGCAGACATCCTGCCACAAGGGCGTGGCCCCCGGCGGCGGCTCGAAGATCGGCTGATCGGCGCGGTCCTCCAGCGTCACGGCCGCGGCCCCGAGCTCACTCAACAGATCGGCGAGTTTTTCCGCGTGGGTCTTGTCGCTGTCGATTTTGAGCTGGATCCAGGGCATGTATTTTGATAAGTGACGAGGACTGAGTAAAAGAATCGCCATCTGAAGATGGCTCCTACGGTAAAGCCAGTACCCGTAGGAGCATGCTTTAGCGTGCGATTACACTCTTGAAGTTGGCAGCCCTTCGTTTATTTGAGTCCCAACTTCTTTTCGAGGTAATGGATGTTGGTGCCGCCCTGGAGGAAGGCTACGTCGCTGCAAATGCTTTGTTGCAGCGGGATGTTGGTCTTGATGCCTTCGATCACCATCTCGCTCAGGGCGTTGCGCATGCGCGCCAGGGCGACGTCGCGGGTTTCGCCGTGGGTGATCAGTTTGCCGATCATCGAATCGTAGTTCGGCGGAACCTTGTAACCGTCGTAGATGTGCGAGTCCACGCGCACGCCGAACCCGCCGGGGGCGTGATAGCCGGTAATGGTGCCCGGCGAGGGCATGAAGGTGGCGGGGTCTTCGGCGTTGATGCGGCATTCGATGGCGTGGCCGCGCAGCTTGATGTCGGATTGTTTGTAGGCCAGTTTTTCGCCGGCCGCGACGCGGATCTGCGTCTTCACCAGATCCACGCCGGTGACCATTTCGGTGACCGGGTGTTCGACCTGGATGCGGGTGTTCATTTCGATGAAATAGAATTCGCCGTTTTCGAACAGGAATTCGAAGGTGCCGGCGCCGCGATAGCCGATGTCGACGCAGGCCTGGGCGCAGCGTTCGCCGATCTTTTTGCGCATCTCTTCGGTGATGCCGGGTGCGGGCGCCTCTTCGACGACCTTCTGGTGGCGGCGCTGCATCGAGCAGTCGCGCTCGCCGAGGTAGATGGCGTTGCCGTGGGTGTCGGCCATGACCTGGATTTCGATGTGGCGCGGGTTTTCCAGGAACTTTTCCATGTACACCATGGGATTGCCGAAGGCCGCGCCCGCCTCGCCCTGGGTCAAGGCGATGGAGTTCAGCAGATTGGCCTCGGTATGGACCACGCGCATGCCGCGCCCGCCGCCGCCGCCGGCGGCCTTGATGATGACCGGGTAGCCGATCTCGCGCGCGACGCGCAGGTTTTCATCCGGATCCTCCCCCAACGGGCCTCCCGAGCCGGGCACGCAGGGCACGCCGGCGGCCTTCATGGCGTTGATGGCGGAGACCTTGTCGCCCATCAGGCGGATGGTTTCGGCCTTGGGGCCGATGAACACGAAGCCGCTTTGCTCGACGCGTTCGGCGAAGTCGGCGTTCTCCGAGAGAAAGCCGTAACCGGGATGGATGGCCTCGGCGTCGGTGACCTCCGCCGCGCTGATCACCGCCGGGATGTTCAGGTAGCTCTGCGCGGAAGGGGCGGGACCGATGCAGACCGATTCATCGGCCAGGCGCACGTGTTTGAGGTCGCGATCGGCGGTGGAATGAATGGCCACGGTTTTGATGCCGAGTTCGCGGCAGGCGCGTAGCACGCGCAGGGCGATTTCACCACGGTTTGCGATAAGAATCTTGTTGAACATGGAGTAGGTTCGCTCAGTTGGTTCTCAGTCATAGGGCGCCGGAATGGTCCGTCATGCGCCATGCCGGCCGGGTGACGTCAATCAGGCTTTACTCACAATGCCGTGATCGTCCGGGCGCTTATTCGATGATAAACAGCGGTTCGCCGTATTCCACCGGCTGGCCGTTTTCCACCAGGATGGCCTTGACCGTGCCGGCCTTGTCGGATTCGATCTGGTTGAGCAGTTTCATCGCTTCGATGATGCACAGGGTATCGCCGACCTTGACCGCCTGGCCGACCTCGACGAAGGCCTTGGCGCCCGGCGAGGGTGAGCGATAGAAGGTGCCGACCATGGGGGAGGTGACCTTGTGGCCGGCGATTTCCTCTTTTGCCGCGGGGGCTGCGGGTGCGGCGGCCTGCGGCGGCGCTGCGGGCGCGGCGGCCATGGAGTGCATGGCCATCATCGGCTGCTGCATGTAGACCGGCGCGGCGCCGATGGTGCCCCGGCTGATGCGCACGGATTCTTCGCCTTCCTTGATCTCGATCTCGGAGACGTCCGATTCTTCCAGGAGCTCGATGAGTTTCTTGATCTTGCGGATATCCATAGTCTTATGAACCTGTTGTCGTTAGAAGTTTCTTGGCTGCCTGATAGGCAAGTTCGTAACCGAGGGGACCCAGTCCGCAGATAACGCCCTGCGCGATGTCCGAAAAATACGACTTTTGCCGGAAGGGTTCGCGGGCGTGCACATTGGACAGATGCACCTCGATGAAGGGAATCTGGGTGGCCGACAGGGCATCACGGATGGCGATGCTGGTGTGGGTGAAGGCCGCCGGGTTGATGATGATGAAATCGGTGCGTTCCTGATACGCGGCATGGATGCGCTCGACGATGGCGTGTTCGGCGTTGCTTTGGAAGCACGCGAGGCCGAGCTGGTCCTGGGTGGCCAGTGCGGACAGGCGCTGTTCGATGTCCGCCAGGCGCGAGGTGCCGTAGAGTGCGGGTTCGCGCACGCCGAGCATGTTGAGATTGGGGCCGTTGATGACCAGGATTTTCGCCATAAGCACCGTAAACTTGCAGTTTGTTTAGGATTTTGCCTGGTGTTGATGCTGTTTAAGAGCAAGCCGGATTAAAGATAGGCGTATTATGGTAGATGCGTTTTGCTTTGTCTATTTTTTTGCGAAATGCGGCATGATCGCGCCAGATCCTGACAGAATCCGCCGGTTTTCGCGCCGGAGGCCATTTATTTGATCATGGCGATACGCTGTTTGAAGGAGGCCGCGTCCATGAACCCGACCAGCCGGAGATTGCGTTGTTCCACCCCGTTCTTGTCGAAGAACAGGATGGACGGCGGGCCGAGCAGGGAGAATTTCTTCAGCAAGGCCTGGTCGTCGGCGTCGTTGGCGGTGACATCGGCTTGCAACACGCGGAATCCCTCCAGTCCGTCCTGCACGCCTTGGTCGCTGAAGGTGTAGCGCTCCATTTCCTTGCAGGAGACGCACCAGTCGGCGTAGAAGTCGAGCATCACCGGCTTGCCCTGGGCCTGGGCGGCGGCGACTTCGCGCTCCAGATCGGCCACGGTCTTGATGCGCGTGAAGTGCAGCTCTTCCTTCTTCGTCTCGCCGCTGGCCGCGAAACTGATGCCTTGCAGCGGTTGCAGAGGATCTTTCGCGCCGCTGGCCGCGCCGATCAGCAGCAACGAGCCGTAGATCAGCAATACCAGGCCGAAACCCTTCCAGAACTTGCGCCAGCCGGTGGCGTCATGGCCGACGGGTTCCAGCGCGCCGAGATAGATCGCCGAGCCGATCAGCAGTCCGGCCCAGAGCGCCAGGGTGAGTGGCGCGGGCAGGATGCGCTCCAGCATCCAGATGGCCACGGCCAGCAGCAGCACGCCAAATACCGCCTTGACGTTGTTCATCCAGTGGCCGGCGCGGGGCAGAAGCTTGCCCGCCGAGGCGCCGATGGCCAGCAGCGGCGCGCCCATGCCGAGGCTCAAGGCGAACAGCGCCATGCCGCCGAGCACCGCGTCCCCGGTCTGGCCTATATAAATGAGTGCGCCGGCCAGGGGTGGGGCCACGCAGGGGCCGACGATCAGGGCCGAGAGGAAGCCCATGATGGCGGTGCCCGCCAGGGTGCCGCCCTGTTGGCTGTTGCTCATCGTGGTCAAGCGGCTTTGCAGGCCGCTGGGCAGTTGCAGGTCGTAGAAGCCGAACATCGAGAGCGCCAGGGCGACGAAGACGGCGCTGAAGCTGCCGAGGATCCAGGGGTTCTGAAAGGCGGCCTGGAGGTTCTGCCCGAACATCCCGGCGATCACCCCGGCGATGGTGTAGGTCAGCGCCATGGCCAGCACGTACACGACCGAGAGCGTGAAGGCCTTGCGGGTGGTGAGGTGTTCACCCTGGCCGACGATGATGCTGGAGAGGATAGGGATCATCGGGAACACGCAGGGCGTGAAGGCGAGCAGCAGGCCGAGGCCGAAGAAGGTGGCGATGGTCAGGAACGTCGAGCCGCCGGCCAGGGATTGGGCCAGCTGGTCCTGCTCGGAGAGCGGCGGCGCGCTGCCCGTGGTCGCGGTGGCCACCGGCGTCGTGCCGCGCGCGGTGTCGGTGGCGGGCAGAACGACGGAAGAGATGTTGGTGATCGGCGGATAGCACAGCCCGGCCTCGGCGCAGCCCTGGTAACGCGCCTCCAGGGTCAGCGGGGTCTCGCCCAAGGCCGCGCGTTCGAGGGTGAGGGTGAAGTCGGTATCATGCAAATAGACCTCCATCTCGCCGAAGTATTCATCGTGTTTGAGCTTGCCGGCCGGGGAATCCGTCGCGAGGATGGTCACGCCGCTGGCATCTTTAATGGTGAACTGGAATTTGTCGCGGTAGAGATAGTAGCCCTCCTTGATCTCGAAGTGCGCGCGCAGGGTGTGAGGGTCGACGACCTCGGCGGTGTAATGGAAGACCTGATCCGGTTCGAGGAACTCCGGCTCGGCCTCGGTGAGGCCGAGGTTTTGGCCCAGGCCCTTCAAAGTATCCCCCAGCGCGGCGGTGGCCGTCTGGGCGAGCGCGAGGCTCAGAAGCAGGGATACCGCAATGACAAAGATTCTTCTCATACGACTTTATTTTCCTACTTGTTCGTCGATCCAGGCCAGATACGGCGCGAGCCCGTCGGTGATCGGCAGCGCGATGATCTCCGGCAATTCATACGGATGGCGCGCGCGCAGCTCCCGCTCCAGCGTGGCGTAGCGCGAGGCGCTGGTCTTGATTATCAGCAGCTGCTCCTCGCCGATTTCAATCCGGCCCCGCCACCGGTACACTGAGCGGATTCCCGGCACGATGTTGACGCAGGCCGCGAGATTCAGCTCCACCAGCGCCTGCGCCACGGCATCGGCCGTCGCGCGGTCGGGGCAGGTGTTGAAGACTACCATATAGCTATCGGTCACTGCGCGCCTCGAAACAGGGAAGTGTGGTCCTGAAAGTTTAACATTCGCTTAAAACCCATGTCGCTATCCCGAATCGTCATTTTTCTGCCCCTGCTGATGTTGTTCCTCGAGATCTATCTGATGGTCGAGGTCGGCGGGGTGATCGGCGCATTGCCCACCTTGCTGCTGGTGCTGTTGGGCGCGATCGCCGGCATCTGGCTGCTGCGGGTGCAGGGGTTCGTGATGCTCCAGCGCGTGCAGGCCGCCATGGCGCGCGGCGAGATTCCGGGCATCGAGATGCTGGAGGGGGTGGTCGTGATGATCGCGGGGGTATTGCTGCTGGTTCCGGGGTTCTTGAGCGATGTCCTCGCCGGGCTGCTGCTGATCCCATGGGCGCGCCGCTGGCTGGTGATCCGATTCCTGCGCAGCGGCAAGCCGCGCGGGCCTGGCGGCGGGGCGCCGCCGCCGGAGGGGCCGCCGGGGCAGCGTGTCATCGAAGGGGAGTTCGAGCGCCGCGACTGATGAAAATTTCTTCTTTGCCCTTGAATTTGAAAATCGGGGCTCTATTATTAGCACTCGCTACGAGGGAGTGCTAATCCCTCCGGTTTTTCGATGGCGCGGTTCTGGCCGCGCCATTGTGCTGTCTGAGTCAGGTAACTTTTAACAGGAGAGAAAACACAATGAAGATTCGTCCATTGCATGACCGCGTTGTCATTCGCCGTCTTGAGGAAGAAAAAACCACGGCCGGCGGCATCGTGTTGCCCGGCAGCGCGGCCGAAAAGCCCTCCCAGGGTGAAGTGGTGGCCGTGGGCACCGGCAAGGTGCTGGATAACGGCGAAGTACGTGCGTTGGCCGTCAAGGTTGGCGACAAGGTCATGTTCGGCAAGTACTCGGGTTCCGAGGTCAAGGTCAAAGACGATACCCTGCTGGTGATGAAGGAAGACGACATCCTGGCGGTCGTCGAGCGCTGATCCATTCGGTTCCTAAAGAATTCAAAGGTTATATTAAGAGGAAGACACTCATGGCAAAAGAAGTACGTTTTAGCACAGACGCCCGTTACCGCATGGTCGACGGCGTAAACATCCTGGCCAACGCGGTCAAGGTCACCCTGGGTCCGAAGGGCCGCAACGTGGTGCTGGAGAAGAGCTTCGGCGCCCCCACGATCACCAAAGACGGTGTCTCCGTCGCCAAAGAGATCGAACTGGAAGACAAGTTCGAGAACATGGGCGCGCAGATGGTCAAGGAAGTGGCCTCGCATACCTCCGATGTGGCCGGTGACGGCACCACCACCGCGACCGTTCTGGCGCAAGCGATCTATCGCGAAGGCTCGAGGCTCGTCGCCGCGGGTCACAACCCGATGGAGATCAAGCGCGGCATCGAGGCGGCCGTGGACCGGGTGGTCGACTCGCTCAAGAAAATGTCAAAGAACACCC
>CAZKZP010000067.1:10515-13066 GCA_964557295.1 uncultured Chromatiales bacterium | reverse complement strand
GACATCGGGCTGGCCGGGGGGCAGGCCGTGCGGCAGCGCGCTGTCGCCGACATGCGCCAGATGGTCAGCGTAGTCGAGCACAGGCACGTCGCGCTTGGTGACCCAATAATTTCCTATGACCAGATAATCGATATCGGCGCGCAAGAAGGTCTCGATCGCCTCAGCGGGGGTTTCGACGATCGGCTGGCCGGCGACATTGAAGCTGGTATTGAGCACCACCGGCGGCCCACCGCGCACCGCAGCCAACGTGCCGCACAGGCGATGCATAAAGGGGTTGTCCTGTGCCGTGACCGTCTGCACCCGCCCTGTGCCATCGTAATGGGTCACAGAGGGGATCTGTTCGCGATATTCCGGGCGGATCGTGGCGACCATCAGCATGAAGGGGGACGGCACAGATTGCTCAAAGACCGTGGCGATGTCTTCCTCGGGGATAACCGGGGCGAAGGGTCGGAACGCCTCGCGGAATTTCACCCGGGCGTTCAGGATGTCCTTCATCTGCGCGAAGGTGGGGTCGGCCAGAATGGAGCGGTGGCCGAGGGCGCGGGGACCGAATTCGGATCCCGCCTCAAAGCGGGCGATCACGTGCCCTTTCGCCAGTGCCGCCGCGCTGCGGTGGACGGGGGCGTCTCCGGTCAGTTCCTCGACTACCAGCCGGTCGGCGAAGTGGTCGAGGGCATGTCGCATAGCATCGTCGCCATACGAATGGCCGAGGGTGGCTGTGCGCATCCGCGTCCGGCGACCGCCTTTCTCTTTCGTCGCATAGGCCCACAACGCGCAGCCAGCGGCGATGCCCCCATCGCCGGCGGCGGGGAAGGTGAAAACATCCTCCAGATCCAGTTGGCGGTACAAACGGTAATTGGCGACCGAGTTCAGTGCCACGCCGCCTGCCAGGCACAGCGTGCGCAGCCCGGTCTCTTTCACGGCCAGGCCAACGATGTGGAGCAGCGCCTCCTCCAGCTCACGCTGGACCTTCCAGGCGAGGTCAACGAGGTACGGCCGCAGGTAGGGCGCGCCCTGTCCGTCGTCGTAACGCTTCTCCAGGGCGGCCACTTCGAGAAAGATGTCATACGCGGCAACCGCAAGGTGGTAGCCGCCCTCCTGGGGCCGGATCCAACGTTGCCAATGAGGCTGTTCACCGCCGTAAGGTGCGAGCCCCATCAGCTTGCCGGCCTCGGGGAAATACACGCCCTGTCCGGCTGGCGAGATAAACCCCGCCTTGCGGGTGATGTATTCGTAGACAAAACCCAGGGTGGACAGGCCCGCCAGGTGGGCGGTCACCGTCTCGGCGTGGATCGGCGTCAGTTGCGCACCTTGCGCCCGATACAGCGTGTATGATTCCGTTCGGCGATCCGCCGTGCTGGTGCCGGAGCCGTCGGCGACCAGCACCAGCGCCTCATCGAACCCTGATGGCCAGTACGCGGAATACGCGTGCGCCAGGTGGTGGCTGGGCACGTCCAGTACCTTGTTGGCCGCTTCCGGTGGCAGGGTGCGGCGCAGGATGGCCGCAGCGTAGTCGACGCCCGGCATATTGCCAGTGATGGTGGCCAGATCGGCCAGGCGCAGACCGCAATGGTCGAGGCAATAGCGGATGGCTTCATACGGCGGCTGGATCTGCGCCGGGTCACCGCCCGCCTGGTGTAAAAAACCCAGACTGTATTTGTGGCGGTCCAGCCGTTCCTGGTGGATGGCGACGACGATCTCGCCGTCACGCACGAGTGCGGCGGCGCGGTCCGCGCCGAGATTGAGGCCCAGGTGATAATGCGTCATGGGAAAGCGCCCTGCGTAGTTTATTGTAGTATTGTAGTAATGGAGAACGTTTGTTGGCATTTTGGCGGTTTAGGAGGGCCTTGGCAAGCCACTGTCGACCACCGGGGTCGCATACTTATTCACCCTTTCTGTGGGATAACCCTGTGCATTATCGCACGCCGCCCAAACTGTGCGCAGGGCTGCATGGGCTGCTCATTTATTCGTCAGAGTGCGACGCTTTCTTTTACTACCGGGCACTGATCACAACCACCTGCGAATCACCTCACTCAACTGCTCCAGCCTGACGGGTTTGCAGAGGAAATCGTCCATCCCGGATTCCAGGCACTCCCGCCGCTGATCCGCAAGACAGCCCGCAGTCAGCGCAACGATAGTGGTGTGTCGTTCCGATCCTTCGGCAGCGCGGATTTGACGTGCGGCTTCGTATCCGTCCAACACAGGCATCTGGCAATCCATTAGCACCAGATCGTACTTCTGTTTCAGTACCGCTTCCACGGCTTGCCTTCCATTCTCGGCGATATCCAGGTTCGCGCAGCCGAGCTTGGTAAGCATAGCCACTGCCACCTTGAGATTGACCGCATTGTCCTCCACTACCAGCACCCTGTGACGCCGGTCCAGGACGTTTGGCAAGTTCACCGCGGCGGGCTGCGGCGGGCTTGCATTTATCGTCCGCAGGTCAAAGCTGAAGCGGCTTCCCGTCCCTGGCGTGGATTCTACGGCCAACCGGCTACCCATCGCTTCGACGAGTCGCTTGCAGATCGCCAACCCAAGGCCCGTCCCGCCGTAC
>CAZKZP010000067.1:5852-10505 GCA_964557295.1 uncultured Chromatiales bacterium | reverse complement strand
GCGTCCGCTTGCGCGAATGCGTCGAAGATCTGTGTTTGATGTTCTTTCGGGATGCCGATCCCGGTATCGGATACGGTGATGCTCAGAATAACTTCATTGCCAGAGCCAGACGGTTGCGCGGAATCGGCCGTTATGGCGAGCGACACGCTACCGTGCTCCGTGAATTTGATGGCGTTTCCCAGCAGGTTCGACAGCACTTGACGCAGCCGGGTCGGCTCGCCACGGATGTAGCTCGGCACATTGCGGCCGATGTCGGAGGTCAGTCGCAGTCCTTTCGCTTGCGCGCTCAGCGTGAACAGACTGATAACATCGTCGACGAGGCGGCCTAAGTTGAAGTCGACAGTCTCCAGCGTTAAACAACCCGCCTCAATCTTGGACAAATCAAGAATGTCGTTGAGCAGGGACAACAGCGACTGCGCCGAGCGATGGGCGATATCGATGTATTCCCGGTGCTGCTCTGGATCGGGGATGTTACTGAGCAATTCCAGCGCCCCGAGGATGCCGTTCATAGGCGTACGGATCTCATGGCTCATATTCGCCAGGAAGTTTGTCTTGAACTTGGCCGCGTTCAGCGCCGCATCGCGCGCCAAGTGCAGTTCGCGCTCGATGTCCTTGCGGGCGGTGATGTTGTAGAGCAGGCCAAACACCCCTCCCTGCGGGTCAGATCCCAGGGATAACTCGAACCAGACGGTGCCGCCGCTTTTGTGGTAAAGGCGAATCTCCTTGTGTTGCTGAACCATTACGGCTGATCGGGTCGCGGCAATCATGGCCAAGACGCGCTGCCTATCCTCGGGGTGCAGAAAGTCATCCAACGGTTTTTCCAGGGAGCCTTCGATAGAATGTCCCAGGTTGGCCGCCCAGGCATGATTCAGAAAGACCAGGTGGCCTTCGGTATTCAGGCGGAACACGGCTTCCTGCAGGTTTTCCACCAAATCGCGGTGGCGCCTCTCGGCCGCCGTGATTTCCTCCATAAGACGATGGTAGATCTGGGATTCTATCTCCCTCTTGATGTCGTCGTTCTCCATCATGACGACAAGTCCGTCCGTGACAGCCACGTGGCGTGGTCGATGACTTCGGCATAGAGCGGCATGATTTGGCTGCAGTAGAAATTTTGTTCGAGAGCGGTGCGACCCGCCGTGCAGTCACTGAGGATGGTTACCTTGTATCCACGTTCATGGGCAGAGCGGGCAGTGGAGTCGATACAGAGCGAGGTCACAGCGCCGGCGATGACCAGGTCGGTGATGCCTTTTCGCCGCAGCATGGCATCAAGGTCGGTGTTCGAGAATGCATTCAGTCCGCGCTTACCTGGCAATTCGACGATCCGCTGCCCGAATTGAGCGATCTCCGGGATCGTTTGCGCTCCGTGAGTGCCCGACCTGAATGCCCCACACTCCTTGATCGTTTTCAGAATACCCACTGGTTCATAGAGTTCATTGTAACCCTCGGTGAACACGATCGGGGTCGATACGATCGTCAACGGGCTGGCATGCAACTGCGTGAGCAGGTCAACGGTATGTGCGAGCACACCCGTCACTCGTGCGTTTTCCTCGATCACGGCGGTCAATGCGCCGTGCGGCGAGAAATAGTCGTTCTGGTACCCAATCAAGACGATGGCGGTTTTTTCGGCGGTCATGGCATCCTGGTATTGCTAATTGCTATTAGAAGATTGGCATTAGTGCTAAATCAATTGTCCTGTTATCGTCTAACGGCGTTCCATTCTTTAACGGCGTCAAACCAAGCAAAGCCCTATGCCTCCGCGCGCCGACGAAGCGCCCACACTCTCTTGACTTGGCTTTCACAGCATCCAGCCAGCTTTGCCGTGGCCGTGATGCCGTGCCCGCTCGTGCGTAGCGCAATGATGCGGTCGTGCATGGCGGTGTTCGGCTGGAGACCGGTGTACTTGCCGGCACGCTTCGCCAGCTCTACACCTTGGCGCTGCCGTTCGCGTCGATCCTCATAGTCGTCGCGGGCGATCTGCAGGGCCAAGCGCAACAGCATCGCCTGAACTGATTCAAGGACGATCCTGGTCACGCCCTGGGCGTCGGCGGCCAGCTCGGAAAGGTCGACGACGCCCGGCACGGCCAGCCGTGCGCCCTTGGCGCGGATGGATTCCACAAGCCGCTCGGCTTCTGGCAGCGGTAGCCGGCTGATGCGGTCGATCTTCTCGGCAATGACAACTTCGCCAGGCTGCAGGTCCTCGATCATGCGCAGCAACTCGGGACGGTCGGCGCGCGCGCCGGATGCCTTCTCGCGGTAGGTGCCGGCCACGTAGTAGCCCGCCGCTCGTGCGCTATCCTTAATGCTTTCCTGGCGCTGCAGATCCTGTTCGTCGGTGCTGACGCGCAGGTAAATGCGCGCAACCTTAATGTCGACGGCGCTCGTCTTGGGCGTGAGGGCTAGGCTGTCGGGCGGTTTCTTCTTCGTCATGGTGGTCACTTTGGGTACACCGTAATGCGCCTACCCTAGCGAATGGGGCCAAGAATTGCAATGGCAATCCTAATTGGCTAAGCGCTTTTTGGCTACTTAATTTGGCTAGACTTGGATTGTCTTTTGAACTTTCCGGTCTCACAGGCTTCCTGTTGCTGAAAAAAAAACCACTGCTTGTCACCGGGATTCGCGTGATAGCGCGGATGAAGATAAAACCCCCGCTCCCGGCTTGCATTACGGGGTAATGTTTATTACAATTACATCACGGGGTAACGTAAACAACCTGGGTTCATCATGGCCGGACGACCTGCATACCAAATCACCAAGATGGACTTCGCTGCCGCGAAAAAGTATCTCGAAAACGCCATGGAGCGTGGCGATGTCAGCAAGGCGGGTGGCTATATGGCCTTCCGCCGCGCCGATACACCCGAGCTTTTACAAGCATGGTGTGATGATTATTTGCAATTTGATATTTTTAGGAAATTGAAAGGGGCCGTGCTTGCAGCGCGAAAGCGGGCCAGGGACTACAAAACCCCCAAGACCAAAGTGCGCATTGATCTCGATTATCATGCTCACATGCGGCTCTCGTCGTTAGCAGAAGAGTTGGGCGCGACGCTATCTGAAACCGTCGTACTACTCGAAGAGGTCTACTGGAAGGCTCGTGACGCCGGGATCTTAAAATGAACCCCTACACGACAGAGCAATGGCGCGCATCGCGCTGGGAGACATCCTCTCGGTATTACGAAGCCCATGTGCAACAAGGCCTGTGGGGTGAATGGCAAGTCGTGCGCATCTGGGGAGGAAAAGGATCGCGGCGTGGCGGTATGGAGGCTGAAGTGTATGCCTCCCGAGAAGAGGCGTGCGCGCGAGTCACCGAAATCGCGCGCCGCAGGCGGCAGCGCGGGTATGAGCGCGCCGCATAAGATAGACAGATAGCCAGGAGGGGTATGATGGAATTTCATTATTTTTACGGTGACGACGGCGCGGCCTATTATATGGTGAAGGGTCATGTTGATTCAGATGAGTTCATGGCGTCTCTGCGAAAAGAGGTTGATGCCGACGATCCTATCCTAAATTCGAAACCTGCGCACTGCTGGAAACGGTACATGCGAGATTTCGAAGAAGAACGAACCGTCATCGCAGATGCCAAACCAAATGCGCGAGGCGCATTTCGTGCGACATGGATCGAGGCATAACGCATGTCAGATTGGCGCGCACACACGGCTTACCAGGTTGAGGTTGGTTTCGAGCTGGATCCAGACATGGCATTCCGCCAGACGCCAGACGGGCAGCCGATGGTCCCGCAGTTGGCCGGTCCCGGATCGATTGTCCGCACCAACTACGGCACAGGCCCCTACCGGGTAATCGCAGTCACCGGACCGCATCTGGAGATGGGGCGCGAAACCTGGAGTCTGACATGCGAAGAATTGGACCGCCCTGGGCAGGCATACCTGCATGAGTTGGTGGCCGTGGACGGCCGCCTCCTGCATCTCTTCGGTAACAACGATGACGAAGTGATTGTGATGAGTGGCGGGCAGTTGACACTGCTCTGAAATTATCATCCTGACACAGGCGCATCCGGAATTTCTGATTCTCGTGCCATGCTGCTTGACAGCATCGTCATCTATGGCGATACTAAGGCTAAATGACTACCATGCAACGGGAGGACGCTGGCCATGGCCACATCGTCACGCATCGAATGGACTGAACAAACCTGGAACCCTACGACGGGCTGCACCAAGGTCTCCCCAGGATGCAAACACTGTTACGCGGAAACCATGGCGCGACGACTGCAAGCCATGGGCACGCCAGGCTACGACAACGGCTTTGAATTGTCGTTAATGAATGATCGATTGGAACAGCCGTTACACCGACGAAAACCAACGATCTATTTCGTGAACTCCATGTCTGATCTATTTCATGAGGAGATACCAAACCGGTTTCTCGATCGTGTATTTTCGGTAATCAAAAAAACTCCGCACCACACCTACCAAATTCTGACCAA
This sequence comes from uncultured Chromatiales bacterium, assembly GCA_964557295.1. GTDB lineage: Bacteria > Pseudomonadota > Gammaproteobacteria > RBG-16-57-12 > RBG-16-57-12 > JBFMHP01. The sequence goes on along the minus strand of CAZKZP010000067.1, from coordinate 6,073 downwards.
ACGGTCAGCACGCATGCATGACTATTTTTCAGGGCGTGCAGTGCCCAGCAACGTATGGTTAGGGGTTTCGGTGGAAGACCAGAAATATGGAATCCCAAGAATCGATGATCTTCGCGCTGTGGATTCCACAGTGCGTTTCATTTCAGCCGAACCCTTGCTTGAAGACCTTGGCGAGATCAATCTTGCCGGCATCCACTGGATGATCGTGGGTGGAGAATCAG
>CAZKZP010000067.1:266-5842 GCA_964557295.1 uncultured Chromatiales bacterium | reverse complement strand
GGCCAAAAAGGCAAATGGACGCACCTTCAATGGACGTACCTGGGATGAAATGCCGTTGAGGTATTAGGCCCGTAAGCGCTTAATCAGCGCACCAAGGAGAACACGCTTGGCAAAGAGTGAATATGACTGGCGCCTTGGAGAGAAGCCGCCGAAAATCGAGCTTCACAGCTTGGCCAAACACCGCGTCTACGAAGAATATCTGACCCATTACATACAGGTTCTAAATTCCAATCCGAGAATCCCTGTTTTCCGGCTGACCTTGATCGATGGCTTCGCTGGCGGCGGCGTCTACAGCAATCCTCAAGATAACAGCCTTTATCCTGGATCACCTTTGCGGTTAATAAACGCCGCTAAAGCCGCTGCTGCGGCGGTAAACATTAAGCGCCAAGCGGAAGGTATCCGCCTCCCATTTGAGCTACAGGCCGAATACTTTTTCATCGAGAAAAAGAAATCCAATCACGAATACCTCAACTGGTACCTGTCAGAACAGGGGCTCGGTTCACGCCTCGGCCAAGACATCTTTTCGCTGCGCGGTGAATTCACGGAACTCCTCAAAACAGTCATAAAACACATCGCAGATACCGGGCGAAAACGCCGCTGCATTTTCCTTTTAGACCAGTACGGATACGGCGAAGTCCCATTTGGCGATATCCGGGCCATTTTTTCAGATCTCCCAAATGCAGAAATCATCCTGACTTTTGCCACGGACTGGCTAATTGATTACATGTCCAATACCCCCGAATATCTCAAGACACTCCAACGTATTGGGGTCGATCTGGATATCAATGCTTTGCTGGAAGCAAAACTTGATACCCTGCACTGGCGCCATTTAGTCCAACTTGCACTGCATCGCTCCATCAAGTCATTGAGCGGTGCGCGACATTACACACCCTTCTTCATTGTGTCCAAGGAAGCCAACCGCTCTTTCTGGCTGGTTCACCTGTCCAACCATCCTCGCGCACGGGATGTCATGACCCAGTTACACTGGCGCTTGAAGAACCATTTCGCTCATTACGGCGGATCGGGTATTCGAATGTTCGGCTACGACCCAACGAAAGACGAACAGGTTACCGGCTTGGCTGATCTTTTTGGCGGGACTGAGCATTCATTCGACGAAACCGCAAAAACACGGACATTGGAAGGTGTGATCGCAGAACTCCCGGAATTCATCCATCAATTCTCCGATGGCATACAATTTGGTGAACTCTACCGTCTAGTCGCTAACACCACGCCAGCCACAATGGAACATATAAAAGAAGTTGCCAATCTACTGGCACAAGCAAGAGAACTGGAGATTGTGGGCCCAAACGGCGAACATCGCCGCACAGCAAACAGAATATCAGACGAAGATGTCCTGCGCATACCTCGCCAGAAAGTAATTTTTCTAGGTCATCCAGGACTCATTGACCTTAAACGCCGCGAGAAATAAACACCATGCAATACCCAGGCGGAAAAGGCGCCAGCGGCGTTTATCAACGCCTCATTAACCAGATCCCTCCTCACCGGGTTTATATCGAATCCCACTTGGGTGGTGGTGCATTAATGCGATACAAAAGACCGGCGGAGATCAATATTGGCCTGGATATCGACCCCGCAACTGTGGAAGCCTGGAACGACCTGGCCTGCGCACAAGTGATTTGCGCGAACGCCGTCGTGTATCTGGCTAATTACCCTTTCAAAGGTGATGAATTTATTTACGCAGACCCGCCCTACCTTCCCTCTACACGTCGTTCGAATCGAGCAATCTACAAGTATGAATACACAGAGGAACAACACATCGAACTGCTGCAACTCCTCATCAATTTGCCTTGTAGCGTTATGATTTCCGGGTATTGGTCAGAGCTATACACCGAGTATTTAAAGGATTGGCGGCACATGTCATTTGTAACGCGTACACGCTCGGGAGACAACGCCACTGAGTCGCTCTGGATGAACTATCCTGAGCCAGAGAAGCTCCATGATTACCGGTTTATCGGGGATTCGTTCAGGGAACGGGAACGTATTCGTCGGCGAATCGAACGATGGAAAGAGAGACTCGAAACTATGCCGCCGCAGGAACGAAATGCACTGCTTTATGCGCTGAAATAGCGCTGTATAATCATGTCAAATCAAGTGTGAACTTCCACATATGATTTCCTAAAAAAACCGGCGGCAAAAATTCCCGCCGGTAAATTGCGACCGGTTATCTACACTCTTGATTAGATGAGATTCACGAATGCTTCTCCCTCGACATAGGTGTCGTTGCAAATACTGTCATTAAGCTCTTCGCTGATTTTTACGCAAGTACCGATCGACCAATCGACGATCCACGAGGAATCATCTGTTTCCGGGTCAACCGGCGCCTGTGCTGCTCGCAGCATCTCATTGATGCCGTCGTAAACCCGCGCCTCATCAGGTTCATCAACAAGAATGCGCAGTGTGACTATGTGTGCCATGTGAGCTCCTTGAATAACGCGGGATACACGTCATCCCGTACAGGGATGGCGTGTATCCCGCGAAGGTTTTGAAGTTGTCCGTTGCCGGACATGGTTGAAAAACCCCGGCCCGCAAGCGCGGAGCCGGGGAAACACTTCTTTGCTTTATGCCACCAACTGCTTGGCCAGGGCCACCTCGATGCTGTCACCGTCCTGGTTCAGGACATCGAGGCCGGTGTCGGGCATATCGCCTGACGTGGACTGGCTCACCGCGATCTTCCTGGCCATGAGCGTCAGACACGCAATCTGCGCTGTCCCCGCATAGCCCAGAAAGTACACGTCCACCGGTTGCTTCTGTCCAATGCGCCAGGAGCGCCGGGCCGCCTGCTGAAGCGTGTAGACGTTGTAGCCGCTCTGCATGAACACGATGGTGGGAAACTCCAGCAGATCAAGGCCGGTCTTCACCAGTTCGGGATTGGTGATTAACACCTCAACCCCTCGATCCACCTGATCCATGATCCAGTCCTCCCGCTTGCTTGTGTCCACCGACGCCCGCAGCACTGCTGCCTTGAAGCCAGCCGCCTCCAGAATCGCCTTGAGGCGGCTGGCGGTGTCACGGGTGCCGGTGTAGGTGGTGTATACCAACACGCGCCGCCCGCGCGCCTTCTCCGCCCGGCAGATCGCCAGTAGCCGCTCCTCTTTGGGGCTGGCCTCGCTTTCCCCGAACACCGTGGGAACAAAGGCGAGCAACGTCCTGGAGCGCGGATGTTTCACAACTTCCTCGCGGAAACAGCAATCAGGCCATGCCAGCAGCACGTTGAGCACCACACCCAGCAGGCTCTTGTCACCACGACGCAAGGCCTGCCGCAACTCCTCCTTCAGGCCCCGCTCCAGTCCCTCGTAACGACTGGCCTGGTCGGGCGCCATGCCCACCTCCACGAAATGCTCCTCGTAGGGCGGCAGGATGTTGCCGCCGATCTGCTTGAGCTTGAGGAACGCGGTGTACGGCAGCACATGGCGGGCAATCCCCTTGGGTCCGAACCCCGGCCCCTTCTTGGTATGCACCGTCATGCGCGTGCCGCGTGCCGTCTTGTGGCTGCCCTCTTCCACTTCCTTGTAGATGTCGATGAGGATGCCGTGCTCGCGCAGGAACCCCGTCGCCGCAGTGCCCAGGCTGTTGTTGCGGGTGCGGGTGTAGCCGTCCTCGATCATTTCCCGTGGCATGATGCGCCACAGGAGATAAAAGAGATCGTCGGCATAGCCGCCCATCAAGGTGCCCGTCAGCAGCAGCACCTTGCGGCTCTTGGCGGCCAGCACGCCCATCGCCTGGCCCTGCGCCGATCCCTCGTTCTTATACTCATGGCCTTCATCCACTACCAGTAGATCAAAATAGCCATCCGGCAAGTAGCGCTTGATGAATTCCGTGGGTTGATAGCCGCCCTGACCGAAGGCGAACTCCGTGGCACCCAAAGCCCGTTCAATACGCTGGGCTTTACGATCGGAGAACACCAGATCACCGTTCTCATCCATGAGATTGACGAACTCATAGACGTTATCAACGAGCATCCCCGACAGCATGTCGGCGCCGAAGCATTGCACCAGCCGTTGCGCCGTCTTGGGGCCGATGGTGGGGATCTGGCACAGCGCATCAACCACCTGGGCCGCCCGGTCCTTGACCTCACCGGGGCGCATCAGGGTCCACAACCGCTCACCGCATTTCTGGCAGGCCGTGCGGCTGTCACCCGCATGGGCATGATAGCCTTCGGGCGTCAGCGGGTTACCCTCCGCATCGGTCAGTACCACACCGCAACGTGGGCAAGCCGCCAGCTTCACGGTTCGCACGAACGACTGAGACGTCTCGTTACCTTCTTCAGTATGTTGGCGGCGATGGAGCTTGCGTACCGTCACCGCCGGACGCCAGTGGAAGCCCATGCGCATCCGCACCCGTCCCAGCACGAAGAACTCCTGTCCTTCGCGCGGCGCGGATACATCGAGCATGGCCCGCAGCTGCAACAGCTTGCGCAGCGTGTCGGGGCCGTTGAGCACCCACACCCGGGCCCCAGGCACGGTTTCCAGAATCTCGCGCCGCCACTTGTAGACCAGGTGGGGCGGGGAGATCACCAGCGTGCGTTTGTAGCCCTCGGTATGCATGACGGCGGCGGTACAGATGGCCATCATGGTCTTTCCGGTGCCCATCTCGGCGTTGATGACCGCGGCGGGCGCGCCGTGGTCGATCAGCAACCGCGTGACCGCCTGCACAACATCCTGCTGGGCCGGGAACGGCTTGCGTTTGATCCCCATCATCACCGCCTCACGGCGGGAATCGGGGCACCCGTCGTAGACGGGCGGGTTTTGGCGGCTGACGGCCGCCAGCAGACCCTCGCCGAAATCGGCGACGAACTGCGAGAGTGGAATAATGTTGGCACCTGGGGCGACGAGTTCGCCCTCGGTGACAACATCGAGATGATTGATATCATCCAATACGGTTTCTGCAACAGAATTCATGGTGTGCTCCTCTTGTAGTTGAAAAAACAAGGGGCAAGCCACGCCCCTACAGGGGAATGATTTGCCCCTGCAGGGTGGATAAAAATAAATTGCTACATCACATCAGCTTGCCTCGGCTGACTCCTCGTTGAGCGCCTTGATTTCTTCGGTTTCCTGATCGTCCAGATCGAAGAAGATCGCATTCCGGCCATCTGTCACCGCATCGGTAACGGCTTTGACAAGACTGCTGAAACCGATCTCGGCGGTTTCCACATCGTAACTGGCATGCTTGGGGTACGCCGAAAACCAAAAGCAGTCATCCGTGATGACCAGTCGATTACCACGAATACGATGTTCATCTTCGTTGTCCCACACAGCGCCGTCCTCCACTTCCGCGAGAGCGAGCTTATTATCTCGCACGAGGGTGGCAACCTTCTGAAGCTCGACAAGCCAGGCGTTGTTGATTGTAAAAGACGCCCAACGCGGGCCGCCCCCCAGTCATCCAGCGCGTTCGCTTTCACGAACCCCGTTAACGACACGTCTTCCGGTATGTGAATTGCCGTCAGTGATGACGACGGATTGGTTTCTGTTACATGTATTGTGTTTTCACTCATGGATCAGCTCCTTTTGTGGTTGAAAAACTAAGGGGCAATCCATGGCCCCGGAGGGGGCCATGGA
>CAZKZP010000067.1:0-256 GCA_964557295.1 uncultured Chromatiales bacterium | reverse complement strand
CTGCCGGTAAATGAAAGTGATAAAAAGTTCCTACTTCAGAATGATTACTGCATCATCATCCTCTTCAGCGGTGTCGACGCTATACAGCCGCACATGGTCGGTGCAATGACCCAACACCCTATCTGAATAGGTGCTGACATGTCCCTCTGGCGAATACACCACATAAAAACAGGTGGCTTCACTGCCTTTGTCGTATTGAATGCTTACGGCCTCTTTCGCGGCCTCCAGCGGGGTGTCTGCGTCGATATCTATTTCC
>CAZKZP010000066.1:4183-13423 GCA_964557295.1 uncultured Chromatiales bacterium | reverse complement strand
GCTCTATTCCGAGCCGCCTGCCAGGCGCGCCAGCGCAACACGCCTTGCCGCAATCGCATCAATCTCGTGCTTAGCTTCGGCCGGGCGGCTGCGCGCGAAAACGATTTGGCTATGTCTTTTTCACATCCCGATGACCTTGACTTAGTGAAGCACTGACTCTACGCTTTCTTTTAAATAAAATTTTAATGAAAGAAAATAAGCTGTGGCCTCATACAAAGGCATACAAGGCACACTGATCGCGTTGGAGAGTTTTTTCAAACGACGGCTGCCCACTGAACTGAGCGAAGAACCGGTAAGCGCCTCAGTTAGTTTACTTGGAAGCTCAGATATTGCCGACACCCTCTCGGGCAACCTGCTGGGCATCTATCTGCACCGGATCACCATCGATCCACATGGCCGCGCCCGCCAATTCACTCCGCAAGGCACGAAACAAAACGAACGCCATTCCGAGCTTCCGGTCAATTTGCATTTCTTGCTGATCGCCAACGCCACCAGCCCAACGGTGGAAGCGGATTTGATGTCGTGGGCCATGGTGGAACTGGCCAATGAAAGCCAGCTGGATATCTCCCACATCAATGACATCGATGACGAGTGGGGGCAGCGGGAGATACTCACCATCGCGCCAGAAGAAATGTCCACGGAAGATCTGATGAGGATATGGGATGTCTTTGAATCCCCCTACACCAGCACCGTTCCGTACATCGCACGCACCGTGCGGCTGCGCCTGCGGCAACAGCGCAGCGAAGGACCCGACGTCGTCACCCGCGTGTTTCCAGGAGGCGCGGTATGAGATCGGTCAAGATCCTCGAAACCAACATACTTCATGCCAGCGACGTGATCTATTGGCTGGATGGCAGCAGCGGGGAACAGCCCGACGACATGATGCGCATCCATGAGACCCTCACGCTGCAACTCACCACGCGGCCGCGCGATTTGCAGGTGGTGCACGGCCGAGGTAAAACCGCTTTTTTACGCCGGCCTAGCAACGAAATCATCAACGGGATCGCCAGCGCGACCGACAAGCAGATGCCGGTCACGCCCACGTATCCGCTTGCCGGCATCGTCAGTGATGATGGCGGCCGTTTCATCCCGCGCCAATTCAGCATTGCTGCCGGCAACGGGGCCGGTCATGCGCTGGTGGTCTATCCCTCACCGCTCGGCACACGCCTTGGACCTACGGGCGGCTTGGTCGGCACGCTGCGCTATGCCGCAAGCAACCAACCCGTTCCGTGGGCCTTGCTCACGCTGGTGGTGACCTCCGCCTTGGGCGGCGTCTACACACTGCGCTGCCAGGCCACCGCGCACGGGGATTTCATCCTGCCGCTGCAGCGCTTGCCGCCCTTGCCGGAAGGCATTGATCACTATGCCGCCGAGCTGAGCGTCAAAGCCGCGTTGACGGCCAGGGCTGATGCGCCCATCGATCCGGATGATCTGGTCGCCATGTCGTTAGGTCAGCTCGATACTGATGATACGTTTTCTGATCCCATCGGTTTGCATATCGTGCCCGATGCGATTCGAATCATCCGATCCTCTAACCGGGATCATTTAACAGTTCAACCCAGTTGACGTCACCTATAAGGAGAAGACCATGCCTGAATATCTAGCGCCGGGTGTGTTTGTCGAGGAAGTAAGTTTTCGCGCCAAATCGATCGAAGGAGTCGGCACAAGCGTGGCCGCCGTGGTCGGCCCCACACGTTTTGGACCTCTGCGCGGCAAGCCCGAGGTCGTCACGAGTTTTGGTGAATTCACCCGCATCTACGGTGACGTTCAAAATCTCACGCTGGGCGGCACAGCGGTGCTCAATCACACCGCGATCGCCGCAAAGGCATTCTTTGACGGCGGCGGCAAGCAGTTGTACGTGTCCAGGGTAGGCAATTTTGGCACGCCGGACGGCATTGCATCGGCTGCGGACGCATCGGACAACATCACGTTCCGCAGCCGCTTCCCGGGCGCGATGGGCAATCTCACCTTGGAAGTGGAGTGGCGCGACAGCGAGAATTTGCTGCGCACCTCGGCGACCTCATCCCCCAGCGAGACGGAAATCGTGTACCTGGAGGCCAAAGGCCTGGCCGCCAGCAATCTCGACAACGTGACGGTACCCGCGACCTTGACGGCCCCGTTGACCGTGCGCGCCTTGGTGCAGCGCAGCGGCAGCGATTACTTGATCATGAGCCCGAATCTGATCATCAGCGCCGGCAGCGTCACCGAAACCGTCGTCACGGCGGCGGACGCCGCGGTGACGGTGCCCGATCCCACCGGGATCACCTTGGCCTTTACCCGCGTCACATTGAAACAGCCCACCAGCGGCCCGCTCGACGATGGCACCTCCGCGGCCATCGTCTTGACCAAGGAATTGGCGACCAACGCCGAGCTATTCAAATTGGCGGGCCACAACTGGGGCACCAACACGGCAATCTACGGCACGCTGGACACCGTCAATAATGAATTCGACGTCAGCGCCGATCCGATCAACCCCAGCGTCACTGCGTTCACGCTTCCCTTGGCGGCCCTGGCCGCGGCGCCCAGCACGGTGCGGGCAATCATGGCCCAGCGCACTTTCGACATCCTGGTTCGCTCCGGCGGCGCCAATGGTCCTGTGGTATACACCTATGGCAATATCTCCACCGCCCCCAGCGGCGCGACCAGCCTGGCGGCGGTATTGCCGGCCAATCCGGAAAAGCGTTATGACCAACTCAGCAGCCCCATCAGCTGCGAACTGGATCCCGCCGCGACCGGGGATGACATCATGTCCGCCCTGATGGAAATGTTTGATGATGCGGCCATGAATCCCACCGGCATCAATGTCGACGGTCCGCGCTATCTGATCACCCTGAGCGGCGGACTCGACGGCAATGCCCCCACCGCGGTGCATTATGGTGGCGTCAGCGACGAGATCAATGGCAGCACCGGCTTTGTAGCGCTGGAGGATATCGAGGATGTCTCCATCGTCATGACGCCCGCGGCCGCGGCCGATGCCACCCATCACCAGGCCATCGTTGCCGAGGTGCAGAAGCATTGCCGCAAGATGCGCTATCGCGTGGGCATCGTCGATGGGCGGGAAAACATGACATTGGGCGAGGTGCGCGATTTCCGTTCGAACTTCGACGATTCACGTCTCGCCCTCTATTATCCCTGGGTGGTCATCGCCGATCCTCGCGGTATCGCCACCACGATCTCCGTGCCGCCCGCGGGGTTCATCGCCGGCGTTTACGCCAACACCGATGTCCAGCGCGGCGTGCACAAGCCGCCCGCGAATGAACCCGTCATCGGCGCGCTGCGTTTCTCCCAGGACATCAACCGTTTCCAGCAAGAGCTGCTCAATCCCAACGGCATCAACTGTCTGCGCTCCTTTGCCGGCCGCGGCCACCGGGTCTGGGGCGGTCGCACCTTGTCCAGCGATCCGGAGTGGAAATATGTCAACGTACGGCGCTATTTCCTGTATCTGGAACGCTCCATTGAAAAATCCACGCAGTGGGTGGTGTTCGAGCCCAACGGCGAAGCGCTGTGGGACAACGTGCGCGCCACCGTGGAAAGCTTTCTCTACAACGAATGGCGCAACGGCCGTCTGCTCGGCAGCGACAAGACATCGTTCTTCGTGCGTTGCGACCGCAGCACCATGACCCAGAACGACATCGATAACGGCCGGCTCGTGTGTGAAATCGGCGTGGCCGCGCTGAAACCGGCGGAGTTCGTGATTTTCCGCATCGGCCAAAAAACCGCAGACGCTTGATCCAGCATGATCAATAAGAAACGAGGATTCGAATATGGCTCAATTTCGTGAAACACCCTATGGCGTATTCAACTATCTGGTAAATCTTGGCGACGGCAGCGAAGGAGAAATCCAAGGCGGCTTCTCCGAAGTGTCCGGCCTGAACGCCGAAGTCACCGTGGCCGAATACCGCGCCGGCAACGCCAAGTTCAATTATGTGAAAAAGATTCCCGCCATCCACAAGTCCGGCGACGTCACAATGAAGCGAGGCGTGATCGGCGCAGACAACATCTATACCTGGCTGGATCAGATCCGCGGCGGCGATGTGACCGCCAAGCGCGATGTGGTGATCAAACTGCGCAACGAAGATCCCACCAGCACCAGCGCGGTCGTCACTTGGAAGCTGATCAACGCCATGCCCATCAAATGGACCGGCCCCACCCTCACCGCCAAAGGCGGCAGCGATGTGGCGATCGAGGAATTGGTGTTGTCAGTTGAGCACATCGTGCAGAGTTAACCGGACCACTACACAAGAAGTTACTGATGGAAATGTTGGCAGGGGCGCGTATTGCCCTCACTCCTCGCCCGCTCCAGCGCCGTGACGCGGCGCTGGAAACCGCCCTCCTGGGGCACTGTCCTGGCCGGGTGCGGCTGGAACGGCTTCTCGTACTGAACGCGGCGCTGGATGATCTGCGCGCCGCGGGCTTTGGCACGACCGTCGACGCGCTGCTTGCTGGGCAGATGCCACGCGGAGGCCCGCTGACCGCGCAAGTGGCAGGCCTGTATCACTTGCCACTATCGCTGCGCTCCAGCGCTGAGTTCCACGACATCTTTCCGGATGCGGCCACCGCGCCCTGCGAATATGAAAGCCTGCTGGCAGGCAATCGCGCCTGGCTCGCCCAAGCGGTGGACGATTTTTTTGCCAATGGCGGCGAAAAGCTATGGGTAGTCCGGATTCCTGAGGGTGAAGCACAGGCGGGCTTTCTACCCGCCGAAAACACGGTGCTGCATGATGTGGACACGTTGCGCGGGTTGGCCGCGGTCCTGGTGATTCCCGCGCTGGCGGTGGTGGCGCTGCCGGATCTGGAACGGTTGCAGATTCCATCGCGTCTGCCCGACGTGCCGCGGGTTCGGCTGGAAAACGCCAACCCGCAGTTTCTGCCGTGCGGCACTGATACCGAAGATGACCATCGGGAACGGCGCTATCACGCCGAGCTGCCGGATATGCCCGCGCCGCTATCCTTGGAAGAGCTGCTGCGGGGGATTTTGCAGTTTATCGCCCGGCATCGGCCGGATGTGCAGTGCCTATTCACGCTCCCCTTGGCCTATTCCGGCGAAATCGACAGTCCCGTGGTCAGTCAACACGCCCTGGACCGAATCGCCGCCATCCGCGACGGCGGCAGCGGCCATTTGCTGCGGCATCTCCAATTCCTGTTCCCCTATCTGCGGGGACCGCGCTTCGCGCTGCACACCCCCGTGGGGATGATCGCGGGCAAGCAGGCCGACATGGCGCGGGCAAAAGGCCCCTGGCATTCCATTGGCGCGCAGCCCCTATGGTCCGAGGCGCTCCCCTATCCGCGTTTGCCCATCGCCCGGATGCTGGCCTTGCGGGAAAAACCCGGCGTCAGCATTCTGCAGCAGCGCACCGGCTTTGGCGGGCGCGCCCAACTGAGCCTGGACGACGAACGACTGGTTGTTCCCGCCTTGCCGCCGGCGGATTACGCCAATACGAACGACCTGAAGCGTTTCGATGGATTCCGCTCTGCGGAGGTCATGCGGTTCCTTGGCTTTTTGCGCCGCCAATTGCAGGCGCTGGGAGAACAACTGGTATTCAATGCCGACGCCAGCGATCCGCGCCCGCGCCTTTTGCTGGAGCAATTCTTCCGCCATCTTTACAGCCAGGGCGCGCTGCGCGGCAAGGTTCCCGAGGATGCGTTCCAGATCCGTCAGTCGCAACCGCAGGAAGGGGCGATGCAGTTCGATATCCAGATCGCGCCGGCGTTTCCGATTGACCGCATCTATCTCACCTTCATCAACACGAATGGCGAATGGCAGGCGGAACTGACCTATGGCTGAAGTCACCGAATTCGTCCCGTTCCGATTTCGCGTTGCCCTCTACAACACGGATACCAACCAACTGCTGTGCGCGGGCGATTTCAGCGAAGCCAGCGGATTTGAGCTGACCATGGAACCCAAGACCATCGCCGAGGGCGGCCGCAACTGGGGCGAGCACCAACGTTGCGGCCCGACCAAGTTCGCACCGATGATACTCAAGCGCGGCGTCACCAGCGTAAACGACCTGTGGGCCTGGTTCGACGTCACCACCCGGCAGAGCTTCTACGGCTATCGCTTGCATGGCGAAATCACCGTGCTGGGCAATCCCACCGCCACGCCCGGACACGGCAGCGGCAAAGGCGCTCACGCGGAGCAAACCATCCAGGAAAATCCCGTGATGGTATGGAAACTGACGGGCGTCTTGCCCACCAAATTCAAGGGGCCTGATTTGAACGCAACCGCCAACCAGGTCGCCATCGAGGAATTGCATCTCGTGCACGAAGGATTGGAATTGCAGCGGCCGGCACCGGCGCAATCGGGAGGGCGATGATATGAGCGATCTGGAACGCGCCAAGCTCATCCCCGTCTCGGGCAATAACGATACCCCGGACATGCAGAACGCAATCGACGTGCAGTTCAACCCCACCACGCTGAAGGTGTCGCTGTCGAACACCCTCAAGGAAAACGGCCGCAACGGCAACAGCCGCGCCACCCAGTACGTGGACAAGAGCTCCTCCACACTGAGCGTGGAGCTGGTCTTCGACACCACCTACATCGAAGCGCCCGCCAGCAATACGGCTCAGAACAGCTCAGCCGACGGCAGCGCGTCCTCGAACAACCGCAACCGCATCGAACAGGGTTCCGATGTGCGCGTGCAAACAAAAAAGATTGCCGATGCCTTCGTCAAACCGATCGGCTCCGGTGCGCGCATGCGGGCGCCCAAGCGTTGTCTGTTCCAGTGGGGCGCATTCAAATTCATCGGCTTGGTGGACAGTTTCGAGGAAACCGTGGATTTCTTCTCGCCCAAGGGCCGGCCGCTGCGCGCGACTGTCTCCCTGAAGCTCAAGGAAGACCGCTACCAGTTTCTCAGCAACGACAGCAGTGCCTTGGCGGCGCAACAGACGCCAACCCTGAGCTTTACTGGCAATGGAGCGAATACCAAGCAAGCTGGGGGCGGCAGCGGCGCGGGCAACGGCGCCCCGACCCCCAACCAAAGCACCCCGCCGGTGCCCGGCGGCAGCGCCGGGCCGGGAAGCTGGCGCGACAACGCCATGTTCAATGGGATCGAATCCCCACGCTTGCCGGCGGTGCCCACCCTGGCCATCCCCAGCGTGAGCCTGAGCGCGGGCGCCGGGTTCGGTATCAGCGGCGGCGTCGGCATCGGCTTGAGCGCGGGCCTCAGCATCAGCGCGGGTATCAGCGCCAGTGTATCGGCAAACATATCGGCCAAGGTATCCGTCAAGGCGGGGCTCTCCACGGGCGCGGCCGCAGGGGCGCGCAGTGCAACTCAACAAGGCGCCCCAAGCGCGCCCACCGCCAGCGCCGCCAGCCCCGCCTTCAAATTCGGCAATTCGGCGGCCCTCGGCACGGGTGTGCCCGGCGCGTTCCACCCCAATCCCGAGGCCAGCCTGAAGGCCTCCAGTCTGCAATACGGCAGCGCCCAGCTACGCGCGGAGCCCAGTGCCCCCAGCGCCAGCGGTGCCTCGATCCCCAGCGGCGCAAGCGCCCCGCTCGCCGGCGCCGCGCGCAGCGCCGCCACCGAGGCCCGCAGCCGCCATGGCGTGTCGGTGGCCAGCCTGGTGAAAACCGCCGCTGATCGCGGCGTCGGATTTGACTGAGGAGTAATGTGTCATGCCCATACTGATCGATGAAATGATTGCCGAAGTGAGCGAGCGCGTGACCCAGCCCAGCGAAGCGGCGCCTCTCGCGCAGCAGTTGCCCGCGTCGGTAGCGGAGAACGAGTTACTCCAGACACTGGCGCTGATTCAACAGCGCCAGGAACGACTGAAGGTTGATTGAGGCGCCATGATCGATCCCGCCTTCGTCAGCACCCGCCCCAAGTTCAAGCTGAACGGCCAGCCCCGTGCCAATCTGGAGCCGGCGCTCACCGCCATGGTGGTGAACCTGCCTTTGCATGGCTGTGGCCATGGCGAGCTTCACCTCACCAACTGGGGCATCCCCGAGGGTGGTCAAGACCCGGATTTCGTGCTGGATGACATCGCGCTCGGCGCGGAGCTGGAGATCCTGATGGGCGAGGACAATCCCGTCACACTGTTCACCGGCGAGATCACCGCCATCGAAGAGCGTTACGGCGAGGGCGCGCCCATTCTGGTGCTGCTGGTGCAGGACCGGCTCCACCGCCTTGCCCGTTCACGCCGCTGCCGCACCTTTGAAGACCAAAGCCCGGACGATGTGGTGCAGAGCATCGCCGGACAAGCCGGGTTGCAGGCGGATGTGAGCATCTCCAGCCTGACGGCGACCTGGCATCAGCTCAACGAGAGCGATCTGGCGTTTCTGCTGCGCATCGCCGGGCGCTTTGATATCGGCCTGCGCCTGGCGGGCAATACCCTGCGCGCGAAAGCGGAGGCCGCCGACCCGGCGCCCCTGGCCTTGAGCGGCCAGGACAGCGCGCTCAAGGTGCGCCTGATCGCAGACCTCAATCACCAGCCCACCGCCTCTGCCGTGCACGGATTCAATCTGGCAGATGACGCCGATGCCGACCACACCGCCAGCGGCATGACGCCGGCGCCGAGCGGCACGAGCGCCGCGGCCGCCTTGAGCAACCTGAGCTGGACCGGCGGCGAAATAGTGCCCCAGCCCTTCGCCCGCAGCGGCGCCGAGGCAGAGGCCTACGCCAAGGCCCACTTCCGCCGTCAAGCCAAGCGCTTCATTCAAGGGGACATCGTCTGCCAAGGTGAGCCCACACTGGCGAGCGGCCGGGAAATCGACCTCTCGGGCGTCTCGCCGCGGTTGCGGGGGATTTATCAGATCGTGCATTGCGTCCACCGCTTCGACAATGTATCGGGGTATGAAACCCACCTGAAGGTCAACAAAGGGGGGTGGCAGCCGTGAACCCCCATGCGCCCGGCGCGATGACCAGCTTGCAGTTGGGAAAGGTCACCGACAACAGCGACCCCGAGAACCGCGGACGCGTCAAAGTGCGCCTGATCGCCACACCGATGGAGGTATGGGCCAGCGTCATCGCCCCGTCCGCGGGCCAGAACTACGGCGCGAGTTTCGTGCCCCGCCAGGAGGAGATCGTGGTGCTGGCCTTCGTCACGCCCGAGCTCCCGCTGGTGTTGGGGAGCTTGTGGTCCGGCGGCGACAGCCGGCCGCAAGAAGCCGATCCCCAGGAAGACCACTATGTGATTCGCACCCCGGACGCCACCGTGCTCGACTTCGCCGATGGCGACAATCCGAAGGTCAAACTCACCACCCGCAGCGGCTATCACATCACCATCGATGAAGGCAGTGGC
>CAZKZP010000066.1:0-4173 GCA_964557295.1 uncultured Chromatiales bacterium | reverse complement strand
ATCTCCATCAAGCGCGGCGAGCAAAGCGTGAAACTCGGTCCGAGCGGCATCGAGGTGCGCACCAGCGGCAGCGTCACCGTGGACGCCAGCACGGTGACCGTCAACGCCTCGACCGTGACCGTCAACGCCAGCATGTCTCGCTTCAGCGGCGTGGTGCAGGCGGATACGCTCATCGCCACCTCCGTGGTGGGCACAACCTATACCCCCGGCGCGGGCAATATCTGGTAGGAGAACATCACATGACCACCGCCCAACCACTCCACGCCGTCCGCATCAAGGCACCCTTCTTTCAAACAGGGCAGGGCAACCGGCACTGCGGCCTGCACCGCTATCTCGATGCCGACTTCGTCAATCGCTTCAAGCAGGACGTGCAGCGGCGTCAATTCAGTCTGACCCAGTTCACGAACTGGCAGCACGATGAGCGCCACAGTCGCTTCGGCCAAGAGCCGGTGCTGCGCCTGCCCCTGCACCGCGCCTTTCATCTCGTGAGCTGCGAGGTGGTGTGCGAGCGCCTCGGCCACCCGGCCCTGGACCCGCAGAAAATCACCAGCGCCGGTTTCGTGATCCGCAAGCTCGGCGCCGGCCGCGAACGGGCGTGGATGCTGGAAGACGGCGATGCGCTGGGTTGGCAAGAGGCGCCCACGGAACTGCGTGACCCGGATATCCACCGCCGTCTCTGCGCCAGCGGCGTACTACACAAGCGCGAGGATCAGCCGTCCTATTCCGGCGAGGAGGTGCACCCGCTGCATGTGCTCAAGACCACCGACGCCGCCGGCAAGATCCACACCCTGCTCTACGGCTATGTCCCCCTCGGGGGCTTCCACTACCACCGCGACGCCAGCGCCGCCATCGATGCCGCGTCGCAACAAGCCGTGTTGAGTTTCGCCGCCGAGTCCCTGCCCTGGCCGTTTGGTTTCCGCAAACCGCTCAACCAAGCCTGGCGGACGGAACATGCCAGCCCGGTGGACCAGGGCCGCCCATCCAAGCCCATGTTCGAGCTACTGCGCCTGCTGGTGAATCGCTATCACCTCGGGGAAGCCCATATCGACGAGAACACCACCCTGGAGAAATACTGCGCGGGACTCTGGTTCTACGACCTGGCGCGGCTGCCCGCGCCGCTGCGCCACCAGGGCTATACCGACAGCAACCACGGCCTCTTCGCCGCCTACCGGACGCTGGATCTGTATAGCTACCTGAAGGACTGCTTCGGCAAGGGCGGGAACAACCCGCTGGTGCGCTGGATCGTTCAGCAGGATAAACGCATCGACGCGGCCGGCGGACTCGACCAGCTCGCCCAGCTGGACCCGCTGCCCAACAGTTCCGGCAGCGGGAGCTTGGCTTACACCTTATTGATGCTGTCAGCGGATGCCCAGGAGATTCGCACCCTGTTAAACCAACGCTTGCGGGATCAGACCTTGAGCCAGGTGAAGGAAATACCGTTGCCCAAATTCACGCAGGGCAGCGGCGATCTCTACCAACTCATCCCCTTCGTACGCTCGCTCAACGACAGTGGCCGCGAGCAGATCGTGTGGGCCGACGCCAGCGCGCGCAGCATCCCGTTCCGGGTGGCCGCGCCCTTCGATCCGGAGGCCAGCCGCCCCTCCTTGATCCAGATGCCGTCCCTGACGGATTTAAAACGGGGCCTGGCCAAAGGCGTGACCATGCTCACCCCGGCAGACACCTTCAACATGATCGACAGTCTGAAATTGAACAAGGGCGCGGGGCCGGACGCCCTGCCCGGCAGCGAACCGGGTCCGGGCTTGGGCATTCAATGGATCTGTTCATTCAGCCTGCCGGTGATCACCTTGGTGGCCATGATCCTGCTGATGATCATGATCTCGCTGCTCAACATCATATTCTTCTGGCTGCCATGGGTGCGCATCTGTTTACCCTTCCCGAAGATCAAGTGAGGTCATCCGCCATGAGGACACCGATTCCCGTCATTCAAAGCTGGCCCTTGGGAGGCGTGGACGAGGAGGGACGCCTGCGCTGGTCCAGCGATGATCAGAGTATTCGCGAAACGATGCTCAATATCCTGCTCACCCGCCCCGGTGAGCGCCTGCAACGGCCGGATTTCGGCGCCGGCTTGCTCAATTTCGTGCATCAGCCCAACAACGAAACCACGCGCAACCTGATTGCCGGCGTGGTTCGCAAGTCGCTGGAGCAATGGGAATTTCGCGTGGTCGTGGAAGAGGTCGACGTCGCCCCCAGCCCGACGAGCGTGGCGGATGTCCACATCAATATCCGCTACCGCATGGGTTTCGCCCAGACCCCGGCGCAACTGGGTTTTACTTTCAACCTGGGCCCGTCCGCATGACGGCCCGCTGACGAGGACGATTGCATGCCACTACCGGTCCCCAATCTGGATGATCGCCGCTTTGACGATCTGGTCGCTGAAGCCAAGGCCCGGCTCGCCACCCATGTGCCGGAGCTGACCCAGATCGCCCCCGGCGATCCGGTGCACAGTTTCATCGATCTGTTCGCCTGGCTCACCGAGACGATTCTGTACCGGGCCAACCTGATCCCGGAGCGCCAGCGCCGGGTGTTCTTGAACCTGCTCCAGATCCCGCTGCGCCCGGCCCGGGCCGCCCGGGGCGTGGTGTGCGTGGACGCCAGCCCCACCAGCGTGTTGCTACCGCCATTGCTCAACGACGGGACGCCGTTGAAGGCCGGCAAGCAGGCCCTGACCACCGTGGGAGAACTGCAAGCCACCTGCCTGAGCTTGCAGGTGGTCATCAAGGAAAAAATGACCGTGGCGGATTTGCAGGCGATGGGGCTGACCCTGCAGGACCTTTCCGAACAATTCGGCCTGCGCAAAGGGGAAACCCCCACGCCATTCCAGCCGCGCCGATACGAACCCGGCAAGGAAACCATGAGCCTCGCCGGAAGTCTCGACCAGGCCTTTTACCTGGCCTGCATCGTTCCCCGCCAACTTGAGAGCAATCTCGCCCTGGCGCGGCAGAACCTCGCCGGCGTGATTCTCAACATCGGCATCGCCCCGGCGGACGACCTGGAAGGCGAGGCCGTCAACGAACTCACCCCGCGCAAACTGGTGTGGGAGCTGGCCAGCACCGGCGAGGAAGGCGAGCCCATTTATCTGCCGCTGGATGTGCTGGCGGACAGCTCCAACGGGAGCCGCCAGACCGGCGTGGTGCGCCTGCGTCTTCCGAAGAACGCCAGCCTGTTTCAGGGCTTCTCCACCACCGATCCCATGTTCAGCGGCGTGGGCGAGCAGCCCCCCGAACTCGCCGATCAGGTGGATGCCAAGCGAGTCGCCTTCTGGTTGAGACTGCGTTGCCCGGAACATCCCAACCTCCAGCTCGGCTACCTGAGTCTGAACGCAGTGGATGTCTTGGCCCAAGGCCTGGCCCAGGACCAGATCGTGGGGGTGGGCACGGGACAGCCCGATCAGGTTGTCGCCTTGCAGGACCGTCAGATCGACGCCTATACCCTGCAATTGGATGTGGAAGAAAACGGCGCCTGGGTGCGCTGGCAGCGCGTGGATTTTCTGGCCGGACAGGACGCGATGGCCAACGTCTACTCCCTGGATGCGCAAAACGGCTATGTCTATTTCGGCGATGGGATCACCGCCGGCCGGCGCCCACCGCAGGGGGCGCGCATCCGCGCGGCGGCCTATCTGTTCGGCGGCGGCGTCAGCGGCAATCTGCCCGCCGGCACCGTGAAGGAAATCGTCAACGGCAACCCGCGCCACAAACTGCGCCATGAATGGCCGCTCAAAGGGGGG
This sequence comes from uncultured Chromatiales bacterium, assembly GCA_964557295.1. Taxonomy (GTDB): domain Bacteria; phylum Pseudomonadota; class Gammaproteobacteria; order RBG-16-57-12; family RBG-16-57-12; genus JBFMHP01. The sequence continues at coordinate 428 of CAZKZP010000066.1, read as the reverse complement.
CTGGATGCAGAGACCGTCGAACAGGCGGAAAAACGCATTCCCCAATTCCTCACCCACCGCAACCGGGCCGTGACCAAAACCGACTTCAAGCTGCTCGCCGAAGCCAACCCGGTGAACCCCGTGGCCCGGGCCGAGGTGAGGGTCGGCTTCCTGCCCGGCGCCAGAATTCAAGCCGCCCGCGACGACGTGCCGGGGGTGGTCAGCGTATTCGTGCTGCCTCCCGGGACACCCGGCCTAGGCCACACCCCCAAGCCCACCCAAGGACTGCTGAAAGATGTCTTCGGCTATCTCATCAACCGCGTGCTGATCGGGACCGAGCTCTATGTGCTGAGCCCGGAGTTTGTCCCGGTGGCGGTGAGCGTGAAGATTCAGGTGCGCGATGCCGAGACCGAACAGCAAACCCTGCGCGATGTGCAATACGCCCTAGT
>CAZKZP010000065.1:0-13751 GCA_964557295.1 uncultured Chromatiales bacterium | reverse complement strand
GGAAGGTGGGGTCTTGCATTAACGCATCATTCACCGGCCCTATCCTCAAACTTTCTTACCGCCCGGCTGACGGTCGAATAATGCACTCCGAAATAGTTTGCGACTGTCGCCATCGAAATCGTCCTGACAAATACGCTCGCGCCATTGCCTCGTTGCGCGGGTATCGTGCTGCAAATTCCTCTAAGGACTGCGTAATGGCACGGCGTTGTACGCGGGGGATTTCGCTCAGTATGGGGCTCTGTTCTACCCGCGCCTGCATCTTGCGCACGAACTTGTCCGAGCCAGCAGCTTTATACGAAATATGGGCTATACAAAGTTCCGACAACGGCGGGCTGGAAAACGGCGCATGCCTAGTGTGAAGAACATCGGAAAGCCGTGTGCGGGAAAACCGCACGCACGGTTTGATGAGGGAGGGCAGGCGAGAGCCTGTTCTCTACTCTACCAGTATTCCCCGATCAAGATGATGCTGGCGCTAGTGCAGACGCACACCCAGGGCTGGCCAGTGACCGCCCCGGCCGGCCGCGCAGACCTCGCACAGATCCAGCGCCGCGCCCAGGCCAAGGGCGCGGGGCGATGAAATGCCCTGCGCGTTCTCAAGCTTTGCCCCGCGCTGAACGATACGCATACGGAGTACGGAGTGCGCGCGAATACATTCGCCATGTGAGATGCGGGTGCCGCCGCGCCGGGTGCATGTTTGGATAAGGAATAGCATAGGGAACAGGAACTGAGCGTCGAGGTTCCCAATCCATCCCTAGTGGTCGGCCCGGAAATCAATACCGTCGCCAGCGACAAGGTAGGCTTTACCTTGATTGACAAGCACCACTCCGAAGGTGAGATCATCCATGTGTGTTCAATAGCGTGAGGCATCCCTTGCTGAACTGGAACGATATCGATACGGTGCTGCTCGACATGGACGGCACCCTGCTGGACCTGAATTTCGACAACCACTTCTGGCAGCACCTGCTGCCGCAGCGCTACGCCGAGCAGCACGGCCTGGACGAGTCGCAGGCGCGCGCGGAATTGCAGCGCCGCTTCCAGGCCCAGGAAGGCACTCTCGCCTGGTATTGCCTGGACTACTGGCGCGAGGATCTCGGGCTCGACATCGTCACGCTCAAGCACGAAATCAAACATCTGATCGGGATACTGCCCCACGCGCTGGAGTTCCTCAAGGCGCTGCGCCGCAGCGGCAAGCGCGTATTGCTGGTGACCAACGCCCACCACGACAGCCTGACGCTGAAGATGGAGCAGACCTCGCTGCGCGGCTATTTCGACAAGATCATCTGCTCGCACGACTTCAAGGCCCCGAAGGAATCGCCCGACTTCTGGCAGCGCATGCATGCCCAGGAGCGATTCGATCCGGGCCGCGCCGTGATGTTCGACGACAGCCTGCCGGTGTTGCGCGCCGCGCGCGCGTTCGGCATCGCCCACCTCATCGCCATGCGCAAACCCGACACCCGGATGCCGGAGCGGGAGATCACGGAGTTCAGCTCGATCTCAGGCTTCTGTGAGATAATGGGGCCCGCTTTTCCGATCAACTAACAGTGGTTTATTTTCCTATGGATCGTTTCAGTCAGCTGCAATCCTGGGCGCAGAAGGTACTATCGTGCGCGCAACTCGACATCCAGCCGGCCTCCAGCGACGCGAGTTTCCGCCGCTATTTCCGCGTCAATCACGGCGATCGCACCTACATCCTCATGGACGCCCCGCCCAGCCACGAGGACGTGCGCCCCTTCCTGCGTGTGATGGAGCTGTTCCGGCCCAGCGGCATGCACGTGCCGGAACTCTACGCCCAGGACATCGACAACGGCTTTCTGCTGCTCGGGGATTTCGGCAGCACGCATTACCTCGCGGCCTTGAACGCGGAGACGGTCGAGTCGCTCTATGGGGACGCCCTGGACGCCTTGCTGCGGCTCCAGACCGGCTGCCGGGGGGAGGGCGCGCTGCCGCCGTATGATGAGGCGCTGCTGCGCCGCGAAATGGCGCTGTTCACCGACTGGTTCCTGGACCGCCACTACGGGGTGAGTTTGAGTGTGCGCGACAGCCGCATCATCGCGCAGGCCTGCGACCGCCTCGTGGACAACGCCCTGGCCCAGCCGCGGGTATGCGTGCACCGCGATTATCATTCGCGCAACCTGATGTGCGTGGCCGGCAACAACCCCGGCGTGCTGGATTTTCAGGACGCGGTGTACGGCCCGGTCACCTACGACCTGGCCTCGCTGCTGCGCGATTGCTATATCCGCTGGCCGGATCAGGATATCTATCGCTGGTTGGAGGCGTATTACCGCGAGGCGCAAGACGCCGGGATCGTCCCGCCGGCCGTGGCCTTCGATACCTTCAAACGCTGGTTCGACCTGATGGGCATGCAGCGCCACCTCAAGGCCATCGGCATCTTCGCGCGGCTCAATCACCGCGATCACAAGCCGGGGTATCTCGCCGATATTCCGCGTACCCTGGGCTATGTGTTGTCGGTGGCCGGGGAGTATCCCGAGTTTGCCGGCTTCGCGGACTTGGTCTCCGCCCTGGTGGTGCAGGGGTATGAGGATGACACCCCCGTACTGCTGCCGCCGCGAGGCCGCGCATGAAGGCCATGATCCTCGCCGCCGGCCGCGGGGAGCGTATGCGCCCGCTCACGGATGCCCAGCCCAAGCCCTTGCTCAAGGTCGGCGGGCGCGCCCTGATCGAATATCACCTGCTGGCCTTGCGCGCCATCGGCATCGAGGAGGTCGTCATCAATCACGCCTGGCTTGGCGCGATGATCGAACAGGCCTTGGGCGATGGCGCGCGCTTCGGGCTGCGGATCGCATATTCACCCGAGCCCGCCGGCGGCCTCGAAACCGGGGGTGGCATCTTCCAGGCCTTGCCCTTACTCGGGACTCAGCCCTTCATCATCGTCAACGGCGACATCTGGACCGCTTATTCATTTCAGTCGCTGCCCAAGGAACCCGAGGGACTCGCCCACTTGGTCTTGGTGGACAATCCACCGCATAATCCCAACGGCGATTTTTATCTGCAAGGTGCTAAACTTATGGATGACACCGGAACCCGGCTCACCTTCAGCGGCATCGGCGTCTACCGGCCGGAATTGTTCGAAGGGTGCCAGCCGGGGCGGTATCCGCTGGCGCCGCTGCTGCGCCGTTACATCAGCCAGGGACGGATCAGTGGCGAGCATTATTCCGGCCGCTGGTTCGACATCGGCACCCCCGAACGGCTGAAAGAAATCAACAATTCCTTAAGCTACTGATAAACGAGTCGATCATATACTCAACGCGGGCACGGGAATTCAAGCAACAGGGAGCACGCGGCCATGCGGAAATCAAAATTATCATTAGTGACTATTCAGGTGATTGCATGATCAAGGTGATGCTGGTGGACGATCATGAACTGGTGCGCATGGGCATCGCGAGGGTGCTGGAGGATGTGCCGGACATTGAGGTGATCTGCCAGGCCGACTCGGGTGAAGCCGCGCTGGGGGTCATACACAAGCACCAGCCCGATGTCGTGCTGATGGACATCAACATGCCCGGCATCGGCGGCATGGAGGCTACGCGCAAGCTGCTCAAGGCCTCGCCCGAGCTCAAGATCATCATACTTACCGTCCATGCCGATGGCCCGATCCCGAATCGCCTGCTGCAAAACGGGGTCTTTGGCTACCTCACCAAGGGCTGCGCCGTGGATGAGATCGTCGCGGCCATCCGCGAGGTCTCTCAAGGCAAGCGCTATATCGGCGCGGAGGTGGCCAAGAACCTCGTGCTCTCGTATACGCAGGACAAAGGCAGCGCTACACCATTCGAGCAGCTTTCGCAGCGGGAACTCCAAGTCGTGATGATGGTCTTGCAGGGGTTGAAAACCCAGGAGATCTCCGACCATTTGAACCTGAGCCCCAAGACCGTGAGCACCTATCGCCATCGGATCTTCGAAAAACTCGAGATCAACAGCGATGTCGATCTGGCGAATCTGGCGCGTAAATACGGGTTCAGCGCCGAAGAGTCGACGATCAACCCGTGATGTCCGACAGATACCACTAAAGAAACCCAAATACTCCACCGCCGCGGCCGCTTTGCAGTTCGCCATGTCTCACCGTATCATCGTTTCAACCGACCAGTGCTGGGATACCCTTGTCATGGAACACTGCGTGCAATACCTCGTCTCCGGGCGGGTGCAAGGTGTGTCTTACCGCGCCGCCACCCGGACCCAAGCGCGGCGGCTTGGGTTGGGCGGATATGTGCGTAATCTTGCAGACGGGCGGGTCGAGGTAGTAGCCTGTGGTGACGAGGCGACATTGCGGTTACTCGAAAGCTGGCTACGGGAAGGCCCCGATCTTGCCGCGGTCTCCAAGGTTGAGACATGCGCTCGCCCAGGCGAGCGTTTCGAGGATTTCACAATAAGATATTGAGAAAGGGGGAAGGCTCGTGTTGCGACATATTCTGATCGTCTTAGCGCTGGGTGGTCTGCTGCAAGGGTGTGCCGGGATATCGGCGGAGCAAGTGGCGTCGGATGAACTCGATGCCACCGATGAAGAAACCTTGCAGCGCCATCAGCTCAGCCAGATTCAGCTGGAGATCGAGGAGCTCGCGTTGAGCGCCACGTGCACGATCGATGTACAATGCCAGACGATCGGGGTGGGTACACGTCCGTGCGGCGGGGCTGAATACTATTACGCCTATTCCCAGGGCGAGACGGATATGACGACACTGCTGGAACTGGTGTCGAAATACAACCAAATCCAGAAAAAGCTCCCCGTCAAAGGCGCGGAGATGTCGGAGTGCTATCACTTGAGCGATCCCGGCGCCCGTTGCGTGGACGGACGCTGCATGATCAATTTCGTGCCGTTTGGCAAATAGCTGGACTGAATAACGCCCTCTCTCGGGAGGCGGAGCAATGATCGAAACGGCCGGTCAGCCCGGCCGCCAGCGCGAGCGTAACTTACCCAATACCTTGTCGGGATAGGAATAACTGTTGAGGCTGCCGTTGTATCGGGCCAAGGCGCGGGTGAGTTTGCCCTTTTCCATGTCGATGTAATAACGCAAGATGGTGCAGCCCATGCGCAAGTTGGTTCTGACATCGAACAGGTTGTCGTTGGGCCGGCCGATCTCCTTGAGCCAGAACGGCATGACCTGCATCAACCCCCGCGCCCCGACGCTGGAGATGGCCCAGGAGTTGAAGTAACTTTCCACATCGATCACCGCCAGCACCAGTTCCGGGGCGAGGTTCGCCCGGGCGGCTTCGGCGTGGACCATCTTGAGCAGTTCAATGCGTTGCTGCGGATCACGGACGATCGGGGCGAGCCGGATCGACATGTCCATCAGCCAGACCTCGGCGTGAAAACGGTCCTCGAAGCTGCTGGTGTCGTTGATCGCCTCGCGCAGCAATTCGCGCAGCCGTGGGTCGGGCATGGCGGATGCCGCGAGGGCATTCGGGCCGGTCAAGGTCGTCAGACTGATGACCAATGCTGCGATCATGCGTAAACGGGTTGATTTCATGCCCAGAGTCCTCTCGATCAGCTACCCTAAGTCCCACCTTTATCCGAGTTGCAGCTTGATGCGCTCAATGATTTCGCTGGCCGGGATGTTTTCACTATCCTTGGCGCGGCGATTTTTGTATTCCACCGTGCCGGCGGCCAAGCCCCGGTCGCTGACCACGATCCGGTGCGAGATGCCGATGAGTTCCATGTCGGCGAACATCACCCCCGGGCGTTCCTGGCGGTCATCGAACAGGACGTCGATGCCGGCATCACGCAACTCCTTATAGAGATTTTCGGCCGCGCGTCGGACTTCTTCAGACCGGTGCATATTGATCGGCACCAGGGCAACCTGGAACGGGGCGATCGCGGCGGGCCAGATGATGCCGCTATCATCATGATTTTGTTCGATTGCCGCGGCCACGACCCGCGAAACACCGATGCCGTAGCAGCCCATGGTCATGACCACGGGATTGCCGCTCTCATCCAGGATGGTGGCGTTCATCGCCTGGCTGTATTTCTTGCCCAGCTGGAAGATGTGGCCAACCTCGATGCCGCGTTTGATCGACAGCGTGCCTTTGCCATCGGGACTCGGATCACCCTCGGTCACGTTGCGCAGGTCGACTGTGACCGGCTCGGGCAAGTCGCGGCCCCAGTTCACGCCGCTTAGGTGTTTGCCGTCTTGATTGGCGCCGCAGACGAAATCGCTCAGGTGCGCGGCGCTGTGATCGACCAGCACGGGGATCTTCAGCCCCACCGGGCCGACGGAGCCCGGATTGCAGCCGGTTACCGCGCGCACCTCGGCATCGCTGGCCAAGGCCAGCGGCGCGGCCACCTGCGAGAGCTTCTCGGCCTTGATCGAGTTGAGTTCGTGGTCGCCGCGCAGCACCAGGGCGACGGGAGTGCCGCCGGCGCCGCAGACGATCAGGGTCTTCACGCATTGCTGGGGCGATACCTTGAGGAATTGGCTGACTTCCTCGATGGTGCGCTGTTTCGGGGTGTCCACCGTCTGCATCGCTTGCGCCGGGGCGGGGCGGGCGCCCACCGGCGGCAGGGCCGCGGCCAGCTCGACGTTGGCGGCGTAGTCGCTGGTATTGCTGAAGGCGATGGCGTCCTCGCCGGAGTTGGCCAGCACATGGAACTCATGCGAGCCGGTGCCGCCGATGCTGCCGGTGTCGGCCAAGACGGCGCGGAACTCCAGGCCGAGCCGGGTGAAGATGCGGTGATAGGCGTCGTACATGTCCTGATAGGTGCGTTCCAGCGAGGCATGGTCCAGGTGGAAGGAGTAGGCGTCCTTCATCAGGAACTCGCGCGCGCGCATGACGCCGAAGCGGGGGCGGACCTCGTCGCGGAACTTGGTCTGAATCTGGAAGAAGTTCACTGGCAGTTGCTTGTAGCTGCGTAGCTCGCGCCGCGCCAGATCGGTGATGATTTCTTCGTGGGTCGGGCCGTAGCAGAAGTCGCGCTCGTGACGGTCGTTCAGGCGCAGCAACTCGGGGCCGTACTGTTCCCAGCGGCCGGATTCCTGCCAGAGCTCGGCCGGTTGCACCGAGGGCATCAAGACCTCCTGGGCGCCGGCGCGGTCCATTTCCTCACGCACGATCGCTTCGACCTTGCGCAGCACCCGCAGCCCCAGCGGCAACCAAGTGTAGAGTCCGGCGGCCAGCCGGCGGATCAGGCCGGCGCGCAGCATCAATTGATGGCTGATGACTTCGGCGTCGGACGGGGTTTCTTTCAGGGTGGCGATCAAAAGGTTCGAGGCACGCATAGTGTTCTTGTCGTTGGTTGAGCCAAGTGAGTTTGGAATACGGAAAATTGTATCCGGCAACCGGGGGGGAGTACAGCGTTGCCGGGAAGGCGATGTCCCCCGCGCGGCGGGGGACATCCAACGGGCTTATTCTGAGACGACGTTCACGGCGCTGACGAAGGTAATTTCGTCGAAGGTTTGGCGCAGGGTCTTGCTGGTGAAGTTGTGCATCACGGCGCCGCCGCCCCAGGAAATGGTGGAGCCGGATTTGACGTTTTGCGGCGCGCTGGCGACCCAGGTGGTGCGCCCGCCGACGTCGACTTCGATGTAGGTGTAACCGGCGGCATGGGTGACTTTCAGTACCTTGCCTTGTTGCTGCGCGCCGCCGTCCTGGGGCGCATCCATGCCGGCCATGGGCGGATGTCCCTGCATTTGCTGCATGGGCGGATGGCCGGGCGGCATCGCGGCTTGTTGATCTGCCGCCGGGGCTTGTGCAGGTGCCTGCGCCTGAGCGGCGGGGGCGGTCTGCTGTTGGGCGTCGGCGGCGGATTTGTCGCCCTTATCCGAACAGGCGCTGAGGGCGGCGACACAGGTGATTGCCATGAGGGCGAGGATTTTTTTCACGGGTCTTCTCCAAAAATACTGCTTAAACGGTCAGGAAATGAAAGCGAGACTCTATCACGAAAGCGCGTGAGGTGCATCAAGATCAGGGGGTGCGAAAACGATGGCCGACAGCCCGGGATTTCGCTCTGCATTAAACACAAAACCGCATCGACAAATCAATGGCCTTGATGTCTTTGGTCAGGCCGCCGATGGAGATGTAATCGACCCCGGTCTCAGCGATCGCCCGCACCGTCTCCTCGTTCACCCCGCCGGAGGCCTCGAGCCTGGCGCGGCCTTGGGTGATGGCAACGGCTTGCCGCATCATTGCCAGCGGCATGTTATCCAGCAGCATCGCAGGGGCTTGGCAGGCGAGGGCCTCCTCCAGCTCTTGGAGGGTCTCCACTTCGACTTCAAGCGGCTTGCTGGGATGGAGCCTTCGCGCCCGTTGGACCGCCGCCGTGATCGAGCCGGCGGCCATGATGTGATTTTCCTTGATCAGGATGGCGTCATACAGGCCGATGCGGTGATTCGTGCCGCCGCCGCAGACCACCGCGTATTTCTGCGCCAGGCGCAGGCCGGGCACGGTCTTGCGCGTATCGAGGATCACGGCTCCGGTCCCGGCGATTAAATCGACGTAATGCCGCGTCTTGGTGGCGGTGCCGGAAAGGGTTTGCAGGAAATTCAGCGCGCTGCGCTCCCCGCTGAGGATCGAACGGGAGGGGCCCGACAGTTCGCACAAGACTTGGTCACGGTCGACAGGATCGCCATCGTCGGCATGCCACGTGATGAGGACGCGCCGATCGAGTTGCCGGAAGACTTCATCAAACCAGGGCTTGCCGCAGAGGACGGCCGGCTCGCGGCAATAGACGCGCGCCGTGGAGGTCTGCTCAGGGGGGATCAAGTCCGCCGTGATGTCACCGCCGCCGAGGTCTTCTTCGAGGGCGCGCTGCACGTCGCGTGGGATGCAATCAGGGAGAGTCGGCTTGTGGGACATGGGATCTCTTAGGATTGTCGGGGGTGTGAACCGATGAGTGTCCGGGGGATTTCTCAACAATGCCTGATTATACGGCGTCCCTCTCACTTATTCGATGGTGACGGGCGCGGACACCCGGCCGCAAAGGCGGGAAAACATGCTGATCTGGCACTGGAATTGCATTTTTCACGGGTTGCGAGCGGGCCGTGATCCGATGAAGAAGCGGTCACGGCAGTATCCTGATATTCACATGAAAGATACAGGTGTGGTGATGAAAACAAGGCGTGTGATGAAATCGGCCCGGGGCTTGTTGTGGGCCTTGGCCATGCTGGGTGGGAGCGCTGTGCTTGCGGAAGATCTCACCCTCCCGCTCATCAGCGCCGCACGCGATGGGCAAGAGGAGAGGGTGGCGCAGCTCCTGGCCCAGGGGGCGGGTGTCAATGCGGCCAATGCCCAGGGCAAGACGGCGTTGATGAGCGCCGCCTATTTCGGCAATCTTCGCGTGGTCGAACTCCTGCTGGCGGAGGGGGCGGATGTTGCCGCCGTCGATAGTGACGGCATGACCGCCCTGATCGCGGCCGCGCAAGGGGGGCATCCTGAGGTGGTGGAGTCACTGCTGCTCCGTGGCGCGGACATCAAGGCCAAGACCAAGTCTGGCATCACGGCGATGAGCAGTGCGGAACTCGCTGGGCATACCGCTGTTGTCGAGCTGCTGAATAAGGCCAGCGGCGAAGGTGACACGAAGAAAAAGAAGAAAAAATGACCGGCAAAAAAAAGCCTTGGCTCGGGGTACGAGTCAAGGCACTTGGGGTATGGTGTATGCAAAGAGGGGGTAATGAAATTCTCTGCAGACGGTTCTGACTATACTTCCGATGAGATGAACAGAGTCTGAACGAAACGGTAGGATTTCGGGGCAAAAACGCCTCATCCCGTGGAGTGATGAGACGAATGGGATTTGTCGCCAGGGAAAGTGAAAACGCCCCGCCATGGGGGGTGGCGGAGCGTCTTCGGGGGTAACCGTGGCTACCTGCTGTAACCTTGTGAATTCATTCTAGCCTCCGGGATATTAACCCCTGCTTAATGTCGCGGGCTTTTTTGGGTGGGTGCGCATTCCGTGGTGTCAGTTCTGGACAGGCTGACGGTGTACGAATCGTGCCGGTGAGGCTACAGAAAAAAGCCCCATCGCAAAAAGGATGGGGCATAAAGCACTGCTATCGGAATGGACAATCCTGCGAGGTGCCAATGAATGGCTGGAAAGGAGGGATACGCAATCATGTCCACACTGTTGCACTATAGGGTGGCCGGCTTAAGAAAAACTTAAGATCGTTGCAAATGACGTTCCGATCATCCGGTGGAAAAGTTTACCCGGATTTCGAGGCCGCCCAGCGGACTGGTAAACAGCCCGATCTCGGCATGATGCAGCTCGATGACGCGGGCGACGATGGACAGTCCCAGGCCCACGCCAGGCGCCTGGTTTCCGAGCTGGCGGTAAAATCGTTCGAACACCTTGGCGCGCGCGTCTTCGGGGATGCCGGGGCCGCTGTCCATGACCTTCAGCACGACCTTGTCACCCTCGGTGGTGACGGCGACTTCGACCACACCTTCGGCGGGGGTGTAGCGCAGGGCATTGTCGACCAGGTTTCTGAGCATGATGGCCAACATCCCCGCGTTGCCACGTATGTGTCCCTGACATTCGCTGTGCAATCCCAGATCGATCTTTTTGTCGAAGGCGAAGCTGCTCAAGTCGCCGATGACATTGGCGGCGACCGCGCACAAATCGATGTCGTGCGCCAGCGAGTCGAAATCCTTGTCGGGATCCAGTCGCGCCAGTGTCAGCAATTGCTCCACCAGGTGGGAAGCGCGATCCACGCCGTTGATGACTTGGTGCAGGGATTTTTTCTGTGTTTCGTTCTCGGCCAGGCGCAGGGCGACCTGGGCGTGGGTCTTCAGCGCGGCCAGCGGGGTGCGCAGTTCATGCGAGGCATCGGCGGTGAAGCGGCGCTCGTGCTCAAACGCCGTGTGTAGGCGTTGGAAGAGCGTGTTCATGGAAGAAACGACCGGCGTGATTTCTTCCGGAGTGTGCGCGATGTCGATCGGCTTGAGATTTTTCGGTTCGCGGTTTTGAATCGCGGCACTCAGTTTATAGAGCGGCGCCAGGCCGCGGGTAACCGAAAACCAGATGAACAAGGCCAAGATCGGCAGTGTGACGACAATCGGGATGATCAGCTTGATGGTGATGCCAGTGCTCAATTCGCCGCGGATGTCGTAGCGCTCGGCGGTGATGATGGTGATGGGCTCGGTCGGGTGGCGGACGGAATAGATGCGCCAGTGGAAGCCATCGAAATCGGTGTCGCTGTAGCCGGTCTCGATCTGGGTCAGGCGGTATTCCGGCGCGCTCTTGGAACGCGCCACCAGTTTGTCGGGATCGACCCAGATCTGGTAGGCGACCTTGTGGGCGTATTGATATTCCTCCGTATACACCGAAAGATCATCGTCGGTGACCTGAGGGTCTTGCTCGAACATCATCTGCTCTTTGACTTCATGGCTGCTGATGCTGAGCAGGACGTGCGCGGATTGCGCCAGTTTGGCGTCGAACAATTCGGTGACCTCGTGGCGCACATCGAAATACCCGGTGACGGCGGCGAAGCTCCAAGCGAGGGTGATGCTGCTCAACAGCAAGAACAGCAGGCGTCTGCGTATCGAATTACTCATTGCGGTGATCGATGATGTAGCCGACGCCTCTGACGGTGCGAATGATGTCGTTGCCGAGTTTTTTGCGGATGTGATGGATGTGCACCTCGATCGCGTTGCTCTCCACCTCGTTGCCCCAGGCATAGAGGCTTTCCTCCAGCTTGGCGCGCGAGAGCACCTTGCCCTGGTTTTCCAGCAACGCCTGCAGCACGCTGAATTCGCGCGGTGAGAGGTCGATGATCTGGTCGTTCATCGTGACGATATGGGCGGCGGGATCGAGCTTGATGTTGCCATGGCTGATGAGAGGGCTGCGCCGGCCGCCGTGGCGGCGCAGCAGGGCGCGCAGGCGCGCGGTGAGCTCGTCGAGATCAAAGGGCTTGACCAGGTAGTCGTCGGCGCCGCTGTCCAGACCTTGCACACGGTCGTCGATGGTATCGCGCGCGGTCAGGATCAACACCGGCGTGTCGTTGCCGGCGGCGCGCAGGTGCTTCAAGACATGCAATCCGGAGCGCTTGGGTAGGCCGATGTCCAGGATGACGATATCGTAGGATTCGATATCCAGGGTGGTGATGGCGGCATCACCATCCTTTACCCAGTTGACGGCGTAATTTTCGCCTTCGAGGGCGGTCTGAATGCCGTCACCCAACAGCTGGTCGTCTTCCACTAATAACAATCGCATGTCTTGGTCCAATCGCCGAATTGATGAGTACGTATTATCCAAATGCTAATCTTAAGACAGACTTAGTGCCACTCTCTCCTTGAATTCATTCGGCCCAAGCCCAATTTAGTTGAGCAGCGAAAAAATCAAATCTTGAGGTAACAGCGACATGCGTATGGACAAATTGACCACCAAATTCCAGATGGCGCTCGGTGATGCGCAGAGCCTGGCGGTAGGGCGTGATCATCAGTATATCGAGCCGGTGCATGTGATGACGGCCCTGCTCGATCAGGAGGGCGGCACGGTGCGCAATCTGCTGCTGAAATCCGGGGTGAATGTCAACGCCCTGCGCACCCAGCTGGGCGCGGCGCTGGAGCGCCTGCCGCAGGTGACCGGTGGCCCGGCCGGTGAGGTGCATATCTCGAATGACGTGGCGCGGCTGCTCAATGTCTGCGACAAGCTCGCGCAACAGCGCAAGGATCAGTACATCACCAGCGAGTTATTCGTGCTGGCCGCCTTGGACGACAAGGGCGAGCTCGGCGAGATCCTGCGGCGCAACGGCGCGAGCAAAAACGGCGTCGAACGGGCGATCGATGAGATGCGCGGCGGTCAGAAGGTCAACGACCCAAACGCCGAGGAGACCCGTCAGGCGCTGGAGAAATACACCATCGATCTCACCCAGCGTGCCGAGCAGGGCAAGCTCGATCCGGTGATCGGGCGCGATGACGAGATCCGCCGCGCCATCCAGGTGTTGCAGCGGCGCACCAAGAACAACCCGGTGCTGATCGGCGAGCCCGGCGTGGGCAAGACCGCCATCGTCGAGGGCCTGGCCCAGCGCATCGTCAATGGCGAGGTGCCCGAGGGGCTCAAGCACAAGCGGGTGCTGTCACTCGATCTGGGCGCGCTCATCGCCGGGGCGAAGTTCCGCGGTGAGTTCGAGGAGCGGCTGAAGGCCGTGCTGTCGGATCTGGCCAAGCAGGAAGGGCAGATCATCCTGTTCGTCGACGAGCTGCACACCATGGTCGGCGCCGGCAAGGCCGAGGGCGCGATGGATGCCGGCAATATGCTCAAGCCGGCGCTGGCCCGCGGCGAGCTGCACTGCATCGGCGCGACCACGCTCAATGAATACCGCGAGTACGTGGAGAAGGATGCCGCCCTGGAGCGGCGCTTCCAGAAGGTGCTGGTCGAACAACCCACCGTCGAGGATACCATCGCCATCCTGCGCGGCCTGAAGGAGAAATACGAGGTCCATCACGGGGTGGATATCACCGACCCGGCGATCGTCGCCGCGGCCACCCTGTCGCATCGTTACATCACCGACCGCAATCTGCCCGACAAGGCCATTGATCTGGTGGACGAGGCCGCCAGCCGCATCCGCATGGAGATCGATTCCAAGCCCGAGGACATGGACCGGCTGGACCGGCGCCTGATCCAGCTCAAGATCGAGCGCGAGGCCTTGTCGAAGGAATCGGACGAGGCTTCCCGGCGCCGGCTGGCGGATTTGCAGAAGGAGATCGAGAAGCACGAGCGCGAGTATTCCGAACTCGAAGAGATCTGGAAGGCGGAGAAGGCCGCGCTGCAAGGCACGCAACACATCAAGGAGGAATTGGAGCGCGCGCGC
>CAZKZP010000064.1:839-13997 GCA_964557295.1 uncultured Chromatiales bacterium | reverse complement strand
ATTGTTTTCCGCACTGGTGCCGTCCACCGTCAAGCACCCTATATCACCATGCAACGCCTCATAATGAGCCACTTCTTTGTCCATGTACTTCGAAAACTGCAGTTGCGATCTTGTCGAAGGCTCATTGATGTCGATGCCAGCAGTTAATGATGGATGGAAAAACCTGGCATAGTTCTCGATCATATTGGAGTCGCGAACGCTTTCACTGTACTTACAAAACTCACTATAAAATGTTTCATGTTTAGTTAAATGCGCACATCCATATAACGCAATTACCAGCAAAGGAATAAGCCTCACCATAACACTCATTTCCCCATTATCATTTGCAGCTCATTTTCATAAAGCGCATTTCTTTGTTTCATTGCCTTTGCAGCCTGACAAAGCAAGCCGGAACATGACGCTATCAGATCTTCCACATCAAAATTTCCCTTGAGTGACATGCTGATAATTTGAAGCGAAAAGGAGGCCGTGTACTCAACCTGACTTTCCTCTCCCTTGAAAAAACTCACAGCTACTCGCTTCACCTTTACGCCAATACTCTTCAGAGCGGGATCACCACTAAATGTCAGCACGCCCGCGTTCCCAGAAAGAACCGCTTGGCCATTTTGGTCCACAGTCAATTTGAAACTCCCTTTCCCTCGGATGATTTTTACGGCGACATCCTTGTTCGTGGAGTAAGCGACTTCAATAAGTTTTGCTATTACTACTTTTAGTTCCGCATTTGTCGGATTCATTACATTCTCCCTTGTGTGTCAAAAATTGATTTGGCCGCCAACTGCTAAGATTTTGCGCTAAAAGTATGTTTCGCCAGACGCATCGGCTGGCGTGGCGTTGGGCTTCCTGCGTCAGCCCAACCTACCGAGCTGTAATTTTGTAGTCTGGAAAAACGATTGGTATCACCAGATCCATATTCACTCTCCTAGAGTGCGCGTTAGATGTATGAATGCATAACTCGCGGCTCAGAGCGTAGGGCACAATAAGCAAAAGCGCATTGCGCCGAACGTAATCTCATCCACACCTGTCATCGCAATCATCTCGCACCCAATCTCCGGCACCGTTTTCATCCGGCGCATTACGGCTTGCGCCTAATGCGCCCTACGGGCTGGTAATTGTAGAACGTATGTTTTTCTTTCCTCATAAGGCACCTCGTGTCTAGCGATCAAAAACGAGGTGTCAATTATTTCGGGGTAGGTTCAGTCCTTCTCGACGGCATTGTTAGGCATTGTCTGCTCGCCGCCAATACCGACCATGACCTTTACTCCAATAAACATATTGCCAGCAAGATTACTATTCATTACGGTTAACGATCCTTCATTGCCGTGAATGTTAATTCCAAATGGCCGTAAGTTAATTTGACTAACTCTCGCCAGATTCTCATTCTCCTTACGGACTCGCAATACTATTCCGTCAGGCGTGTCTATCATGACGGTGTCTCCGTCTACCTTCACAGCAACTTTGGGATGCAAAGATTTATTGTCACGAACGAGCATTTGCCATGATTCGCCTTTTGCATCTGCTGGAATAGAAAGCCAAATTCTCGGGATACCATTTGCGCCAATGAGTAGGGGAGCATTTTCATTTATAGAGAAAAGTACTTGTCCATCCACAAGTCGATTCGTTCCGATATCGATTTCTTTGAATGGATGATATTGCGTTGGAAGGGAGTCAATCTTCACTTTTGCTTCTCCTCTCTTCCTGTAAGGTGAACTCTTCTCCGAGGAGAATTTTCAAAATGCTGGCTGATATATTGCCTAATTTCATCAAACTCTTTTTCATCATCTGTTTTTCTACCACACTTCAAAAGTGCCGCAAGAACAACACCCGCAGCAACAGACCATAACTCCCAATTCTCAACGGTTGGTGTTTGCTTCTGTATAAGCGCATTTAGTGTCTTTCCAGCTATTGCTAGAACTAATCCAACAGTGGCACCACAAACAAGCTGAAACCAAGTGTCTGAACGAAACTTTCCTTTCTTCAAAATAGAGAATTCAAATTTACCCAGCTCATATGGCTTTTCTGCCAAATACCTTTCCGGCTCACTGGATATCTCACCAGCGACATATAGTGGGGTATCAAACTTGAGATCTTTGATACTTTCGGTTTTTTCTACGCTGGTCACGTTTATACCCAGAGCCTCTGATTTTAATGCCTTAACGTTCGCGTTAACCTGCGTGCAAAAACAGAGCGAAGCGGCGCTTTTGCACGACCGAGTTGAACGCGTTATTCGGTGTTCTTACCACGCAGGGCCTTCTTTGCTCACCTTGAACTCCACATGCGCTTCCTGAACAAAAGTGTTATTTCGCATACGAATGTTTGAAGCGCCACCGGAAATACGGATACCGGAACCGGATGAACCAACTAGACTCCGATAATATTTCTCAACAGCCTCCCGGAACGCTTGGTGATTGAACGGACCGTTGTAACCGTTTGGTTTTGAGATCTCCAGGGGCGATGTTTCAAAGTTGGAGCCAACCGGTTGCTTAATGTCTACGCTAAGGCCTTGGTACGCGTTATCGCCGAGTTTCATGTCGAAGAATGCACGAGACACCATATGTTCATCATTCGAACCATAGTCCTGTGAGTCTTGAACAAGGCGCCTGAAAGTAACGTGTGCGTTTGTCATCGTTTCTTACCTCGACCGTTTCCGTATGGGCTGTTTAACATCGAATGTCTATTAGACAGAAATATAAAATACGGCGCTAGACAAAATCCGCCAAGCATCATTATCCCGATACTATACAGAACGCATTGATACTGGAACATGCAGACTCCTGCGTCACCATATGTACCTCTCTACCTATACCAGCGCTCAATCAGGGATTGAAGCGCCCGTCCCCACCACAAAAACGCCCGAGTGATGTTAGGGCACCTCTTATGATTCGTCACACCGGCGAAGGCCTGCGTCCAGTTCTTTAAAACACTGGATTCCGGCAGTCGCCGGAATGACAAAATTTGAATTTTTAGAGGTGTCCGTAATCAATCGGGCGTTTCATTTGCTCATGTTACCCTCCATGGCGCTCACCTCAATTTAGCCGCACTTTGATTCGCCGCAGTTGAGGCAGGTCATGCAGTTGTCCATTTTGACCATGGCTTTGGTGTTGCACTTGCTGCACAAGGCGGCGCCGGCGGGGAAGCTGTTGCTTTCGGAGGCCTCGGCTTGCTTCAGGGCGCCTTCGAATTCGGCGCGTTTTTCGGCGATGAGTTTCTTTTGGTGTTCGTCGAGGCCGTCGTCTTTGAGCAGGCCGATCATGCGCATGTGGCGCTCGATGACATCACCGATTTCGGCGACGAGCGAGGGCATGTATTTGCCGCCTTTTTTGAAGTAGCCGCCGCGCGGATCAAAAACGGAGCGCAGTTCTTCGACGAGGAAGGTGACATCGCCGCCTTTGCGGAATACAGCTGAAATAATTCGCGTGAGGGCGACGATCCACTGGAAGTGGTCCATGTTTTTCGAGTTGATGAAGATTTCGAACGGGCGGCGCAGTTCGTGTTTGGTGCCGGCGTTGAGCACGACGTCGTTGATGGTGACGTACAAGGAGTGCTCGGTGAGCGGGGTGCGGATCTTGTAGGTGGAGCCGATGAGCATTTCCGGGCGCTCGAGTTTTTCGTGCATTTGCACGACTTTGGCGTCGGCGGATTTTTTCTCTTCTTTTTCGATCTTCTTGGCCAGTGCGGCTTCGTCTTCGGGTTTGGCGACGTTGAAGCCGACGATTTTCTTTTCGATTTTGATTGCCATGTTTTTTCTCCGTTCGGCGGGTTGGTTGCGCCGTGGGGTTGTGTCTTGTTTTGTGTCAGTCCCTTCTCCCTTAGGGAGAAGGTTAGGATGAGGGGATCTACTCACGCAGTTGCAATTTATTCATCCCCTCACCCCCGCCCTCTCCCTGAGGGAGAGGGGGCCGCAGCCTGTTAAAACTTGCCGTAGTAACCTTCCTTCAGGGCATCGTAGAGGTTGGCGGCGGTGTGGATTTCGCCGTCGTATTCGATCTCTTCGTTGCCTTTGAGTTCGACCACGGTTCCGTCATCCAGCGTGAAGCGGTAGAGGGTGTTTTCCAGGTCTTTCTCTTTGACCAAGACGCCTTGGAAGGCTTCGGGGTTGAAGCGGAAGGTGGTGCAGCCCTTCAGGCCTTGGTCGTAGGCGTAGAGATAGATGTCCTTGAATTTCTCATACGGATAATCCGTGGGGACGTTCGCGGTTTTGGAGATCGATGAGTCGATCCATTTCTGCGCGGCGGCCTGCACGTCGACGTGTTCTTTCGGTGAGATGTCTTCGGCGGTGATGAAGTAATCCGGCAGCTGTTCTTCGGTCTTGTCGGAATACGGCATCGCCTTCGCGTTGATCAGTTCGCGGTAGGCAAGCAGCTCGAAGGAGAAGACGTCGACCTTTTCCTTGGACTTCTTGCCTTCGCGGATGACGTTGCGCGAGTAGTGGTGCGCGAAGCTCGGTTCGATGCCGTTGCTGGCGTTGTTGGCGAGCGAGAGCGAGATGGTGCCGGTGGGCGCGATGGAGCTGTGATGCGTGAAACGCGCGCCGTGCGCGGCGATCTGCTCGACCACTTCGGGCGCGACTTGCGCCACGCGCTGCATGTAGCGGCTGTATTTGGCCAGCAGCACCTTGCCTTTGAGTTTGTCGCCGATCTTCCAGCCGTCTTTTTTCATCTCGGGACGTTTGCGCAGCATCTCGGCGCTGACGGTGTATTCCTGATCCAGCACCGGGGCGATGCCTTTTTCCTGGGCCAATTCCACGCCGACCTTCCAGCCTTCGACGGCCAGCTCGCGCGTGACGCGCTCGGTGAATTCCAGCGATTCGGGCGCGCCGTATTTCATTCCGAGCATGGTCATGGCCGAGCCGAGGCCGAGATAGCCCATGCCGTGGCGGCGCTTGCCGATGATCTCCGCGCGCTGCTGTTCGAGCGGCAGGCCGCTGATTTCGACGACGTTGTCGAGCATGCGCGTGAAGATGGCGACGACCTTGCGATATTCGTCCCAATCGAAATGCGCGTTTTCGGTGAAGGGACTGCGCACGAACTTGGTGAGGTTCACCGAGCCGAGCAGGCAGGCGCCGTAGGGCGGAAGTGGTTGCTCACCACAATTATGTGCGTGCAAGCCGTTTGCATCAAAGGTATTAATGCCAGGCACTTGCACGTCGTACACGTCTTCAGTGCCATCCTCCTCGACGCCAGTGACGCGCGCAACAAACCGCTCGCGATTTAGACTGCGCTGATAACGCGCTAGCGCGGTTTCCAAACGCTGAGCTTTGTCACTGTCAGCAAAACCGATCTGTTGTGCGAAGGTCTGGAGGTTTTCACCACTGATGACCAGCTCGTGCTGGGCCTTGGTGGGATAATTCGTCATGCCACCCCTACCATCCGGCAGCAGGCTTTCTCCCGCGATTCGGCGATCGCGATAGACACTGGAATATACCCCCAGGCGCAGCAGCATGCGCTGCACCGCTTCGAGGCACACTGCGTCCGACTGCGCGAGGCGCACACTGACGCCTTTCTGCTGAGCTCCTTGCACTGAACCGTCGGCATCGAACAAACCGCGCAAGAAGCCACGATGGAAATCGCTGGAGGACTTTTCGATGGCTGGCGTGATGGTCTTGTTACCGGGGCTCATGCCCAGCCTTTCACACAGATCTTTCAAAGCGCCCAGTGACAGTCGGAATTCGTTGCGGCCTGCTACTTCGTGCCAGCCGGAGAAATCGCTGCGATGCGGCAAGGTGTGGGCGGCCTTCAACGCCTCTGCCATGACGGCGCGAACACCGTTGCTCAATTCAGCAGAAACACCATTAGCAACCGCGGCGGGCTGCCACACCGACAACACGGCCTTATCCGTCTTGAGCGTACCATCGCCAACCAGCAGGCCCATCAAATAACCTTCCTCTGCAGTATGGGCGCCCGACCATTGGGCGTTATGGCGATGGTCGTTGAGCAGAACGCGATCGCCAGACTTCAACTCACCGGCGGCACACCATTCGGTCGCTGTGGTATGGCGCGTAAACTTGGTGACGCGACGCACACGGTGATCAGCGGTCAAGCGCAGGGAATACCCCTCGGCGGTGCGCAAGCGCACCACGGCCTTGGTGGCGGTCTTGAAGAAGCCTTCGGCTCCGGTGGCATGGTCCTGTCCATCAACACGCGCGCGGAAAGGTGCGCCGATCAGATCACTCACTTGGCGCGGACCATACGCCGTTTGCACCCAGGTATCGGCGGTCACGCATGGATTGGTCGCGCGCACGTTTTCGCAGAACCAGTTGTTGTTCATCTCGTTGACCTTGTCGATCAGGATGAAGCCGGGCTCGGCGAAATCATAGGTGGAGGCCATGATCATGTCCCACAGGCGCCGGGCGCGGATGGTCTTGTAGACCTTGCAGGCGACCAGGCCGGAGGCGTCGGCGAGGTAGTCGTTCTTGGCGGGCCACTCGCGCCAGATCACTTGCGCGGGATCGTTGAGATCGAGGCGGTCGGCTTCGACTTCCTTCTCGGTGAGCGGGAAGATCAGATGCCAGTCGGCGTCGCTTTTGACCGCTTCCATGAATTCCTGGGTGACCAGCAGCGAGAGGTTGAACTGGCGCAGGCGGCCGGACTCGCGCTTGGCGCGGATGAAGTCCGTCACATCGGGGTGGCTCACGTCGAAGGTGGCCATCTGCGCGCCACGGCGGCCGCCGGCGCTGGAGACGGTGAAGCACATCTTGTCGTAGATATCCATGAACGAGAGCGGGCCGGAGGTGTAGGCGCCGGCGCCGGCGACAAACGCGCCTTTCGGGCGCAGCGTGGAGAATTCATAACCGATGCCGCAGCCGGCCTTGAGCGTGAGCCCGGCCTCGTGGACCTTTTGCAGGATGTCGTCCATGGAATCACGGATGGTGCCGGAGACGGTGCAGTTGATCGTGGAGGTGGCGGGCTTGTAGGCCAGGGCGCCGGCGTTGGAGGTGATGCGTCCTGCCGGGATGGCGCCGCGGCGCAGGGCCCAGAGGAACTTCTCTTCCCACTCCTGCTGTTTTTCCGGGGAGGTTTCGACCTCGGCCAGGGCCTTGGCCACGCGCTTGTAGGTGTCGTCGATGTCCTGATCCAGGATCGTGCCGTCCTTTTTCTTCAGGCGATATTTCTTGTCCCAGATGTCGTAGGAGGCGGATTGGAAGGCGATGTCGGCGGCGTTGTTGGTCACGGATTTCAAGTGCGCGATCTTCATTGATGTCATACCCCTCTCTTAATTGTAGTGGTTCTTGTTCTGGCTGACGTATGCATGGGTCTGTTCTGTGGCAAACCGCAGGGATGCTTTGTATTTTGATTGCACCCAAAACACAATATGTTGTGTGTTGGTCGCCAAGATTAGAAGGAATGACACCACATGTCAACACACTGGCCGCGAAGCAGCGCTATAATTTTATTCTTATATTACAAACACTTAAAACACGCGCCTTTGCAACCCATGGAAAAATTTCTATTTTTTCATGAGCGTGCCCGCGCTGCGCGCCGCCGATCAAAACACAAGATCTTGTGCGGCGAGTGATTCAGCCTCGGACGCGCGACAGCAGGAGATCGATCATCGCCTCCGCCTGTCCGAGATAGCCGCTGCCGAAGAGGTTGGCGTGGTTGAGGATGTGATAGAGGTTGTAGAGGGTCTTGCGCTGCTCGTAGCCCGCGGCGAGCGGAAAGGCCGCCGCATACGCGTGATAGAAGGCGGGGGAGAATCCGCCGAAGAGCTCGGTCATGGCCAGATCGGTTTCGCGGTCGCCGTAGTACACGGCCGGATCGAAGATGACCGGCGCGCCCTGCTCATCGAAGGCGTAATTGCCGGACCAGAGATCCCCGTGCAGCAGCGAGGGTTGCGGCCGATGGCCGTCGAGCAGGGCGGGAATGGCGGCGAGCAACTGGTCGCCGCGCCGCTGCAAGCGCCCGCCGTGGCCGCGCTCGGCCAGCCGCCGCAGTTGAAAACCGATGCGCCGCTCCTGCCAGAAGCCGCACCAGTCGTCCGCATAGTCGTTGCTCTGCGGCGTGGCGCCGATGGTGTTGTCGCGGTGCCAGCCAAAACGCTTACCCTGCACTTGGTGCAACGCGGCGAGCTGCGCACCGAGCCGCTGCTGGCTATCCTTCCCGCCGCGGCCGAGGTCGAGATATTCCAGCACCAGGTAGGCATGCGCGCCGGCCACGCCGCAACACACTGGCGCGGGCACGCGGATGGCTTGGCTGGCCGCGAGTTCGCGCAACCCCTCGGCCTCCGCCTCGAACATCGCCAGCGCGCGGGCCTCGTTGAGTTTGACGAAATAGCGCCGCCCGGCGCCGCTGACGAGATGCGCCTGGCTGATGCAGCCCCCGCCCACGGCGCGCTGCTCCTCCACATGGAAGGGTGCGCCGGTGGCCTGCGCAATGTGTGGTGCGATGATCGACCAAGGTGGGTTCATATCTGGATTCCCGCGTACCGCGCCGCGCACGATTTGCTCGTTGCCGGCCCTGTTCCCCGTTATACTAAACCATCATACCGCGATAAATCCCGAATGCCTGTCATGCGCGAAAAACCTCAGATATTGAATGCCGAGATCCGGGCCAAGACCCGCATTTTCACCGTGGAGGCGGTCGATCTGCGCTTCTCCAACGGCACCGAGGTGCAGTTCGAGCGCCTGATCGGTTCGGTGCAGGGTGCGGTGCTGATCGTGCCGATGCTCGATGAGCGCACAGTGCTGCTCACGCGCGAATATTCCGCCGGCGTGCACCGCTACGAACTCGCGCTGCCCAAGGGGCGGATCGAGCGCGGCGAGGACAAACTGGCGGCGGCCAACCGCGAGATCATGGAGGAGATCGGTTACGGCGCGCGCAAGCTCGAACACATCACCTCGCTCACCCTGGCCCCGGCGTATCAGAGCCATCACATCCATGTGATCCTGGCGCAGGATCTCTACCCGCAGCGCATCCCCGGCGACGAGCCCGAAGAGATCGAAGTGGTGCCGTGGCGCATCGACAATCTCTCCGCGCTGATCGCCCACGAGGAATGCACCGAGGCGCGCAGCATCGCCGCGTTGTACATCGTGCGCGATTTGTTGAACGGTCGCGCGGAGGGCTCGTGATGCAGGACCGCGCGCGCCTGATCCCCGCCCTGATCGAGCTGGCGCAGGATGCCGGCGCGCGCATCATGGCCATTTATCAGGCCGGATTCGAGGTCACGCACAAATCCGACCAGACGCCGGTGACCGAGGCGGATCTGGCCGCACATCACGCGATACTCGCGGGACTGGACATCCTCACGCCGGGTCTGCCGGTGCTCTCCGAGGAATCCGAGGAAGTCCCCTTCAGCGAGCGTTCGCGCTGGCGCACCTACTGGCTGATCGATCCGCTCGACGGCACGCGCGAATTCATCAAACGCAACGGCGAGTTCACCATCAACATCGCCTTGATCGAGGAGCACCAGCCCACCCTCGGCTTGGTGTACGCCCCGGTCAGCGGGGCGTGCTATTACGCCGCGCGCGGCCATGGCGCCTTCAAGCGCGGCAAGGACGGCACGACCGCGCCGATCCAGGTCAAATCGCGTTGCGACGCACGCCTGATCGTCGCGGGCAGCCGCTCACAGCCGAGCACCTCATTCCGCGCGTTCCTGAGCAAGATCAGCGATTACGAAGTGATCACCATCGGCAGTTCGCTCAAATCCTGCCTGGTCGCCGAAGGCAAGGTGGATATCTACCCGCGCCTGGGGCCAACCTCGGAATGGGATACCGCGGCGGCGCAGTGCATCGTCGAGGAAGCCGGCGGACTGATCACCGATCTGAGCCTCCAGCCACTGCGCTACAACACCAAGGATTCGCTGCTCAATCCCCACTTCGTGGTCTTCGGCGATTGCAGCCGCAACTGGCAGCAGTATTTCTGAGGCACCTCTGATACATTCGTCACTCCGGGCGGAATTTACATGTTTTAACAACCGCCCCGAGCGGCTATATTTATAATGCGTTTAAGAACTTACCTGACCATATCAAAAGCGCCAGGCCCAGTTTGCCGCGCGCATGGCTCACGACCGGAGGAGATAATCAATAATGAATACCAAACACCTATACCCCCTCTTGATGGGAGGCGGCATCCTGGCCTGCGCGAGCATGCCCGCCGCCGCCGAGATGGCCCCCGGCGACTTCTACGTCTCGCCGATGATCAACCACATCGAGGAGGACAGCGAGCGCAACGTGGATGACGGGGACAACTTCGGCCTCCACTTCGGCCTGGGCTATGTGATGAGCGAGGGATGGAATCTCGAAGCCTATGGCGTGAAAAACAGCCTGGACTACGCAAACGGCACCGGCAAGTACGACATGCTGGGGGCAGGTCTCGACGTGCTCTATATCTTCGACCGTACCAGTATCAGCCCCTACGGCCTGATCGGCGCCGGCGCCTTGTGGACCCGGAATGACGCCGTGCATCCCATGGCCAGCGCCGGTGCCGGCCTCCTGGTTCCGTTGAATAACCAAGGCGCCGCCTTGCGAGCAGAGGCACGCTATCGCCTCGATCAAAACGACGAGCACTTCGCCGATGTCGATAGCTTCAGCGACTGGGTGATCGGCCTCGGCTTGATCGCACCCTTCGGCAAGCCCGTCCAGGCGGCGGCCGCGCCCACACCCATGCCCGCACCGGCGGCCGTTGCCGCACCGGCACCCGCGCCAGCGCCCGTCGCGCCGGCGACCATCGCCATCGCGCCCGCCGACGATGACGGCGATAGCGTTCCGAATGGCGATGATCAATGCCCGAACACCCCGGCCGGCGCGAAGGTCTACAAGACCGGCTGTGAAGTCGACAGCGATTTCGACAAGGTGGTCGACAGCCAGGATGCCTGCCCGAACACCACGTCCGGGGTTGCAGTCGATGCCCGCGGTTGCGAGGCCGACAGCGATAATGACAAGGTGGGCAACAGCCAGGATCAATGCCCAAACACACCCGCCGGCATCCGTGTCGACAACACCGGCTGTGAAATCGACAGCGACAAGGACGGCGTGGTCGACAGCGCGGACAAGTGCCCCGGTACCGCCGCCGGCACCCGGATCGACAACCAGGGTTGCGAGCTCAAGGAAGTCATCATTCTCAAGGGCGTGACCTTCGCCATCGACTCCGCCCAGCTGGTGGGCGACTCTCGCCAGGTTCTGGATGAAATGGCATCCATCATGAAGCGCAACAAGGATATGGTGGTTGAGATCCGCGGATACACCGACAGTCACGGCTCCGAGGCCCATAACGTGAAGCTCTCGCAGCAGCGCGCCGAGGCCGTGCGCGAGTATCTGATCGCAAAGGGAGTGACCCCCATCAGCCTCACCGCCAAGGGTTACGGCTCGAAAGACCCGATCGCCGACAACAGCACGCCCGCGGGACGCGCCACCAACCGCCGCGTCGAACTGCATCGCATGGAGTAAGGCGGCATGCCCCGCGCGGTTTGGCCACGCGGGGCATTCCAATCACAATCACAACAACATCAACCAGTGAGGAGAACATCATGAGCTTCGTGCAAGAATTCAAGCAATTCGCGGTCAAGGGCAACGTCGTGGACATGGCCGTCGGTATCATCATCGGCGCGGCCTTCGGCAAGATCGTCTCGTCTTTCGTCTCTGATGTGATCATGCCGCCGCTCGGCGTGCTGATCGGTGGCGTGAACTTCACCGACCTGGCCATCACCGTGAAGGAGGCCGTGGGCGATGCGGCCGCGGTGACCATCAACTACGGCAAATTCATTCAGACCATCTTCGATTTCGTCATCATCGCCTTTGCCATCTTCATGGCGGTCAAGTTCATCAACCGACTCAAGAGACAGGAAGAGGCCGCCCCGGCCACGCCGCCGGCGCCTCCCAAGGAAGAGGTGCTGCTGACGGAAATCCGTGACCTGCTCAAGCAACAGCGGTCATAATAAGCAGGCGTCGGGAGAACCCCGAACAGCATATTCATCGTCACTCCGACGCAGGCCGGAGTCCAGAAGCCACATCGCATGACTGGATCCCGGCCGCGCCGGGATGGCATTGACCCCAGAAGCCTCCGCCTCACCGCGGAGGCTTCTGTTTTTAGTTTTATCCGGAGGAACCCATGGACTTCAGCAAATTCGCTGAAATCGACTTCATGAAGCTCTACGTCATCCCGTGGAGCATCAACATCCTGCTGGCGCTGGCGATCTTCTACATCGGCCGCCGGCTCGCCAAAACCATCACCAAGGGCATCGACACCCTGATGCACAAGGCCGAGGTGGAGGAGACGCTGCGCCGCTTCCTGTGCAACATCATCAACGTCGTGCTGGTGGTGGTGGTGATCATTGCGGCGCTGGAGCGGCTCGGCGTGAGCACCACGTCGGTGATGACCGTGTTCGCCGCCGCGGGCCTGGCCGTGGGCCTGGCGCTGAAGGATTCGCTGTCGAGTTTCGCCGCCGGAGTCATGCTGATCATCTTCAAACCGTTCCAGGTCAATGACTACATCGAGGCGGCCGGCACCGCCGGCGTCGTGGATTCCATCACGATCTTCCACACCGTATTGATCACCGGCGACAACAAGGAAGTGGTCGTGCCCAACGCGCAGATCTATGCGGGCAGCATCGTCAACTTCACCGCGCGCGACACCCGCCGCATCGATCTGGTCTTCTCCATCAGCTACGATGACAACATCAAGACAGCCAAGGACTTGATCCAGCAGGTGATCGATGCCGATGCGCGCATCCTGAAAGATCCCGAGCCCCTGATCGCCGTGGGCGCCCTGGCCGACAGCAGCGTCAACCTCAATGTGCGCCCCTGGGTGAGGACCGATGACTACTGGGCGGTGTACTTCGATCTGCTGGAGAAGGTGAAGGAAACCTTCGACGCCCACGGCATCACCATCCCGTACCCACAGTTCGATCTGCACTACCCTGGCTCGAAACTGCCCGCACCGTAGGAGCAAGAGGTCGCTTGCGATTGCTTGAAAAAGCCTGTGCGCAATGAGCGCTGAGCGAATCGCCAGCTAAAGCCGGCTCCTACAGAGACCAAGTCATTGTAGGAGCATGCTTCAGCATGCGATGAAAAACCATGCGCGATGCGGGCCCAGGGCCGGGCGAATCGCCATCTAAAGATGGCTCCTACAGAGACCACGTCATTGTAGGAGCATGCTTCAGCATGCGATGAAAAACCATGCGCGATGCGGACCCAGGGCTGAGCGAATCGCCATCTAAAGATGGCTC
>CAZKZP010000064.1:0-829 GCA_964557295.1 uncultured Chromatiales bacterium | reverse complement strand
AAGTCATTGTAGGAGCATGCTTCAGCATGCGATGAAAAAAGCCATGCGCGTTTTTTTCTAGCGCCGCACCGCGCCGCGAAATCCGCGATACCCGTCGGGGCGAATGGCCACGGTATTGCGCAACTTGATGCACAGCGTCCCTTCCCGATTGTAGAAACCGTATTCAAACACCGGGTCGCTCTTCTGGCGCTGCGCCAGCTCCTCCGCGATCCGGGCGCGCTGCTCCGGCTCGAAGCGGAACACCATCTCCAAGGCCCCGGTGCCCGGATGCAGAAACTCCACTTGCAGCGATTTGGTCCAGACGATGTAGTCGGGAAACGCCCGGGCGCAGGCCAGCCCCGCGATCGGATCGGCCACCGCCGCCGGGGCGCCGCCGAACATCGTCCCACCGGGATTCTGACTACGCGGCGAGAGCGGCAGGCGCAGCCGCACCACACGCCAATCCGGCTGCAATTCCAGCACCTTGACGCGCAGGAACGCGAACATCGGAAACCACTCCAGCCGCCGCGCCTGCGACAACGGCAACACGCGCATCAGCCATGCGTGAACAAAGTTTTTCATGATGCTTCCTCTGGAGAAGATCCACTATCATAGCGGGCTGTCCCCATTGCCGACATGGAAAGCGAAACAACCCCACAAGATGCCATGAAAGACCAGCCCAACATCGCCGCACAAGCCAGCGACCCCGCGCTCGACACCCAAGCGCAGACCCTCGCCGACAAGCTGCATTGCGCGTACTTGCCCGCCGGCGCGGCGGCGGGTGAATTCCCCTTCATGCTAGCCGTTACACCGGCGCGCCTCGAATTGCATCAAACCGGACCCGAGGCGC
>CAZKZP010000063.1:8741-14552 GCA_964557295.1 uncultured Chromatiales bacterium | reverse complement strand
CCAGGCTCTCCAGCACACCGGCCCGCAGGTACGCATTGCCCAGTCGAAACCGCGTTTCATGCTGCTGTTGCCGGGTGAGGGTCGGGCGGGCAATCAGATTCTCATGGATGCGAATGGCGCGATCGACTTCGCCGCGCTTTAAGAAGAGCGTGGCCAGGGCATAGTGCACCTCGATGGTGTCACTGTCCACATCGATCATGCGCGTGAAGATATCGACAGCGCGATCGGGCTGCTCGTTGATGACGTAATTCAGGCCCTTGAAATATTCCGCTGACAGGGGTTTAGCCGAGGCGGCTTTGCTGCGCAAGGCGCTGCGCCACCCCATCCACCAGCCTGATGCGGCGGCTATCGGCAGCAGAATCAAAAGTATCTCGATGCGCATTGCCGTAAGTTAGATTCCGTCCTGCGTCGTAAGCGCGCGCGGTTTCCCGCTTGCTTTATCCTTGAGCTTGAGCTCCTTGCGCAGTCTGCGCACCTCACGCTTGGCCTTGAATATCGCGCCAAGACTCACCATCACCCCGAGCAACGCACCGATCACCAGGGCCGACACCAGCAATATCGACAATGGCAGATCCAGCTGCCCGAAGTAATAATTGAGCACAACCTTGTCGGCATTGATCAAGGAAAATCCAAGTCCCGCCAGCAGGATAAGCGCGCTGAAGGTGAAGATGACTATATGCTTCATGGTGACTGACCGTACCGAGTATGATTCATTGAATGAGCATATCGACTTCTATTGAATGGTCAACCGCAAAATAAAAAAACGGCAGGGTATGCACCGATGCCGTTTCTCGACAATTAATTCATGATGTTTAATCGTCGTCGGAATTCGAGTGAGGCTTGATCGGAACATGACCGGCGGTTTCATTCACCCGGTCGCGCAACTCCTTGCCCGGCTTGAAATGGGGCACATACTTTCCATCCAACGACACCGCGTCACCGGTTTTAGGATTGCGGCCAATACGCGGCGGACGAAAGTGCAGGGAAAAACTGCCGAATCCGCGGATTTCGATCCGCTCCCCCGTCGCCAGTGCCTGCGCCATCTGCTCGATCAGTGTCTTGACAGAAAGCTCAACATCTTTGTAGGCCAATTGAGTTTGCTTGCGTGCAATGATCTCGATTAGTTCCGACTTCGTCATCTTGGCACTTCCTATGATTTGAAACGGGCTTGGGGATCTCATGTTCCCCAAGCCCGACTTTCACCTGCTTAGTCCTTGTTGCCCATCTGTTCCTTGATCAGGTCGCCCAAGGTCGGCTTGGAGGCCTCAGCGCTGCGTTGATAACCTTCCATTGCTTCGGCTTCTTCCGCGCCATCTTTAGCCTTGATCGACAGCAGCACGGTGCGGTTCTTGCGATCCAGCCCCATGCACATGGCTTCGACCCGCTCGCCGACCTTCAGGATGGAGCGCGCGTCTTCCACGTGTTCACGGGAAAGATCGGCGGCGCGCAGAGTGCCCTCCACGCCTTCTTCCAGCTCAATCACTGCGCCCTTGGCTTCGACTTCCTTCACCACACCGGAGACGATGCTGCCCTTGGCGTGCTCGGCGATGAAATTGGAGACCGGATCCTTTTCCATCTGCTTGATGCCCAGCGAGATGCGCTCACGCTCGGGATCGATCGACAGGATCATGGTTTCGACTTCATCACCCTTCTTGTACTTGCGGATGGCTTCCTCGCCGGCCTCGTTCCAGGAGATGTCCGACAAGTGCACCAGGCCGTCGATACCGCCGTCCAAACCAACGAAGATACCGAAATCGGTGATCGACTTGATGCGGCCGGAGAGTTTGTCGCCCTTGTTGTGCGTGCCGGCAAAGCTCTCCCACGGATTGGGCTGGCATTGCTTCATGCCCAGCGAGATGCGGCGGCGATCCTGATCCAGCTCCAGGACCATGACCTCGACCTCATCGCCCACCTGTACGACCTTGGAGGGATGGATGTTCTTGTTGGTCCAATCCATTTCGGAGACGTGCACCAGACCTTCAACACCGCTTTCCAGCTCGACGAAGCAACCGTAGTCGGCCAGATTGGTGACCTTGCCGAACAAGCGGGTACCCACCGGATAACGGCGGGCTACGTCGCTCCACGGATCATCGCCCAGCTGCTTCATGCCCAGTGAAACGCGGTTGCGCTCACGGTCGAATTTCAGCACCTTGACTGCGATCTCGTCACCGACGGTGATCAGCTCGCTGGGGTGTTTGATGCGTTTCCATGACATGTCCGTGATGTGCAGCAGACCGTCGACGCCGCCCAGATCGATGAACGCACCGTAGTCCGTGAGGTTCTTGACGATCCCCTTGACCATCTTGCCTTCTTCCAGGCTCTTGAGCAGCGCATCGCGCTCTTCACTACTCTCGGACTCAACCACGGCACGACGGGAAACCACGACGTTGTTACGCTTGCGATCAAGCTTGATGACCTTGAATTCCAGATCCTTGCCTTCGAGGTAGCTGGGATCGCGCACAGGACGCACATCGACCAGCGAACCCGGCAGGAACGCGCGGATGTCGCCCAGTTCCACGGTGAAGCCGCCTTTGACGCGGCCACTGATGACACCTTGCACGATTTCGCCCGATTCACAGGCCTTCTCGAGACGTATCCAGGTTTGCGCGCGGCGCGCCTTCTCGCGTGACAGACGGGTTTCACCGAAGCCATCTTCGAGGCTGTCCAGCGCGACTTCGATCACATCGCCTTCGGCTATCTCGAGTTCGCCTCGTTCATTGTAGAACTGCTCGCGAGGAATAACGCCTTCTGATTTCAGCCCGGCGTTGACAACGACCACTTCGGAACCGATATGTATCACCGTTGCCTTGAGGATGGCGCCCGGTTCCATTTCAACGATTTTCAAACTTTCTTCAAAAAGATCAGCAAAACTTTCGCCCATTGGTGTTTCCTTTGTCTCCTTGAAACCAGGAGACGCATGCTAAACGGCTTGCGCCGCGGTTGGTTAAACAAACAGGCCTCCCGAAACGGAGGCCTACCCTTTAAGGTTTATTCCCAGGCGTCGCTGGCATTGCGCCTTCAGCCACGCCACCACCTCATCGATGGTCATGTCGGTGGTATCCACCGTCACGGCATCAGGCGGCGCTTGCAGCGGCGCGACACTCCTTTGCTGGTCACGTTCGTCGCGCCTTTGGATCTCGCCCAGAAGATCGCAAAGTTTAGCAGGCAAACCCTTTTCCATCAACTGGTTATACCGTCTCTGCGCCCGTGCCTCGGCACCGGCGGTCAAAAACACCTTCAGCGGGGCGTCGGGAAAGACCACGCTGCCCATGTCGCGCCCGTCGGCGACCAGGCCCGGCGGCTCGCGAAAGGCGCGCTGGCGATCGAGCAGCGCTTGCCGGACGCTGGGTAAGGTGGCGACCAGCGAGGCCGCGCGGCCGCACTCCTCGGTGCGGATCACGTTGGTGACGTCCTCGCCTTCGAGCAGGATGATGGTCTCGTCAACGCCTTTCTTCGAGACGAACTCGACATCCAGATGGGCGGCGAGCGTGCTGACCGCGCCTTCATTGTCCAGGCTGATATTGTGATGCTGCGCCGCCAGCGCCGTTAGACGGTAGAGCGCGCCGCTGTCGAGAAACGCCCAGCCCAGGGCATTGGCGAGCAGGCGACCGATGGTGCCTTTCCCGGCCCCGCTGGGGCCATCGATGGTGATCACCGGAACCGCTGGATTTCCGTACTTGTCATTCATGAACTACCTCACCTCATCCCAGACCTTCAGGTCGGCGGCATTATACACCAGCCGTCCGGAATACCAGCGCATCATGTGGATATTTTAAGCCCGGCCTGCCGGGCGAGCTGCACAAACCCTGGAAACGAGGTGTTGACGTTGGCGCAATCCCGGATGGTGATGGGCCCAGTGGCCCGCAAGGCCGCCATGGCAAACGACATGGCGATGCGATGATCGCCATGACTTTCGACGCACCCGCCACCCAGGCTACCGCCGCGGATGACCATGCCATCCGGCGTGGGCTGCGCGTCCGCGCCCAGGATCTTCAGGCCGTCGGCCATGACCTGGATGCGGTCGCTTTCCTTCACGCGCAGCTCCTCGGCGCCGCGCAACACGGTTTGCCCTTCGGCGCAGGCGGCGGCGACGAACAATGCGGGGAATTCATCGATGGCGAGCGGCACCTGGTCTTCCGGGATCTCGATGCCCTTGAGACGGCTGGCGCGCACGCGGATGTCGGCCACCGGCTCGCCGCCCGCCCAGCGCTCGTTTTGCAGCGTGAGGTCGGCGCCCATGGCCTTCAGGATATTGATCACGCCGATGCGCGTGGGATTGATGCCGACATGTTCCAGCACCACGTCGGAACCCGGCGCAATGGCCGCGCCGACCATGAAGAAGGTCGCCGAGGAGATATCCGCCGGCACCTCGATCTTGCAGGCCTTGAGCACACCGCCGCCGTGCACGCAGACGCGATTGCCCGTCACCGCCACCTCATAGCCGAAGGCCCGCAGCATGCGCTCGGTGTGGTCGCGCGTCGGCGCCGGCTCGGTCACACAGGTCTTGCCCGCGGCGTACAGGCCCGCCAGCAACAGGCAGGACTTCACCTGCGCGCTGGCCACCGGCATGGTGTAATCGATGCCCGTGAGTTTCTGCCCGCCCTTGAGCTTGAGCGGCGGCGTGCCCTTCTCCGTGGACTGCACCACGGCGCCCATCTCCGCGAGCGGCGCGGTCACGCGGCGCATCGGGCGGCGCGAGAGCGATTCATCGCCGATCATTTCCAGATCGAAGGCCTGGCTGGAGAGCAATCCCGCCAGCAGGCGCATGGACGTGCCGGAGTTACCCAGATCCAGCGCCTTGGCCGGCGCCTTGAGTCCGCGCATGCCCACGCCATGGATCACCACACGCCCGCGCTCCGGCCCTTCGATGTTCACACCCATGGCGCGGAAGGCGTTCAGCGTGGCCAGGCTGTCCTCGCCTTCAAGGAAGCCCGTCACCTCGGTCGTGCCTTCGGCGATCGAGCCGAGCATGATGGTGCGATGCGAGATGGACTTGTCGCCCGGCACGCGGATGCGGCCCTGCAAGCGGCCGCCGTTTTCGACTTGAAACGTCACTGAATTCATGGCTCTGAAACCTAGTTGGGTTTAATCATTGATCAATCGGGTGAAGTGGTCGCGTGCGAGCTTGGCGCGGGAAAAGATCTCCAGGATGGCGCTCGAGTCGCCGGCGCGCAGCAAATCGGTGAAACTGCCGAGTTCGCGCTGATAGAGTTCCAGCATGGCCAGCACCTCGGCGCGGTTGGCGAGGCAGATGTCATGCCACATCTGCGCATCGCTCGAGGCGATGCGGGTGAAATCGCGGAAGCCGCCGGCGGCGTATTGAAAGATCTCGGAGGTCTCGTCCAGCCGCGCCAGGCTGTCGACCAGGGCGTAGGCCAGCACGTGCGGCAGATGGCTGGTGGCCGCCAGCACATGATCGTGGTGCTGCACGCTCATCTCCACCACCTGCGCGCCGGTGTGCGACCACATCGTGGCCACGGTGCCGATCGCCTGTTCGGAAGAGGTCTCCAGCGGCGTGAGGATCACCTTGCGACGGCGGAAGAGTTCGGCGAAGGAGGCCTCCACCCCGCTTTTTTCCGTCCCGGCGATGGGATGGCCGGGGACGAATCCCGCGGGCAGCACGCCGAAGGCCTTGCGCGCGGCTTCCACCACGCTGCCCTTGGCACTGCCGACATCGGTCAACACGGCGTGCGGCGCGAGCGCGCCGGAGAGGGCGGCGGCGATGTTCAGAAAGCGCATCAGAGATTGGCCCGGTTGGCGATGAGATCGTCGACGACGCCGGGATCGGCGAGCGTGGAGGTGTCGCCGAGA
>CAZKZP010000063.1:0-8731 GCA_964557295.1 uncultured Chromatiales bacterium | reverse complement strand
GCCGGAGAGGGCCTGCATCACCGGCTCCATCGCCCCGAGCGGTACGGCGAGCACCACGACATCGGCGCCGGCGACGGCGCGGGCGGGAGTGAGTTCATACCGATCGATCACCCCGAGTTGCACCGCCTTCTTCAGCTCGGACTCATCACGGCCGCAGCCGACGATCTCGCGCACGGCGCCGGCCTGTTTCAGCGCGCGCGCCAGCGAGCCGCCGATCAGCCCCACCCCGATGATGGTCAAGCGTTCGATCATGCCAGCCGCGTCGCGTCAGCCCAGCTCGCGCCCCAGCACCTTGGCGATGGCGCCGAGCTCGGCCACCAGATCCTTGAGCTGCTTGGGGTCCAAGGCCTGGTCGGCATCGCACCAGGCCTCGCAGGGTTTCGGGTGCATCTCGATGAGCAGGCCGTCGGCCCCGGCGGCGATCGCCGCGCGCGCCAGCGCGGGCACCATCCAGGCCTTGCCGCCGGCATGGCTGGGATCGATGATGACCGGCAGATGGGTTTCGCGCTTGAGCACGGGCACTGCCGTCACATCCAGCATGTTGCGGTAGGCGGTCTCGAAGCTGCGCACGCCGCGCTCGCAGAAGATGATGTTGTGATTGCCGCCGGCGGCGATGTATTCCGCCGACATCAGCCACTCGCTGATGGTCGCGGACATGCCGCGCTTGAGCACCACGGGGATCTGCAAACGGCCCACCTCTTTGAGCAGATCGAAGTTCTGCATGTTACGGGTGCCGATCTGAATCACATCCACGTCGTATTTGAGAAACTGGTCGAGCTGGCGCACGTCCATCAACTCGGTGACAATCGGCAGCCCTTGGGCATCGGCCGCCTCGCGCAGCAGACGCAGGCCATCGACACCCAGGCCCTGGAAGGTGTACGGACTGGTGCGCGGCTTGAAGGCCCCGCCGCGCATCATGCGGCAGCCGGCCGCCTTCACACCCGCGGCCGAGGCGGCCATCTGTTCCGGGGTTTCGACCGAGCACGGACCGCCGATGATCTGCACCGCCTTGCCGCCGAGCTTGATGCCGCGGATGTCGATGACGGTGTCCTTGGCGTGCGATTCGCGCGAAACGATCTTGTACGGCTTCATCACACGGATGACGCTCTCCACGCCGGGCTGCGCCTCGAGCAGCTCCTTGTCGACCTTGGTCTCGTCGCCGATCAGGCCGACCACGGTGCGCGCCACGCCACGCGAGACGTTCACCTGCATGCCCATCGACAATACTTTTTGTTCGACCGCCACCACTTGCTCGTCAGTGGCGCCATTGTTCATGATGACTATCATGATCTCGCTTCCCGTTACTCTAAATTCAACCTAATAACACCCCCTCTCCCTCAGGGAGAGGGTTGGGGTGAGGGGATATATCCACTGCAACAGCCTGGACTTCACCCCTCATCCTAACCTTCTACCCTAAAGGGCATAAATCCCTGAGGGAGAAGGGACTGAAAATCATTTTTCAACAGGCTGCCAACACCTTGCCCAACGCGGTGAGAAACCGCGCGTTTTCCGGCTCCAGCCCGATGCTCACGCGCAGATGGCGCGGCATGCCGTAATTGGCCACCGGCCGCACGATGACCCCTTCGCGCAACAGGGCGTTGTAGACCTCTACCCCCGACCGGCCGACCTCGACGCAGACGAAATTCCCGATCGAGGGGATGTAGGGCAATCCGAGCGCCTCGAACCCGCGCGTCAGCTGCTGCATGCCCGCGGCGTTGAGCTGCACGCCCCGCTGTAAATAGTCCGCATCCTCCAACACCGCCAGCGCCGCGACCTGCGCCAATGTGTTCACGTTGAACGGCTGGCGCACGCGATTGAGCAGCCCGGCGATGGCGCGATGCGAGACGCTGTAGCCCAGGCGCAGTCCTGCCAGGCCATAGGCCTTGGAAAAGGTGCGCGTGACGATCAGATTGGGATACCGCTCGACCCAGGCCAGGGCATCCGGATAATCCGCCGCGCCCATCGCGGGGTACCGAGCATACTCGAAATAGGCCTCGTCTACCACCACCGGAATCCGTTCGGGCACCTGTTCGATAAAGGCCTGCAATTCATCCGATTTGAGCCAGGTGCCGGTCGGGTTGTTCGGGTTTGCAATGAAAATCAACCGCGTGCGCGGGCCGATGGCCGCGGCCATCGCCGCCAGATCATGCCCCCAATCCTTGGCCGGCACGCTCACCCCGGTGGCCCCGACCGCCTGAGCGGCGATGGGATACACCGCGAAGGCGTGCTCGGAGAAGATCACCTCATCGCCGGACCCGGCGAAGGCGCGCGCGATCAGCTCCAGCACATCGTTGGAACCGTTGCCCAGGGTGATCTGCTCCGCCGCCACGCCGAGCCGCCGGGCCAACGCGGCCTTCAGCTCGAAGCAACCGCCGTCGGGATAACGCGCGAGGTCGCGCGCCGCGCGTTCGACCGCCGCCAACGCCTGCGGACTGAAGCCGAGCGGATTTTCATTCGAGGCGAGCTTGACGGCATCGGTGATGCCGAACTCGCGTTCCAGCTCACTCAGCGGCTTGCCGGGCAGATACGGCGTCAGTGCGCGCACACCAGGTTGCGCCACGGATTCAAAATCGGAAAAACGGCTCATGGGGTACTTCCAAGCAAGGATTAAATGACGGCCTTCGGATACGAGCCCAGGATGCGCAGCGTCACCGCTTTGTGCTTCAGCGCCTCAAGGGCGAGCGCGACTTGAGTATCGGCCTGATGGCCTTCGATATCGATGAAAAAGACATACTCCCACAGGCCTTGGCGCGATGGACGCGATTCGATGCGCGTCATCGACAGGCCATGTTCGGCCAAGGGCGAGAGCAGCTGGAACAAGGCGCCGGGGCGATTGCCCGTGGACACCAGCAGCGAGGTCTTGTCGTGCCCGCTGGCGGGCACGGCGGGACGGCCGATCACCAGGAAGCGCGTGGTGTTGTCCGGCTGATCTTCGATGTTCGCCGCCAGAATTTGCAAACCGTAGATCTCGGCGGCGGTCTTGCTGGCGATGGCGGCGGCACTCTCATCCTTGGCGGCCAGACGCGCGGCCTCGG
Source organism: uncultured Chromatiales bacterium (assembly GCA_964557295.1). Taxonomy (GTDB): domain Bacteria; phylum Pseudomonadota; class Gammaproteobacteria; order RBG-16-57-12; family RBG-16-57-12; genus JBFMHP01. The sequence continues at coordinate 5,696 of CAZKZP010000063.1, read as the reverse complement.
CATTGCTGCTCACGGCGATGCGCTCGGCGTTGGGCATATTGGCATCCAACCATTCGCGGCACTGCCCCAGCGATTGTTGATGGGAATAGATCTTCCTGATTCGGGCGCGATCGGTTTGTGTGGCCAAAAACTGGTGATGGATGCGCAACAACACCTCGCCGCTGACATTCAGCGGCGAGCTGAGAAACTTGTCCAAGGTGTGCGTGACGACGCCTTCAGTGGAATTCTCCACCGGCACCACGCCGTAATGCACCGTGCCGGCCTCGACCTCGCGGAAGACCTCGTCGATGGTGGCCATCGGCACCGTGTTCACCGAATGGCCGAAGTGCTTGAGCGCCGCGGCATGGGTGTAGGTGCCTTCCGGTCCGAGGAAGGCGATCTGCATCGGCTGCTCCAGCGCGAGACAGGCCGACATGATCTCGCGAAACAGCCGCGCCATTTCCTCGGCCGACAGCGGCCCGCGATTGCGCGCCTTCACTCGAAGCAAGACCTCCGCCTCGCGCTCCGGCCGGTAATAATTGACCGCCGCGCCGCTCGAGTTCTTGATGCGCGCGACTTCCTCGGCGCAGGCAGCGCGCTGATTGATCAGATCCTGGATCTGCTCATCCAGTGCATCGATGCGTTGGCGGATCGCCTGTAATTTTTCTTCGTCGCTCATGAAATTGCCATACCTAAAACTGTGGCGCCGGAGGACAAGTGGCTAACGGTTTGAATTCTCTTTCAGACTTGTGATAGGCAATTTGCACATAATCAAGCTTCCACCCACCACCTTCCCGAACATACTTAAGGTTCAATGAGGTGGGTTCCGAGTTGGAATCAAAACCATTTATGGTTAAACAGCCTTTGTCCCCAGTTACTTTTTGATAATGTCCCACTTCTTTGATCAATGTTGAAGAAAAAGAAGACAGTATCGGAAACTCGCTTTCAAAATCACTATTAGTCGTTTGCGTCATCACATCTTGTTTATTTCTGTTCGACAGGTATCTATCAATCACCACTTGATAATTCTTTCTTTCAATCTCTGAGGCATATGAATTATATGCAGCATACAAATCAGCCCCACCTCGCATACTCGCGCAGGAGGTCACCAGAAGAGCTAATAGAAGAAATACAAGCCTTGTCATTTCAATACCCCATAATCTTTTGAAGCTCCATCTCATAGGCATGATTCCTCCCTTTAAGCAGCTTTGCTGCTTGGCACAACATTCCAGAACAAGATGTTAATAATTCATCGACGCTAAATGATCCAGTAAGAGATATATTTGCAGCCTCATGAAAAGTAAATGACGCTGCATAGTCAACCGAATCAGAATCACCTTTTGTGAAACTTATGCTCGCATTTTTCAATTTCGCGCCAAGCTCAGAAAGGACAGGATCACCACTAAACGTCAGCATGCCGGCTCTTCCGTGCAGTGTTACTTGACCGCTCTCATCCACAGTAATTTTGAAATTACCTTTACCCCTGACTATCTTTGTTGTAATACCTTTATTTTTGGAATATGCAACTTCGACGAGTTTCGCGATTGTAACTTTTACTTCGACTCTACTTGTCATAAGACATCTCCTCATAACCAACGGCTGATCATACTCATGTGCTTTTTTGAACCGCTGATAGCTACAAACCACGCACTGCCAGCACCCCCTCGATCGATGCGATGGTCTGGATCAACGCCGGCGTGACCGGCTGATTAACGTCGATCAATGTGTACGCCAAATCGCCGCGCGATTTGTTGAGCATGTCGATAATGTTCAATCCGGCCCGCGCCATGGCGGTGGAGATCTGCCCCACCATATTCGGCACGTTGCTGTTGACCACGGCGATGCGATGCCCCTCGGTGCGCGGCATGATCACCTCGGGAAAGTTCACCGAATTGCGCACATTGCCGTTTTCCAGGTAATCGCGCACCTGCTCGGCGACCATGATGGCGCAGTTGTCCTCGGCCTCCTCGGTCGACGCGCCCAGGTGCGGGAGGGCGATCACCTTCTCATGCCCCATCACCTGCTTGTTCGGGAAGTCGGTGACGTAGGCGTGCAGCTTGCCCGCCGCCAGCGCCTGCACCGTGGCCGCTTCATCGACGATCCCATCACGCGAGAAATTCAGTATCACCGCGCCCGGCTTCATGCGCGCGATGCGCTCGGCGCTGATCATGTGGCGCGTGGCATCGAGCAGCGGCACATGCACCGTGAGAAAATCCACCTTGGCGATCATCTCGTCGATGCTGCCCGCCTTCTGCACACTGGAGGACAACTGCCAGGCGCCTTCCACCGTCAAGCCGGGATCGAAGCCGATGACCTTCATGCCGAGCGCCACCGCACAGTTGGCGACATTGCGCCCGATCGCGCCCAGGCCGATCACGCCCAGCGTGCGTCCGGGCAGCTCGAAGCCGGCGTAACGCTTCTTGCCGTCCTCGACCAGTTTGCTCAGGGTCTTGTCATCGCCTTCGAGATGCCGGGTGAAATCCCAGGCCTGGCAGATGTTGCGGCAGGCCAGCAACATGCCCGCGACCACAAGTTCCTTCACCGCATTGGCATTGGCGCCCGGCGCATTGAACACCACGATGCCGCGCTGGCTCATCTTGTCGACCGGGATATTGTTGACGCCGGCCCCGGCGCGCCCGACGGCCTTGAGTGTCGGCGGGATCTCCATGTCGTGCATCTTGAAGGAGCGCAGCAGGATCGCGTCCGGATGCTGGATCTCGGAGGCGATCTCATATTTATCACGCGGCAGGCGTTCGAGCCCCGCCACCGAGATGCTGTTCAACGTGAGAATCTTGAACATCGTGCCCCTCCTTCTTGCCGTATTTCGTCATGAAAGATCCGCCATCCAGGCGGCCGACCACACTCCTATCGCATCAGCCGTGGTGTTTCGCAAAATCCGCCATGAAATTCACCAGCGCATCGACCCCGCGCTCCGGCATGGCGTTGTAGATACTCGCGCGCATGCCGCCGACGGAGCGATGCCCCTTGAGCGTGACCAGCCCGACCTTCTTCGCCTCGGCCAGGAAGGGCGCGTCCAGATCGGCATTGGGCAGGGTGAACGGCACATTCATCCAGGAGCGGCAGCGCTTCTCGACCGGATTTTTGTAGAAGGCACTGCCGTCGATCGCCGCGTACAGCTTGGCGGCCTTGCGTTGATTGGTCTCGGCCATCTTGGTCAGACCGCCGTGGTCCTTGAGCCATTTGAACACCAGCCCCGCCACATACAGCGCGTAGGTCGGCGGCGTGTTGTACATGGATTCGTTCTCGGCGTGGATCTTGTAATCGAACATGGTCGGCGCGCCGTCGATCACCTGGCCGATCAGGTCTTCGCGCACGATCACCACCGTCAGCCCCGCCGGGCCGATGTTCTTCTGCGCGCCGGCGTAGATCACGCCGAACTTGCTCACGTCGATCGGCCGCGAGAGGATGCTCGAGGACATATCGGCGACCAGCGGCACGCCGCCGGTCTCGGGGATATAGTCGAACTCGACGCCGCGAATGGTTTCGTTGGGGGTGTAATGCACATAGGCGGCATCGGCGCTGAGCTTGAGCTCGGCCTGCGCCGGGGCCGTGGTGAAATTGCCGGCCTCGGTGCTCGCCGCGATGTTGACCTTGCAATAGCGCTTGGCCTCGCTGATCGCCTTCTTGGACCAGTCGCCGGTATTGATGTAGTCCGCCGCCGTCTTGCCGCGCAGCAGATTCATCGGCACCATGGCGAACTGGCTCGACGCCCCGCCTTGCAGGAACAGCACCTTGTAGTTGGCGGGGATGTTCATCACCGCGCGCAGATCGGCCTCGGCCTCGGTGGCGATCGACATGAATTCCTTGTCGCGATGGCTCATCTCCATCACCGACATGCCGCTGCCGCGCCAATCCAGCATCTCCTGCTGGGCCTGCGTGAGAACGGCCTCGGGCAACACGGCGGGGCCGGCACTGAAGTTATAAACACGTGACATGGAACTCTCTCCCCTTCAATTGATCAATCTGACAGTCAAGCAGTACACATGCATCTTGTCGCGCAAGAAACGGATTATTCCTCGGTGCCCGGCTCGGTGTCCTCACCTTCTTCGTGCGGCTCCATGATGCGTCCGACACCGACCAGTTTTTCGTCCGCGCCGAGATTGATCAAGCGCACGCCTTGCGTGTTGCGGCTCAGCACCGAGACCTCGGCGGCGCGTGTGCGCACCAAGGTGCCGGCATTGCTGATCAACATCAGATCGTCTTCGTCGGTCACCAGCACGGCGCCGACCACGTTGCCGTTGCGCTCGCTCGTCTGGATGGAGATCACGCCCTGGCCGCCGCGGCCCTTGCAGGGGTAATCCTCGACCGGCGTGCGTTTGCCGTAGCCATTCTCGGTGGCGGTGAGGATGCTGCCCCCATCGGAGACCACGATCAGCGAAACCACCTGATGAGCGTCGGCGAGTTTCACGCCGCGCACACCGCAGGCGGTGCGTCCCATCTGGCGAACCTCGGATTCATTGAAGCGCATGGCCTTGCCGTTGCTGGTGAACAGCAGGATGTCCTTGCTGCCATCGGTGATGTCCACACCGATCAGCTGATCGCCCTCGCGCAGTTCCACCGCGATGATGCCGTTGGCGCGCGGGCGCGAGAAGTCCTGCAGCGAGGTCTTCTTCACCACGCCGCTCGCGCTGACCATGAAGACGTATTTGTTTTCCTCGAATTCGCGGATCGGCAGGATGGCGTTGATGCGCTCGCCTTCCTCCAGCGGCAGCAGATTGACGATCGGTTTGCCGCGCGAGACGCGGCTGGCCTGCGGCAGCTCGTAGACCTTCTTCCAGTACACCTTGCCGCGGCTGGAGAAACACAGGATGGTGTCGTGGGTGTTGGCGATGAACAGCTTGTCGATGAAGTCTTCTTCCTTCATCGTGGTGGCCGACTTGCCTTTGCCGCCGCGGCGCTGGGCGCGATAATCGGCCAGCGGCTGCGACTTGGCATAGCCCTCGTGCGACAGGGTCACCACCACTTCCGCCTCGGTGATCAGGTCTTCGAGGGTCAGGTCCAGATGGGTGATCAGGATCTCGGTGCGGCGCGCATCGCCGAATTGATCGCGGATCAGGATCAGCTCATCGCGGATCACCGTCATCAAGCGGGTGTCGCTGCCCAAGATATCGAGCAGGTCATCGATCTTATCCAGCAGTTCCTTGTACTCGCTGATGATCTTGTCCTGCTCCAGCCCGGTGAGGCGGTGCAGGCGCAGATCCAGGATCGCCTGGGCCTGCACTTCAGTCAGATAATATTGGTTGTCGCGCAGCCCGAACTCCGCGGCGAGATCCTCGGGGCGCGAAACCTCGGCGCCGGTGCGCGACAACATGTCGACCACCACGCCGGGCGCCCAAGGCGTGCTGACCAGCCCTACCTTGGCCTCGGCCGGGCTCGGCGCCTTCTTGATCAGTTCGATCACCGGATCGATGTTGGCCAAGGCGACAGCCAGACCTTCCAGGATATGCGCCCGTTCGCGCGCCTTGCGCAGTTCGAAGAGGGTGCGACGGGTGACCACTTCGCGGCGATGGCGCAGGAAGGCTTCGAGTATTTCTTTCAGATTCAGCGTGCGCGGCTGGCCGTCGACCAGGGCGACCATGTTGATGCCGAACACGTTCTGCATCTGGGTCTGCTGGTAGAGATTGTTCAGCACCACCTCGGCCACTTCGCCGCGGCGCAGCTCGATCACCATGCGCATGCCGTCCTTGTCGGACTCA
>CAZKZP010000062.1:4092-14675 GCA_964557295.1 uncultured Chromatiales bacterium | reverse complement strand
AAACGGTTGACTCGGATGTCCCGTTTCGCTTAACGAGCACGGCGACATACTTGGTAACGCCCTTGAAACAAATGCCCTACCCGCTCGGCGCGACCGCCTCTGATTCACCGCGCCGATAGATCGATCACATAGTGGTACGAAGAAAGCCGCATGCCCTCGCGCGCATAGAAGCGGTGGGCATCGACGCGCTGCACGCCGGAATCGAGATGCAGTTGCGCGCAGCCGCACCGCCGCGCCTCTTCCATCAGCCATGCCAGCATCGCCTTGCCCGCCCCGCGCGAGCGCGCGCCGGCATCGGTCACGAGATCATCCACGTAGAGAAACCGGTCCCAGGCGAGATTGCGGCTCACGCGATAACCGGCAACCGTGAGCACGGCATCATCCGAACAACCACAAGCGAGCCGATAACCCTCCTGCATCTGCGCCTGCACCTGCGCGAGAAACGCCTGCGCTGAATACTGCGGCCGCAGCTGCGCCATCACCGGATGACAGCGCAGGATCGCCTCGGCATCATTGGCGCACTGAATATTGAATTCCATCGTTCACGACTCCACGGTCTGTTCCGGGTGATACCACGCCAGCTTCGCGTGCAACCGCACCACCTCGCCGATGATCACCAGGGTCGGGGCCTTCACCTCGTGGCGCTTGACCAAGTCCGGCAAGGTGGAGACATCGCCGATATACACCCGCTGCTCCGGCGTGGTGCCTTGCTGGACCAGCGCGGCGGGCATGTCGGCGCGCATGCCGCGGCGGATCAGTTCGGCGCACAGCTGATCCAGTCCCACCAGCCCCATGTAGATCACCAGCGTCTGCTGCGGCAGGATCAGGCCGTCCCAATTGAGATTGAACTGGCCGTCCTTGAGATGCCCGGTGATGAAGGCCACCGATTGCGCATGGTCGCGGTGCGTCAACGGAATGCCGGCATAAGAGGCGCAGCCCGAGGCCGCCGTGATCCCTGGCACCACCTGGAAATGGATGCCCTGTTCGGCCAGGGTTTCGATCTCCTCCCCGCCGCGCCCGAAGATGAAGGGATCGCCGCCCTTGAGGCGGCACACGCGCTTGCCTTCCGCGGCCAGGCGCGCCAGGGTTTGATTTATGTCCTCTTGGCGCATCGCATGCTCGCTGCGCGCCTTGCCGACATAGATCAGCTCCGCGTCGCGGCGCACCAGATCGAGGATCTGCGGCGAGACCAGGCGATCATAGAGCACCACATCGGCCTGCTGCATCAGGCGCAGGGCGCGAAACGTGAGCAGATCCGGATCGCCGGGACCGGCGCCGATGAGATAAACCTCGCCGCGCACGGCCGTTGGCCCGTGCTCGCACAGCTGCTCCAACAGACGCGCGGCCTCGACATCGTGCCCGGCGAAGACCTGCTCGGCCACCGGCCCTTGCAAGGCCGACTCCCAGAACAGGCGCCGTTCATGCACCGAGGGAAAGCGCGCCTTCACCCGCTCGCGAAACCGCGCGGCCAGCGCGGCGAGCCGCCCGTAGGACGTCGGGATCAAGGTCTCCAGCCGGGCGCGGATCAGCCGCGCCAGCGTCGGCGAAGCGCCTCCTGTGGAGACCGCCGCCACCACTGGCGAGCGGTCGATGATCGAGGGCAGGATGAAGGTGCAGAGCGCGGGTTGATCCACCACGTTCACCGGAAGATTGCGCGCCACCGCCGCATCGTGCACCTGCTGATTGACCCGCACGTCGCTGGTCGCGGCGATCACCAGGGCACAGTCCTCCAGCATGGTTGTGTCGAAGGCATCCGCCTCGTGCTCGATCAGCCCTCCGGCCAACAACTCTTGCAAGGTGGGCGATAAACGCGGGGAAACCACCACAACCTTGGCGCCGGCCTTCAGCAGCAGCCGCGTCTTGCGCGTAGCAACCTCACCGCCGCCGACCACCAGGCACGCCCGGCCCTTCAAATCGAGAAAGATAGGAAAAAATTCCACGGCACCGCAGTCTCGCAAATGGATATCGCGCTAGTGTAACGCACCCGCGCCTTGCCGTTACAGCCGATAGAGATAGAGCCGCGTGCGGCGGCGGTCTTCCAGCTCATAGACCTCATCCGGCGTCACCTGCGGCACCGCGAAGGAATTGCTGATCAAGAGACTGCCGCGACGCATCTCGGCCTTGGCCTTGCGATAGACCTCCGCCATCGGCGCGGGCGACAGAAAACAGTACACCACATCATAGGAGGCGAGATCCTGCCGCCACAGATCGCCGTAGATCAACCCGGTGTTCGCCACGCCCGCGAGGCGCAAGCGCGCGATCAACGCTGGTACCGGCGCGGACTCCACGCCGGCGAAAAAACTGTCGGGCCGCGCGCGGGCGAGATAAGCGACCGCGCCGCCCAAACCGGCGCCGATATCCAAAAACCGCACCCCTGCCCGTGCAGGCAACATCGTGGCCAAGGCCGCGCGCGTGGCGGCGTTGCTCAGATACAGCGGCACCCGCTCATCGGCGCTGTTCCAGAAAAAGGCCAACAGCCCGAGCAGCGCGACCAGATAGCTCCACGCCGGCAGGTGCAGGGTCCACGCGCCCCACACGGCGAACGGCAGGATGAGATTGATGATGCGCCACCACGGCGCCAGCCCGAGACGCTCGCCCAGGAAGGCGGCGGCGATGCCTTGCAGCAGCATCAGCGCCGGGGCGGGCACGCGCGGGAGCATAGAGATGAGGAGGATCAGCGCGGCGGCCGCGATGAGTTGCGCCGTCAGCGCGGCCAGGACGGGAAATCGCTTGAACACGAGCGCGGGCGATCAGACCACAACGATCACGGCCACTCGCGCGCTCATCCCAGGTGCACCGCGAGCACGTCGCAGGTGGCGTAATTGAGCAGGCCATGCGCCGTTGAGCCCAGCAAGCGGCCCAGGCCATGGCGGCTGTGCGCGCCGATCACCAGCAGGTCGATGCGCGATTCCTCCAGCACCCGGCGGATCTCCAGCTTGGGGATGCCCATCACCGTGACCTGCCGGCACTGATCGCAACCGTGCTGCGCCGCCAGCGTACGCATAGACTGCTGGGCGCGGCGCAACAACTCCTGTTCATCCACACCCCAGCTCGGCAGGATCAAGGGGTCACCGGCCAGCTCCATCGGCGGCACATATTCGACGACGTGCATCAGCACGAGATCGGCCTGATTCTGGCGCGCCAGTTCACGCGCCTTGGTCAGCACCTGGGCCGCGGCCTCGGAAAAATCGACACAGGCGAGGATACGTTGATACATGAGTCACCTCCGCTGTTGGGGTCAAAGGGACAGGGGGCCTGCGCCCCCTGCAATTATTGGCGCGGCAGCAACATAGGTCATGTGTAGGAGCCATCTTTAGATGGCGATCAGCCACGCGCCGATCAATCGCAAGCTGAAGCTTGCTCCTACAACAGCCATACATAACTCTACTCCCGGGTTAATTGAACGACCACCGCACCTGCGCGCTGAGGATAGGGACAGGGGGTGTACGCCCCCTGCAATTATTGGCGCGGCAGCAACATAGGTCATGTGTAGGAGCCATCTTTAGATGGCGATCAGCCTCGTACCGATCAATCGCAAGCTGAAGCTTGCTCCTACAACAGCCATACATAACCTCCCGGGTTAATTGAACGACCACCGCACCTGCGCGCTGAGGATATCGACGGACGATTCATACTCGCCCTTCAGCGTGGCGTTGAGCGCCGGGACGGATGACTCCAGCGTGTTATTGATTTTAGTATCGCTCACGAACAGGTGGGCGTAACCGACGTCGATGCTCAACCGCTCGCTGCCCTGATAGCTCGCGCCCAGCGCCAGCCAGCGCCGGTCGCTGTCGGGGATGCGCGGGGTGCGGCGTTCCGCGTTCGGGATCGGGGATTGATCGAGCGCCGCGCCGGCGCGCAGCCGCCAGCGATCGCTGAGCCGGTAGTTCACGCCCAGGGCGTAGCGCCAGCTATTGTCCCAGTCCTCGGTGGTGACGGTGTCGGGCTGCAAGGGGTTGTCATACTCGATGCGCAGCTCCTTGAACACCGACCAATAAGTCTGGGTGGCGTCGGCCATCACGGCCCAGCGGTCATTGATATCGTGATACACGCTGATCGACAAGGTGGCCGGCACGGTCACACTGGCCTTGAGGCCGGTGTCGACAAAGACATTCCCGCCCAGCGTGATGCCGGGATGCACATTGAAATCGGCCTCGCCATCGACGTGATGCTTGATGCGGGAGCGGTAGGCCAGGCCCAGGCGCGTGGCCACACCGGCCTGATACAGCAAGCCGGCGTTCACGCCGGTGTTGAGCCGTCCGTAGTTATCGCCCGTCAAGGTGGCATAACCATCGACCGGGATGGCGCCTGCGGACAAGGTGCGCTGATCGATGGCGCTCGACAAGGTCACGTCCACGAACTGGAAGTTGAAGCCGAAGCCGAAGGCCAGCCGCTCGGTGACTTGCGCGGCGAAGGAGGGATTGATGTTGACCGACATCATGGTCGACTCGATGGCGTGATAGCGGCCCGCCCAGGTCTTGTCATATTCGGTCGACAGGCCGAACGGGGCGTTGATGCCTAGGCCAAGGCGGGTCTTGTCGGACAAGGTCGCCACGTAATACAGGTTCGGTACCACGGCGTCCACGCCGCCATCATCGTTGCCGGTCAGCGGTGTATCAACTGGCGGGATATTAAGCACTGCATCATTTTTATGCGAACCCTGATCGGTGAAATCCGCTTGGGGTGAAATCCAGTGGATGGCGGCCAAGGCCTGCGCGCGACCCTCAAGGCGCATCATGCCCGCGGGATTGAAATAAATGGTCGAGGCATCCTCGGCCGCGGCCGCCCCGCCGGCGTAGGCGTTGCCCATGCCGCTGGCGCTTTGTTCGATGAGGGCGAAGCCCGCCGCCTGCGCCATGCCGCTGGCCACGGTCAACCCGCTCACGCTCAGTAGTGACACGATCTTGTTATGCATCTTTCCTCCCGACGATGTTTTTTGCTCCAGGGGGTTCATCATCGAAGGGCTGCAATAAAAAAGCAAGCGTGCGGCCGGGAGCCGCGGCGGGGTTTATTGCGGGGGCAATTCGCGTGGCTGGCCGGTCTCGTCGATGGCCACATAGATCAGATGGGCTTCGGTGACCTTGATCGTCTCGACCTGTCCGCTTATGAGGCGCTGGGCGTACACCTCGACGAAGACCTCGAGCGAGGTGCGGCCCTCGCGCACGATCTCGGCGTAACAGCTGAGCAAATCACCGACGAAGACCGGCTTTTTGAATTCGAAGGAATGCACGGCGCGGGTGACGATCCGGCCGCCAGCGCGGATCTCGGCCGGGATGGCGCCGGCCACGTCCACCTGCGACATGATCCAGCCGCCGAAGATGCTGCCGCCCTTGTTGGTATCCGCCGGTTTGGCCGGCACGCGCAGCACGGGAATCCTGCCCTCGGGCAATCCGGTTTGCAGCATGGTCAATGTCCTTCGTAGAGCCGCGCGATGTCGTCGGCGAAGCGCCGGCTGACCTCGGCGCGTTTGATCTTCAGGGTCGGTGTCAGGATCCCGTTTTCGATCGTCCAGGGTTCGCGGTAGAGCGCGATCTGGCGGATCCGCGCGTAACCGGGGAAGGCGGCGATGGCGCGATCCACCCGCGCCTGCACGGCCTCGATCACCTTGAGATCGCGCAATGTGGCCTCAGCCTCGGGATCGAACCCGAGCGAGCTGGCCAGCGCGCGCCATTCCTCGGCATTGACCACGATCAGCGCGCTCAGGTACGGCCGGGCCTCGCCGGCCACCATCACCTGCTCGCACAGCGGATCGAGCCCGATGGCCATTTCCATGTCGGCCGGCGGCACCTTCTCGCCGTTGGCCAGGACGATGATGTCCTTCAGCCGCCCGGTGATATAGATGTGGCCCGTGTCGGCGATGCGCGCCTTGTCGCCGGTGCGCAGCCAGCCATCGGCGGTCATGGTCTCACGGCTGGCCTGCGGATTGTTCCAGTAGCCCAGCATCACGCAGTCACTGCGGGTTTGCAGCTCCTCCCCTTCGCCGATGCGCACCTCCACACCGGGCACCGCCGGGCCGATGCTGGCCGGAATGTTGTTGTCGACGCGATTGACCGCGACGACCGGGCTGGCCTCGGTCAGCCCATACCCTTGGATCAAGGGCAGGCCGAGCCCGATGAACAGCTTCGCCACATCGGGCGAGAGCGCCGCGCCGCCGCAGATGGCCAGTTTCAAGCGGCCGCCGAGTTTGGCCAACACCTTGGAGGCCACGGCTTTATCGAGCAGCGGCCAGAGCAGGAAGCCGGGCTTCCAGCCCCCGCGCCCCTGTTGGTATTCGAAGCGCTGCCAGCCGATCTCGACGGCCAGCGCGAACAGGCGCCGCGCCAGGGGTGACTTTTCCTCCAGACCGGCCTGGATCTTGTGGTAGACGCGCTCGTAGATGCGCGGCACCGAGATCAGCACGGTCGGACACACCGACATCAGATCCTCGCCCAGCAGCGGGATGGACCGGGCATAGGCCACCTCGGCGCCAAGCTGCATGGGTAATAAATAACCCGCGGTGCGTTCCAGGGCATGGGAGAGCGGGAGGAAGGACAGGAACACGTCCTCGGCGCCAACCTGCGCCGTGCACAGTCCCGCATAGGCATTGAGCAGGAGATTGCGGTGACTGAGCATCACGCCCTTGGGCCGCCCGGTGGTGCCGGAGGTGTAGATGATGGTCGCCAGTTTTTTTGGATCGAGCGCGACGGCATGGGCCTCGCCCGAGGCGCCGAACAGCCAATCGGCAAGGGAAATCAGACGCGGATCGGCGGGCGCCTGCTCAGGCGCGGGGGCCTCGAGCAACACCACCCGGGTGAGACTGCGGAGCAGATCGGCGCATTTGGCCAGCGCCTGCCACTGAGTGATGTCCTGCAAGACCAGCAGTTTCACCTGGGCATCGTTGATGATGTAGGCGACGTTCTCGGGCCGGTCTTCGACGTACAACGGCACGGTGACCAACCCCAGTCCCAGCATCGCCTGATCGAATACGACCCAACTCAAGCTGTTGCGCAGCATGAGCGCCACACGGTCACCCGGCGCCAGACCCTCGCCCCGAGTCGCGGCCTGCCACCTGCCCACCTCGATCGCCACCTGCTGCCAGCTATAGCTGCGCCAACACTGCGCGGCTGTGTCGTACTGGCGATAGGCGACCTTGTGCGGGGTACGGATCACGCGCTCCTGAAACAGGCCCGGTATCGTCACCGCCTCTGCGGGTGTGATAGTTGCGTCCGTCACGAACATCCCCTTTTCATGGCTCAGATTATTATTATGTCGGAGCGAGGCCCCTAGTTCTGTAGTGATGTTAGCATCGATCGCCGCGCTGCCAATAAAAAAGGCAGGAGACCGACCCTGCCTTGTTTTACATCATGCCTGCCCGGCGGGCCTCAGGGGCTCAGCACCTCGACGCCCCCCATGTACGGCCATAGCGCCGGCGGGACAGTCACACTGCCGTCGGCCTGCTGATAGTTCTCCAGGATCGCCACCAGGGTGCGGCCCACCGCCAGACCGGAACCGTTGAGGGTGTGCACCAACTCGGGCTTGCCGGTGGCCGGATTGCGCCAGCGCGCCATCAGGCGCCGCGCCTGGAAGTCTTCGAAGTTGCTGCACGAGGAGATCTCGCGATACTTCTGCTGCCCCGGCAGCCAGACCTCGAGATCGTAGGTCTTGGCGGCGGAAAAGCCCATATCGCCGCTGCACAGCACGATCTTGCGGTACGGCAGAGCGAGCTTGCGCAGCACCGCCTCGGCATGGCCGGTCAACTCCTCCAGCGCCTGATGCGAATCCTGCGGCCGCACGATCTGCACCAGCTCCACCTTCTCGAACTGATGCTGGCGGATCATGCCGCGGGTGTCCTTGCCGTAGGAGCCGGCCTCGCTGCGGAAACACGGGGTGTGCGCCACGTAGCGGCGCGGCATATAGGTATCCTCGACGATGACATCGCGCACGATATTGGTCACCGGCACCTCGGCGGTGGGGATGAGGTAGTAATCGTGCTCGCCGCGCAGCCGGAACAGTTCGGCCTCGAACTTCGGCAGCTGCCCGGTGCCGCGCAGGCTGTCGCTGTTGACGATGTACGGCACATAGGTTTCGGTGTAGCCGTGGGCGGTGGTGTGCAGATCGAGCATGAACTGGATCAACGCGCGGTGCAGCCGCGCCAGCGGGCCGCTCATCACGCTGAAGCGCGCGCCGGTGATCTTGCCGGCGGTCTCGAAATCGAGCTGGCCGAGGGCCGCGCCGAGGTCGACGTGGTCCTTCGGCGCGAAGTCGAACGCGCGCGGCTCGCCCCAGCGCGCGACCTCGACATTCTCCTCCTCACCCTTGCCCGCCGGCACGGAGGCGTGCGGCAGATTGGGCACACCCAGCAGGATCTCATCGAGCTGGACCTGGATCTCTTGCAGCGTGGTTTCCGCCGCCTTGAGCTTGTCGCCCAGATCGGCCACGGCCGCCAGCAGCGGCGCGACGTCCTCGCCCTTGGCCTTGGCCTGGCCGATCGCCTTGGAGCGGGAGTTGCGTTCATTCTGCAATTGCTGGGTCTGGACCTGGACCTCCTTGCGCTGAGACTCCAGCGCCTCGATGCGCGCCACGTCCAGGGTAAAGCCGCGCAGGCTCAGACGCTGCGCCACGGCCGCCAGTTCGGTTCTTATCAGTCGAGGATCTAACATGGTTCTCTGTCTTGTTATGAGTTGATTTTCATGAGTATCTATTAACCCGGCAATAAAATAGACCTGTTTTTTGTTCCCTCTCCCAGAGGGAGAGGGCTAGGGTGAGGGGGGTAATATCTTGATTTTACTCCCTCATCCTGCCCTTCTGCCCAAAGGGCATAGATCCCAGAGGGAGAAGGAACTGAAATCCATTTTTTCAGCAAGCTGGTAGAGATTCAGCGCGGCACAAAGATGCACTCTGCGATCGTGCAGAGCCTACTTCATCTCCGCCGTCCACCACATCAGATGGCCGGGCTTGATCATCGGGGCGAGGTGTTCGAGCACTCGCTCGATCTTTTCGGGCGTGTCGAAAAACTCCACCACCAGCGGCAGATCCAGCGAAAGATCCAACAGGCCGCTGTTGTGTATCTTACCCGAATCCCCGTAACCGCTGATACCGCGAAACACCGTCACCCCACGCAGCTTCTCCCAGTCGTGCAGGCGCTTGAGCAGGGTGCGCAGCTGCGCCTCGCCTTCGCTGAGATACATGCGCACTACCGTCACCTTTTCCCCGTTCATAGCTGTCTCCCCATCATCAGGCCGATCCCCGTGGCCGCCAGACACACGAGCACGCTCAAGACGACATTCAGCACCGCCTTGAGCGGCTCCCCGGATTCGATCAAGCTGAGTGTTTCGATCGAAAAGCTGGAAAACGTGGTGAACCCGCCCAGCACTCCGACCAGCAGAAACGCGCGCCATTCCGCCGCGAGCGCCGTGCGCTCCAGCAGCCAGACGTAGAGCAACCCTATCAACAGACAACCCAGCACATTGACGGCGAGCGTGCCGAAGGGGAAGCCGCGCCCGAGCAGCGCGTGCACGCCGTTCGACATCCAGAAGCGCAGCACCGCGCCGATCGCGCCGCCGCACGCTATGGCCAGGACTTGATTCAATACGTTTCCTCCCCATCCATTTCATCACGCCCCATTGTAGGAGCAAGCTTTAGCTTGCGATCATCTGTATCCATGAGTGACATAATCGCAAGCTAAAGCTTGCTCCTACCGGCCGGTCAATTCTTCGGCTTCTTGCGCGCCTGTTCGTCCAAGCCCCGCAGATAGGCCAGGCGCTCGGCGATCTTCTGCTCCAGGCCGCGCGGCGCCGGTTGATAATACCGGCGCGGCGTCATCTCCTCGGGGAAATAGTTTTCGCCCGCGGCGTAGGCCTCGGGCTCGTCGTGCGCGTAGCGGTAGGTCTTGCCGTAGCCGAGTTCCTTCATCAGCTTGGTCGGGGCGTTGCGCAGGTGCAGCGGCACCTCCAGCGAGCCGAGTTGCTTCACCTCCGCCAGCGCACTGTTGTAGGCCATGTAGACAGCATTGCTCTTCGGCGCGCAGGCCAGATACACGATCGCTTGGGCGATTGCCAGCTCGCCCTCCGGGCTGCCGAGGCGTTCCTGCACGTCCCAGGCGTTGAGCGCCAGTTGCAGGCCGCGCGGGTCGGCGTTGCCGATGTCCTCCGAGGCCATGCGCACCACGCGCCGGGCGAGATAGAGCGGATCGCAGCCGCCGTCGATCATGCGCGTGAACCAATACAGCGCGGCGTCGGGCGCGGAGCCGCGCACCGATTTGTGCAGCGCCGAGATCTGATCGTAAAAGGCCTCGCCGCCCTTGTCGAAACGCCGCACGCCGCCGCTGAGCACTTCGTTGACGATCTCTTCGCTGACCACCTCCGCGCCGTCGCGGGTCTCGGCCAGATCTACGGCGATCTCCAGCAGATTCAGCGCGCGGCGGGCGTCGCCATCGCTGGCCAGGGCGATGCGCTCGCGCAATTCATCCGCCAGCACGATCTTGCGCTGGCCGAAGCCGTGGGCGGCGTCACTCAGGGCGCGGTCGATGATCTGGCGGAGGTCCTGTTGCGTGAGCGATTTGAGCACATACACCCGCGCGCGCGAGAGCAGTGCGTTATTGAGTT
>CAZKZP010000062.1:0-4082 GCA_964557295.1 uncultured Chromatiales bacterium | reverse complement strand
AAGGCATCCTGCTGCGCCTTGTTGAAGCGGTGCACCTCGTCGACGAACAGGATGGTGCCCTGCCCGGTCTGCGCGCGGACTTGCTTGGCCTGGTCGACCGCGGCGCGGATGTCCTTGACCCCGGCGAGCACGGCCGAGAGGGTGAGAAACTGCGCCTGGGCGCGCTGCGCGATCATGCGCGCCAGCGTGGTCTTGCCGGTGCCCGGCGGGCCCCAGAATACCATCGAGTGGAGATGACCGGATTCGATGGCCTGGCGCAGCGGCTTGCCCGGGCCGAGCAGGTGCTGCTGGCCCATGTAGCCGTCGAGCGTGCGCGGGCGCATGCGGTCGGCCAGCGGCTTGCCGGCATCTGCGTCTGCGGGGGTGAACAGATCCGCGCCGTTCATGCGGGCTCAGTCGGTTTCGCCGACCACATCCACACCCTGCGGCGGCGTGAAGTCGAACACGGCGGGCGGCAGGGTCTTGTTCATGACGACCTCCTGAAAGCGGATGCGGGTGGTCTGGCCGAAGCTGTCGATCAATTCCATCGCGCGCAGATCCTTGGCGTCGAAACCGAGCAGCAGCTGTTCGAAACCGCTGTCCTTGGTCTTGGGCAGCAGCTTCACCCAGGCCAAGCCGCCTTGTTCGGCGTGCTCGCGGATCTCGAACATCTCTGCGAGCGGCTTCTTGCCGATCAGCAGCATCGCCGGGGTTTCGGCCAGCGCGCCGTTCATGCGCTTGACCGTCACCTGCTCTAGATCGGCGTCGTAGATCCAGATCCGCGCGCCGTCGGCGACGATCTCCTGTTTGAAGGGCGCGAGATAATTCCAGCGAAAGCGCCCCGGCCGTTGCAGATACACCTTGCCGGAGGAGGACTGCGTCACCTTGCCCTTGGCATCCTGCAACTCCTGGGTGAAGGCGGCCTCGAAGGTCTGCATCTTGTCGTTGAACGCCGCGAGCCGCTCGACGGCCGAGGCCGCGTGCGCGCTGCTCAAGCCGAGCCACGACAAGAGCACGATACTGATCAATCTTTTCACTGCTATAACTCCGGAGGTGGCGGGGCCAGCACTTCGCGATTGCCGTTTTCCATCATCGGGGTGACCACGCCATCGCGCTCCATCTCCTCGACGATGCGCGCGGCGCGGTTGTAGCCGATCTTGAAACGGCGCTGCACCGAGGACACCGACACCCGGCGCGCCTGGGTGATGAAGGCCACGGCCTCATCATACAACGCATCGTGCTCGGACTCCGCGCCCAGGGTCTCGGCCATGGGATCGCCGGGGAAGGTCGCCCCTTGCAGGATGTCGTCGACGTATTTGGGCGCGCCCTGCTTCTTCAGTTCGCTCACCACCTTGTGCACCTCGTGGTCGTCGACGAAGGCCCCGTGCACACGCACCGGCACGCCGGTGCCGGGGGCCAGATAGAGCATGTCGCCGTGACCGAGCAACTGCTCGGCCCCCATCTGATCGAGGATGGTGCGCGAATCGATCTTGGAGGAGACCTGGAAGGCGATGCGCGTCGGGATGTTGGCCTTGATCAGGCCGGTGATCACGTCCACCGACGGGCGCTGGGTCGCCAGGATCAAGTGAATGCCGGAGGCGCGCGCCTTCTGCGCCAGGCGCGCGATCAGCTCCTCGACCTTCTTGCCGACCACCATCATCATGTCGGCCAGCTCGTCGATGAACACGACGATGTACGGCAGCGGCTCCAGCGTCGGCACCTGGTATTCCACGTCTGGCAGTTCCGGCTTGAACAGCGGATCCTTGATCGGCGCGCCGGCCTCGATCGCATCGTTGATCTTGCGGTTGCAGCCGCTGAGATTGCGCACGCCGAGCGCGGCCATCATGCGATAGCGGCGCTCCATCTCGGCCACGCACCAGCGCAGCGCGTTGGCCGCCTCCTTCATGTCGGTGACCACCGGCGCGAGCAGGTGCGGAATCCCCTGGTAGACCGAGAGCTCCAGCATCTTGGGATCGACCATGATCAGGCGCACGTCCTTGGGCGAGGCCTTGTAGAGCAGACTCAGCACCATGGCGTTGATCGCCACCGACTTGCCCGAGCCCGTGGTGCCCGCCACCAGCAGGTGCGGCATCTTGGCCAGATCGGCCACGGTCGGCTGGCCGCTGATGTCCTTGCCGAGCGCCAGCGTCAGCGGGCTGGAGTGTTCATCATAGGCCTGGGATCGGAGCACCTCGCTCAGACGCACGATCTCGCGGTGTTCATTCGGGATTTCCAGCCCCACGGTGGATTTGCCGGGGATGACCTCGACCACGCGCACGCTGATGGTCGACAAGGCCCGCGCCAGATCCTTCGCCAGATTGGAGATCTGGCTGACCTTCACGCCGGCGGCCGGCTGCATCTCAAAACGGGTGATGACCGGGCCGGGGTTGACCTGCACCACCTGGACCTCGACGCCGAAATCGGCCAGCTTCATCTCGACGAGACGCGAGAGGGCCTCGAGGGATTCCTTGCTCACCGCATGCTTGGACGGCGTGGCCTCATCCAGCAGGGACAAGGGCGGCAGGCTGCCGTCGCCGGTGGTGCGGAACAGCGGCACCTGCCGCTCCTTCTCCACCCGCTCGCTCTGTTTGATCGGCTGGATCTCGGGTTCGATCTTGGGCGTCACGCGATGCTTGGTCTTGGCCTGAACCGCCTTGACGCTCTGCTCGCGCGTCTTGCGCGCCTGGCGCGCTTGCAGGGCCTCCAGCAACTCGCCCCACTTCACCTGCGCCCAGCGCGCGAAATTGAGCGCATAACGGCCGGTCACATCCATCAGTTTGATCCAGGAGAGCCCGGTGAACAGGGTCACGCCGGCGAGAAACAGCGAGACCAGAAACAGTGTGGCCCCGACGAAGCTGAAGGCGCCGATCAGACCGGCGGAGAGGAGATCACCGATCAGCCCGCCCGAGTTGAGCGGCAGCAGACCCACGGAGACCTTGAAATGCATCTCCGCCAGCGCCGCGCCCGCGCCGACAGTCAGCACACAGCCCAGCACACGCAGCTGCATGTGGCGCTTGTCTTCCTCCGGCGTGGCCTCGCCGCCGCGAAACAGCATCCAGGCCAGATACGCGGCCATCAACGGAAACAGGAAGGCCAGATAACCCACCAGGTAATAGGCCAGGTCGGCAAAATACGCCCCGACCACGCCGCCGGAGTTGTGCACCACATCGGTCTGCCGGCTGTGCGACCAGCCCGGATCGCTCGCCTGATAACTACCCAGCGCCACCAGCAGATACAAGGCCAGCGCGCCAACGACAAACAGCGCGCCTTCGCGCACGCCGCGTTGCACCGCCGCCTTCTTCGCCTCAGGCCGAGCCGCTCGATAATTCGCTTGCGCCAAAACCGCTCCTCCACTGGATTATCATCATTCTTTGAGAATGCTGGATTTCTCATCCGGGCAATGAGATTGGCGTTTTCATTCCCTCTCCCACAGGGAGAGGGCTAGGGTGAGGGGGATAATGCTTTTATTGACTCCCTCATCCTGTCCTTCTCCCTGGGGGAGAAGGGACGCCTTGATTTGAGCGCTGTAAGCCGTAAATAGTCGACTGCCCGTAGATAAATCCGCTCGAAACTTCCCCGCTAGTCTAACACAGCTAAACAGCCTGCAATGCGGGATGGATCACCTTGCCGCCCGCGACATTGATCCCCGCGTGCAGCGCCGGATCCTGCGCCCAGTCTTTTTGCGCCAATCGCAGCACATACGGGATGAGCGCGGCGGAAAGCGCCTGCGAGGAGGTGCGCGGCACCGCGCCCGGCATGTTGGTCACGCAGAAGTGCGTGATGCCTTCCCAGACATAGGTCGGGTCGGCGTAGGTCGTCGGCCGGGTTGTCTCGATACACCCGCCCTGGTCGACGGAGATGTCGACCACCACGCTGCCCGGCTGCATGGCCCGCACCATCGCGGCACTGACCAGGTGCGGGGCCTTGGCGCCGGGGATCAACACCGCGCCGATCAACAGATCGCACGCGGCCACCGCCTGTTCCAGGCTGTGGGCGAAGGGATAGAGCGCGGTGACGTTATGGCCCAAGGCGCGCATCGCGGCGAGCTTATCCCGGTTGCGATCGAACACCGTGACCTCCGCCCCCATCGCCGCGGCCAGCGC
>CAZKZP010000061.1:12083-15397 GCA_964557295.1 uncultured Chromatiales bacterium | reverse complement strand
GGTAGGGCTTTACATGTTGGGCTGGAATCAACTTCACCTCGTGCCCGAGCTTTTCTACTCGAAGGGGTACTGCTTGGTGCCACACAGTCTTTCATGCTCGCGGGTATTGATCTCGACCTTCAACTTGAGCACGGTGTCCGGATCCGCTTCCGCTGCAAACTTGAACACCAGGTGCATGGAGTGTCCGGCCTGATGCCGGTGACAGTCACCCAGCCACGCGAGCGCGTTACGCGCGGCATCGATGGTGGTACCGATGAGCTCAGGCTGGGTTTGTACCAGGTCGATGTCTTCCGAGTAGCGCAGGGATTTCGACAACGGCACCTCGGCGACCTGCACCGCCAGATGCAGGTGGTTGGGCGTTGACCCTGCGTGATGTCGAGGGGCTGGAGATGGAAGAGATATGTAATATTCTGGAGCTGTCCGACTCTAATGGTAGGGTGTTGCTGCATCGCGCCCGCTTACGGTTGTGGCAGACCATCGATCAGTTTCAGCGCGGTGAGGTCGAGTAGTGTTTAAGTGCCGGGACATCCATGACCAGGCCAGCGATTACCTGGAAAGGCGCCTCTCCTGGTGGGGACGGGTCCAGTTCCGCTGGCCCTGTTCATTTGCGTGTATTGCCGAAACTTCATCCGCCAGATGCGGGCCACGGTCGGCGCGCTGGCGGGTATGAAGAAGGCCCCGGACAACAGCACCGTTGAAAACCAGGTGGCGCGGCTGTTGCGTCAGCGCCAATCCGCTTCCCAAGATTCGCCCCCGAAAAAAGATCAGTAGTTTTCACTCTCCCTGAAACAAAACGGGGACTCATGCGTCTTCACGTGAGGTCCGATCCATTTTTGCCCAGGGATATCTGTACCTGGATCGCCGCAGCGCTATCCGCCGGAATTTGGGAGCCCGCACTGGCCGGCGCGAAATTGCCGAATGTGACGAAGGGCCCGTTCAGCATCAAGGACGAACCGACTCCCTACACATCCGTCACCACCTACAACAACTTCTACGAGTTCAGCACTGATAAGGAAGAGCCGCCCATCTGGCCGCCAGTTTCAAACCCCGGCCATGGCGTGTAACGATCGACGGTGAGGTGGCCAAGCCGGGCAGTTTCGATCTCGACGATCTGATACGCCCGCATGCCCTGCAAGAGCGGGTCTACCGGCTGCGCTGCGTGGAGGCGCGGTCCATGGTGATCCCCTGGGTGGGATTTGCGCTGGGGGGATTTGCTCAAGCGTTTCCAGCCGACCTCGCGCGCGAAATATGTGCGCTTCGAGACCCTGCATGATCCCAAGCAATTTCCGGGGCAGCGGCGCGCGGTGTTGGACTGGCCTTACGTGGAGGGCTTTCGCATCGACGAGGTCATGCATCCGCTCGCCATCCTCGCGGTCGGACTGTATGGCGAGGTGCTGCCCAATCAAAACGGCGCGCCGCTGCGGCTGGTCGTGCCGTGGAAATACGGCTTCAAGAGCATCAAATCCATCGTCAGGATCAGCCTGGTGGACAAGCCGGCGGTATTCGTGTTGTGCCTGTTGCCGCTCGCCTGGCTGCTCTAGGACGCCTTTCACCATCAACTCGGCGCCAATCCCATAGAGAAGCTGAATCACCGCACCGGCGTCTGGACCCTTCGCCTGTTGCTGATCACGCTGGCCGTTACCCCGCTGCGGCGCCTCACGGGTTGGAGCGTATTGATACGCCTGCGACGAATGGTGGGCCTCTACGTCTTTTTCTATGCCTGCGTGCACTTTTCCACCTGGCTGGTTTTCGATCACTTCTTCGACATCCGCGAGATCGTCAAGGACATCATCAAGCGTCCCTACATCACCGTGGGCTTCTTGGCTTTCGTGATGTTGATCCCGCTGGCGGTCACCTCCACCAATAGATGGATGAAGCGCCTGGGCGCGGCTGCATCGGCTGGTCTATATGATCGCCACGGGCGGCGTGCTGCATTACTTGTGGCTGGTGAAGGCCGACATGCGGGGCCCAATCATCTACGGCCTGATCTTGGTGGCGTTGTTGGGTTACCGTGCCTGGATAACGCGCGCGGCGTTGCCCGCGACACCGCCAGGGCGTCAACCAGCGGCGACCGATGCGTGAGGGTTGTTCTCTTCCTCGAATTCCACCGTAAAAGTGCATCGGCGATTCACCTCCCTTGTAACAAACGAGCAATTCATACGACTTCCTCCGTGACCACCATTCGGTGCGTCAACACTGACCATTCACCACCGGGAGAATCGTAATCATGAAAACCAGCAAATATTTCTTACGAACTGCGACGGCCGCGATGTTGCTGCTCGGCTCATTGGGGGCTCAGGCTCATTCGGACGGCGCTGCATATACCATGACCAATGCACCGGACGAAAATCAGATCGTCGTCTTCGATCGTGATGAGCAAGGTCTGCTCACCAAGATGGGTGCGGTATCCACGGGTGGTAGGGGTTCGGGGGGCGGCTTGGACCCCTTGGCTTCGCAGGGAGCCCTGGTGCTCGCCGATGAGAGCAAGTGGCTGTTGGCGGTCAATGCGGGGAGCAATGACATCTCTGTGTTCCGCGTGAAGGAGGATGGCATCGAGTTGAAAGATAGAGCGGGCTCTGGCGGGAATTTTCCGGTAAGCGTGACGGTCTCGGAGAACGCGGTCTACGTACTCAACAACGGAACGCCCGCCAACGTTACGGGCTTCAGATTGAACCATCGCGGTCAGTTGAGCCCAATACCGGACTCCACGCGCGCCTTGGGAGCAGGCTCCTTCGGCCAAGTCGCGTTCGATGCTCAGGGAAAGTCGCTAGTGATCGCCGATAAGGCAAACAACAGGTTGCTGGTGTATCGCATGGATGAGCATGGATTGCCGGCTGCAACACCCGTTGTGTCTTCATCCGCGGGCAATGTTCCCTTCGGCGTCGCCTTCGACAAAACGGGACATCTGCTGGTAGTGGAGGCGGGCAGCAATGCCGTGTCGTCCTATGATTTGCGGCGAGACGGCAGCCTGCAAACCATCACCGCCTCTGCGGCGAATGGCCAACGCGCAACCTGCTGGATCACCGTGAACCAACGAGGGGACATCATTACCACCAATCCCGGCACTAACTCTCTGTCGACGTTTCACGTCGATGCCCAGACAGGCGCTGTGACCTTGAGGAACGGGCTGGCCGGCGCCGGGAATCGGCCGCTCGATATCGATGTCTCCAAGAACGGGCGCTTTGTTTATGCGGTGGATCCGGCGAATGGCGGCGTGGACATGTTCAGAATCGAGCGCGATGGCAGCTTGACCGGCATGGGCAGCGTCGAGGCTGGCTTATCGATCTACGCGCAAGGCATCGCGGTGAAATAAT
>CAZKZP010000061.1:0-12073 GCA_964557295.1 uncultured Chromatiales bacterium | reverse complement strand
GAGAATAATTCTCTGCTTGTAACGAAACAGCAGTTCATCCGTCTTCATCCGCGAGCGCCCACTGGTGTCTCACAACAAACTTAATTATTTCAAATATGGAGAGCAACTATGAATAAACATAAATCGTCAGTCCAGGCTATCATGGCGTCGGCCATCGTGTTGAGTCTGATGGGCGTCTCGGCATCTGCCTTGGCCGCCAAGGATGACATGGAAAAGTGTTACGGTGTCGTCAAGGCGGGCAAGAACGATTGCAAGACCTCGACCAATTCCTGTGTGGGTCATGCCGAGAAAGATGCCGATCCCAGTGCGTTTCTGGTCGTACCGAAGGGAACGTGCGAAAAGATCGTCAATGGCAGCACCAAGCCAAAGATGTAACCGCTATGAGGGCGCAACAGCGAAACATTGAGTCTCGGGTTGCACATCCGATCCCGGCGCGCGCCGGGATCGGTCTTCGGGCCGAGCATTATGAGGAGGTCTTGCAGACACACCCCGATGTCGGCTGGCTGGAGGTGCATAGCGAAAACTATTTCAGCGAGGGTGGGCGGCTATGGCAGATGCTGGGGCGGATTCGCGAACACTATCCTGTCAGTCTTCACGGTGTGGGACTGTCGCTGGGTTCGACCGATCCGATGGATGAGTATCATTTAAAGCAGCTGAGGCGTCTGATTGATTATATCGAGCCCGGTCTGATCTCGGAGCATGTCTCCTGGTCGTCGGTGCGCGGGCACCACTTTCATGATCTGTTGCCGTTGCCCTATACCGAAGAGGCGCTGAACCATCTGGCGAGCCGGGTCGCACAGGCGCAAGAGATACTGGGCCGCCAAATCCTGATGGAAAATCTGTCGAGTTATGTGCGCTACGCCCACTCGACCCTGAGCGAATGGGAGTTTCTGACGGAGCTGGTGGCGCGCAGCGGCTGCGGACTGTTGCTGGATGTGAACAATGTCTACGTCAGCGCCGTCAATCACCGCTTCGCCCCCATGACCTATCTGAACAATATCGCTCCGGCCATGGTGGGTGAGATTCATCTGGCCGGCCATACGCGACGATTGCACCTGGGCGAACCCTTTATCATCGACACTCATGATCAGCCGGTGTCGGCTGAGGTATGGGATTTGTATGACTATGCGGTGACGCGCTTCGAGGGTGTTCCGGTGTTGATCGAATGGGACGCCGCCCTGCCCCCATTGCCGGTGCTGGTGGCCGAGGCGCAACGCGCGCAATACATCATGGACAGACGCCATGCACTCACTGCGTGAATTACAACTCGAGATGGGGCGCGCCATCGTGGCGCCGCAAATGAACCTTGTGCCTGACGTCCTGATCAGCGATCACTTTTCCAGCCGCGAGCGGTTGAATGTGTACCGCAACAATTTTGCACTCGGTCACCATGAGGCGCTGGCGGCGGTCTATCCCGTCATCAAGCGTCTGGTGGGAGATGCCTTCTTCGAGACCTTGGCCGTGGCATATCGGCAACACGATCCGCGCACCAGCGCCAATGTGCACGCCTATGGCGCGGTGTTGGCGGAATTTCTGGAGGATTTCCCGCCCGCGAAGGCACTCCCCTACCTGCCTGACGTTGCCCGTCTGGAGTGGGCCTATCACGAGGTTTTTCATGCGGGGATGAATGTCGATAGCCACACCGCCCTGGATGCCGCCGCGATAACCGATGATGAGGTGCTGATCCCCCATCCCGCGCTACGTTGGCTTGAATCATCCTATCCGGTGCTGGAGATATGGCGGCAGAATCGCCGCGAGCAGGAGGAGGCTGAAGAGATCGATCTGGCTCGCGGCGGCGACCGGCTGCTGATCTATCGTACCGGTCAGGATGTCGAGATGGCTCGTATGGGTGCGGTCGAATATGCACTGGTAATAGCGCTGGCCCAAGGTATGCCGATCGGCGAGGTATTTGCCGCTCATGCGGATCGGGTGGATATCTCGGCCACCCTGGCGTTTTGCCTGTCCCGTGGAATTTTTATAACTTTCGAAGCGAGGTGATGGGCGATGAAAGCTCTCGCTGCTCCGCTCGTAAATGGCTGGCAAGGCATCGCAAAGATTTTGGATCGGCTGACACCGCTGGCGTTCTTGTTGCTGCGTCTGTGGGTGGCGTGGGCCTTTTTCAAATCGGGTTACTTGAAGATCACCAGCTGGGACACCACGCTTTATCTCTTCGAGAACGAATATGCGGTGCCGTTGTTGCCACCCCTTTACGCGGCCACTCTTGCAACCACCGTCGAGTTGATGGTACCGGTATTGCTGATGCTGGGGTTATTTGCGCGGCCCGCGGCGCTGTTGCTGTTTGTCTTCAACATCATGGCCGTCATCAGCTACCCGGACCTCGATCCCGCCGCAGCGCGCGACCATCAGGCCTGGGGCGTGGCTCTGCTGTTATTGGCGACGGCGGGAGTGGGCCGCTGGTCGTGTGATCGGTGGTTGAGCGGCACGTGTGCGAGGTGGTCAAGTGAACCCTGTGCAAGACATCGCCGCTGATAGAGCGAGAATTCTCGCTCCTCCTCCGGTCATCTACCTGGGGACGCTTGGCCTCGGCCTGCTGCTCGAGTGGCTTTGGCCAACGCAGCTTGCCGGCCAGCCGCTGGCCGCGGGGGCGGGCACAGTCATCCTCGTGTGCGGCCTGATCGGACTAATCGCCGCGATCCAGACCCTTCGACGCGCAAGAACACCGGTCGATCCATACAAGCATGTGACAGCGCTTGTGACGCATGGCCCATTCCGGTTTTCGCGAAACCCGATTTACGTTTCGAATCTGCTCATCTACGTCGGTCTATCGCTGATCCTGGACACGTGGTGGCCACTCGCATTGACGCCAGTGCTGGTCTGGATGATCCAGGTCGGCGTCATCAGGCGGGAAGAACGGCATCTGGAACATAAATTCGGAGAGGATTATCTTCGTTATAGGCAAAGAGTTCACCGCTGGCTCTAATAAAGTCATGTGTCGTACCGGAACATGGAGGACGATACTTGCTTAGATCGTTTACCATCTTTCTCGCTTGCGGATCATTATTCGCGTGCTCAGGAAACATCCCTCAAATTCCGGTTCACGGCGAGTTATCCGGCCAACCGATTCTCACGACAGTGGATTCGGAGAATGCGAAGTATTACCTGGAACAGTATCTGAAAGGCGAGCGCAGCCGTCCCGAATTGGATGCGGCGATCGATGCCATCGAACGCGATAGCGGCGGCAAGATACCTGCACGTTCCGCGCTCAAGAACATCGCCGAGGGGCACTCAACGGACTTTGCGGCACTGGTTCTCTGGCAGTCTCTGTTACGGCAGCCGGAAAACAAGCGCGCCCGGGAGATATTTTCCGAAGAGTTCTCCAGACTCAAGGCGCCCCCCCAGGGAACTCTTGCCCCGCTTCCCGCAACCCTGTCCGAGTACCTGATCGTGTTTGTGCCGGGTTGGTTTTATAAATCACAGCCCGAGAACGGCGCCGGCTTCGCCAAGCCGCGCCAGGTATTGAACGACGCGGGCGCAAGAACGGTATTGCTCGATATCGAAGAAAACGGCGCCGTCGAACACAATGGCGATCTCATCGCCGAGCAGCTCACCCGGCTCAGCCGTAGCGACGACAAAATCATCCTCGTCAGCGCCAGCAAAGGAGGCCCCGAAACGGCAGTGGCGCTGACCAGATTGCACCAGACGGGTCAGCCTCACAGTGTCAAGGCATGGGTGAACATCGGCGGTACACTACGAGGCAGCGCCTTGGCGGACATGGCACTGACATGGCCGATGCGCTGGTACGTCAAGCTCTTTATCATCGGTGGCGGATCATTCGACGGCATCGAGAGCCTGGCAACGGCGCGGAGCGCAAAACGCGCCGACGACATAACGATTCCATCCAACATCGTCGTCATGAATTACGTGGGCATCCCTCTCTCGGGGCAAGTCACCGAGCGCGCCAGAACCGGATACTCACTGTTGCGCAAGGATGGACCTAACGACGGTTTGACATACATCACCGATGAGATCCCGGCCGGGAGCATCACCGTTCCCGAGATCGGTCTGGATCATTTTTTCGACGATCCGGAGATCCATATCAGGACCATCGCTTTGACCAACACGGTTGTTCGTCTGGTCGAGACGCGCGGCGAGGTTGCCGGAGCGTCCGGCCTCGTCCAACTCACCCCTTGATCGGAGTCACCCCGGTCACAATCCATCGTCATGTCGGCAATGCCTATGAAGTGGTTCAGAAGGAAGCAATCGCAGGGAAAACTGCGGAAATGGCTCCCGCCTCACTCCTCGCCGCGCGGGTCTGAACCGAGGCGGCCGACAAAATGCCTTGCCTCACTGGCAAGATCGATCCAATCCAACGTTCCCAGCGGGACTTGCACCCACTCCCTCATTTGACGTCCGTGTCCGGGATCGAATCGCGCGGCACGCCCGGCGCTTATCAACTCGGCGCATCGCGCGGCGGGAAGTTTTATGACCAGTTCCCCCTTCACCAGCATGGCGAAGACTTTGCCGTTGATTTTCAAACCCTCCGCGCCGAACATCTTTCCCGGAAGCACGTCGGGATCGGATGCAAAGCACTCGGTGACTTTAGAGAATTCGAGCGCCGCGCTCTTCTTCATCGTCTTCATCCCTTCTCAAGATAGGCCGGGTTCGGTCGCACGCCAGGCCGGCAGGCGTGAGATCTCATCGAACCACCGCTGGATATGCGGAAAAATCTGAACCGGCACCTTGCCCATCCCGGCGTGCATCAAGTGGCTCGCTACGGAGAGGTCGGCAAGCGTGAATGTCTCGCCGACCAGATAGCGATTTGCCGACAGATGGCCGTTCAATACTCCCCCGAATCTATTGAATTGTTCTTCTCCTTTCCTGAGTTCCGCCGCATCGGGCGCTCCCCCGCCCATGAACTGCTTGATCATATTTTCCTTGAAGTAATGGAAGAGCGCCGGCCCCCAGTGGGCGAGCTCCCAACACTGCCAACGGGAAATATCCGCTCTCAGGCGAGTATCATCCGGCCATAGCGTGCTCGGCGCTTTCGATGCGAGGTACTGGCAGATGGCATTCGATTCCCACAACACGAAATCGGCGTCTCGAAGGACTGGCACCATGCCGTTTGGGTTGAGCGCCAAGTATTCCGTTCGCTCTCCATCACCTCGCATCAGGTCAACACTCTGCTCTTCCAGCGGCAACTCCAGCAACCGGGCAACGACTCTGGCTTTGCGGGCATTTTGGGAAAGCGGGTGCATGTACAGTTTCATGTGGTTCTCCTTTGTCAGTAAATAATCTGGCGTCTTTCGAATTGCAAACTCACTCATCACCCTTCGCGTTGAACAAGTAATCTGGAGATGACTACCCCCTCCAGCAGCGATCCGAGGAAAAGGATTGCAAGCTCAAACACTGCCAGACTGATTGGCTCGCCCAGCAAGGTGATGTAAATGAACCACTCCTGGAACAGCCAGTAGCTGGCCCAGATCGCAACTCCCCACCAGATACCTTTGCGCAGCCAGCCATTCCCCGGAATGGATGGCCGCAATACGGCAAACAGAAGGCCATGAATCCCGCTCAGGACGATCAGGCCGATGACGGACACCGCTATGTTTCTCTGGGTCGTAAGGGTGATAAACAGTTGGCTCTGGACGGTCGGGTCATAAAGCACCTGCCTGATCCAGGCACTGGAAAATATCACGCCCAGCAGCCCATTCCCAGCGAAGCCCCCGAGCCATCCCGCCATCACTGCGCGGGGAATCAATCTGAACTTCATTTACTATCCCCTGCTTCGGCCATCGGCAAGTGGTTGCGACACGCACTGTTTCTCTTCAAAATCCCCTTCATACTTCCTAATACGTCTGAGATGAGAGAAACGGATGGAACATCGCCTCGTAAGTCAATTCAATGAAGTCCAGCGGGAGCTGAACGCCTATCTTTGCCGGCTGGTTATCCGTCCCCAGGTGGCCGAGGATCTGCTACAAACAACTTTTTTGCGCTGCCTGGAGGCGTCGGATCGACTCCCGGACACGGATGAAGGCATTCGTGCCTGGTTGTTCAAGGTGGCGACGAATCTTGCCGTTGACGAGCTGCGCCGGCACTCGACGTGGAGGGAAAAGATGCTCCTCGACTTGCGCGAGGCCACCGAGGCGGACACTGTGCTGATCGAGCAATCGAAGGCCATGATCGGAACGCCGGAAACAAAGGCGATCGCGCGTGAGCATCTCGTCGCCTGCCTGGCCTGCACCTTGCGCAACCTCCCGGAACGTAAGGCGGCCGCGCTACTGCTCAAGGAGATACATGGCTTCACGGTTGAAGAAGTCGCCGATCTGCTCGATGCCAGCACTGGCCAGACCAAAAACTGGCTCCAGGAGGCCAGAAGCTACATGACAGAGCGATACGACACTACCTGTGCGCTGATCACCAAGACCGGCGTCTGCCACCAATGCGTTGAACTGGACGGCTTCTTCTCTGCCGGACAGGGCGATCCCCTGGCTGGCAATGCGGGCATCGATGCGCGTCTCGAGATCGCCTCCGAACTCCGGGAACGCCCGTGGGGACCTTGGCACCGTATGGTGTTTGAGTTGATCGACGAATTGGACTGACGCAATCCAATTCCCCTCGGTTAATCTCCCGGTTTATTGCAACGACAGAATCCTATTCCCAGTGCCCATGCGCCGGCTCCATTGTTCGAGGTCGCACGCATCGGCGATGGCGCGGGAGACACAGCGGTACGCCGTCGAAGACATAGGTATCGAGGTTGAAATAGCACAACCGGTAGCGACTGTAGCTCTGGATGATGCGATAACCATTGAGTTTTTAATCTAGTACCGCCAGGTGCCCGAAGAACTCGCCGATACGCCTCATCGTCTTTGGCGAAAGCAGAACATAGGGACAACCCGCGTTGCCGCGGAGCCTGCCATCAGGCGAGGTCAGCGGCCATTCGGCCTCTGCGTCGCCGTTGAGGTCGATTGCAGGGACCAGCGGTCGTTCGTCGCCACATTTATGACGTGATCTGTGAATCAGAAAACAGTGATCTTCCATGTCTTTCCGAAGTCTGTGCTTTCGACGCGCACTACTTTGCCCACCCGCATTGCCTTGGAGCGCATCACAAATGATATCTGGCCATTGGGGCTCGCATGAATGTGCTCGAAGCGCGGTTCGCGTTCGCCCAAGAAATCGTATTGGCGGCAATCCACATTCCCCTTAGGCGTACAGTAGTCTGGTTTCTCTGTGGGAATGATAAAGTCACTGGGAATAGCGGTGGGGTTCCAGCCTTTGAAGCTACCGCAGCCGTCAAAGCTTACGTTTACTCCGTTGCCGATCCAGACCAAGGTGTGCTCATTGATCACATGGTAGCGGCTCCGTTCCCGCTCGGCGAGTTCCGCTGCGCTCTTGGAACCGACCGCGCCACCATTGCCAAGCGATACCCAACCAGCATCTTGAGTCTTGTGCGCAGGCGAGTTTTGGGTCTGTGCCGAGGCACATTGAATCCGGAAGATCTCCCCAGTGTAGTGGAATGGAAGGTTCTCGTAGTATCGAACAAGCTTTAGCCGAAATAGGGGGCCGCCATAGATTGGCGCCTCGTCCATTTTCCGCGTGCTCGGGCTACATGCGACAAGCAGCGAACCTGCAAGCACTACTCCTCCCAATCGCAGCAAGCGCTGAGTCAATACCGGTTTACTCAAAGGCGACACCTCTTTGGGCCGAACGCCAGCCATCGCCGGACCCAAAAAGTAGAGTGAAGCGACGCTTTTTTGGAGCCTGACTTTATTCCGAACTTATTGACACCTATCAGGCTGCCATCCTTTCGTACTCCACGGGCTTTTGTTATCCGAGACTCGAATGCAACTTCTCGTGATATATAAAATCGTATGTACTGCATAATATACGCCGTGGCTTCCTCAATCGACCAGAAGTGATTGGAATAGATCATGCCGGTCTCTGAGAAAGTCATGGATGGCTTTTTCAGAGTTTCCCTAGAACTGCCTACGTACACTACATTGCGCTACTCTAGCCAGCTAGCCGATCCCACAACCAGGCCTGCTGCACAACAAAGCGTTCGTCTGAGCCCCAAAATCAATGCAGCAGAATGATTTTGATGGATAAGACCAACTTGATTCCCTGCATCAGCAGTTAGAGGCCTAGATCGCTGAGGCCAGGATGGTCGTCTGGCCGCCGCCCCAAAGGCCAGAAAAACTTGCGCTCCGTCTCGCGAATAGGCAAATCATTGATGCTGGCATAGCGTAACCTCATGAGCCCAAACGCATCGAACTCCCAGTTCTCGTTTCCATTGGAGCGGAACCATTGGCCCGAGTCATCATGCCACTCATAGGCAAAGCGCACTGCGATACGGTGATCTGTAAACGCCCAGACTTCCTTGATCAGGCGGTAATCGAGTTCGCGCGCCCATTTGCGCTCGAGAAAGGCAACAATTGCGGAGCGCCCACTCAGGAATTCACTGCGATTACGCCACGAACTGTTCTCGGTATAGGCGAGCGCCACGCGCTGGGGATCACGGTCATTCCAGGCATCCTCAGCGGCACGAGCCTTTTGGCGCGCGGACTCGAGAGTGAAAGGTGGAAGCGGTGGACGGTTTTCCATGCTTTACTCCTTCGGTGGATTAGTAATTGCGGGGTTGCTGAATTAAGCGGGCGAT
This sequence comes from uncultured Chromatiales bacterium, assembly GCA_964557295.1. Taxonomy (GTDB): domain Bacteria; phylum Pseudomonadota; class Gammaproteobacteria; order RBG-16-57-12; family RBG-16-57-12; genus JBFMHP01. Next base: position 3,459 of record CAZKZP010000061.1, on the reverse strand, counting down.
TTCGGCTTCGAGCTCGGCGATCCTGGCATAGAGTGGCCGCACCGAGGCCGCGATTTGCTCTTCAGTGAACCGCGGCATGATGTGTTGCGTGCAGTTCCAGTCGAATGCTTCGACCTCGATTGAGGTCACTGCGTCAATCTGTGCCTTGTAGTGCGGCAGATCGACTGTCCGGAGTAGCTCGGGGTCAGCTTGAGCCAGACCATCAAGGCGCAGCCTTCCCATCAATTTCAAACGCTGGCGACTGGGATAGTCGACAATGATGAGCGCAACACGGTTGTTGCCCTGCACGTTGCCGGCGGTGACGTATTGCCGGTTGCCGCAAAACTCTGCAAAGGCGATGCGCGACGGTGAGATGACTTTGACGAAACCTTTCGGCCCTCCACGGTGCTGGACATAGGGCCAACCGGATTCACTCACCGTCGCGAGAAAAAAACTATCGGCAGCGGCCAGAAAGTCGCATTCGCATTCGCCGAGGCCCCCGGTCCGACGGGAACGTGCCTCCAGACGGGCATAAAAGTCGCGGGAGCCACGCTCTGTCTGTAACCGACGTACCGATGGGGTGAAGGCGACCTCGGCGAATGCTTTCATGATGCTCCTCCGGGCGATTGTTTGCGCACTTGCTTGTACAGCTTCCGCTGGCTGTGCCGGTCAGGCAACCAAGGCTTCTGCTGCCGGGAAGTCGATGGTGGTGTTCGCCACCAAATTCAAATAATTTGTCCAAATGTTCAGTGCCACATGCTGCACGATTTCGACGACTTGTGCGTCGTCGTAGCCAGCATCCCTGACAGCGCGCACATCAGCATCAGAGACGTGGCCGCGCTGTTGTACGACCTTTACTGCGAAGCGGACTGCAGCCTCAGCCTTGGTATCGAGCGACCCGCCCGCACGATTCGCGCTTATCTCGGCATCGGCGAGTTTGGCGAGGTTACTGCCCAGATAGGTGTGAGCAGACAGGCAGTAGCCGCATTCGTTGATTTGGGCAACGGCCAACGCGATGCGTTCACGCGTCTGCGCAGGCAGACGGCCTTTGCCCAGTGCGCCAGACATGCCGAGATACCCTTCCAAGGCCGCCGGACTATTGCTCACGACACGGAACAAATTCGGCACGCTGCCCAATTGCTGTTGAACTGCATGCAAGAGCGGTTGAGAAGCAGCCGGAGCGGTTTCGATTGAGGATGGCGTGTGGATGCGAGACATGGTCATTTCTCCTTTAAGTGGATCCGGTTGATTCCGGTGGAGAAACTATAGACAGTGTCAAACTCAACAACTAGGCTGTAATTTCGATATTCAATCTCTCATAAAACGAGAATATGGACCGAATCGAAGCAATGTCCATCTTTGCGGCCGTTGCCGACGAAGGTAGTTTGTCCCGGGCCTCGCGCCGCCTCAGGATGCCCTTGGCGTCGGTGAGCCGTAAGCTGGCTGATCTCGAAGGGCATCTGGGCACGCGCCTGCTGATCAGAACCACGCGACAACTCACGCTGACAGAGGCCGGTCGAGAGTATCTGGCGGCATGCCGAGAAATCCTGGATCGCGTGGATGAGGCCGAACGCCTGGCCGCAGGGGGGCATGCCAGTCCGCGTGGCGAACTGATCGTTGCAGCTCCCTTGGTCTTCGGGCGCCTGCACGTACTTCCGGTGATCGCCGAATTCCTTGAGAACCATCCCGACGTCAGCGTCCGACTGGTGCTGAGTGACCGCGACGAGAACCTTCTGGAGGAGCATATCGATGTGGCGGTACGGATTGGCCCTCTGCCTGACAGTGGACTGACGGCACGGAGCGTGGGGGCGATTACCCTGTGGGTATGCGCGAGTCCGGGCTACCTGCAACAGCATGGCGAACCCCAATCGCCTGACGACCTGCGTGATCACCAGTGCGTGACATTCGAAGGCATCATGTCTCCCACAGCCTGGTCGTTTAACGGACCAAACGGAATTCGGCGCGTCCCTATTCGCTCCCGGCTGGTCGTCAATACAGCGGATAGCGCCATCGCGGCCACCTTGTGCGGGGTCGGCATCACGCGGCTGCTGTCTTATCAGGTTGCCGATCTGGTCACCAGCGGTAAACTCAGGCGTATATTGGATGCCAATGAGCCAGAAGCAGTGCCGGTCAGCCTGCTGTACATCCGGCAAGGGCGTTTGCCAGCAAAAACACGTGCATTTCTTGATCTTGCCACGACACGGCTGACAAACGTTCTGACTGCAATTTCTGCCTGATCAAACAAGCCGCCTCCTGTCTTCCTCAAAAGACAATCTTGGGGCAAAGGTCAACACAGTTCACTTTACCCACGGGGATGGCGCCATGATGAGACTCAACATCTTGTGCTTGCGGGACTGCCGGGCGCGACGCAGGCATGCAGCAACGAAACGATCAAGCCCAGTGCTTATGAACATTCGCGACCAGCAGCGCGCGAAGGATCTTGCAGTCCAGTGCACCGAGCGCGAGAGCTATGATGAATACCAGCGAAAGAGAAGCCAGTCGCAGGGCCAGGAATCAGCCCCTTGATGGCCTGACCTGCGTGCACATGTCATTCGTTTGAATTCAGCAGGAGATCGTCGGTGAATGCGGTGGTTAAGCGACTCAAGAAAGCCTTGAGCAAGCACCAATCCGCACAAGGAGATGGATATCATCGCCTATTTTCTACCTGACTGAGCACCCAGGTTACAGGTGTTATGCCTGATACTGCCAGCCAGTGCCGGTCACTCCCACTCGATTGTAAATACGCCATTTTTATCTTTTCTATTCAATGACTTATTTTCCTGCTTAATGGTAATACCATGAAAAATACCATGTTCAGAAATTTCTTGAAAATAATTTCTTTTCTTGCCCAAATGCTCCATCTAACAGGGCCAAGAACCAAGCAGATCGGGGCAAAGAACGTCCAACCCTATTGAGGCCCCTCTCCGTTGCCTATTTCACAGTATCTCTCCCGACCTCGCCTAAAGAGGTTTCAGTCATTCTTGACGACGAAACCGAATTGCTCAGAGTGGTTCCCGGGCAGCAAGCTCATGCTTGTCGGGACGGGGGCCTGGTCGGTGGCCGCTTTCGCCGTGCTGGAATGGAACAATCCGGGCACCCTGGGACAACTCCACGGCGCGGGGAAAAACTCATGGCGAGCTGGTTCCAGGCGGTGAGCACCCGCACGGCCGGCTTCAATACCGTCGATATCGGTGCGATCCATGACAGTACCTCGCTGCTGTTCATAGCGCTGATGCTGATCGGGGGCGGCAGTACCTCGACCGCCGGCAGCATCAATGTAACCGTAACCGGGTCATAACCAGGTCAGGCCTGCACTATTGCATTGTTGATTCTTCATCTTGTGTTGTCTCCCGTGAATTACCCGGCACTCACCCTAAGACGGTGTCGATTCCTTAACAATATTTTTTTGTGGATTCAGTCAGATTATTGTTCGTGGCAGATGCGCGGATAATTCTGAGCGTCGCGCTGGGGAGGGCACGG
>CAZKZP010000060.1:5980-15408 GCA_964557295.1 uncultured Chromatiales bacterium | reverse complement strand
TACCGTGGTCAACGTGGCCGATGGTCCCGACGTTTACGTGCGGCTTGGTACGTTCAAATTTTCCCTTGGACACGACAGTTACCTCTCTAAACTTTGTAAATTAAGACGCTTTCTTGATGACCTGCTCGGCGATGCTCGCCGGAGCCTCAGCATATTTGGCAAACTCCATCGAGTAGCTCGCGCGCCCCTGGGTGGCGGAACGCAGATCCGTGGCGTAACCGAACATCTCGCCCAGCGGTACTTCTGCGCGCACGATCTTGCCCGACGGGGAATCATCCATGCCCTGCACGATCCCGCGCCGGCGATTCAAGTCGCCCATCACATCACCCATGTAATCTTCGGGCGTGACGACTTCGACCTTCATGACGGGCTCGAGCAACACCGGGCGCGCCTTGAGGGCGCCGGACTTGAAGCCCATCGAGCCGGCGATCTTAAACGCCATTTCGTTGGAGTCGACATCATGATAGGACCCATCGAACAGGGTGACCTTGACATCAACAACCGGGTAACCGGCGATAACACCGTTTTGAATCTGCTCTTGAATCCCCTTGTCGATCGCCGGGACGTATTCGCGCGGGACGACACCGCCGACGATGGCGTTGACGAACTCATACCCCTTGCCGGATTCCAGCGGCTCGATCTTGAGCCACACATGGCCGTACTGGCCACGACCACCGGACTGACGCACGAACTTGCCTTCGGACTCGACCGTTGCGCGGATGGTTTCACGATACGCAACGCGCGGGGCACCAACATTGGCCTCGACCTTGAACTCACGCTTGAGGCGGTCGACGATGATTTCCAGATGCAGCTCACCCATACCCGAGATGATCGTCTGGCCGGATTCTTCGTCCGTCTTGACGCGGAACGAGGGGTCTTCTTGCGCCAGCTTGCTCAAGGCAATACCCATCTTTTCCTGGTCGGCCTTGGTTTTGGGCTCGATCGCCACGGAGATTACCGGCTCGGGGAACTCCATTCTTTCCAGCGTGATGATGTTGTTCAGGTCGCACAGGGTGTCGCCCGTGGTCACGTCCTTGAGGCCGACCGCCGCCGCGATGTCACCGGCGCGCACCTCTTTGATTTCTTCGCGGGAGTTGGCGTGCATCTGAACGATACGCCCGATACGCTCTTTCTTGCTCTTGACCGGGTTGTAAACGCTGTCACCCGCATTGACCACACCGGAATAGCAACGGAAGAAGGTCAAGGTGCCGACGAACGGGTCAGTGGCGATCTTGAACGCCAGGGCGGCGAACGGCTCGTCATCGGTGGCATGACGCTCAGCCTCAGTGCCTGCCTTATCATCGAGGATACCCTTGATGGCGGGCACATCCGTCGGCGCCGGCATGTAGTGGATGACCGAATCCAGCATCGCCTGAACGCCCTTGTTTTTGAAGGCCGAACCGCACATCGCTACGATGATCTCGCCCGCCAAGGAGCGGGCACGCAGACCGGCGCGGATCTCGTCCTCGGACAGATCGCCCGTCTCGAGATACTTCTCCATCAACTCATCGTTGGATTCGGCCGCGGCGGCGATCATATTTTCGCGCCACTTCTCGCAGTCCGCCTTCATCTCGGCCGGGATGTCTTTTGCTTCATACGACATACCCTGGTCGGCCTCATTCCAGTAGATCGCCTTCATGCGGATCAGGTCGACGACGCCCTTGAAGTGCTCTTCTTGGCCGATCGGCAGCTGGATCGGCACCGGATTGGCGCCCAAGCGGCTCTTGATTTGACCGACAACGCGGAGGAAGTTGGCGCCGGCACGGTCCATCTTGTTGACGAAGGCCAGGCGGGGAACCCCGTATTTATTCGCCTGACGCCAGACCGTTTCGGACTGCGGCTCTACGCCGCCGACGGCGCAGAAAACGGCGACTGCGCCGTCGAGCACGCGCAGCGAACGCTCCACTTCGATGGTAAAGTCGACGTGCCCAGGAGTATCGATGATATTGATGCGATGCTCGGGGAACTGGCGATCCATACCAAACCAGAAACAGGTAGTCGCAGCAGAGGTGATCGTGATCCCACGCTCTTGTTCCTGAACCATCCAGTCCATCGTCGCGGCACCGTCATGCACCTCACCGATCTTGTGGGAGACCCCCGTGTAAAACAAAATGCGCTCGGTCGTGGTGGTCTTGCCAGCATCGATGTGCGCCATGATACCGATGTTTCGGTACTGTGTGATTGGTGTTTTGCGTGCCACGTGCTTAACTCCGCTAAAATTCGATCAAACCGCCATTACCAACGGTAGTGAGCAAAGGCCTTGTTCGCCTCAGCCATGCGATGGGTATCTTCACGCTTCTTGACGGCAGAGCCGCGACTCTCCAGCGCATCGATTATTTCGCCCGCCAGGCGCAACTCCATACCTTTCTCGCTGCGCTTGCGTGCCGCGTCAACGATCCAGCGCATCGCCAGGGCGTTGCGGCGATCGGGACGCACTTCGACCGGAACCTGGTAGGTGGCGCCACCGACGCGGCGCGACTTGACCTCGACCACCGGACGGACGTTCTCCAGCGCCTTCTCCAGCGCATCCAGACCGGTCTTGCCCGACTTGTCCTGCACGCGATCCAGAGCGCCGTAGACAATCTTCTCGGCGATCGACTTCTTACCGTCGACCATCAAGACATTCACAAATCTCGCCAGCACCTCACTCCCAAACTTGGGATCCGGCAGGGGCACCCGTTTCGCAGCTTCTCTTCTTCTCGCCATGATCGTTTCCTGAAAAAACTCTCTTCAAATTAGGACTTAGGACGCTTGGCGCCGTATTTGGAACGGCCTTGACGGCGATCGTTCACACCAGCGCAATCCAGGGTGCCGCGCACTGTGTGGTAACGCACACCCGGCAAGTCCTTCACACGTCCGCCGCGGATCAGAACAACGGAGTGCTCCTGCAGATTATGACCTTCGCCACCGATATAGCTGCTGACTTCCATGCTGTTGGTGAGTCGCACACGAGCGACTTTGCGCAACGCGGAATTCGGCTTTTTCGGTGTCGTTGTGTATACGCGCGTACACACTCCCCGCTTCTGCGGACTACCGCCCAACGCGGGCACCGTACTCTTTTCGGCCTTGGTCCGACGCGGCTTGCGCACCAACTGATTGATTGTTGCCATAAATTTACTCCAGCCCTACAAATAAAATGACAGGCGGGCATATACCCGGCCTGTCCGAGTCGCGGAATTTTAGATGTTCACCATCTAAGTGTCAAGCGTGCTGCCGATCCAAAAGACCAGCGGCAGGCAGATCATTCCACGGTTTCCTCTATTACGTCGCTTTCGGTGCCCATGGCAGCGCCCAGATCCGCATAACCAAACTGATCCTGGCTGCGAACGCTGCGGCGGTGCTCGTGATACGCCAAGCCGGTGCCGGCAGGGATCAGGCGCCCGACAATCACGTTCTCCTTCAGGCCATGCAGATCATCGATGCGGCCGTTGACGGCGGCCTCGGTGAGTACGCGCGTGGTCTCCTGGAAGGAGGCGGCGGAGATGAACGAATCGGTCGCCAGCGATGCCTTGGTAATGCCGAGCAGCACAGGCACATAGGTGGCCGCCATCTTGCCTTCGGCCAGCACGCGCTCGTTCTCTTCCAGCAAGCGCGCCTTTTCGATCTGCTCGCCTTTGAGGAACTTGGTGTCACCCGGATCGGCGATCTCGACCTTGCGCAACATCTGACGCACGACGACTTCGATGTGCTTGTCGTTGATCTTGACCCCTTGCAGGCGATAGACGTCCTGGACCTCGTTGACGATGTAGTTGGCCAAGGTCTCGACGCCCTGCAAGCGCAGGATGTCGTGCGGGGACGGCGGGCCTTCGCAGATCACCTCGCCCTTCTCGACGAATTCGCCTTCGAACACCGTGATGTGGCGCCACTTCGGAATCAACTCCTCGTAGGGATCGCCGCCATCGTTCGGGGTGATCACCAAACGCTGCTTACCCTTGGTTTCCTTGCCGAAGGAGACGGTCCCGGTGATCTCGGCCAGGATGGCCGGTTCCTTGGGCTTGCGCGCCTCGAATAAGTCGGCCACACGCGGCAGACCACCCGTGATGTCGCGGGTCTTGGATGACTCTTGCGGGATACGCGCGACGACGTCGCCCACGCCCACTTCCGCGGCATCCTCCAGGCTGATGATCGCGCCGCTGGGGAGGAAGTAATGCGCCGGGATACTGGTGCCGGCGATACACAGGTCATTACCCTTGTCGTCGACCAGTTTGACCATCGGACGCAGATCCTTGTAGCCACCGGAACGCTGTTTCGGATCGGTGACCACCAGGCTGCTCAGGCCGGTGACCTCATCCATCTCACGACTGACGGTGACACCTTCGATGAAGTCGCTGAACCGGACGCGGCCGGCAACTTCGGTGACGATCGGATGGGTGTGCGGGTCCCAGTTGGCGACGACTTGGCCGGGTTCGACCTTGGCACCGTCCTGGACATTCAACATGGCGCCATAGGGAACCTTGTAGCGTTCACGCTCACGGCCTACGGCGTCCAGAATCGCCACTTCGCCCGAACGGGATACCGCCACATAGTGACCCTTCCGGTGCTGTACCGTCTTGATATTGTGCAGACGCACGGTACCGTTGGATTTGATCTCGATACTGCTGATGGCCGCAGACCGTGATGCCGCCCCCCCGATATGGAAGGTACGCATGGTCAGCTGCGTGCCAGGCTCGCCGATGGACTGGGCGGCGATAACGCCGACCGACTCACCCGAGTTGACGCGATGACCGCGCGCCAAATCGCGACCATAGCAAGCCGAGCAGATACCGTAGCGGGATTCGCAGGAGATCGGCGAACGCACCACGACCTGATCGATACTGTTGGCTTCGAGGATGTCCACCCACTGCTCGTCGAGCAGCGTGCCGGCCTCGGCGACGACCTGATTCTTGCCCGGCGCCAGCGCATCTTCGGCCAGGACGCGACCCAGCACGCGCTCGCGCAGCGGCTCGACGACATCGCCACCTTCGATCAATGGATTCATCACCAGACCGCGCACGGTGCCGCAATCCGGCTCGGTCACCACCACGTCCTGGGCGACATCCACCAGACGGCGAGTCAGATATCCGGAGTTGGCGGTCTTCAACGCGGTATCGGCCAGACCCTTCCGGGCGCCGTGGGTCGAGATGAAGTATTGCAATACATTCAGACCTTCGCGGAAGTTGGCGGTGATCGGCGTCTCGATGATCGAGCCGTCCGGCTTGGCCATCAGACCGCGCATGCCCGCCAGCTGACGCAACTGGGCCGCGCTACCGCGCGCGCCGGAGTCGGCCATCATGAAGATCGGGTTGAAGGAAAGCTGCTTGACCGACTTGCCATCACGGTCGATCACTTCTTCTCGGGAGAGCTTCTCCATCATGGCGCGCGAGACCTGATCATTGGCATGCGACCAGATATCGACCACCTTGTTGTAGCGTTCCCCATTGGTCACCAGACCCGAGGTGTACTGTTTCTCGATCTCTTTGACCTGGCCTTCGGCGCGGTTGATGATCGTCACTTTTTCTTCCGGGATCACCATGTCATCGGCGCCGAACGAAGCGCCGGCGCGCGTGGCATAGGTAAAGCCTGTATACATCAGCTGGTCGGCGAAGATGACCGTTTCCTTCAGCCCCACCTTGCGGTAACACTCATTGATCAGGCGCGAGATGCCCTTCTTGCCCAGCACCTGATTGATCAGATCGAACGGCAGCCCCTCGGGGAGGATCCTGGACATCAGCGCGCGACCGACGGTCGTATCCATCCGGCGGGTGCGACAGGTCTTGTTGCCATCGACGTCGATCACCACATCGCTAATCCGCACCTTGACGCGTGCGTGTAGGGAAACCTGACGCGTCTCATAGGCGCGGTGCACCTCGTCGACGTCCATAAAGGCCATGCCTTCGCCCTTGGCGTTGACGCGTTCGCGGCTCATGTAATAGAGGCCGAGAACGATATCCTGCGAAGGCACGATGATCGGCTCGCCGTTGGCGGGCGAGAGGATGTTATTGGTCGACATCATCAAGACGCGCGCTTCCAATTGCGCCTCGAGTGACAGCGGCACGTGTACCGCCATCTGGTCGCCGTCGAAGTCCGCGTTATAGGCCGCGCACACCAGCGGATGCAGGGTGATCGCCTTGCCTTCCACGAGGACCGGTTCGAAGGCCTGGATCCCCAAGCGGTGCAGGGTCGGCGCGCGGTTGAGCATCACCGGATGCTCGCGGATGACCTCTTCCAGGATATCCCAAACCTCCGGGCCTTCACGCTCGACCATCTTCTTTGCCGCCTTGATCGTCGTGGCCAGGCCGCGACGCTCGAGTTTGCTGAAGATGAACGGCTTGAACAGTTCCAGCGCCATTTTCTTCGGCAGCCCGCATTGATGCAGCTTGAGCGTGGGACCCACCACGATGACCGAACGGCCGGAGTAGTCGACGCGCTTACCGAGCAGATTCTGACGGAAGCGGCCTTGCTTGCCCTTGATCATGTCGGCGAGCGATTTCAGCGGGCGACGGTTGGTGCCGGTGATTGCGCGGCCGCGGCGGCCGTTGTCCATCAGGGCATCGACGGCCTCTTGCAGCATGCGCTTTTCGTTGCGCACGATGATGTCGGGCGCATTCAGATCCAGCAGGCGCTTCAGACGGTTGTTACGGTTGATGACGCGGCGGTAGAGATCGTTGAGATCGGAGGTCGCGAAACGGCCGCCGTCGAGCGGCACCAGCGGACGCAGCTCCGGCGGCAGCACCGGCAGCACGGTCATCACCATCCATTCCGGCTTGTTGCCGGACTCGAGGAAGGCCTCGATCAGCTTGAGGCGCTTGCCGTATTTCTTCAGCTTGGTCTCGGAACTGGTTTCGGAGATCTCCTGGCGCAGCTTGGCGGCTTCAGCCTTCATGTCGATGCTGATCAGCAGCTGATGGATCGCCTCGGCGCCCATGCGCGCGTCGAACTCATCACCGAATTCCTCGATGGCTTCCAGATAGGCGTCATCGCTGAGCAACTGCCCGCGCTCGAGCGTGGTCATGCCCGGCTCGACCACCACGAAGGCCTCGAAATACAACACCCGCTCGATGTCGCGCAGGGTCATGTCCAGCAGCAGCCCCATACGGGAGGGCAGCGACTTCAGGAACCAGATGTGGGCGACCGGGCTGGCCAGTTCGATATGGCCCATGCGGTCGCGCCGCACCTTGGACACGGTGACTTCGACGCCGCATTTTTCGCAGATGACGCCGCGATGCTTCAGGCGCTTGTACTTGCCGCACAGGCATTCATAATCCTTCACCGGCCCGAAGATCTTGGCGCAGAACAGGCCGTCGCGCTCGGGCTTGAAGGTGCGGTAGTTGATGGTTTCAGGCTTTTTGACCTCGCCATAAGACCACGAACGGATCTTTTCCGGCGATGCGAGACCGATGCGAATGGCATCGAAGTCATCCGATTGGCTCTGCTGCTTCAAAATCTTTAACAAGTCTTTCAAGGTCGTATCTCCTGCTGCGCGATACTGAAATCTGTTGTGTGCCGGCAGGCATGGCCCGCCGGCTTCCCCGTCATTACCTTAGTCCTGATGCTCCAGCTCGATGTCGATACCGAGCGCGCGGATTTCCTTGAGCAATACGTTGAAGGACTCCGGCATGCCAGGCTCGATGCGATGATCACCGTCGACGATGTTCTTGTACATCTTGGTACGACCATTGACGTCGTCGGACTTGACCGTGAGCATCTCCTGCAAGGTATAGGATGCGCCGTAGGCCTGCAGCGCCCACACTTCCATCTCCCCGAAGCGCTGACCACCGAATTGCGCCTTACCACCGAGCGGTTGCTGAGTGACCAGGCTGTACGGGCCAGTCGAGCGGGCATGCATCTTGTCATCCACCAAGTGGTTCAGCTTGAGCATGTACATGTAGCCGACCGTCACCGGCTGGTCGAAGGCCTCGCCGGTGCGACCGTCGAACAGGACCGTCTGGCCCGAGCTCGGCAGGTCCGCCAGCGCCAGCATGGACTTGATCTCGCTCTCATGCGCCCCTTCGAAGACCGGCGTCGCCATCGGCACGCCCTTGCGCAGATTGCCCGCCAGCTCGAGCACCTCCTGATCGTTCATCGCGCCCAGGCCGTCCTTCTGCTGTTTGTTGACGTAGATCTTCTCCAGAAAGCCACGGACCTCGGCGGCCGAACGCTTCTGTTCGAGCATGGCGTTGATCTTGTGACCCAGACCGCGCGCCGCCCAGCCCAGATGGGTTTCCAGCACCTGGCCCACGTTCATACGCGAGGGTACACCGAGCGGATTCAACACGATGTCCACCGGCGTGCCGTTATCCAGGTACGGCATGTCTTCCACCGGTACGATGGTGGAGATAACACCCTTGTTACCATGGCGTCCGGCCATCTTGTCACCCGGCTGCACACGGCGCTTGACGGCAAGGTAGACCTTGACCATCTTGAGCACGCCCGGCACCAGATCATCGCCGGCCAGGATCTTGCCCTTCTTCTCTTCATACTCGGCGTCGAGGTCGGCGCGCATCTGCTTGAGCTGCTCGGTGGCACGCTCCAGCTGCTCGTTGGCCGCCTCTTCGCTCAAACGGATCTCGAACCACTTCTCGCGCGGGATGCCGGCCAGGTAGTCCTTGGTCACCTTGTTGCCGGATTTCAGCCCCTTCGGACCGCCGGCGGCGGTCTTGCCGATCAGCATCTTCTCGATACGCTGGTAGGTGTCGTCTTCCACGATGCGGAAGGCCTCGTTGAGATCCTTCTTGACCTGCGCCAGCTGCGCGTTCTGGATCTGCACGGCGCGGGCGTCGCGCTCGACGCCGTCGCGGGTGAAGACCTGCACGTCGATGACGGTGCCGTTCATGCCGGAAGGCACGCGCAGCGAGGTATCCTTCACATCGGAGGCCTTCTCGCCGAAGATCGCGCGCAGCAGCTTTTCTTCCGGAGTCAGCTGGGTCTCGCCCTTGGGCGTGACCTTGCCGACCATGATATCGCCGGCCTTCACCTCAGCGCCGATATACACGATGCCCGACTCATCCAGCTTGGCCAGGGCGCTCTCCCCGACGTTGGGGATGTCCGAGGTGATTTCCTCTGGACCGAGCTTGGTGTCACGCGCCACGCAGGTGAGTTCTTCGATGTGGATCGAGGTGTAACGGTCCTCTTCGGCCACACGCTCGGAGATCAAAATCGAGTCCTCGAAGTTGAATCCGTTCCAGGGCATGAAGGCGACCAGGAGGTTCTGTCCCAGCGCCAGCTCGCCCATATCGGTGGACGGGCCATCGGCCAGCGCATCGCCGCGGGCGATCACATCCCCCTTCTTCACCAGCGGACGCTGGTTGATGCAGGTGTTCTGGTTGGAGCGGGTGTATTTCACCAGATTGTAGATATCCACCCCCGGTTCTCCGGCAATGGTTTCATCATCGTTGACACGCACGACGATGCGGGCCGCATCGACCGAGTCGACCATGCCGCCGCGCTTG
>CAZKZP010000060.1:0-5970 GCA_964557295.1 uncultured Chromatiales bacterium | reverse complement strand
ACCACGCGCTCCATGCCGGTGCCGACCAGCGGTTTGTCGGCGCGCAGCGTCGGTACCGCCTGGCGCTGCATGTTCGAACCCATCAGGGCGCGGTTGGCGTCGTCATGCTCCAGGAACGGAATCAGCGAGGCGGCCACCGAGACGATCTGCTTGGGCGAGATATCCATGTAATTCACCCGGTCAGGTGTCGACATGGCGAATTCATTCTGATGACGCACCGAAACCAGTTCGTCGGTCAGCTTATTGTGATTGTCCAGGGTCGCATTCGCCTGGGCGATCACATACTGCGCCTCTTCGATCGCGGAGAGGTAGTCGATCTGATTGGTCACCTTGCCATCGACCACGCGCCGATACGGCGTCTCCAGGAAGCCATATTCGTTGGTGCGGGCGTACACCGACAGAGAGTTGATCAACCCGATGTTCGGGCCTTCAGGCGTCTCGATCGGACACACGCGGCCGTAGTGAGTCGGGTGCACGTCGCGCACCTCGAAACCGGCGCGTTCGCGCGTGAGGCCGCCGGGGCCCAGGGACGAAACACGGCGCTTGTGCGTGACCTCGGCCAGCGGGTTGTTCTGATCCATGAACTGCGACAGCTGGCTGGAACCGAAGAACTCCTTCACCGCCGCGGAGACCGGTTTGGCGTTGATCAGTTCCTGCGGCATCATGCTTTCCGCCTCGCTCATGCTCAGGCGCTCCTTGACGGCGCGCTCCACACGCACCAGCCCGGCGCGGAACTGGTTCTCCACCATTTCACCCACGCTGCGGATGCGGCGATTGCCCAGATGATCGATGTCATCGACCACGCCCTTACCGTTGCGGATGTCCAGCAGGGTCTTCAGCACGTCCACGACATCTTGCTTGCTGAGGGTGCCCTCCCCGGTGATTTCCTCGCGTCCGACGCGGCGGTTGAACTTCATGCGCCCGACCGCCGACAGATCGTAACGGTCGTGGCTGAAGAACAGATTGCCAAACAAACTCTCTGCCGCTTCCTTGGTCGGCGGCTCGCCGGGACGCATCATGCGATAGATTTCCACCAGCGCCTCGAGTTGCGTGGTGGTGGAGTCAAGACGCAAGGTGTCGGAGATGTATGGGCCGTGATCCAAGTCGTTTACGTACAGCGTCTTGATTTCGGTGAATCCTGCCTCGACCAGCTTGGTCAGCACGGCCTCGGTAATCTCGTCATTGGCATTGGCCACCAGCTCGCCGGTCATCTCATCGATCATGTTCTTGGCGATGATCTTGCCGATCAGATAGTCGCGCGGCACATCCAACTCGGTCACACCGTCGGCCTCGAGCGCCTTGATGGTGCGCGCCGTCACACGGCGAGTCTTCTCCACATAGACATTCTTGCCGGACTTGATGTCAAACAGCGCGGTTTCACCCCGCAGACGTTCCGGCACCAGCTTCAGGGTGAACTCGCCTTTTTTGTTGACATTGAAGGTGTTGGTCTCAAAGAAGCTGGCCAGCATCTCTTCATTGTCGAAACCCAGCGCGCGCAGCACAACCGTGGCCGGCAGCTTGCGGCGGCGGTCGATACGGACGAATACGCTGTCCTTCGGGTCGAATTCAAACTCCAGCCATGATCCGCGATACGGGATGATGACGGCGTTATACAGCAATTTGCCCGAAGAATGAGTCTTGCCGCGGTCGTGATCGAAAAACACGCCGGGCGAACGATGCAATTGGGAAACGATGACACGTTCGGTGCCGTTGATGACGAAGGTGCCGGTATCCGTCATCAGCGGAATCTCGCCCATGTAGATTTCCTGCTCCTTCACGTCCTTGATCGACCGAGTGTTGGCGGGAGCCTCTTTGTCGAAGATCACCAAGCGGACCTTGACCCGCAGCGGTGCCGCGTAGGTCGTGCCGCGCAATTTACATTCCTTGACGTCAAAGCCCGGTTTGCCGAGGCGGAAGTCGACATACTCGAGCGAGGCATAACCCGAATAACTGGTGATCGGGAAAACGGACTTGAAGGCGGTATGCAACCCGCGATCCGCGCGCTCGCCTGGAAGGGTATCTAGCTGCAAAAACTCGCGGTAGGAGTCCTTCTGAATCGCCAGCAAATAGGGAACCCCTAATATGCTGGGGCGTTTACCAAAATCCTTACGGATGCGTTTCTTCTCAGTGAAAGAGTAAGCCATCAGAATTCCTCAGCAGATCACTAAAGTTGTATACACACCACGCCATGTAGCCAGGCCGAGCGGCGTCATCAAAAGAAAAGCGAAAAGACAACCTTCAGCGCAAAAAGGCCGGCAGCTTGATCGCTACCAGCCACACGCCACGGTTATCTCAACAACCTTGTTTCAAAATGGTGTTATGCCTCCGGGCATAATTATATCGGGAAAATTCAGATACGCACGCCATCCCTGGCATTTTTTGCCGAATCGACAAAAATCGCGTATCGCTGCGTCGAATTACTTCAGCTCGACAGACGCGCCGGCTTCTTCCAGATCCTTCTTGACCTTCTCGGCGTCGGCTTTCGATACACCTTCCTTCACAGAGGCGGGGGCACCTTCAACCAGGTCCTTGGCCTCTTTCAGGCCCAGACCGGTGACAGCACGTACGACCTTGATTACGCCAACCTTGTTAGCGCCAGCAGAAGTCAGAACCACATTGAACTCGGTCTTCTCTTCAGCAGCAGGGGCAGCAGCAGCGGCAGGACCCGCTGCAACCGCAACGGCGGCAGCAGAAACACCGAACTTCTTCTCCATTGCTTCAACCAGCTCAACAACGTCCATCACGGACATGTTGGCGATGGTTTCCAGGATATCGTCTTTAGATACGGCCATGGTATTAACTCCAAAAATAAAGTAGAAAATTTATGCTAAAAAATTGAGGTCTGTAACGTTAGGCTGACTTTTTCTGATCGCGTACCGCCGCGACAGCGCGAACCAATTTGCCAGGAACTTCGTTGAGCGTGCGTGCCAGCTTTTCGGCAGGCTGTTTCATCACGCCCATCAACATCGCGATTGCTTGATCCTTCGTCGGCAGCTTCGCCAGGCGGTCGATTTCTTTCGCCGGGAACACCTTGCCGCCGATGGAAACCACTCTCACAATCAGCTTGTCGTTGGTTTTGGCAAATTCAGAGATGACGCGCGCCGCAGCACCCGGGTCCTCTTGCGAGAACGCCAGCACCAGCGGGCCGACAAGACCAGGCTGCATGCACTCGAAGGTCGTCCCCTGAACAGCGCGACGCGCCAGGGTGTTCTTGACCACGCGTACATAGACCCCGGACTCGCGCGCCTTCTTGCGCAATGCCGTCATCTGACCCACAGTCAGCCCTCGATACTCGGCTGCAATCGCAGAGTGCGCGCTTGCCGCCACCTCAGCCACTTCAGCAACAACTTGCTTTTTAGCTTCGATATTGAGAGCCACTTATTTACCTCCTCGCAATGCGGTCTGCATGCACAGACTCACATCTTGCTCCACATCGAGCACCATGGTTGGCGCTCAACCCATACGGTGAGCTGCCAGACAATCCTTCTGGGCTACACCGTCTACGTAGGCCGGACACAATGTAGATTCCGATTAAACCGAAGTGCCTACGGTCTTTGACGATCGCGGCTCCGACCGCGACCCAAAGTCAAAGAGGGGAGCAGCCCGCGCGCGGGCTGCACCCCACGTCGATTAGATACCCAGGGTACCTTTATCGACTTGCACGCCCGCACCCATGGTGGTGGATACGGTGATGCGCTTGAAATAAATCCCCTTGGAGGTGCTGGGCTTCATCTTGTTCAGATCCGCCAGCAGCGCATCCAAGTTGCCACGCAGGGCGGCGGCATCAAAGCTGATCTTGCCGATGGTGCAATGGATGATGCCGTTCTTGTCGGTACGATAACGCACCTGTCCTGCCTTGGCGTTTTTCACCGCGCCGGCAACATCGGGCGTGACGGTACCCACCTTGGGGTTGGGCATCAGGCCGCGCGGCCCCAGCACCTGACCTAGCTGACCGACGATGCGCATAGCATCCGGGCTGGCGATGACGACATCGAAATCCATCACGCCTTTTTTGACCTGCTCGGCCAGATCCTCGAAACCAACGATATCGGCGCCTGCCGCCTTGGCCGCTTCGGCATTCGCGCCCTGCGCAAATACCGCCACGCGCACGGATTTACCCGTACCGTTCGGCAGCACGGTGGAACCACGCACGGCCTGATCGGATTTGCGCGGATCGACGCCGAGGTTGATCGCCACATCGACCGACTCGACGAACTTCGCCGCCGGCAGTTCTTTCAGAATCTTGAAGGCGTCATCCACGCTATAGAGCTTGGTCGGATCGACCTTGGCGCGAATCGCCTGCTGACGTTTTGAGATTTTAGCCATGACTTACACCCCCTCCACATCGATACCCATGCTGCGCGCAGTGCCAGCGATGGTACGCACCGCCGCATCCATGCTCGCCGCCGTGATATCAGGCATCTTTACATTGGCAATATCTTCGAGCTGCTTGCGCGTGATCTTGCCAACCTTGTCGCGGTTCGGCACGCTGCTGCCGCTCTGGATGCCGATCGCCTTTTTCAACAAGATGGAGGCCGGCGGGGTCTTGACGATGAATGTAAAACTGCGATCGCTGTATACAGTGATCACCACTGGCACCGGCAGGCCGGGCTCCAACCCCTGAGTCTGGGCATTGAACGCCTTGCAGAACTCCATGATGTTGACGCCGCGCTGACCCAGCGCCGGACCGACCGGCGGGCTCGGGTTAGCCTGACCGGCCTTGACCTGTAGCTTGATATAGGCTTCGATCTTCTTAGCCATGACATACTCCTAAGTTTGGGTACAAGCGCCTCGCGGCTCCCCGTGATACCAATCTTGCGTCTCAGGCCTTTTCTATCTGGCTGAACTCAAGATCAACCGGTGTTGAGCGCCCGAAAATCGTCACTTCAACACGCAAACGGCTCTTGTCGTAATCGATCTCCTCGACTACGCCATTGAAATCCTTGAACGGGCCGTCGGTGATGCGAACCATCTCGCCCACTTCGAACAGCACCTTCGGACGCGGCTTCTCCGCACCCTCTTCAACACGCTGCAGGATCGCCTTGGCCTCTTTCTCGGTGATCGGCGCCGGCTTGTCGCCGGTCCCCCCGATGAAGCCCATCACGCGCGGGACTTCCTTCACCAGATGCCAGGTCTCGTCATCCATCTCCATCTGAACCAGCACATAGCCGGGAAAGAATTTGCGATCACTCTTCCGCTTCTGGCCGTCCTTCATCTCGACCACTTCTTCGGTCGGCACCAAGACCTGACCAAACTTGTGCTCCAGACCTTTGCGACGAACACGCTCTTCGAGGGAGCGCTTGACCTGACTTTCAAAGCCGGAAAAGGCATGTACTACATACCAGCGCATCGCCATATTTTAGCTCCCTTGTCCTGTAAGCAGCTGAACCGCCCACAACAGAAACATATCCAGCAACCAGAGCAATATGCCCACGATAACGACCACCACCATGATAATCATCGTGGTCTGCACCGTTTCCTTGCGCGTCGGCCACACCACCTTGCGTACCTCGGTGCGCGACTCCTTGATAAACGACAAGGCCATGCGGCCAGGCTCGGACTGAGCGGCAACGATGATCGCCAATATCAGCGCGCCCAGCACCCCAAGGACGCGAACCCAGGTAGCCTGGTCCGCAAAAAAATAAAAACCGACGACACCGCCTGCCAGGATCAGCAGCGATACGACCAGCTTGATTTTATCCGCCATTCGGATTTTGACTCCCGAATAAAATGGCAGGCCAGGAGGGAATCGAACCCCCAACCTGCGGTTTTGGAGACCGCCGCTCTGCCAATTGAGCTACTGGCCTAAACTCATATGACGAAGGGGTGGATGTGTTCCATCCACCCCTGCATCAACACTATTTACCGAAAATCACTCGATAATCTTAGCAACAACACCCGCACCTACGGTACGACCACCTTCACGGATCGCAAACCGCAGACCTTCTTCCATCGCGATCGGAGCAATCA
>CAZKZP010000059.1:13128-16711 GCA_964557295.1 uncultured Chromatiales bacterium | reverse complement strand
GTTCCGGACTCACGCCCCTTGCCTACCTCCATGTAGGCAAAGCTTGCTCCTACACCGGCATTCTTCCACCGATGTCACTCGCCTGTGCGGCGTTTCGCGCGTTGCCGCGTTTTCATCGTCATGCGATGGAACGAGCGGGCATTGTTGAAGCGCGCGATCTGTTCGAGCGGTATCCAGGCGATCTGGTGCGATTCATCGTTGCCGGGCAAGGGCAGGCGGTCGTCGATCTCGACGAGAAAGCGGACGTCGAAGTGCTCATGGCGGGGATCGTGCTGGCTGGCGTGGACGGTATGCACATCCACATCGAAGATCTCTTCACTGATCAGTCTGATATTCGCCAAGCTGACGCCGGTTTCCTCGGCGGTTTCCTTCAGCACCACGCGCAGGATGTCGGGATCGCCGTCGGCGTGACCGCCCGGTTGCAGCCAGCGGTCCAGCTTGCGGTGATGCAGCATGAGCGCGTGCGTGCGTGCCGGGTTGAGCACCCAGGCCGAGCCGGTGACGTGCCCCGGCCGCAGCATGCGATCGAAGCAGTGTTCGTGTTGCAGGACGAACTGGCGCGTGCGCTCGGCCATGGCCGCTTCTTCCAGGAAGGGCGTGCGATACGCGCTGAGCAGTTGCAGTAATTGTTGGCGATGCATGGGGCACGACCGTGTGACGATTTCGCCACAAACTTAGCATGGGGCGATGGCGGGCGGGAAATTCGTATCTTCTATGCGTGGTATCGATGATGGTGAATGCGTGCGGCGCAGCCGCTCGGGTGTCTCAATCACCGCGGTCGGGATCGATCAAGGTGTAGGATTCGGTGGCGCTGTCGAGTTCCCCCATATTGGCGTTGCGGCCGAGCTTGACCATCAGGCGCAGCTGGTTGGCCGAGTCGGCGTGGCGCAGGGCGTCTTCGTAGGTGATCTCGTTATTGGAGTAGAGGTCGTAGAGCGCCTGGTCGAAGGTCTGCATGCCGAAGTTGGTCGACTGGGCGATGGCCTCCTTGATCTTGTAGACCTCGCCTTTCTGGATCAGATCCGAGATGTACGGCGAATTGATCAGGATCTCCAGGCAGGCGCGGCGGCCTTCGTGGTCCGGCGTGGGGATCAGCTGTTGGGCGATGATGGCTCGGAGATTCAAGGACAGGTCCAGCAGCACCTGTTCGCGCCGTTCGATCGGGAAGAAATTGACGATGCGCTCCAGCGCCTGGTTGGCATTGTTGGCGTGCAGCGTGGCCAACACCAGGTGGCCGGTTTCGGCGAAGGTGATGGCGTGTTCCATGGTCTGGCGGGTACGGATCTCGCCGATCAGGATCACGTCCGGGGCCTGGCGCAGGGTGTTGCGCAGGGCGATCTCGAACGACTCGGTGTCCACGCCCACCTCGCGCTGGGTGATCACGCAGCCGGCGTGTTCGTGCACGAATTCGATCGGGTCTTCGATGCTGACGATATGCCCCTGGCTGTTGCGGTTGCGGTGACCGAGCATCGCCGCGAGCGTGGTGGATTTGCCCGTGCCGGTGCCGCCGACCAGCAGGATCATGCCGCGCTTGGCCATCACCAGTTCGTTGAGGATCGGCGGCAGCTTGAGCTGTTCGACGGTGGGGATGACGGTCTCGATCTTGCGCAGCACCATGCCGGTCTTCTGCTTCTGCTGGAAGGCGCTGACGCGAAAGCGCCCGACGCCCTCGCGGCTGATGGCGAAATTGGCCTCGTGGGTGTGGTCGAACTCCGCGCGCTGATCGTCGTTCATCACGCTGTAGATGATGGCACGCGCCTCGTCCTCGCCGAGCGGGGCGGGGGTGATCGGTTTGATCTGGCCGTTGATCTTGAGGCTGGGCGGCAGGCCAGCGGTGACAAACAGGTCGGAGGCCTGTTTGCGCACCATGATCTTGAGCAGATAATCGAAATTGCTGATCTGCGCGGGTTCTTGCTTTTCTTGTTTCATGATGCTCAGGAGAACATGGTTTTGTTGACCGCCTTGAGCTTCGCATCCTGCTTGGCGACCAGGCCTTTTGACACCAATTCCTGCAGGCACTGATCCAGGGTCTGCATGCCCATCGCTTGGCTGGTCTGCATGATGGAGTACATCTGCGGCACCTTGGCCTCGCGGATCAGGTTGCGGATCGCCGAGGTGCCGATCAGGATCTCGTGCGCGGCGATACGCCCGCCGCCGATCTTCTTCATCAGGGTCTGGGTGATGACCGCCTGCAAGGATTCCGAAAGCATGGAGCGGACCATCTCCTTTTCCGAGCCGGGGAACACGTCGATGATACGGTCGATGGTCTTGGCCGCCGAGCTGGTGTGCAGGGTGCCGAAGACCAGGTGGCCGGTTTCGGCGGCGGTCAGCGCCAGGCCGATAGTCTCCGGGTCGCGCATCTCACCGACCAGGATGACGTCCGGGTCTTCGCGCAGCGCCGAGCGCAGCGCCTCGGCGAAGCCCAGGGTGTCGCGGTGCACCTCGCGCTGGTTGATCAGGCACTTCTTGCTCGCGTGCACGAATTCGATCGGATCCTCGATGGTCAGGATGTGCTCGTAGGTGGTTTCATTCTTCTCGTTGATGATGCCCGCCAGCGTGGTGGATTTGCCCGAGCCGGTCGGGCCGGTGACCAGCACCAGTCCGCGCGGCTGCTTGGCGATCTCCTTGAAGATGCTGGGCGCACCCAGTTCCTCCAGGCTGAGGATCTTCGAGGGAATGGTACGGAACACCGCACCGGCGCCGCGATTCTGGTTGAAGGCGTTGACGCGGAAACGCGCCAGGCCGGGGATCTCGAAGGAGAAGTCAGTCTCGAAGAATTCCTCGTAGTCCTTGCGCTGCTTGTCATTCATGATGTCGTAGACCAGGGCCTGCACCGTCTTGTGATCCAGCGCGGGCACATTGATGCGGCGGATGTCGCCGTCGACGCGTATCATCGGGGGCTCGCCCGCGGAAAGGTGCAAGTCGGAGGCGCCGTTTTTGACGCCGAAGGCCAGCAGTTCTGTGATATCCATGAAGTATCCTCGTTATTGAAGGGTGTGGCAGGTGGGACGTTGATTTATAGTTCATGGTAGCGGCGGCTTACTCGGATTATTTAACCGCCGGACAGTACCTTATAGCATTACTCACAAACGAATTAATAGTGTCTCGATGGATGAACGATCAGTTATATCTCATTGAATCCTACCGCGCCGTGAAGGCGCGCATAGCCGAGGCGGCGCGTCGTTATGGGCGCGATCCGGTGGGCGTGGCGCTGCTGGCGGTGAGCAAAACCTTTCCGGCGGCGGCGGTCCGCGCGCTGGCCGGGCTGGGGCAGCGCGACTTCGGCGAGAATTATCTGCAGGAGGCACTGGGTAAGATGCAGGCGCTCGCGGATCTCGATCTGTGTTGGCACTTCATCGGGCCGGTCCAGTCGAACAAGACCCGCGAGATTGCAGAAAATTTTACCTGGGTCCATAGTATTGACCGGGTCAAGATCGCCCGGCGGCTCTCCGAACAGCGGCCCGCGGCGCTGCCGCCGTTGCAGGTCTGCATCCAGGTCAATATCAGCGGCGAGGCGAGCAAATCCGGCGTGGCGCTGGAGGATTTGCCTGGCTTGGCGGCCGAGGTGGCGGCGTTGCCGAGC
>CAZKZP010000059.1:0-13118 GCA_964557295.1 uncultured Chromatiales bacterium | reverse complement strand
TGACGCTGCGCGGCCTGATGGCCATCCCCGCGCCCGAGCCCACCTTCGAACGTCAGCGCGAAAGCTGCCGGCGTTTGCGCCTGGCGCTGGAGGATTTGAACGCGCGCGGCCTGGCGCTCGATACCCTGTCGATGGGCATGTCGGACGACCTGGAGGCGGCGATCGCCGAGGGCAGCACCCTGGTGCGCGTGGGCAGCGCCCTCTTCGGCCTCCGTACTAAGAAATCCATTATGAACAAGGTAATCACATGAAACATTGCAAGATCGCTTTCATCGGTGGCGGTAACATGGCCACCAGCCTGATCGGGGGCTTGTTGGCCGAGGATATCGCCGCGGAGAACCTCTATGTGGCGGATCCCGATGAGACCAAGCTCGATGATCTGCGCCGGCGCTACGGGGTGCGCATCGGGCATGACAATGCCGCCATCGCGGCCTCCGCCGATGTGCTGGTGCTCGCGGTCAAGCCGCAGGTGATGAAGTCGGTGGTGCCCGCGCTGACTCCCGTCATCAAGGCGGGTCGGCCGCTGGTGGTATCGGTCGCCGCCGGCATCCGCATGGACGACCTCGGCCGCTGGCTCGGGGCGCAGCCGGCCATCGTCCGCGCCATGCCCAACACCCCCGCCCTGGTGCGCAGCGGCGCCACGGCGCTCTGCGCCAACGCGCAGGTCAGCGAGGAACAGCGCGACCTGGCCGAGTCCATCATGCGCGCCGTGGGCCTGACCATCTGGCTCGACGACGAGGCGCAGATGGATGCCGTCACCGCGCTCTCCGGCAGCGGCCCGGCGTACTTCTTCCTGGTGATGGAGGCGATGGAGCGGGCCGGCCGCGACCTGGGCCTGCCGCCCGAGATCGCGCGCGTGCTCACCCTGCAAACCGCCTATGGCGCGGCCAAGATGGCGCTGGAAAACGAGCGCGACACCGCGCGGCTGCGCGCCAACGTCACCTCCCCGGGCGGCACCACCGAGCGGGCGATCCAGACCCTGCAGGCCGGCGGCCTGGAGGAGCTGTTCGGAAAGGCGCTCCAGGCGGCCTGCGCGCGCTCGCGTGAACTCGCCGACATGTTGGGGGCCTCCTGATGGGTGGGTTGTATCTGAGCAACGCTGGGGTCTTTCTCATCAAGACCCTGTTCGGTCTGTATCTGCTGGCCCTCATGCTGCGTTTCCTGCTGCAATGGGCGCGGGCGGATTTCTTCAATCCGATCTCCCAGTTCGTGGTCAAGATCACCAATCCGCCACTCAAGCCGCTGCGTCGCGTCATCCCGGGATTCTTCGGCCTCGACCTGGCGGCCGTGGTATTGATGGTGGCGATCAAGCTGATCGAGCTCGCGCTGGTCCAGTCCGTCGTGGGCGGCGCGCTCGTATTCGGCGGCCTGCTGGTGGTGGCGCTGGCCGAGCTGCTGTCGCTGGCCCTCGATGTCTTCTTCTTCTCCATCCTGATCCAGGTGATCTTGAGCTGGGTCAATCCCGGCGCCTACAACCCGGCGGTCAGCCTGCTGCACGCCATCAACGAGCCCCTGCTGCGCCCGGCGCGGCGCCTCATCCCGCCAGTCGGTGGTCTCGATCTCTCGCCCTTGGTGGTGATGGTGGCGCTGCAGCTGGCGACCCTACTGATGGTGCGGCCGTTGCAGGATCTCGGGGTGCATTTGTTGCTCGGACGCTGATGGCTCAGGCGGCCTTCTATCAGTGGGACGGGGAGGCCCTGCTGCTGCGGGTGAAGGCCCAGCCCCGCGCCAGCCGTGACGAGGTGGCCGGGGTGCATGGCGACTGCTGGCGCATCCGCATCACCGCCCCGCCGGTCGACGGCGCCGCCAATGCGCATCTCATCCAGTTCCTCGCCCGGCTGTTCCAGGTCAGCCCCGCCCAGGTCACGCTGCTGGGTGGTGAGACCGCCCGCATCAAACGCTTCCGCATCCAGGCCCCGGCCTCCCTGCCCGAAGGCATCACCCGCGCCTGATACGGTTTTTCAGGAATCGGGCCGAAATCACAAAATTTCTCTAATCTCCCCCTCATCCGAGCCGATAGAACAGGTTACCGGCGATAAAAACTATATCCTTTTCAATAACTATAAAGTCAGCGCGATTAAGTGGATAACTATGGAAACCAATAGTCTGATGCAACGATTACACGCCTTCGCTCTTTGGAAGGCTGAGGTGATTAATCATCTGAAGGCTTACGAGAATCTGCTTACGGATGTGGAGCTCGGGAGCCCGGAGCAGGAGCTGCGCATCGATGACATCATCCACAAGCTCAAGCAAGACCGGATCGTGATCGCCTTCGTGGCCGAGTTCTCGCGCGGCAAGACCGAGCTGATCAATTCAATCTTCTTCGCCAATTACAAACGCCGCCTGTTGCCCTCGGAGGCCGGACGCACCACGATGTGCCCGACCGAGCTGTTCTACGACGCCAAGAGCAAGGAGGCCTACATCCGTCTGCTGCCGATCGAGACCCGCCTCGAGGACATCAGCCTGGCCGAGCACAAGAAGAATCTCGATTATTGGACCACCCTGCCGATCGACACCGCCTCGCCGGAGAAGATGGCCCAGACCTTCAAGGAGGTGGTCAAGGTCAAGCGCGTGAGCGTCCAGGACGCGAAGAACCTCGGCCTGTTCGACGAGTCCCTGGCCAAGAAGGAGGAGCTCGAGGCCGGCCAGGTCGAGATCCCGATGTGGCGCCATGCCCTGATCAGCTTCCCGCACCCGTTGTTGGAGCAGGGGCTGGTGATCATGGACACCCCCGGTCTCAACGCCCTGGGCAACGAGCCGGAGCTGACCGTGGACATGCTGCCCAACGCCCACGCCGTGATGTTCGTGCTGGCCGCCGACACCGGCGTGACCAAGAGCGACATGGAGATGTGGAAGCAGCACGTGCAGTCGTTCACGCACGGCGGACAAGAAAAGGGTCTGATGGTGGTGCTCAACAAGATCGACACCCTCTGGGACGAACTGCTCGACGCGGATGCGGTGGACGCCAACATCCGCAGCCAGTGCAACAGCACGGCCAAGGTGCTCAACGTGGGCAACAACCGCGTCTTCCCGGTCTCCGCCCACAAGGCGCTGTTGGCCAAGGTCAAGCAGGATGACGCCCTGCTCAAGAAAAGCGGCATCCAACGACTGGAACAGGCCTTGTCCAATGAGATCCTGCCGGACAAGCAGAACATCATCCGCGAGCGGGCCGTCAGCGAGGTGGGCGCGATGGTGACCTCGACCAAGGACGTGCTCGCCAAGCGGTTCAAGACCGCGCGCGACCAGCGCGAGGAACTCTCCGGCATGGATGCCAAGAACGAGGCGATGATCAGTCATCTGATCAAGACCACCCGCGAGGAGACCATCGCCTACAAGCTGTGGGTGGACAATTTCCAGACCAGCCGCAACCTGGTCAATGGCAAGATCAAAGAGATCCTCGACGTCATCAACATCAAGATGATCGACAGTCTCATCGAGGATTCGCGCAAGGAGATGCAGGGCAGCTGGACCACCGGGGGCATGAAGGAATCGATGAAGACCTTCTTCGATCATGTGGTCTACATCATGAACCAGATCAACGATCTCGGCGATCAGGCCAACGAGGTGTTGCTGACCATCTACAAGCGCTTCCACGAGGAGTTCGGTCTGCCGCCGATGAAGCCGCTGCTGTTCAGCAGTCACGCCTACCACGCCCGCATGGAAAAACTGCTCAATCGCGCCAACGAGTATCGCGACAGCTCCACGATGGCGATGACCGAGCAGAGCTTCGTCATCAAGCGCTTCTTCATCTCGGTGGTCAGCCATGCGCGCGATGTGCTGTTCAAGGCGCACGAGGAGGCGGAGAAGTGGTCGAAGAACGCGCTCGCCCCGCTGGCGATGGAGATCAAGGAGCGCAAGCGCGCCCTGGACAAGCGCATCGACAATCTCAACCGCGTGCGCGGCTCCAAGGAGACACTGGAGAGCCGTCTCGCCGAGCTCGAAGACGAGTGTCTCAAGCTCGAAAAACACCTCAAGACCCTCGCGGCCATCGAGCAGATTCTCTATGCGCCCATGGTCGAGCCAGCGGAAGAGAAACAGGCGGCGGTGGGCTGACCACCGCCCCTTCCTCGAGACACTTGCACCCCAGGGCCACGGCGTTTAGACTGCCTACTCGATTAACCGGTCGTTGGTAGGTTCCAGAGAGTCCATGCCTGAGCAGCTTCCAGCCGACTCCGTCGGCTTGGTCACTCCCCAAACCCTGCACTTTTCCACTCCGCTCGCGCTGGAGTGCGGCCGCGTATTGCCGCACTACAACCTCATCTTCGAGACCTACGGCACGCTCAACGCCGCGCACAGCAACGCCGTGCTGATCTGCCACGCCTTGAGCGGCGACCACCACGTCGCCGGTTATCACAGCATGGACGACCGCAAGCCGGGCTGGTGGGAGTCGGCGATCGGGCCGGGCAAGCCGATCGACACCAATCACTTCTTCGTGGTCTGCTGCAACAATCTCGGCGGCTGCAAGGGCTCGACCGGCCCGATGTCACTCAATCCAGAGACCGGCAAGAACTACGGCCCCGATTTCCCCATCGTCACGGTGAAGGACTGGATGGAGAGCCAGAAGCGCCTGGGTGATGCGCTCGGCATCGAGCAATGGGCCGCGGTCATCGGCGGCAGCCTCGGCGGCATGCAGGCGCTGCAATGGTCGATCAGTTATCCCGACAAGCTGCGCCGTTGTGTCGCGATCGCCGCCGCGCCCAAGCTCTCGGCGCAGAACATCGCCTTCAACGAAGTCGCGCGCCAGGCGATCCTCTCCGACCCGGATTTCCACGCCGGCCATTATTACGAACACAATGTGGTGCCGAGCCGCGGCCTGATGCTCGCGCGCATGCTCGGGCATATCACCTACCTGTCCGAGGACGCGCTGCGCGCCAAGTTCGGACGCGAGCTGCGCGAAGGCGTGCTGAAGTTCGGTTTCGATGTCGACTTCCAGGTCGAAAGCTACCTGCGCTACCAGGGGCAGAGCTTCGTCGAGCGCTTCGACGCCAACACCTATCTGCTGATGACCAAGGCGCTGGATTATTTCGACCCGGCGCGTGAATGCGGCGACGACCTCTCCGCCGCGCTCGCCAAGGTGCAGGCGAAGTTCCTGGTGATCTCGTTTACCACCGACTGGCGGTTCTCGCCCGCGCGCTCGCGCGAGATCGTCACCGCCCTGCACGACGGGGACAAGGACGTCAGTTACGTGGAGGTGGAATCCCACCAGGGGCATGATGCCTTCCTGATGCCGATCCCGTATTACATGCAGGTCTTCGGCGCTTATATGAAACATTTGGCCAGAGAGCTGGAGGGCGAATGAGCCTGCGTCCTGAACTGGAGCGGATCGGTAATTGGATCAAGCCCGGCTGCCGCGTGCTCGACCTCGGCTGCGGCGACGGCACCCTGCTCAAGCACCTGCAGGACAGCGTGGGTGTGACCGGCTATGGCCTGGAGATCGACAGCGCCAACATCCAGAAGTGCATCGAGGCGGGCATCAATGTCATTCAGACCGACCTCGACGCCGGGCTGTCCGATTTCGACGCGGATTCGTTCGACTACGTGGTGATGACCCAGACCCTGCAGGCGGTGCGCTTCCCGGACCGGCTGCTGGATGAAATGCTGCGCATCGGCCGCGAGGGCATCGTCACCTTCCCCAATTTCGGCCATTGGCGCTCGCGGCTGCAACTGCTGTGGGACGGCCGCATGCCGGTCTCCGAGGCGTTGCCGAACCAGTGGTACAACACCCCGAACATCCATCTCTGCACCTTGCGGGACTTCGAGGATCTCTGCGAGGACAAGGGCATCCGCATCATCGAGCGCACCGTGCTCGACAACCGCCACCGCAGCAACCTCTGGATGAATCTCCTGCCCAACCTTTTCGGGCAGATCGCGCTCTACCGCTTCCGCAAAAAGTAACCACCTTGCGTCGAGACACGGCTGCTCAAGTCAGGCCGCCGTTCGTCGATATCGTCTATGCGAGACACGCGCCGATCTCACCGCGCCAAACCACGACCGAGGCCATGATTCAAACACTCCAAATTCCCAAGCAGGACCCCGCGCACAGTTTTTCACTCGGCGCCTCCATCACCGATGCCACGGAGTGGCTGGATAGCTTGCCTGGCTTGAGCAGCGATGAGGTGGCCAGCGCGATCCTGCCGGTGTTGCTCGAGGCCAACCGCAGCGTGCTCACGGTCGAGTTTCGCCGCGAGCTGCTCCAGCGTCTGCATGCCGTGGCCGCGCCCGCCATCGCCGCGCTGCGGGAGAAATACCTCGCCAGTTATCCGCCCATGTCGACCAAGAAGGATGCCGAGCGTTCGCTCGTCGCGCGCCGGCTGCTGCAGGAATTCGGCTACGGCTACAAGACCCTCGTGGACGAATACGCGCGCGAGGGCGGGGGTGATCCCGCACAGCAGGCCCATGCCCTGTATTCCGCCCTGCGCACCCTGGGCGTGCTGCTGCTCGACCACTACGCCATGTACGAGCCGGTGGGCGACCATCTCTGGGGTGAATTGAATCTGTTGTACCGCTTTGCGCTCAAGACCAGTCTCCACGCCCGCATCGTGGAGGATGCGCCGCGCGGGGATGACAGCGTGGAGGCTGAATACAAACATCTATTGCTGCTGGCGGTGATCAATCCCTATCGCCTCAGTCCCGGCGAAGTGGAGAAGGCCTATCAGATCCTGGCGCGATGGCGCCATGACTGTGTTCTGGAGACGCCTTCCGCCGGCGAACTGCCGCACTGGGGGGTGATCATCGATCTGGCGGGCGAAGAGCCGCCGCGCTATGTCCCTCCGGGGCGCTCGCTGGAGGATGTGTTGCAGCCGCGGGTGGTCAAGGTCGAGAAGATCAAGGCGCGCCTGGTCGAGCTCAAGTCCGAGATCGAAGGCAAGACGCCGGCGGCGGGCGTCGAAGGCATCACGTTGCGGCTGCAACGCGACATGCTGCAACGGCTGCTCGACGGCTGGCGCAGCCATGAAGCGCGGCAGGGCGGCCGCCGCCGCCACCCCGAGGCGATGGCGCTGGCCGTTGGGCTGGATGCCTGCCATGCATTGCAGGGTCGGGATACGCCCGCCACGCCGGTCATCAAGGCGATCTCCGGCGGCAGCCTGCGGCTGCTGACGGAGGCGGAGGACCTGACGGCGCGGGGGCACGCACCGGCCGGCGCCGGCAAGCCGAACTTCAGAACCGGCGACAAAGCGGCGCGGGATGTCTGGGACGACGGCGCCCTGCGCTATGCCCCGGCATCCGAGGCGAAAGGGCCACCCCAGCTCGAGGTCAGGCGCCAGGATGTCAGTGAAGGCGGTTACGGGTTGATGCTGGATCAGGCGCAGTGCGCGCAGCTGCGGGTCGGGGATCTTCTCTGCCTGCGGCCCTCCGGCACGCCCAACGCGCTCTGGGCGATCGGTGATCTGCGCTGGATGCAGAAACAGCCGGATGGCGCCAGCCTGTGCGGGGTGCGGCTGCTGGCCGGGCGCGCCACGCCGCTCGAGGTCAAGGCGCTCAAGGGTCCGGGCGCCGGGGGGCAAGTGCTGCATGGGTTACTGATCCCGGCCGACGATTTCGACCTCCCCGAGGCGAGCCTCCTGCTGCCCCCCGCTCTCTATGACACCGGCACGACCGTGCATCTGCGCTGCGCGGGGCGGCTCCTGCTGGTGGAGCTCGGCAAGAAGATCGAAAGTACCCACGGCTTTGCGCGCTTTTCCTACCGCATCCTCCAGACCGGCCGCGTGTAGGAGCGAGCTTCCGCTTGCGATCCTCCACGGCGGTCAATCGCCATCTGAAGATGGCTCCTACACGCCGCGCTCCATCCCGTAGGAGCAAGCTTCAGCTTGCGATCACTCCACGGCGGTCAATCGCCCTCTGAAGATGGCTCCGACACGCCGTGCTCCAACCCGTAGGAGCAAGCTTCAGCTTGCGATCCCACGTGTCGCACATCAAAACGGATAGTCGTAGTCCATGATCACGGGCGCGTGATCCGAGAAGCGCTCCGCCCGGTAGACCTCCGCCGCGCGCACCTTGTCCTTGAGGCCGGGGGTGATGACCTGGTAATCGATGCGCCACCCCACGTTCTTGGCGCGCGCCTGGCCGCGGTTGGACCACCAGGTGTACTGCTCGGGGCGAGGGTCGACCACGCGGAAGGCATCGATATACCCCATCGGGCCGAACACCTGGTCGAGCCAGGCGCGCTCCTCCGGCAGGCAGCCGGAGTTCTTCTGGTTGCCTTTCCAGTTCTTGATGTCGATCTCCTTGTGCACGATGTTCCAGTCGCCGCAGAGGATGTAGTCGCGCCCATCCACGCGCAGGCGCTGCAGGGTCTGCGTGAAACGCTCCATGAAGCTGAACTTGATGGCCTGGCGCTCCGCGCCGCTCGAACCCGAGGGCAGATAGAGCGAGATCACGCTGAGCGGCCCGAAATCGGCGCGGATGCAGCGGCCTTCGGCGTCCATGTCGGCAAAGCCCGTGCCGAGGCCCTTGGTCACCCGGTCCGGCGCCTTGCGCGCGTAGATCGCCACGCCGCTGTAGCCCTTTTTCTCCGCATCGAAGTAATAACAGTGATAGCCGGCCGGATAGTGGTCCTGCGGATGGAGCTGGCCTTCCTGCGCCTTGGTCTCCTGGAGGCAGACCACATCGGCGTGCTGGGTTTTCAGCCAGGTGAAAAAGCCTTTTTTCTCCGCCGAGCGGATGCCGTTGGCGTTGAAGGAGATGATGCGCATGCGGGGATTCCTGTCGATTGTATTGGCGTGGCCGCCATTATACCGATATCAGGATGAGGCATCGCCTGCGGTGGCCGCAGGCTTGGCGTGGTGGCGGTGCGGCAGGACGAGATAGCGATGGCTGCGCATCTCCAGCAGGCGGCTGATGGTCCGCTCGAAGGCGAACCCAAGCCGCGCGCCCCGGTAGAGTTCATGCGGCGCGCATTCGGCGCTGATGATCAGATTCACGTTGTGATCATAGAAGGCGTCGATCATGTCGATGAGGCGCTTGGCGACACTGTCATTGTCGTCTTGGATGTGCCGCAGGTTGCTGAGCAGCACGGTGCGGTAGCGCAGGGCGATTTCGAGATAATCCGCGGCGCAGCGGTGGGTTTCGCAGAGCTGGGCGAAATCGAACCATATCACTTCTTCAGCGACGGCGCGGGCGATGATCTCGCGCTCATTGATCCGTATCACGGTGTTGAATCTGCCGCCCTCGCGCGCGAGCTCATGGAACTGCCGCCGCAGCAGCGAATCGACCCCTTCGGTGAGCGGGGTGTGGTAGGTGCCGGTTTTCTCCAGCAGGTTGAGGCGGTAATCCGTCGCGCCGCCGAGTTGGACTTCCTGCGTGTGCGTGGCGAGCAGCTCGATGGCGGGCAGGAAGCGCTCGCGCTGGAGGCCGTTGAGATAAAGCTCGCGGATCGGGATGTTGGAGGTGATGACCAGGGTAACACCGTGGTCGAACAGTGATTTCAGCAGGCCGCCGAGCAACATCGCATCGGCGATATCATCCACATGAAACTCGTCCAGACACAACACGCGGGTGCGTTGCGCCAGCCGCTTGCCGACGATGATCAGCGGATCGGGCGATTTGGGCAGTTGTTTGAGTTCCTGATGGATCTGTTGCATGAAGCCGTGGAAATGCAGCCGGCTTTTCTCGGCGAAAGGCAGGGCGTCGTAGAACAGATCGGCCAGGAAGGTCTTGCCGCGGCCGACGCCGCCCCACAGATACAGACCGCGCACCGGCACCCGCGGCCGTTTGCTCAAGCGATGCCACCACGCGGGCGAGCCAGAGGAGCTCAGCAGGCGGTCATAGAGAACCTGCAGCTCCGCAACGGTCTGGCGTTGCAGCGGATCGGGTTGCAGCGGGCGGGTCTGCAACGCGTGTTCATAGCGCTCTGTGGGTGTCACACCAAGATCTTTGGATTTGTTATACCAGTGTTATATATCGGCCGCGCGCGGCGATTCAGGACTCCGCGCGGCCAGGAAGCGCCATGGACGTGGAATTTGACCGCGCAAAGGCCGTAAAATACGCCTGTCGAAAACTACTCCCCCAGGAAATGAGATGCAGGATTATCAACGCGAATTTCTCGATTTTGCCATCAGCATCGATGTGCTGCGTTTCGGTGAGTTTACCCTGAAATCCGGTCGCTTGAGCCCCTATTTTTTCAACAGCGGGCTGTTCAACAGCGGCGCGAGCCTGGCCCGGCTGGGCCGCTATTACGCCCAGGCCATCGAACATTCCGGCGTTCAATACGACATGCTGTTCGGGCCCGCCTACAAGGGCATCCCCCTGGTGGCGGCGGTCAGCATCGCCCTGGCCGAGCACCATGGCCGGGATGTGCCCTACGCCTTCAACCGCAAGGAGGCCAAGGATCACTGGGAGGGCGGGGTGATCGTCGGCGCCCCGCTGAAAGGCCGGGTGTTGATCGTCGATGACGTGATCTCCGCCGGCACCTCGGTGCGCGAGTCGTTGGCCATCATCGAAGGCGCCGGCGCCAAACCGGCCGGCGTCGCCATCGCATTGGGCGCGACCTCCGCCATCCAGGAAGTGGAGCAGACGCTGGGGCTCAAGGTGATCAACATCGTGTGTCTCGCTGATTTGATCGCCTATCTCGCCCAAAAACCGGATCAGGCCGAGCACCTCGCCCGGATCCAGGCCTATCAGCGGCAGTATGGCGCTTGACTGATCACGATGCGGCCCGCCTGGGCCGCCCAGCTCTCGTCCTGCATATGCGCGCGCATACCCATAAAATCTGTGCGTCGATAATGTTCTCACAAAATTAATATTTTGTTGTTTTTGTTTCTGTAACAAATTGAAACATTTGTGTTTGTCAGTGCTGGCACAAGCCGTGCATTCGTTCGGGTCGGGCGTGATGACAATACAATCACTCATCAAAATAAAAGAGGAGATCCACCATGAAAAAATTACTCGGAGTAGTCACTGCGGCGGCAATGGGTCTCGGCATGGCCACCAGCGCGCAAGCCGTGATGTTCACGGGTTCCCCGTCCCCGTCCCTGAGCCCGACCTTCGGCACCCTGGTCAATTTCGATGACCAGCCTTCCGGAACGGCGATTGGCGCGGCTGATTATCTCGGCCTCGGCGTGGCCAGCGTGACGGAAACCGAAGGTGTGGGCACCTTCGCGCGTTATGCGGGTTCGCAAAGCGCCCCGAACTATATCGGCACAGGTGTGGGTGGCGAGCGTGGCACTGATGCGAACCTGGGCTGGGATGGCACCATCCTGTTCCAGTTCACCGGCCTGGCCAGCAATGTCGGGATCGGTGTCGCCGATTCGCGTGGCGGTCCGGAAACCATTTCGGCCTATGACTCCGCCATGACCCTGTTGGAGTCATATCTCGTGCCGACAGGGGCTAATGTTTATGTCGGTATTTCCCGTGCGACGGCCGATATCAAGTACTTCACCGTGACGGGCGATTTCTTCGCCATCGATGACCTGCAGCACGATGCCTCTTCCGTTCCCGCGCCGGCTGGACTGCTGCTGCTGGGCACCGGCTTGCTGGGGTTCTACGGCTCACGCCGCTTCCGCAAGTGCTGAAACCGCGACTGATCACTCGCAATGAGTGACGCAAGGCCCCTGTCTCGAAAGAGCAGGGGCCTTGTCATTTGTGACTACCCCATTAGCAGTTTCAGTCCGACCAGGATGGTCACGGTCTCGAAGCCGCGCTTGATGAACTTGTTGCCCTTGGTGATGGACAGGTGGGCGCCGAGGTAGCCGCCGAGCAGCGAGCCGATCAACAGCGCCGGCAGCCAGCTCCAGGCGATCTCGCCGAGGAGGCCGAGCGTGATCGCGCCGCTGCCGTTCCAGAACAGCCCGACCAGGATCAGCGTGTAGGCGACGGCGCGGCGGTAGTCCAGCCCGTACCAGCGCACCAGCCACAGGGTGACGAACAGGCCGGTGCCGGAGGTGAGCGAGCCGTTCAAGATGCCGATCAAAAAGATTACCGCCCCACCAATGAGATGCCCGCGCCGGTCGCGGTGGGTGGGCGCGTGATGTTGGCCCAGTTTGGACTTGAAGATGGAATACAGACCCAGGCCGATGGTGAGGACGCCCAGGGCGATCTCGGCGATGCGGTCGGGCACGCTCAGGATCACGCTCGCGCCGAGCACCACGCCCGGCAGGCCGGTGGCGAGTATCCACAGCGCGAAGCGGCGTTCGAGCGGCTCCTCGCGCAGATTGCGGATGGTCGCTCCCACCCCCAAGGCCACACTGGCGACCTTGTGCGTGGCCAGCGCGATGCCAAATGGCAGACCGAGAAAGATCAGCGCCGGGAATTGAATCAGCCCCGCGCCCCCGCCGGCGAAGGCCGAGAAGGCATTGGCCAGCAGCGAGACGATGAGCAGCAGGAGTTGTTGGGCAAGATCCATCGAGTGAGTGCGGATAGTTTTTCAGCGGCCGAACAATCCCTGGGCCAGCAGCGGCCATTGGTGTTCCCACTGCTCGGTGGGCGGGCGTTTGAAGCCGCTGCGGACGAATTGGCGCATGCGGCCTTCGCCGATGGCGATCAGGAGGTTGGCGGTGGAGGGCAGGCCGGTGCCGCCGGGGAGGGTGCCGTTCAGTTCGCCTTCGCGCAGGATTTGTTTGAGCTGGGTCTCCAGGCGTTCGAAGAACTGGGTGATGCGTTTGTGCAGGCGCTCGTGTTCGCCGGTGATGGCCTCGCCCATGAGGATGCGGGTGATGCCGGGATTGCGCGCGGAGAAGCCGAGCAGCACGGTGAGGATCTTTTCGCAGCGGGTGATCGGGTCTTTGATGTCGTCGAGGATGCGCGTGATCAGGCCGAAGACGGTTTCCTCGGCGAAATCGATCAGGCCTTCGAACATGCGCGCCTTGCTGGGGAAGTGGCGGTAGAGCGCGGCCTCGGAGACGCCCACGGCGCGCGCCAGGCCGGCGGTGGTGATGCGGTCGCCGGGATGGGTCTCCAGCTCGCGCGCCAGGGCCTCGAGAATGTGCAGCTTGCGGTCGCCTTTGGTGTTCAATTTTTTTCCTTCTGTTTTTGCTATTCGTTGCAAGTGCGCTGTGCATCGACTCCGTACTATTAACCTGGCGGTCAAATACCCCTGCTACATACGCAAGAAGTTCCTTCTACCCGAGGGATTTATGCCCTTTAGGGTAGAAGGACACGACTGCACGGATGCAGGAGGTAGG
>CAZKZP010000058.1:0-17065 GCA_964557295.1 uncultured Chromatiales bacterium | reverse complement strand
AACCGCCGCAGGCGGCCGGCAGTGAAGCCGGGGCTGGAGCAGGTGCCGGTGCCGGGGCCGGAGCCGGGGCCGCGCCGCAGATGGAGCTACGGGCAGCCAGGATGGTGGCAGCAGGAACGCCTGCCATGCCGGCCATCGTGGTCAGCTTGGCATCGGTCGCGGTGCACAGGTTCGGGTTCGGATAGCCAGTGCCGGTCGGGCTGGGCAGGGTGTGGCAACCACCACAGGCGGCCGGCAGTGAAGCCGGAGCAGGACCAGGAGCCGGGGCCGGAGCAGGAGCCGGAGCAGGTGCCGGTGCCGGTGCCGGTGCAGCGCAACCACGGGTGCTATCAGTCCATTCCTTACCGTGGCAAGTACGGCAACCCGGTGCGCCCATGGCGTTGGGGCCGCTCAGGCTGGTGTCGTGGCAAGTGGTGCAGCTTACGCCAGCAACGCCGCATTGCGGGCTGTATTTTTCCATCAGGTCACGATGGGCTTCGAAAGGACGATTGGCCAGGCCGCTGTTCTTGCCGGTGAAGATGGCCTTCATGGTTGTACAGTTCGAACCACAGGTTCTGTAGTTGCCGCGCTCGGGTGAGTCAGCAACCGCAGTCATGGTCATACCCGTCAGCACGGCGCCAACCATGCTGGCAATGACTTTCATACGCATTAGGATTACCCCCAGATAGGAATCGATATTCAAAGAAAATTAACTTCCCCCATCATTCTCAAACACCGGGTCAATAACCAAGTATTTCGGTAGATTTGAGAATGAGTTCAAGCAGGATAGAGGGGCGGAAAGCGCGTGTCAATCTGAATGCACGCTTAACGCAAAATTAACCCGTCCTTAACGGAATATCATAAAATTCTGATAAATTAAGTCAGCCATCGAAATCAGTTAAGTGGCCCGCGTAATCACCGTTTTGCTAGTCTTCGGTCACATGCGCCGCTCGCCCAGATGCTTGACGCTTGCGCGCGCACTGACTAATCATGGGCCGCACGCACGCAAAGGGAATCTCATATGCACCCGCTTTTTCATGACCGTGTTTTCATCGCTGCCGCACTCGGGGCGCTGTTGCTGTCAGCCTCTGGTTGTCAGCACTTGGCGCCGGCAACACGCACGAGCCATCTCGCGCCGGCGAATGGCGCGGTCGCCGTCGATCCCGCCACACAGATCATGGCAAGCTTCAGCGGCACACCACCCACACTCGCGCCATCGGACTTCACGCTGCACCACGGGACTGACGTCATCGCCGCCACGCTTGCACTCGATATCGAGAAATCATCGCTCACTCTCACGCCGACACGACCGCTCGCGCCCGCCACCACCTATACGGCGCGGCTTAATCTCGGGACGGAGACCATCACCTGGTCGTTCAGCACACGGGATATCCAGTCGTGGGTCTTTGTGGATGGCGGCGCCGGTTTGAACTGGGACCCCAATTGGGATACGTACCGTCCGCAGATGACGGTGCTGGGCGACAAGCTCTATGCGGCGTGGCGGGAGATGACGGTCGATCGCGGACCGATGCATGTCCATGTCGCGGTCTACAATGGCGATGATCAGGCCCCGGACTGGAAATTCATCGATGGTGGCGCCAGTGGGATCAACCGGAATCCGCGCGACAATGCCTTTGATATTCAGATCACGGCCTTCGATTCCCGCCTGTATGCGATCTGGCAAGAAGATAATGAGCAGGAGTCCGACATCCTGGTGGCCGTCTATAACGGCAACGATGACGCGCCCGCCTGGTCGTTCGTCGTCGGCGAGGATCGCAAGGGGCTCAACCACGACATCAAGGCGCTCGCCTCCTTTCCGCAACTGACCGTGGCCAACGGCAAGCTGTATGCGATCTGGTCGGAATACAGCGCAACCGCCAAACAGATCCGAGTCGCCGTGTACAACGGCAACGATGATGCGCCCGCCTGGCGCTTCGTCGACGGCAACACCGGCGCAGGCATCAACAAAGATCCGCAGCATGCGGCGAATTATCCGCAGCTCACCGCGCTGGGCGACAAGCTGTACGCCACCTGGCTGGAAAACAGCACGACCAGCGCGCATATCCGCGTGGCCGCCTACAATGGCGATGACACCGCGCCCCGATGGACCTTCGTTGACGAGGCGCGCGGCCCCGGATTGAACTTCGATAGCGAAAGCTCCGCGTTTTACCCGGAACTCACCGCTCACGCCGGCAAACTCTACGCGACCTGGACCGAGACCGGCGATCTCGCCACACAGACCAGAGTCGCGGTGTACAACGGCGATGATCAGGCACCGCGCTGGAGCTTCGTCGATGGCAACCGCGCCGCCGGCCTCAACCGCAACGGCGCCGCACGCGCCTATCGTCCGCAATTGACCTCCTTCGGCGATCGTCTCTATGTGACCTGGTACGAGGATGACAGTCATGACAACACGCAGATCCGCGTCGCCATCTACAACGGCGATGATCAGGCGCCGGCGTGGCGCTTCGTCGATGGCGGCGGCGAATCCGGGCTCAACAAGAACATCCACATGACGGCGGTTGATTCCCAGCTGACCGTATTCAATCGAAAACTCTACATCACTTGGAAGGAGTTGATCGGGAAACGCGGCCAGAAGATCCATGTGGCCGTGGGGCAGTAATGCAGGCTGAGGATGGCGCGCGTCAAATCGCAAGCGAACGCTTGCTGCGGCAGATCGGATCCCGGCAGGAGCCATCTTTGCGATGGCGGTTTTTACTCAGCACCTCCGGTGGGTTACGGTACCAACTGCGTACCTAACCCACCCGGCATTGATCCTTACTTGAACTCCCACTCCATACCCACCAGCAGTTGCACGCGATCATAGGCATACCGATCGTCGCTGGAGTCTTCGCTGGTGTAGTCGAGCGTCGACCACCAACGGCTGGTGTCGTTGCGCTTGAGCGTGGCCTTGAGGCCGAGGTCGAGGCCATCGTATTCCTTTTGCGGCTGGGTGGAGTTATCGAAGGCGAAGGCGTTGTCATAATCACGCTGCCAGACGGCGGCGGAGAACTTCATGTCCAGCGCGTCGCTGGGGCTGAACAGGGCGCGCACCTTGAACTCGTTCTTGCTGTAGTCGTTGTAGCCCAGGTATTCATCCGTGCGCGTGGTGTATGAAGCATCGAAGTACATCACCCAGTTTGGCGTGAGGCTCTGGCGCAGCGACACATCGAATATCGAATACACGTAGTTGACCGTCGCGGAAGTCAGCAGGATGCTGCCGTCGAGTTCGTGCGCCTGCCGCT
This sequence comes from uncultured Chromatiales bacterium, assembly GCA_964557295.1. GTDB lineage: Bacteria > Pseudomonadota > Gammaproteobacteria > RBG-16-57-12 > RBG-16-57-12 > JBFMHP01. The sequence continues at coordinate 13,841 of CAZKZP010000058.1, read as the reverse complement.
CGTCGTAGTCCTGACTCTTATAGGTATAGCCGACGGAGATCTTGGTCTTCTGCGCCAGCGGATAACTCACCTCGCCGCCCAGCTCGAAGCGGGTGTGGTCATATTCAGTGATATTGCCCGGATCGGGATCTTCATAGTTGCGCGTCTCGTAGCGCCCGGAGAGATCATATTGCAGCGCTGCGATGTGGTTCGTGTAATTGGCCTGAATGCCGAGGCTTTGATAGGTATAGCGATCGGAGATATCCTGGCCGCCGGATGTCTTCACTCCGCCGGTATCCCGATCGAAATACAGATCCTTCACCACGCCGACGTAAGCACCGACGGCGAGCATATGCTCCCGCGCGCCTTTTTGCGCGAAGACATTCTCCCAGTCGAGCGAGAACACATGTTTGTATTCGTTGGCGTTTTCCAGCGCGGAATCGAGATAGCGGATGAGATTGAGATCGTAGCCCAGCCACCAGCTGGCCGAGCCGCTGCGCGCCAGCCGATAATCGACACCGGCATCGGCATCCAGATAGAAGCCGGATTTCTTGTCTGGATTGATCGTCGGCTGCGAGACGAGCGCATAATTGACATATGAATCGCTCGGCGCGCGATACGGATTGGAGTCATACCCCAAGCCCACCGCAGCCGACCAGCGCAGATCCTTGTCCGCCGCCATCCCCACCAGCGGCAGCGCCGCCATCATCCCCGCCACACACAGTGGCAGCAGCTTGCGCGCAGGTTGCGCCATCACGGTTTGTTTCATCGTTTCGATCCCCTTGTCAACGTTGGCTCATTTGTATCTGGCTGAGTTTTTTGATCAGCCGTTTGTCATCCGGATAAAGCTTTCGCGCCTTGACCAGCTCGGCAATCGCCTCCTGCGATCGGCCGCTCGCGTGCAACAGCTCGGCCAATTCGATGCGGTCGCGGACGCTGTCGGGCTCCATGTCCAGCACCTGCCGCAGCAACCCAATGGCCTCGTCATAGCGTTTTTGGTTGGCCAAGACCTCGGCGAGCAGGCGATGGGCCTTGACGTTACCCGGCTCCAGTTCGGTCACCTTACGAAACGCCTCCTCGGCCTTATCGAGCTCCTGCAAGGCGAGGTGCGCGATCCCGAGGTTGGTCCAGGCGTTGGCGTAGGTGTCGTCCTGCGCCAGCACCTCGCGGTAATAGCCGATGGCCAGCGCATACTCGCCCTTGTCGGCGAAACGCACCGCGAGATTCAATTTGGCTTCGGGATAATCCTTGCGATGATCGATGGCCTGGAGGTAATACTTGATGGCGTCGTCCTCGCGTTTCATCTTGGTGGCGGCGACCCCGAGATTGAACCAGGCCTCGGGATAGGCCGGGCGCAGCTCGATGGCCGTAAGCAGCGCCGTCGAGGCCTCTGGCAACTGATCGCGTTTCAACTGGATCAGGCCGATGTTGTACCAGGCCTCGGGGAATTTCTTCTCCAGCTCGATCGCCTTCTTGTAGCTCTCGATCGCCTCGTCCTGCTTGTTGAGCGCCGCCAGCGTCAGCCCAAGATTGAAATGGGCCTCGGGATACTTGCCCTGCGTCAGCGCCAGGGCCTTGGCATAACTCGTGCGCGCCTGCTCGTATTCCTTCAGACCATAGGCGGCGCGCGCGCGATTGAAATGACTACGCGCGTCATTGGGGTGGCGCAGCAGGATATGCTCGAACTGCTCGCGCGCTTTCTGCCATTTGTCCGCGCTCAGATACAGCACGCCGAGGTTGTAGCGGGCCTTGGTGTATTCCGGATTCAGCGCGATGGCCTGCTGATAGGATTTGATCGCCTCTTTGTTTTGGCGCTGCTCGCTGTAGATCAGTCCCAGGCTGAAATGGGCCGGTGGGTAGGAGGGCGAGAGCGCGATGATCTTCTCCAGTTGCGCGACCGCCTCCTGGCGGCCTTCCGGGGTGGCGGGCTGCAGGGTCGCCAACTGGTAACGCGGTTTGACATAGCCGGGGTCGAAACGGATCGCGTCATTGAAGGCGCGCACCGCTTGCGGCCGGTAGATGTCACCCAGCTTGCGGTAGGCAAAGCCCAGGTTGTAGAGCGCCTTGGCCTTGCGCGCGCCGCCGGCCCCGTCGCTGGCCTTGGTGAAGGCATCGGCCGCTTCCTTGAAGCGATCGAGCTTGATGTAGGCCACGCCGAGGTTGTAGAGCGCCTCGTAGTGGTGAGGGTTGATCTTGAGCATGGTCTGATAGTCGGCGATCGCCTGCTCGTGGCGGTTGAGCGCGGCGAGCACCACGGCGCGATTGAAATGGGCGTCGGCGAACACCGGCGTGGCGGCGACGGCCTGATTCAGAAAATCCAGCGCCAGCTCCAGCTTGCCCTGGATGAAGTACAGCACGCCGAGATTGTTCAGTGTCTCCGAGGATTTGGTGTTGGCGAGGATCAGCTGATAGTGTTTTTCGGCCTGGGCGTATTTGCCCTCGGCGATCATCTTCTCCGCCGCGACATAGGCGGGCGACTGCGAGGTGGCCACCTCGAAGGCGGTGAAATTCTCGGAGACCTCCTCGCCCGGCGCGGCATCGGCGGCCGCCACTTCGATCGCCGGGATCTCGATCAACGTGACCTTTTCCGCCTCGATCGTCGCGAGAATCTTGGCGCCGAGGATCAGCAGAAACAGTCCCGCGAAGACGATGATCACGGGGATGAAGCTTTCCTTCAACATCTGTCTCATGCGCATCCCGCCCGCTCGCGATCGGCCTGTTCGAGCAGCGCCGCGAGGCCCTGCATGTTCGCCACCTGGATCTGCAAGCCCGGCCGCACGTTGATCTCGAGCAGCATCGGGCCTGCGCGCGCGATCGAGATGTCGACGCCGAGATATTTCAAGGGCACCGCCTGCGCGATCTTGGTCGACATCGCGATGACCTCGTCCCAGAACGGGATGCGCGCGCCGATCAGGCACAGGCCGGTGTCGGGATGGTGCTGCGCCGGGGCCCCGTCGTGCACGGCGTGGGTGATCGCGCCGCGGGCGAGGTCGATGCCGGCGCCGACCGCGCCTTGATGGATGTTGGCCCGGCCCTCGGATTTGCGCGTCGGCAGGCGCGTCATGGTCATCACCGGCCGGTCCTGGTAGAGGATCACGCGCACATCGGCCAGGCCGAACGGGCTCAAGCGATTCATCTCCTCGTGCTGGATCACCATGGATTCGATCACCGCGCAGTCGCCGAAATCGAACGAATACACGCCGAAGATGATGTCGGTGATGTGCCGGCGCAGATCATAGAGCGTGTAGACCTTGCCGCTGATGCTCTTCCAGACCTCGCCCTCGCGCTGCGTGATCACCAGGATGCCGCCGCCACCGCTGCCGCCGGCCGGTTTGATGACGAATTGTTCGTGCGCGGACAGGGTCTCGCGCAGGTTGTCCAGCTCGTAGAAGTAGCGGAAGACCGCGTAGGTGCGCGGCACCGGCACGCCGAGCGGTTCGAGCAGCGTCTTGGTCAGCAGCTTGTTGTCGGCCACGGGAAAGTCGCGGCGCCGGTTGCTGGGATAGATGTAGTGCAGGTTGCGCTTGTTCATGCTGAGCACCTGCCGGGAATTCTTCAGCATGAGGTTGAGTTCACGCAGTTTGCGCAGCAGCCGTTTCATCGCGCGTCCTTCAGCATCAGCGCGCGGAAGCGCACGAATTCCATCACCCGCATGCCGATCCATTTGCCGAGCCAGAGGTTGAGCGCGATGATGATCAGCAGCACCTCGGGGAACGCCAGGATCATCGATTGCAGGAACAGCGAGCCCATCGCCACGTAACAGGCCGAGATCACCAGCGCCGTGGCCAGGGTGATCTTGAGCGATTTGCGCAGTCCCTGCTCGGCCTCGATGATGGCGAAGCGCTCGGCGGTGATCGCCAGGATCGCGATCGGAAACAGCGAGATGTGCGCCAGCTCCAGCAGGCCCAGGCGCACGCTCAATAGCGACATCAGCACGATCATCACCACGATGATCGTCAGCATGATCGCCATCTTCGGTGAATGTAGCAGGTGCAGCCAATCGAGCACCTTGCGCAGCACGGCGGCGGTCATGATGATCAGCACGAAGCCGATCAGGCCCCAGAGCAGCCCGGTCTCGCGCGCGGCGGCGGCGATCAGCGCGGGCAGGAAGGTGCCGAAGGTCTCGATGCCGATGACGTTGCGGAAGATCACCGTCACCAGCGCGCCAATCGGGATCATCAACAGGATCTTCAACAGGTTTTGCGAAATCCCGATCTGTTCGAAGATCGAATAGATATTGAGGCTGCTCAGCACCGAGGCATCGAGCACCTCCTGCGCCTCGCTCTTCGGCACCATGCGCTTGAGCATCTTGAAGTAGTATTTGAAGTTGACGTTGGCCGAGTGCTTGAACAGCACCTCATCGCCGTAATACAGCGCGAGGAAATTGGCCGGCAGCTCGGCTTTGTAATTATTGATGGTGTCAAACGGCACCCAATGGCCGTTGACGTAGGCCTCGACCCACTGGTGCGAGATCTTCTTGCTGCCCGCCTCCAGGATCAGCCCCCCGACCAGCCGCGCCGGGATGTTGGCCTTGCGCGCCAGCGCCACGAACAAGCGGCCCTTGCCGTTGCAACTGCCCTCGCCGAGCTTGAGCGCGGTCAGCGCGTCGGTGAAACCGGCGAAGGATTTATTGGCCAATTTGTTCTGCAAGTGATCATGGATGGCGAACAGCCGCTCCTGGATCGAGGCATCCGCGTTGGGGACAAGCTGTTGCAGCAGCTCACCGATCAGCGGATCGTTGACCTGGATGCCGGTCTCCTCTTGCAGATACGGCCGCAGCGCTTCGGGATACTGCGCCGGCACCGGGAGTTTCTCCGGGATCGCATACTGCACGTGCTTGGGCTGGGCGAGAAAGGTGTAGCGGATCGAGGCCTTGCCCTGGACCTTGTCGGCGGCCCAGGTGATCACCCGGTTGTGCTGATCCTGGGTGACCGTGTAATTGAACTGCGTCGAGGTGTTGACCTCGTCGCTGATCACCTGCCGGTTGTCGGTCCGGGGCAGGAAGGTGCGCACCGAGATATCGTCGCCATGACCATGCATCTCCATGATCATCTCGACCTGATAACTCACCGCGGGCAGCAGCCCGGAGACGGGGAATTTGAGCACCAGCAGCTTGTAGCTGAGCAATCCCGCCGGGATCAGCACCAGGCCCAGCAGGATCAATCTATAAACGTTATCTCGGTTGAACTGCACAATCTCTTCTTTCGGCTTAGACTATTTCCATGCACCCACAACTTGCGCGATAGCAGTGTGTCGACACCTTTGCCACCGAACTTAAACGCCGCCGTGGCGCTGGAGCGTTCCCCCCGGTTGCGCAAATTGCGAAAGCTGTCACACTTGGGCTGCATATTAAAAAACCTTGCCTTAGCATTCACTTAAACGATGGCCCTCAAATACCGCTTCCCCTGGCGCGCCGGCAACCGCTTCGAGCTCCTGATCGACGGTGCGAGCTTCTATCCGCGCATGCTCGCCGCCATCGCCGAGGCCCGGTCGAGCATCCTGCTGGAGATCTATCTGGTGCGTTCCGGCGCCGTGCTCACGCGCTTCATCGACGCCCTGCTGGCGGCGGCCGAGCGCGGCGTGCGCGTGTCCGCGGTGTTCGATGACTTCGGCGCCATGGAGATGCACGAACATGACCGCGCGCGCCTGCGCCATCCCAACGTGCAGCTCCGCTTTTACAATCCACTCTCCACCCACAGCTGGCTGCGCGCCGCCTATCTGGCGCTCTGGAAACAAACCGGCCCCGATCTGCACCGCGATCACCGCAAGCTGATCATCATCGACGGGGCGACCGCCTTCACCGGCGGGGCAGGACTGAGCGATGAATTCTTCTCCGCCACCACCGCGTCTCAGGCTTGGCGCGAAACCATGCTCATGACCCGCGGCCCGGTCGTGCAGGACCACATCAGTCTGTTCAATGAGGTCTGGGCGCGCCTCACCGGCACGGCCGTCAATGTCGTCCCAGCGGATCTGGTCCATGCCCCTCCTGCCGAAAACGGCTACTCGCGGTTGACCATCAGCAGCGGCCTCACCCAGAACGAGATCGGCCACTCGATGCTCAAGCGCATCAACAACGCGGAACATCACATCTGGATCGCCTCGGCCTATTTCATCCCCTCCTGGCGCATCATGCGCGCGCTGAAGAAGGCGGCGCTCAACGAGATCGATGTGCGCCTGCTGCTGCCCGGGCCGATCACGGATCACCCCGGCGTGCGCCACGCCAGCCGCCGGAATTACTACCGCCTGCTCAAGGCCGGGGTGCGCATCTTCGAATATCAGCCGCGCTTCATCCACGTCAAAACCGTGCTGTGCGACCACTGGATCTCGATCGGTTCGAGCAATTTCGATCATTGGAACCTGCGCTGGAACCTCGAAGCCAATCAGGAGATCGAGGACGAGGCCTTCGCGCTGCGGGTACAGACCGTATTCGCGGCGGATTTCGACCAGTGCCAGGAGATCACACTGGCCGCCTGGGGCGCGCGCCCGTGGCGCGACCGGCTGCTGGAGCGCTTCTTCGGCCGGATCGACACCCTGCTGATCCATGTCAGCAACCAGATCCAGTCCAAGTTCCGAAAGCGGAAATGAGCGCGGGATATTCCACTTAACAAATCTTTCTAATCGTGGTTAAACTAATTACTAACCCTAACCATGACAAAGCCACATTCAGCTTGTCTGCGCGCGTTCATGGCAAGGCGCCGGCACGCCGCTGTAGCACTCCTACAGCAAGTGGCGGCAACGCTGTCCGCAGACGCGCGCAGGCAAGCCCTCCGGGAGCCCCGCGGAGCGTCCGGCTCTGTGTTGCGGCTCTTGCCAAGGGCTGGGCTATTGCCTGCGAGCCGCGCCTTGATCCGGACGCTCCGCGGGGCTCTGAATGAGGCTTTGTCATGGTTAGGGTTAGTATCTGTTGGGGGGCTAACAACCTATGAACACTTCGCGCGCGGGGTTCGCATCGCATCATCAATCGAGCCGCCTGTTTGCATCGTCGCTTTACAACTCATCTGCCGACAACCTTGATGTTCTTTATATAAGGAATGACCTGCTGTGAATCACATCTTCCACACTTCCCACGCAAGCCGACTGAGCAGAGCGGGTTGCCTGTTGCTCGGGGGCTTGCTGCTCATGACGCTCTCCGGCTGTTCCGACCAAGCCGACTCCCCGCAGGATGACACGGCATCATCCGCGGCCAAGATCCACATCGAACCGAATACCGGCATACAGTTCGTCGGCGAGCTGCCGGTGCACAAGGTCACCGTTTCCGACTTCTACATCGGCGCGACCGAGGTCACTCAGGCACAGTGGGAAAAGGTCATGGGCTACAATCCCTCGATGTTCATCGGCCCCGACCATCCGGTCGATCGCGTCTCCTGGACCGAGATCCGTGAATTCGTCCGCAAGCTCAACGAACTCAACAAGGACGCAGGCTATCGCCTGCCGACCGAGGCCGAATGGGAGTTCGCCGCCCGCGAACGCGGCAAGAAAATCCGCTGGGCCGGCACCAACAAGGAAGAGGAGGTCGGCGACTACGCCTGGTATCTGCACAACGCCGACCAGACCAGTCACCCGGTAGGCACGAAAAAACCCAACGCCCTCGGCCTCTACGACATGAGCGGGAACCTGTGGGAGTGGGTATACGACAAATACGGCGTCTTCACCCCCGAGGAGCAGGTCGATCCCATCGGGCCGGACACTGGAAAATACCAGGACTTCGGCGAGGACTTCCGCGCCTACAAAGGCGCCGCCTGGGACTACATTCCGCGCCTGCTGCGCGTGACGCAGCGCAGCGGCAACCATCCGTTCTACAAGCGCCAGTGGATCGGCTTCCGCCTCGGCAAAGACGCAGATCCGGTGAACAAACCCTTCAAGGCGCCCAAATACGAGCTCAACGTCGACAATCCAGACTACAAGGCCACCGCCGGCGCGGAAGTCGACAAACTCGATACCGCCCCTGCGGCCGGGGCCGCCAAGACCTCAGTGGCACCCCCCGCGAAATAGCCCAACGGAAATCCAATCATGAAGCATGCCACACGCTATACCTTCCTGAGTCTCTGCCTGTTGACGCTTGCCGCCTGCGGCCAGGACCCCGCACCACCACAGACATCAGCCGCGCCCCAGGCGCAATCGGCGCCACCCGTTGACTGGGTTTCTGCCCATTCCAAGATCAACACCCGCGCCGGCCTGAGCAACTACCTGCAGGGCAAGTGGGTCGGCCGTCCCATCGATCCCCACACCCAGCAGCCCTCCTCACAACTCGAAGTGCTCTGGGACATCCAGCAAACCGCGCTCACCGCCACCACGGCGCAGGGCCTTTCCATCACCGGCGAGATCCACTTTCTCGATGACCGGGCGATCGATTTCAGCCTGGAGAACCGGCAGGCGGCGAGCGCCGAGGCCAAGCACTACCGATCCCGCGGCGAGATCAAGATCGAGGATATCAACCGCATGACGCTGACCGCGGGCGAGGAATCCATCGTATTCACCCGCCAGTCACAACAAGGCGCCGAGGCCATCGAAGCGGCGCTCAAACCCAATACGTATACCTGGCATCTGAAACACCCCGAACTCAATACCGACGCGGGCATCACGCAATTCATGCAAGGGAGCTGGGTCGGCCATCCGCTCGACCCGCACACCAACAACCCGGTCCCCGAAAACCGCGTGCTCTGGGAATTCAAGGGTCCCGATGTCGTCACCAAACAGCAGCAGCTTACCATCAACGGCCGCATCGTCTATCTCGCCAATCGCAACTACTCGATGATGCTGGAGAACAAATTCGCCAAGGAAGGGGAAGCGAAACACATCGTCGTGCAGGGAACGTTCGAAATCGAAAGTCCAGATCTCATCATGCTGAAACTTGGCAATGACGCCATGATAATGAAACGGCTTGGTGCCGCCACCGGAACCTATTAACCTGGCGCTTAAATATGCCTGAATCAAAATGTCCGTCATTCCGGCATGCGCCGGGATGACGGCATTAAATAATGCTGATTACCTCAGATCTATTTTGTCGCTAGGTTAATAACGATCTGAGGTCGGGTTGGATTAGGCGATTTTCGCCGTAACCCACCCGGCGCTGCGGATGATTTCTGGATGGAATTCCCAGGGTCATCATCAAAATGTAACCAGTGTTTTGGCTACTTCAGCCTTGCCTTATATGCAAGACGCCCCCCTGATTTCGTTGCGCGCAAGCATGCCTTCCCTTAACGTATCCACATGAGCCACTTTCAGCCGCCGCGCGCATCGGCTGATGCAGTGGAAATTCGCGCTAGGGTTTTACATGGCGCGGGGCATCATGCCCCTGGTCAATACCACCGACAATCCCGAGCCGCACAGAATCGGCCAGCTGTTGCATGCGTGCAGATTGCTTCGCTGTCGAACTCGTCACATGCCTACCGCGCAAGCAATCGGCGTATACAACGCTCATGGAGATAAGAGGAAAATATGTTTTACCCTGCCGCCATCCAGACTGAAGCAGCACAGACCCCGAGCACTGCGCGCACCCTCATGTGGGCTGCCCTGGTATTTTTTATCCCGTTCCAGCTGCACTATAACTACATCCTAAACGCCTTTTACCACTTTGGCGCCCCTTACTCGGATGCCGGACTGTTTGCCAACTTGATATGGCACAACAGCTGGGAATTTATGAACCCAAGCCCCAGGGGAAACTTTTCTTATTTGGGCGTCCATTTCACACCCTTCCTGGTCCTCGTCGGCCAGCTGTCCCACTTCTTTCCAACGCATCTGGTGGAGTTCTTCGCGGGCTTTATGGGCGCGCTGTACGCATCGCTCGGCCTGGCCATGTTTTACGCCTTCTCGCGTTTCATCTCCCTTGAGAAATTTTGGCAAGCCGCATTGCTGGCGGGGATTTCCATCGCCTTTTCATTCAACGGCAGCGTGATGATGGGCATATGGATGCCGCATTTTGAATACGCGATCCCGCTGGGCATCTTTCTTACGCTGTTTCATTTGCGCATGGGCCAGCTCTGGCTGAGTGCGCTCTTTTTGGCATTCACCCTTTCACTCAGGGAAGATGCGGGGCTGCATTTCACGGCCGTATTAGGCCTGCTGGCGGCCATCACGTACCTCCGGGAGCGCTCCTTTAAAAAGATCAAAATAGAGGCCGTCTACATTGCGATCGCCCTCGGCTACAGCATGGCGGCATTTTGGGCGACCGCACACGTGCGCGAGATCTACAACGTGCATGAGGGTCTGTTGGCAACTATCTATACCGGCTATCCTCCGTATGACCATCTTTCATGGTCGTTGATTACGCAGCGGCTCGTGATGATATTCAACGAGCATGAGTATCTCTGGCTTGGCTTTCTGATCACCCTGAGCTGGGCGTGGTACCGGCGCGATCCTTACTTGGCGGCCGGATTTGCCGCCGTCATCCCCTGGTTTCTCTTCAATCTCACGGCGGCGAACGGCAACACGGGTTATTTGTATGCGTACTATAGCTATCCGGTCGTGATCGCTCTGGGCTGGCCTTTGCTCGCCTATCTCTGGCGCTACGGCGCCGCCATCTCGCCAGCCGCAATCCGGGAGGCCTTTATTCTTCAAGCAGTGCTTGCCTGCTCGGGCCTGATCGCAGGGGATGTGGGTTCGAAGCAGCTTGAATTCGGTCCCACCTACGGCGCGCGCTGGGGAAGCTATCAGCTGCAACCATCGGTTGAAGGACGCGAGAGAATCTGGAGTTTCGTGCAAACCCTCAATTCCGGCAACAAGGCGCTGGGGGTTGTCGCGGCAGACCATACGTTTGCGGGATTGTCCGTGGGACCGGTGGCGGGCCGGGATCTGATCTATAGCGAGACCAGCCCGCCCACCATTCCCGTCGACAGCGTGGCCTATATTTCGCCTTGGCCGACGCCAATGGCCAGGCAAATCGCCGCCACCAACCGGCTGACGTATCAGTACTGCGTCGCGGCAACGAATGTGTGCCTGATCACCAACCGTGCGCCGTCGGAATTGGGATCGTTTTCGTATCTGTTGCTGGAAAAACCGTTGATGTGAATCGCAAGGCATTCACGCACCGTCATCCCGGCACGGCGCAACCCATCGCCTCGGGTGACGGGAAATAATCCCGGCCCAATGCGCCGAAGAAGACATCGAGATTGGCCTTGAAGCGCCCGTAGAACTCCGGGTCGATGCCCTCGTCTCCCAGCGCACGCTCGCGCTCCAGCGCCGCGTAGATGGGATCGCGCAGCGTGCAATACCAGGCACGGTATTCCTGCGCCAGTTCGGCCTGGGTGTAAAAGCCCTCTTCGATGCCCGTCGCGAGGATCTCACGCATCCCCTCCAGCGTGTTGCTCCACAATCCTTCGCCGCCCATGACGATTGAGGATTGGTCGAAGTCATACGGCGCGAGAAACACCTCGCCGGCGGTCTCCTCATCATCGCGCGGGCTATCGGGCACCAGCGCGATCACATTGTGCAGCGCCTTCGCGCGCCAGTCCTTATTCAGGATCATGGCCTCGAACAAAAACGTCTTCATCACCGCAGACTTGTTGAAACGCTGCTTCCATTCCCGCTTGTTGTATTCGCGCGCGATCTGCGGCCCTTGAATGCGCACCATGCGCAGGCGCTCACTGAGCATTTCATCGCTTTCGATGAAATAGGCCTTTTTATGCGCCATGGCCTTGAAATTCGCATCCCGAGCCGTGCTTTGATAATCGATTCGCGCCTTGCGCGTCTTGTGCGTCAGCTCACCGCGCACCATGCCGGCCACCTTGTACACAAAGGCCTCGCGATAGGTGTTTTCCTCGCGGCCATATCCGGCGCTGAGCGATTGCGCATCCCCGTCGCAATGGGTATTGATCAGGATCGCGAAGACACCCTCCAGCGGTGTGCCCGGCGCCCCGCCCTCGCCGAGGATCAGCGCCAGCTTGGGCATGGCGCAGTGGAGCAGACTATAGTTGCCGCGCGCGCGCAACAATATCGGAAAGCGTTTAGCGCCGATCTCGACGCTGGGTAACTGCCCATGCTCGGGCTCAGGGTCGACAATGATGTGTTTCTGGGTCTGCACATCGAACCGGATCGGCGCCCGAACTGTGATCGCCAGCGGCACATCGGGACCGAAAAGCAGCGCGGCCGGTGCGGCCGTGTCAATCCGCGGCGCCTCTTCGCTCTTCACCGCGACCGGCGCAGGCACGGTCTTTTTGACTTCGTCACACGCCGCCAAAGCGAACCACAACACCGCGATCATTCCAACATGTCTTGTCTTCACTTCCACTCCCGCACCTTCATCGCCACGCTTTGGCGCGCGCAATATTAACGCTACTATACATGATTATGGCGGTGCATCAGCCCACACTCGATCACTCATCACCGGCGGAGAGTCACAATGAATACAGCCCACACACCTCGCTTGCGCTACCTCCTTTTACTGCTCGCCATGGCGGCCGCGCTCAGCGCCTGTTCACCGCAGCCGCCCGAGGTAAAGGCGCGGCCGATCACGGCGTGGAAGCTGATCGACGGCGGCGGCGAGCACGGGCTGAACTCCAATCCGGAGCGCGACACCTATTTCCCGCAATTGATGGCGTTCAACTCGAAGCTCTATATCACCTGGCGCGAGATGGGCGAGCACGCGATGCAGTTGCACGTGGCCGTGTTCAATGGCGATGAGGCCAATCCGCAGTGGAAGTTCGTCGATCGCGGCGCGGGCCTGGGCGTTAACCACGATCCGGCGCAGGATGCCTTCGATCCGCAATTCGCCGTGTTCAATTCCAAGCTCTACATGAGCTGGCAGGAGGAAAACGGCACCGCGTATCAGGTGCGCGTGGCCGTCTACAACGGCGATGACGAGCATCCCGCCTGGAGATTCGTCGATGGCGACACCATCAACGGCATCAACCTCAACCCGAAACTCGGCGCGGGCTACGCGCAGATGCGGGAATTCAATTCCAAGCTCTACATCATCTGGGAGGAGTTCAATCCCGACATCAAACACATCCGCGTTGCCGTCTACAACGGTGACGACGCCAAGCCCGCGTGGAAACTGGTCAACACCAATCCGATGATCGGCTTGAACAGCGATCCCACCCAGGCGGGCTTCCAACCGCACCTGGCCGTCGCGGGTAATACGCTTTACGCGACCTGGAATCAAAAAGCGACGCAAGGCTCGCACATCCACGTCTCCGCCTACAACGGCAACGACGCACAGCCGCTGTGGCGCATCATCGACGGCAAAACCCGGCTCGGCTTGAACAAGACCCCCGGGTCATACGCGGCCTTCCCGCATCTGGCATCCTACGACTCCAGGCTGTATCTCACCTGGCAGGAGCCGGGGGCCGGCGGCAATCAGATGCGCGTCGTCACGTTCAACGGCGATCTGAACCATCCCGAATGGCGATATGTTGATGGCGGCGGCGAGACGGGTATCAACTTTGACCCCACCAAGGCCGCCTACACCCCGCAGCTGGCCGTGCACGAGAATACGCTCTTCGCCACCTGGTACGAGGCCAACAGCCTCGATGTGACTCAGGTGCGCGTGAGGCAATACAACGGCAATGATGCCAAACCGCAGTGGCAATTCGTCGATGGCGGCGGAAGCGATGGGATCAATCACGATCATCATCATCAGACCTTCGATCCCCAGCTCCTCAGTTTCAACTCCAAGCTCTACGCCACCTGGAAGGAAATCAATGGCAGCGGCCGGCATCAGGTGCGTGTCGCCGTGGCCCAGCAGTAGTCCGCCAATCAAAGGTTCGCGATCAACCCGCAGATGTGCGACAAGGATGTCCACAGCCACATCCCTCCGCGATTTTATATTAACCCGGCGACAAAATAGATCTGGTGTACTGTTCCCTCCCCCTCCGGGATTTATGCCCTTTAGGGTAGAGGGCTAGGGTGAGGGGGGGGATTAACAC
>CAZKZP010000057.1:16978-18474 GCA_964557295.1 uncultured Chromatiales bacterium | reverse complement strand
CAGGCCGATCGCGCCTGGCGCCGGGTCGATGCCGAGCAAAGGATACAAGCATGGGCGGATGAACATCGGGTGCCGCTGGCGATCCTGCGCGTGGCCGGCATCTACGGACCGGGCCGCCTGCCGCTTGCCGCGTTGGAAAGAGGCCAGCCGGTGCTGCGCAACCGCGAGGCGCCCTTCAGCAACCGCATCCACGCCGATGACCTGGCCCAGGTGTGCGTGGCCGCCATGCTGCGCGAGGAAGGCACCGGCATCTTCAATGTCTGCGACGGCGAAGAGAGCACCATGAGCGACTACTACCAGACCGTCGCGCACGTCTTCGGCCTGCCCGCCCCGCGCGAGATCGGCTGGGAGGAGGCGCGCGCGCGATTCAGCCCGGAACTGTTGTCGTATCTGGTAGAATCGCGCCGCATCCGTAATCAGCGCATGCTGGAGCAACTGAAAATAAAGCTGCGCTACCCGACGCTGCTGGAAGGGGTGCGGGCATGCCGCACGTAGGGACGATGGCTCGCCGCCATGATTTTCGAGCCACGATGATGGCGAAGGGCCCGCACGCCGGCCCTTCTCGTGATACCGCGCACGTCTCGATTGATCGCCAGGCTATTTAGGTCACGCGCTGACCGGCCCCTGGGCATCGCGGAGCAGGTCGCCGCAGACGCTGTTCCGGCCGGGATGAGCGTCCTCCCTCGGCTGCAACAGCGCGGTAATGGCGAGCAATTCCGGCACCCCCAGGTTGGTGAACATCAAGCCCACGCCCTGATACGTCCGGTGTACGACGATGGCCTTGAGGCGAGCCGGGAAGCCGTACCTCACCGTGACGAACTCGATCTCCAGCAAGGTATTGCAGGGATAGTCCACCGGACCGCTGGCGATGAACGCGCCTTCCAGCGCGATATCCCGGCACTTACAAGTCATCACAGGTATGCCGCTGTTATAGAGCATGACATCCGCATCGATCGCCTTGCGGGCGAACAGACGGGTGTCGACGGAACGGTCTTGAAACATGGGTTGTGTTCTCATGGCGCTGCTCCTTCACCCTGGCCGGGTCGTTTGATGAGGATTTCCACGCGATGAACATCCTCGCCATCGAACAGCCAGAGGCGGCAAATCTTCAGCGCGTCATCGGTAGATGGAAACGTGCACACCGTCTGACCAATGATGGTCATGATGGCCGCGGTCCGGTTGGACCATTCCTGGATATAAAACATCATGCGCGTTGCTCCTGTTTCCGGAGTGAACGCTGATCAATTTAGGGCGCGAAGATGACGCTGGTGTTGCAAGAGTTTGAATTTTTCGTGATACCTGCCGGCGCTGTGGCGCGCCAAAAAACAGGGCTGGCGGCGCCAGCCCCGAACTGCTCATCCATGAACCGGCTTGCGTCATGCCGTCCTTTATGCAACTCCCTGTTGCTTGTTTGAGCGTCAATAACCGCCACCGACTCTACGGAAGAAATGTTAAACAACCGTGACAGACGAGGGGTTCGACGAAAAATCGGCCGG
>CAZKZP010000057.1:9040-16968 GCA_964557295.1 uncultured Chromatiales bacterium | reverse complement strand
GGATTTTTGGCACTTTTCCCCCATGTTATGATTTGCCCCCGGAATCCGCACCCGCGAATCCGGCGATGTATACGAGTTATATCCAATTACGTTCTCTTTGAGGAGCAGATATGAAAAAGATGGTGACAAGCGCGGCGATCGCCACCTTGGTTTTGGTATCGTTGGCAGGATGCGACGCCAAAGAGCGTGAAGCACTGAAGACCCAGGTCGCCTCCCTGGAATCGGAGTTGACCACGGTGAAGGGCAACCTCGCGAAGACGGAAAGTGAACTGACGCAAGTGCGCAATGAACTGAGCCGCCTCATGATCGAGCGCGACGAGGCCAAGACGCAGGCCGAAAACTATTCACAATCACTGACTCAGGCCGGCGCTGAACTTGAAGACCTCAAGGCCAAGCTGGCTGCCGCGACCAAGAAGAGACGCTAATCCCGCATCCTTGCCTGGGACAGACCGCCCAAACGGCGAACTTCCGGCCGGCACGATCAGTGCCGGCCGGGATACCCCACCCCCCGCCACGGGGGTATTTTCACAACCAGCCCTTCTTCTTGAAATACACCACCATGCCGATCGCCATGGCGAGCATCACGCCCCAGACCAGCCAATAGCCGTACTGCCAACTGAGCTCCGGCATGTGCTCGAAATTCATCCCGTAGACGCCGGCGACGAAGGTGATGGGGATGAAGATGGTCGCGATCAGCGTCAGCACGCGCATCGTGTCATTCAGATGATTGCTCACCGATGAGAGATACACGTCCAGCATGCTGGCGGCCATTTCGCGGTAGTTTTCCAGCAGGTCCATGATCTGCACGGTGTGATCGTAACAGTCGCGCAAATAGAAGCGGGTGCCCTCCTCGATCAGCGGCTGATCGCCGCGCATCAAAAAACTCAACACCTCGCGCTGCGGCCACAGCATCCGGCGCAGCAGCAGCAATTCGCGGCGCAACTCGTGGAGCTGGGCGAGCGTGGCCTGGCGCGGCCTTGCGAGCAACTCATCTTCCAGCTCCTCGATGATGCCGCCGAGCTCTTCGAGCACCGGAAACCCGTGGTCGATGGCCAGATCGAGCACGGCGTAGAGCAGATAGTCGACCTTGCGCGTGCGCAGGCGGCCGGAGTGCTTGCGCAGGCGCTGGCGCAGAGGTTCGAAGGGATCCTCTTCGCTGCCGCAAAAGGTGATCAGGTAATTCTCGCCGACAAAGATCGACAACTGCGCGACGCTGAACCGGTCGACCTGGCTCTGCGGCAGGGCGAGGATGAGAAACAGCTGACCGTCGTACTCCTCCACCTTCGGCCGCTGCCCCTGGTTGAGCACATCCTCCATCGCCAGGGGATGCAGCGCAAACATCTCGCCGATGCTGCGCATGATCTCGGGCTGGGCCCGGCCCTGCACATGGATCCAGGTGATATCGGGACGATCGAGGCTCGCGCGGCACGCCTCGACGTGCGCCAGCTCCTGCTCTTGAAACCCGGCGTCATCGTAGTCGATCAGGCGGATGGTCAGCGGCGGCGCGCCTGCCAACTCGCGCTCGGACAAGGTGCCCGGCGAGGTGCCCGGCCGGTGATATTCTTTGGAGAAGTAGTCCATGGTTGTCCTCGTTCTGGCGTGTGTGATGCGGTAGATGATAAACCAGCAGCAAGACAGCTCATATGTGTAGGAGCACGCTTTAGCGTGCGATCCGCCACCGCGACGGGCATCGCCATCTAAAGATGGCGCCTACGCACGCCCCATGTTGAGGCGGTTAATATCTGCGCGTGTTCAGTAGCCGAGGTACGCCCTCTGCACCTGCGGGTCATGCAGCAGATTCGCCGCGGCATCGGCGAGCGTGATCACGCCGTTTTCCATCACGTAGCCGCGCTGACTCACCTCCAGCGCGAGCCGCGCGTTCTGCTCGACGAGCAGTATGGTGACACCCTCGGCAGCGATCTGCGCGATGGTCGCGAAGATCTTTTTCACCATCAGCGGCGCCAGCCCCATGCTCGGCTCATCGAGCAGCAGCAACTTCGGGCGGCTCATCATGGCGCGGCCGAGCGCGAGCAGCTGCTGCTCGCCGCCGGAGAGGGTGCCGGCCTTCTGTGCGCGGCGTTCGTGCAGGCGCGCAAACAAGGCGTAGATGCGCGCCATGTCCTGCTGGATGCCCGCCTTGTCAGTGCGGATGAAGGCACCCATCAACAGGTTTTCCTCCACCGTCAGGCACGGGAAGATGCCGCGCCCCTCGGGCACCAGGGCGATGCCTTTGCGCACCAGCGCGTGCGACGGCGCCCCCGCGATGTTTTCGCCCTGATACCAGATCTCGCCGCTGGACGGCAGCACACCGCACAGCGCATTGAGTGTCGTGGTCTTGCCCGCACCGTTGCAGCCGATCAAGCACACCAGCTCGCCCTGGCGCACTTCGAGATCGATGCCTTTGACGGCCTTGATGCCGCCGTAGGCAACGGCGAGTTGTTTGGTCTGCAACAGCATCAGGCGGGCGCTCCGAGATACGCCTCGATCACGCGCGGGTCATTCTGCACCTCGGCCGGCGTGCCCTCGGCGATCTTCTGGCCGTAGTCGAGCACCGCCACGCGATCGCACACGCCCATCACCAGCTTCACATCGTGCTCGATCAGCAACAGGGTGACGCCATCGGCGCGGATCTGCTGCAAGAGTTGCAGCAGACCGACGCGCTCGCTCGGGTTCATCCCGGCGGCGGGCTCATCCAAGGCGAGCAGCACGGGATCGGTCGCCAGGGCGCGCGCGATCTCCAGGCGGCGCTGATCGCCATACGATAACTGCCGGGCGATGCGATGGGCGTGTTTCGCGATGCCGACATAGGCCAGCAATTCCATCGAGCGCTGCGCGATCGCCGCCTCTTCCGCGCGGGTGGCGGCCCCGCGCAGGATCGCGCCGAGCACCCCGGCGCGGCTGCGCGCATGGCGGCCGACCATGACGTTTTCCAGCGCCGTCATGTTGGCGAACAGGCGGATGTTCTGAAAGGTGCGCGCGAACCCGGCGCTGACGATCTGATGCGGCTTGCGGCCGGAGAGCGTCTGGCCGTTGAGCGTGACCCGGCCCTGCTCGGGCACATACAGCCCGGTGAGCACGTTGAACAGCGTGGTCTTGCCCGCACCGTTGGGGCCGATCAGGCCATGGATCTCGCCGCGCTGGATGGCAAAGCTCACCGCGGCGAGCGCGGTGATGCCGCCAAAGCGCTTGGAGACCCGTTCGGCGATGAGCAAGGCGTTATCAGCGCTGCGTGTCATAGACCGAGGCCCGCTCCTGGTCGGCGACGTAGGACTCCGCCTGCAATTCGCGGCGGCGGCGCCGCGAGGGGATCAGCCCCGCCGGGCGGTAGAGCATGATCAGGATCATGGCCAGACCGAAGATCAGCATGCGCAAGTCCGCCGGATCGACATACACCGCGCCGAAGACGTGCTGTTGCAACGGCCCCACATAGCGCAGCGCCTCGGGCAGCACGGTGAGCAGCACCGCGCCCAGGATCACGCCGACGATATTGCCCATGCCGCCGAGCACGATCATGCACAGGATCATGATCGACTCCATCAGATTGAAACTCTCCGGACTGATGAAGCCCTGGAATCCCGCGAACAGGCCGCCGCTGATGCCGCCGAACGAGGCGCCCATGGCAAACGCCAGCAGTTTCACATTGCGCGTGTTGATGCCCATCGCGGCGGCGGCGACCTCGTCCTCGCGGATCGCGACCCAGGCCCGGCCGATGCGCGAGTCCTGCAAGCGGATCGAGATGAAGATGATCAGCAGGGTGAGCAGCAGGAAGAAATAGTAATAGCCGTAGCTGCTGGGAAACGTGATGCCGAACAGCGTGTGCGTCTTGCTCAAGGAAAATCCGCCGAGCGCGATCGGATCGATCAGGTTGATGCCCTGCGGGCCGTTGGTGATGTTCACCGGCGTGTTGAGGTTGTTCATGAAGATGCGGATGATCTCGCCGAAGCCGAGCGTGACGATCGCCAGATAATCGCCGCGCAGCCGCAGCGTCGGCGCGCCGAGCAACACCCCAAAAATCCCCGCCGCCAGCGCGCCGAGCGGCAGCACGAGCCAGAACGGCAGGTGCAGACCGAAATGCGGCGAGGACAACAACGCGAACACATAGGCGCCCACCGCGTAAAAGGCGACATAGCCGAGATCGAGCAGCCCGGCGTAACCGACCACGATGTTCAGCCCCAGGGCCAGCATGATGTAGAGCAGCGCGAAATCCAGGATGCGCACCCAGGTGCGCCCCAGGCCGGCGTCGGCGAGAAACGGCAGCACCGCCAGCAGGATCCCCAGCAGGATGAACGCGACCCAGGCGGCGCGGCGATCGTGGCGTAGACGTTCGAGGTAGGCGTGCATGGCGGTCATGCCCGATCGGCCGTGCGCTCGCCGAGCAGCCCCGTCGGCCGCACCACGAGCACCAGGATCAACACCGCGAAGGCGAAGACATCCTGATAGTGGCTGCCCAGGAACCCGCCGGTCAGCGGACCGATGTAGCCCGCGCCCAGGCTCTCGATCACCCCGAGCAGCAGCCCGCCGAGCATCGCGCCGGGGATGTTGCCGATGCCGCCCAGCACCGCGGCGGTGAACGCCTTCAGCCCGAGCATGAAGCCCATGTAATAGTGCGCCAGCCCGTAATAGACACACACCATGACACCAGCGACCGCCGCCAGGATCGCGCCGAGGATGAAGGTGAGCGAGATCACCGTGTTGATGTTCACGCCCATCAGGCCGGCGACGGTCTTGTTCTGCGCGGTCGCGCGCATGGCGCGCCCCATGCGCGTGCGGTTGATCAGCGTCATCAAGGCGACCATCAAGGCGGCGGACAGCAGCACGATGAAGATCTGGAGATTGGTGATGGTCGCGCCGCCGAGGTGGTAGCGCTCGAGTTCCAGGATCGGGGGGAAGGAAATGTATTGGCGGCCCCAGATGATCATCGCCACGTTCTGCAACACGATCGACACGCCGATGGCGGTGATCAGCGGCGCCAGGCGCGGGGCATTGCGCAAGGGCCGATAGGCCACGCGCTCGATGGTAAACCCCAGCGCCGCGCACGCCAGCACCGCCGCCAGCAGCCCGAGCAGGACGATCACTGCCGCGGGCAGCGCCACGCCGCCGCTCACCAAGGCCCCGATGACCGCCAAGGCCACCATCGCGCCCATCATCGTCACCTCGCCGTGGGCGAAGTTGATCAGTTCCAGGATGCCGTAGACCATGGTGTAGCCGAGCGCGACCAGTGCATAGACGCTGCCTAGCACCAGGCCGTTGATCAACTGCTGGAGAAAGATATCCAAGGGTATGCCCCGCGTTTACCCAATCATTGCATACGTTCCCTCTCCCCTAGGGAGAGGGTGAGGGAGTCAAATAACAGCATCTTTCACTTTCACCCCCTCACCCCGACCCTCTCCCGACTGCGGGAGAGGGGGCTGTTCTGGATTGCCCTTGGGGTGAATGCCAATCATTAGGGTTGCTAAGCACTAACAAATTTGAAAGGTCACGCGCTTTTTCGGTCTAGGCGCATTTTTTTGTGCAACTGTCAGGGTCGTCCTGATTACATCAGGCGCTTATTTGGCGATGGCCCACTGCCCGTTCTGCACTTGATAGACCGTGACGGCGCCGCCCATGATATCGCCTTTTTCATCGAAGGCGATCGGACCGGTCACGCCGCTGAAATGGGTCTTGGCCAATTCCGGCAGATACTGCGCCGGCTCGGCGGAATCCGCGCGCTTCATCGCCTCGATCAACACGCGCGTCGCATCGTAGCCATACGGCGCATAGATCTGGATCGGACCGTACTTGGCGGTGAACTTCTGATTGAAGGCGCTGCCGCCCGGCATCTGCTCCAAGGGCAGGCCCGGCGAGGAGGCATACACGCCTTCGGCATCGGCGCCCGCGAGCTTGATGAACTCGGAGGACTGGAAGCCATCACCGCCAAGGAACTTGGCGGTGATCCCCAGTGATTTAAGCTGCTTGGCCATCGGACCGGCCTGGCCGTCCATGCCGCCGTAGAAGATCACATCGGGCTTCTTGCCCTTGATCGTGGTCAGGATCGCCATGAAATCGGTGGCCTTGTCGGTGGTGAACTCGCGCGCCACGATGCTGGCGCCGGCGGCCGTGGCGGCCTTCGCCACCTCATCGGCCAGGCCCTGGCCGTAGGCGGTGCGGTCATCGATGATGGCCAGGGTCTTCGCGCCCAGGACATTGACCGCGAACTCGCCCAGCACCTTGCCCTGCTGCGCATCGTTGGTCATCACGCGGAAGGTGGTCTTGTAGCCCTGCGCGGTGTAGGCCACGGCGGTGGCCGAGGGCGAGATCTGCGCGATGCCGGCGTCGGAATAGATCTTCGAGGCCGGGATCGAGGTGCCCGAATTCAGATGCCCGATCACCCCCTTGACCTGCTCGTCGACGAGCTTCTGCGCGACCACGGTGGCGGTCTTGGGATCGGCCATGTCATCCTCGCTCGCCAGTTGGAAGGTGACCTTCTTGCCGCCGAGCGTCACGCCGCCCGCATTGATCTCCTCCAGCGCGAGCCGGATGGCGTTTTCCTGATCCTTGCCGAGGTGCGATTGCGGGCCGGTCAGCGGCGCGACGGAACCGATCTTCACCACCATCGCCTCCGGCGCCGGCGCGACCTTGGCGGTGGCCTCCTCTTTTTTGCCACAGCCCGCAACGGCCAGGCACACGACGGGCAACAGCACGATCGATTTCAGCAACGAGTGGGACACGGACGACGCTCCTCGGTAAAAAGACGAAAAAATGTGCGTATAGTCTATAAGGAAGGCAAAAAATTACAACCGACAGACAAGCGCTTGGAGCAGAAAGGCGAGACCTGCGTCATTTCAAAAACGGGATCAGCGCCGAATAGCGCTTGTTCAGGCGTGAGGTTTGAATTTCCGTCATGCCGGCGCAGTGGATGCCATCCTGGGGAATCGCAGCAGAGGCCAGCAGTGGATCCCGGCTGCCGCCGGGATGACGGTGTTAAGCCAGGGCCATTCGGATCAGACCTTGAACTGCCGCACCAGCCGGTGCAGGCGATCGGAGAGGTGCACGAGCTCATCGCTTGCGGCGTTGGTCTCGCGCGCCCCGCGCGTGGTGTTCTCCGCTTCGTCACTGATCGCAGTGATGCTGCGGCTGATCTCGTTGGCCACCGCGGTCTGTTCTTCGGAGGCGCTGGCGACTTGGTGGGTCATGTCGGAGATCGAGACGATGGACTCGGCGATCGCGTGCAGACTGCCGCCGGCCCGCTCGGCCCGTTCAACCGACCGGCCCGCCTGCTCGCTGCTGCGCTGCATCACGCCCACGGCCTCGCGCGTACCGGCCTGCAAGCGCTCGATCATCGCGTGGATTTCGCTGGTCGAATCACGGGTCCGGCTGGCGAGGGTGCGCACCTCATCGGCCACCACGGCGAAGCCGCGCCCGTGTTCACCGGCGCGTGCCGCCTCGATCGCGGCATTGAGCGCCAGCAGATTGGTCTGTTCGGCGATGCCCTGAATGACATCGAGCACCGAGCCGATCTTCTGGCCCTCTTGTTCGAGTCGGCCAATCACCTCGGCGGCCCGCGCGATCTCCGCCGCCAAGGCATTGATCGAGGTCACCGCCTCGTCGACCACTTGTTTGCCGGACATGGCCTCAGCCTTGGTTTTGGCGGCGGCCCCAGCCCCATGCTCGGCGTGGTGGGCGACGTCCTGCGCGGTCGCGCTCATCTCATGCATCGCCGTGGCCAGCTGGGTGGTTTCCAGTTTCTGCCGATCGATCGCCTGCATGGTCGTCTCGGTCACCTGCGCCAATTGGCTGGACGCCGTCGACAGCTGTTCGGCGGGCGCGACCACACTGGACATCACCTCACGCAACCTGGCCACGAAACGATTGAATAGCCGCGCCAGCTCGCTGACCTCGTCATTGCCCTCGGCCGGCAAGCTGACTGTGAGGTCTCCCGCCCCTTCTGC
>CAZKZP010000057.1:0-9030 GCA_964557295.1 uncultured Chromatiales bacterium | reverse complement strand
TTGGCTCATCGCCGCGATCGATTCGGTGCGCGACTCCACCTGGCCATCGCCGGCCTCCTCGGTGCGGTCGAGGATGTCATGCAGACGCTCGGCCTTGCGCTGCAGCTCCACCATCCCCTCCGGCACGGCGGCCGAATCCGCTTGCCGGATCGCGGCGATCGCCCGCTCTTTCGCGGCATCATACGCGGCAATCGCCGCATCCAGCTCCGCCAGCATGGCCTTGTCTATCAACCCGGCGCTGCGCATCCGGCCCAGCGCGACGTGGCCCTCGTCCCTGGCCGTTCCCGCCATCCGCAGATAGTCATCGCGGCGGCCCGCATCGGCGCCGGCCGCGGCGGCCGCTTCGATCGCCAGCAATTCACCTTGCAGCCCAATCACCCCCTCCATGGCGCCATCCGCCGTATCCCAGGCTTGCTGCGTCACGAACCGCAGGCTATCGGACAGGGCCTTAACGGCATAATAGCCCACTCCCCCGCTCACCAGGATCAAGAGGGTAAGACCCATAAATCCGACAGCGATTTTCTGGCTGATCTTCATCGTCGCATCCCCAGGGAACCCGGCGGGTTCCGGTCGATTACAGTGTTTCCACTTGTTTTCGGCCGTGAACCCTCACGCTTGAGCGTCAGGCCCCGGGGGCGCGAAAACCCGGCGCTCACCGCGCCCCCCCTCGGCGATACACCGGCAGCCGGTGCGCCCATGGCTGAAGCCCGACGGCCGGTGTCGGCAATCCCTCATGGGCGCCGAGCACCAGCGCCCCGCCCGGCGCGAGGCGTTCGCACAGGCGCGCCAGCAGGGTGCGCTGGAGGTCGTCGTCGAAATAGGTGAAGACGAGATTGCGGCAGAAGATCAGATCGAAGGGCCCCGCGGGCATGGTCTGGCGGATGTCCTGCAGCGCGAAATGCACACCGGGACAGAGCGATAGATCCAGTCGATAAGCATCATCGACCGGCGTGAAGGCGCGGCGGCGCCAGTCCTCGGGCAGCGCCTTGATCGCGCTCCAGGCATAGAGTCCGCGCCGGGCGCGCGCGAGCAGCGCGGGATTGATGTCGGTGGCGGTGATGTCCAGCAGGATGCCGGGATAACGCGGCGCGAGATCAAGGCGCCAGAGCAGGGCAAGGGTGTAGGCCTCCTCGCCGCTGGCGCAGCCGATGCTCCAGGCGCGCAGGGTTGCGCCCGGCTCCGCCAGTTGCGGCAATACCTCATCGCGCAACAGCGCGAAGACCCGCCGATCGCGATAGAAGCGCGTGATGGTGATGCGGCAGATCTGATCGAGGTGCTCCCATTCCGCGGGATGCGCGTCCAGATGGCCACGGTAAGCGTCCAACCCATCGAGGTGCAATTCACGCAGCCGCCGCGCGAGGCGCCGGCACACGCGGCGGTGGACGCGCCGGAAGCCCGGCCAGCGCATATGCAGCCGCGGCAACGCCCACTGCAAGAATTCGACGCAGGCGTGGTCCGTGCTGCCCGCGTTCACGTCTCACCCAGCTCCAGCGCGCGCGGCATGATCAGGCGCGGGCAGACGGCCGCGATTTCATCGTAGACCTGCTGCGGCGCAGCGGCGTAGCGCCGCGAGAGATGAAACGGCACCAGGCGCGAGACCCCTGCGGCCGTGGCGATCTCGCCGCAGGCGCGCGTGGTCAGATGCCCGGTGCGCGCGGCCTGCTCGGCATGGGCCGCGATGAAACTGGCCTCGCAGAAAAAGGTATGCGCGTGACGGGCGAAGTCTTGCAGGCGCGCGCGATTCTCCGCGCTGTCGGCGAGATCGGTGGCGTAGACCAACCGCTTGGCGGGCGTGATGAGCGCGAGCTCTGCGGACAGCCCCGCTGCTTCTGACTCGCTGCCATCGGGCAGTCTGATGCGCGCCGCCGTCTCCTCGCTCAGCAGACGCTGTTTCAACTCGCCCAGCCACGGCCCCGGCACCCAGCCGCGCGCGGCCAAACAGTCCTTGCGGATGCTGATCTCCCGGTCCGGCTCGAAGGCATAGGCGAGCACCGGCGTGTGGTGATCCAATTGCACAGCGCGGATGCGAAAGCCCGGTTCGCGCAGCACGATGCCATCGGTGATGAGAGACTCGCCTAGCGTCTCACATCCCTCGCGGCCGGCTTGCAGGCGAAAGCGCCGCAGGCGCCCGTCATGCCACTCCATCACCTCGAACACCGGACCGCGCTGGCGCACCCGGTCCCAGAGGATGCCGCGCAGGAATCCCTCGATGTGACCGGCCAAGCCCGGCGGCCCGTACAGGCGGCACGGTGGAAATTCACCGATGCGCGAGCGCACCAGCCACAGGAAGCCGCCGATGTGGTCCAGATGGGCGTGGGTGATGAACACATCGGTGACCTGATGGGCGATGCGCGCCGGCAGGCGCGCGCCGTCGCCCAGATCGAACAGCAGGCTGCGGCGCTGATGGCGCAGCCGCAGATGCAGCAGCGGATCACCGAAAACGCCGTTGACCAGGCAGAAGTCCGCCCCACCGGCCCGCCCGGCGATGCGCGGCCCGCCGCTTTCACTCGGCGGTGCGAACTGGGCGACGGGCGGCAGATATTCGATCCGCTCGGCGGCAAACGGCAGCGCCGTTTCGATCAGGCCATCGCTCGAGCGCCGCGCATCGCGCACCAGGAGACTGTCGCAGTCCGGCCGCGCGCCGGGCAGCCGCACGATCAATCGGCCGTCTTCCACACGCTGCACCTCGCCCATCGCCACCGTGCGCGGGCCTTGCAACAGCGCGATCTGCCGTCCCGGCCAGGCGCTCGGCTCACCCACGGGCGGCGGCGTGCCGAGCAGGTTCAGCCGGTCGAGATCGAGCACATGCTCACCCGCCCCGGCGAGATGGGCATCCCACAACTCGCTGCGCTGACGCGCGCGGGCGCGCTTGCCCGGCCGCATGGCCTCGGCCGCCGCCGGCATCACGAACACCTCAAGCCCCAGGCCGCGCAGCTCCGCAAGCAGCGGCACCGGACGGCCCGCCTCGGTAAGCGCCAGCACGGCATCCGCGCCGGCCGCCTCGATCAATCCATGCAATAACTCGCGCCCGGCCACGCCGCGCACCACGCCGGGACTGTCGATCAGCAACACCCCGTGATCGATGCGCGCCGCGAGCCGCCGCACCGCCGTCACCAAGGGCAGACGAAAGCGGCCCGCATCGAGGCTGCACATGGCCTCCCAGGCCAATACCTCCCAGCGTGACTCGCGCCACCGGCCGAGCATGACAGCACCGGGCAAGCCAAACGCGGGCGAGCCGGGATCAGCGCAGATGTTGAAGCACTCCCGGCCCGCCTGCGCAAGACGTCGCGCCAATTGCGCTGCGAGCGTGGACTTCCCAATGCCGGTCGGGCCATACAACAGCACGCGCCGGTCGCGTTTCAACAACGTCGCGACGACCTCGTCGGCGCCGCCGGCAAGCACGGGAAATCCATGATCATCGCCACTGTCGCCCCCGAGCCGGTCGCTCATGCGCGCGCACCCATCACGGGCTCGGATTGGGATGAGCGCTGTGGATCGCCTCGATGCCTTGCAGCACCTCGGCGGACAGCGGCACATGGACGCTGTCGATATTGGATGTGAGTTGCTCCATCGTGGTCGCGCCGATGATGGTGCTGGTCAGAAACGGACGCGTATTCACATAGGCCAGCGCCATTTGCGCCGGATCGAGTCCGTGCGCCTTCGCCAGCGCCACATATTGCTCCGTGGCGGCAATGGCGGCGGGGCCGCTGTAGCGCGTGTAGTCCGGATAAAGCGTAATGCGCGCCCCGGCGGGCCTGGCCCCGCCGAGATACTTGCCGGAGAGCACGCCGAAGCCCAGCGGCGAGTAGGCCAGCAGACCGGCCTTTTCCCGCCAGGAGATCTCCGCCAGGCCGACTTCGTAACTGCGGTTGAGCAGGCTGTAGGGGTTCTGCACGCTGACCACGCGCGCCAACCCTTGCGCCTCGGCCAGTTGCAGGAATCGCATCACGCCCCAGGGCGTTTCATTGGAAAGACCGATGTGGCGGATCTTGCCCGCGCGCACCTGCTCATCGAGCGCCTGCAGGGTTTCCAGCACCGGGGTGAACCGCTCCTCATCCGCCGGCGCAAAGCCGAGTTTGCCGAAGAAATTGGTGTTGCGCTCCGGCCAGTGCAGTTGATAGAGATCGAGGTACTCGGTTTGCAGCCGCTTCAGGCTTGCATCGAGCGCCGCGCTGATGTCGCGCCGGTTGAAGCGCGTGCGCCCTTGGCGGATATGGGGAATCCAGCCTTCCCCCGGCCCGGCGATCTTGCTGGTCAGCACGATGCGCTCGCGCCCGCCGCGCGCCTTGAGCCAGCGCCCGATGATCTCCTCGGTGCGCCCATACGTGGATGCCTGCGGCGGGATGGCGTACAACTCGGCGGTATCGAAGAAATTCACCCCCTGCGCCAGCGCGTAATCCATCTGCGCGAAGGCCTGCTCCTGGGTGTTCTGTCCCCCCCAGGTCATGGTGCCAAGGCAGATCACACTGACCTCGGTTTCGGTGTTACCCAGCTTGCGGTAATGCATGATTGACCTCCAGGGTATGACTGCCCACGCGGGATGGCGAGCAACGAATAGTCGCGCAGATGCTTTGATAAAAACCATTAACGACGCGAACACCGGCCACCCCGGCCAATGTCGGCATTTTTTACATCGTCTCGCCATTCGCCTTCGAGCGCAATTTATCTATTATAGTCAGCCTCTTAGAACCATTGGGAATCCGCTCCAGGCCGATCGGCAAGATCCTATCGCCCATCCGCACGGCCAATGACTTTACACTTGTGCGTGGCCTTTGGCGGAACCCCCGCAAATCAATCGAAATAAACAATATATTTCAATAGGATGATTTAAGTGGCACGTATTTTGCTGAACTTAAACCACAAGTTAACTCAACAACTTGAAACAAATAGATTGGAATAGTGCTTTTATCATAGGGGGAACGTTAATGAAACGTCTCGCATTAGCTACACTGTTAATATCATTGGGTTTTTCTGGCACCGCGCTGGCCACACCCGTCCTTCAGGTGGGCGCGCCGGCAGGCGCCGGAGATAGCGGGGCATACGCAGACTACAAAGCCTCACTGAGCTCGCCCACGGAAACCGACACCGCGGTGACCTCTGGCTCCACGATCTATGTCGGCGGCATCTACGCCAACGGCGTCGATCACTTGGGTGGCAAGTTCGAGTCGGGTGACGACTGGAGCGCCTTTGGTTTGCCGTCCATCTTCAACGGTCACGGCGCGATCCTGCTGGCCTCCGTGGCCAACGGCGCCAGCGGTTCATTGACCGTTAACGGCGCATCCGCGTTCTATACTTCGGCCACGGACAGCTTCTTCCCCAACAACCACGATCCCGTGAAGGGCAGCCTCTCCGATTTCCTGTTCTTCGATATCGGTAACTTCGCCAAGGACCAGGATTGCGTGCCGAACTTTGTCGATGAAGGCAGCTGCACCACCAAGAATGGCGAGATCAAATCGCTCACGATCAACGTCACCGGCTATGATTGGGTGCATTTCGATGTGATGGCGCTGGCGACCGATAAATCCACCAAGAAGACCACGGTGCTTTATGGTACGGATCTAGAAGCCAATCCAGCCTCCAAGGACGTGACGTGGAAGAAGCCCCCCACCACCGTGCCCGAGCCCATGACCACCTTCCTGCTCGGCGCCGGCTTGCTCGGCATGGGGTTTGCCGCCAGACGCACCAAGCGCTAAACGCTACACAGCGTAAGGCATCAAACAGAGGGCCCTTCGCAAGAAGGGCCCTTTTGTTTATGTACCCGCTCAGTGCTGGAGGCAAGATGAAGTAACGCGCCATGCCCCGCGCACATTGGTATCAAGGGCGCGTTTTCGGCGCATGGCGAAAACCTCGGCCCTTGAATGAGTTGTTCGACGGCTGACCAATATTGGTTACTCGTTTTTCCATTTGATCTGGAACTCTAGCTCTTCCTCGCCACCTGATCTCTCGTGTTCGATGGTGAAAGTGGCCCGAACTGGCACATAGATTCGTTCACCTGCAACTTGAATCTCGAAGCGGTCGTCGTTCTCAATTG
The DNA here is from genome assembly GCA_964557295.1 of uncultured Chromatiales bacterium. Taxonomy (GTDB): domain Bacteria; phylum Pseudomonadota; class Gammaproteobacteria; order RBG-16-57-12; family RBG-16-57-12; genus JBFMHP01. The sequence goes on along the minus strand of CAZKZP010000057.1, from coordinate 2,999 downwards.
CATCGGCTAAGCGCCGCAGTTTTGCGACGAAGTCTGCCTTTGGATAACCCTTCTCCATATCTCTCTCTCGTTCTGATCCCATATCAATCTCCAATTTATTGTGTGGGCGGAATCTGCTTGGCGGCTAACGCGGGACTAAGGGCTGTGCGCTTTTGCGCAATCACGCTTGAGCGCAGGGTTAGGCGCACAACCTCAAAACGAAATTACCTTGTCAGCCCACACAACCATGTTGACGCAATCAATCATGGTTGAAATTGGGCAAACATCTGTTTCATCTTGGTTACGTGATTTTAGGCACGTACCACACGCATAAACAACACCGGCGTTCCTTGAAAACTCCTCAATTTGCATCTTTGCGTTGTACTTTTCGTGAGTGATGTTTTCCATTTCAACACCAGCGCTAATAAGAAATATTTTCACCTCATGCCCTTGCTTAAGGGCAGCATTGCCGAAACGCACGGCATTCCAAGCCTTCTCCGGCTCATTTGTTTCTATGATGATTCCGATTTTCACGATGAAGCCCCTTTGTATAATTTCATACCCCAATGATAAGGCTCAAGAATCTTGAAGCCACCAATACTATGCAATGCAAGTTCTTTTGACGCAGTTAAAATCTGACCCATATCTGGCCGAAGCTCAATAGCTGGACCGCGAGGTGTAGGAATGTCACTTCTCCAATGAATAACCGCAACAAATCCTCCTTCCTTGAGAATTCGAGCCGCTTCGGAAAGGAGTTCTTTTCTCTCCATAAAATGAAGAATATTAAACAGCAAAACGACATCCACGCTTTCCGGTTCAAGGCCTGTTCCTTCCTCCAGAACATCGCGCGTAAAGCACGTTACATTTGATGCGCCGACCTTTTTTAAATTGCTTTTCGTGATTTCAACCATAGACGGCTCTATGTCGAAGGCAATAATTTCAGCAGCATGGTTACTCGCAATAGGAACCGTAAAAGTTCCATAGCCGCATCCAACCTCAACGATCGTAGATCCTTTTGGAATATCCAGCCAATCGACAATTCCAACTACGTTGAATAGGCTATTCCAATAGGACTCTTCTGGCATCCCACTATCTTCAACTTTCATAGTTTGTTCCTATCGAACTATCCTGAGCGCCTAAGGCTGCCCTTGAGCCGCGCCGCCACCGACACAACGGGAAACACAGTGCGCTGTATCACGGAGTCGACCCCAAGGGCTTGTTGGGTGCTCTTTTACCAAGCTCACGAACTAGTAGTGTCTCGTTTCCGTACCACAGGTACGCTGTTAGAAACATGAGTCGTTGAATCAGACCATCCATCGCGGGCAGGTACGCCATTAAGATAGGAATGACAGTTGCAATTACCAGGGCTGCAACATCAAATGCCCGACTGTATAAATCGTGCTTTTCTCGTTGAAGTAACCGCACCAGGACCCCTAACGCGAACGCGAAGCCCATCGCCGTAGCGGTGAACGAGTGCAGGATGTCTTCGACAGGATCAAAGCGGGCGTCAACTTCCCAAGGTCGATGGGAGAAGGCAGCCGTCGCTACCATCAACACACCGAAAGCCGCATGCAGCCAATTCGCGCCGCGTGCCCACACTGACCTCAAGGATACTACCAGCCACAACACCGCGAGCCCGAATGAGAGAAACCCGAGGCGTGTGAGCCAAGCACCTAAGACACCCTGTGCGCCGGACTCACTGGTTGTATTCGATAACCATGAGTAACTCTCTGGCATAACCAGCGGCGCAGCCAGCAGCGACAACGCCGAAACTGCCAGAAGCAGGGGTACACCAAGGGCCGTGAGCCCTTGGCTCTGCTCTGTGGCGGGCGAAAGAAATCTCCTCATTAAAGAAAGCATGATGGGGGCGGCACCCAACGTAGCTGGTCCGACTCTACACGCTTACTAGGCACTAGCTGACTTTGCATAGCGCCTCCTCTGCTTGCACTCTCAAGGTAAACCCAGACATAAATTTGAACACATAATGAAGCTCTGAGTCTGGTGGGGATGATGTAATAAAACAATCTTCGGTGGATTGGCTTGGCTCCACAAATGAAACACAGTTAAGGCAGTCATCTTCTGAATATGGCATCTCAGGATCACGGGGCGAAGCTGACAGGTACGAAACACCACAAATCGTAATCACGATTTCTCTTGGGCTGTTATTAGGAACCGATTCGCCTGTGCCTCGTCCCCACCGAAGAACTAACTCTCTTGTGGCGACATCATAGGAGAAACCACGAAAGTTGAAATTATTGTGAAGGTCGCAAACTTCATCGCCAATCTCAAGGTCAATATCTGCAAGTTGAAAGCCGAGCAATTTCATTTCAAGTGCCTAAAGTTCGCGTTAATTCCCGAGCAAAAGTGGTGCGGAGCGCCGCTTTTGCGAGTCGGTGTTGAACACGCTGTTATGCAACACTGGATAGATACGCATTTGTTGATGAATATATGCGGAGCGAAATACCATTTTGTGCTACTTACTACAATTTCCTTTCACACCCATCCGGAGTGATGTGACTTCCTTTTTTCCTTTCTCTTCGTCAACAAGTTCAAGACCAGCACCGCCGACAAATACACCGAATTTCATGTATTGCCGTACAAAGTAGTTCTTGCCACTTTCTGTATTAACCACCAGGTCATTTGGTGAAAACTCTGATTCGGTAGAAACTTTGTGTTCCATGCCGCCCTTTACTTCTTCATAAAAGAAGATGTTTGGAGCGGTTTCGCCAATGCATTTGCCATCAACCCACACATCCTTCTTTAAGGCACCACCTAAGCTGCCAGATCGGTAAATGTACAGCGCTGCATTGCCATTTGACGGAGGGATAAATTCTTTTGCCTTATCAGACCGTTCGGTGCTTTCCATTGGAATGGAGGCACAGCCCGCAAATAAAAATGACGTGCAAACGACTACGGCAAGCTTACTATACACAGTATATTTCTCCTCTTAGTTGAAGATGTTGCATAATCGGGATAGGGCGACGCCTCACAGCGCCGCTCCCCCCACACCACCGGGCATA
>CAZKZP010000056.1:17245-18950 GCA_964557295.1 uncultured Chromatiales bacterium | reverse complement strand
GACATCCGAATCCGGCTTTACAATGACAAAGAATCGATTGAGTTGAAGAAGTTCATCAGTAAACCGTAGTCAGCAGCCGAGTAGGGTGGGATGGTCCGCGTTTTGAATGGTACCCGGCCGCGCGCAGTACCGGCGCAGAATGACACCAGATTTAATTTGATGCCGGGTTAATATTATGATTCGTAAATCAATTCGGTGATTGATTGATGGTTGGTGCGAGCGCCAATCGCTTGGATAGTTTGAGATCGAGTAAATTGATGTTGAAGAATATGGATTACTGTAGTTCAAAAAAGTCATTGTGGATTTCAGGGTGGATGATGTGGGGGTTGCTGTACAGCAGCATAGTCGCTGCCGAATTCCTGAATTTGCCGGAAGTGAAGGAAGTGGAGGAGGCGCGCCGAGCGACTTATCTGAAGGATCTGGATGTTCCCGCGGTGAAGGAGCGCAGCCCTGATCCATCGGCGGGGCCGCGTCTGGCTGTCAGTGAGTTTCGTATTCAAGGGTTGGTGGAGTATCCGGAATTGGGCATCACCCGTGAGGCCTTGAATCAACTGGTGGAGAGCATACGTTTTGAAATCATGGGAGAAGGCAAGCTGCTGGAGTCGGGCTATACCCTCGATGAGCTGGGACAGATCTCGGACTTGCTGGTGGATATCGAGGGTGAATCACTCGATCGCCATGTCAGCGATCTCGATCTGCAAAAGCTCGTTTGGTTGGTGCGCGAGCAACGCGGCAAGCGTGGCGTGACCTTGGGGCAAATCGAGGCGGTCGCCAGCAAGATCACGAATTTCTATCGTGAACGCGGATTTATTTTGGCCAAGGCCTATATCCCCAAGCAACAGGTGCGCGACGGCATTGTGAATTTGACGCTGCTGCTGGGCCACTTGGGCGAGGTCAAGGTGGTCAATAATTCGTTATATTCCAGCGCGAAAATCCAAGCGGCCTTTGACGATATCATCAATCTGCCCATGACGACCGCGGCTGTCGAAGAGCGTTTGTATCTGCTCAATGATTATCCTGGCTTGGTCGTCGATGGATATTTTGAGCCTGGATATCAAGTCGGTGATACGCGGTTGAATGTCAATGTCAAAAGCGAACGGAAGTACAACGCCAGTGTGCGCATCGACAATCACGGCAGTGATGATACAGGACGTAATCGCCTCTATGGAGAAATTCAAACGAACAATCTTCTCGGTATGGCTGATGCCATGAGCATCGCGGCATTGCAGGCCTCATCGCCCAGCAATACCACTTATTGGCGGTTTAAATTTGATTCCGATATGTTCACGCCGCGCATCAAAGCGGGACTGGAATACTCGAAAAATCAATTTTTGGTTGACCAGACTTCGTCGACGGCGGAGCTCGACATCACTGGCGATGTCGAAGTCAAGGCGTTGAGTGGAACTTATGTTTTTTCACGCAGCCGCAAATTGAACACCGGCCTGGAGCTGCGCGCGGAACAAATCCACTCCGATTTGCAATTGGGTGATAGTCCCGATCTGGACAATTATCTGGATGAGAAACTAACCAACTACAGCGCGGCGTATGCCTTCGATGTGTTGCAGGAATCGAAGCAGCGGTTGCATCAAGGAAGAATCAAATTGACCTCTGGGTCATTCGATTTTGGTGCCGATGCCGAGCAGAAGGAACGCTATGTCATTCTGAACACGGACTACACGCTTTTGATGTTCTGGAAAATCCCGTT
>CAZKZP010000056.1:0-17235 GCA_964557295.1 uncultured Chromatiales bacterium | reverse complement strand
GTTCACCGACAGCAATTCTCGTGTCGTCGCCCGCGCCAATCTGCAATATGCCGGACAAAACCTTTCACCCATCATGCGCTTTTCGCTTGCGGGTCCCACCCGTGTCCGCGCTTACCAACCGAGCCTGTTCACGGCCGACGATGGCGCTTATTTTGGCATCGACTGGATTTTCAACAGTCCAGGTTTGTTTGATTTTGGCATTGGGGGTGGCGTGACCTTCAAGGATGTCGCCAAGCCCTTCGTCTTTGCGGATGTTGGCTACGGCAGACAATATTCTCTGACTACCGTCGATGGCGATGGTAAGGCGCGCGTGTTTGATGCGGGCATCGGGTTGCAATTTGCCTACGATAATCGGCTCCAAGGGAATTTGATGCTTGCGTTTCCTGTGAGCGAGAAATTCGAGGCGGTCAATGTTCCAAAGATCGACAACCACCGCATCGTTTTTGATTTTCAGTACAGTTTTTAGGCAGGCGAGGGCGCTTTAACTCTAGTGTGCCCCGGCACTCGGTGGTCTCTTCCCTCACCCGGCCCTTCGGCCACCCTCTCCCGCCAGCGGGAGAGGGGGTATCCGTGCAGCCTGCAGCTGCTCCGTGTTGAGCCTTATTAATAAACGCGATATCCGGCGAAACGCTTTTTCACCTTGCGATCAACCCACCAGGCCCCGCTGAGGAGTCCGATGGTCAGTGCGATGATGCTGACGATGACGAGTTGGAGCAGTGATGATGCGGGGGAGGCGGGCGGTGTTGTGGCGAGGGTGGAGGCTTGTTGCGGCTCTGCTACGGTGAGTGTGGTGTTCGTTTGGCTGTTTTCGCTGTCGAGGATTCTCGTTTCGAGGACGGTGATCTGATTCTTCGATGTTTCCAGCATTTTCGTGGCTTCATCGAGCTGCTTGTTCAGTGCGCTGTTCTGCTGGGTCAGTTCCACGATCTTTTTGTCGAGCTGCGCCTGGTCGTTCAGGGCGCCATCATCGGGCGCCTGTTGTTCCTTGGGGGCTTCAGTGATCAGGTAGGAGGCCTTCAACCAGCCGATGATGCCGTCGGCGGTCTGGACCTTGGAGAAGGTCTGGCCGGATTCCAGTATCGTCACCGCGTCGCCGGAGGTCAGGGTCTTGAGTTTGGCGCCGGTGCCATCGGGCTGATCGGTGAGGGTCAGAAACAGTTTATTCGTGATATAGCGGACTTCGTTTTCCGCGTGAGCCATGGCGGCCAGCAGGCACAGGCAACAGGCGACACTCAACCTCAGCACTTGGATTCTCCAGATAGGTAATATGACGACGATTCATCATAGATTATCACGAGCGCCATAAGCTAATATTTCTGTTCCCCGCTGTGTTTTAGGTCACATTAGTTGGCAGACTTGTATGCTCAAGGCGATATTGTTCGATCTCGATGGGGTGTTGTACGAGGGTGAGAGGCCGATTGCCGGCGCGGCGGAGGCGGTGGCGTGGGCGCGCGCGCAGCGGATTCCGCACCTGTTCGTCAGCAATACCACGTCGCGTCCGCGTTCCGCGCTGGTGGGCAAACTGGCGAAGCTGGGGCTGGAGGTGCGTGTTGATGAAATCCTCACCCCGCCGGTCGCCGCCAACCGTTGGCTGCGCGAGCAGGTGCGCGGGCCGGTGGCGCTCTATGTGCGCGAGGCCACGCGCCAGGAATTCACCGCCATCGAGATTGCGCCTCCCGATGCCGCTCAGGTGAGCGCGGTGGTACTGGGGGATATGGGCGAGCAATGGGATTTTCACCGGCTCAACACCGCCTTCCGCCAGTTGATTCAGGAGCCGCCCCCCGTGCTGATCGCCTTGGGGATGACGCGCTACTGGCGCGGGGAAGACGGGCTCAATCTGGATGTCGCCCCGTTCGTGACGGCGCTTTCATTCGCCACGGGGATCGAGCCGCTGGTCCTGGGCAAACCGGCCAAGTCGTTTTTCGCCGCCGCATTGGAGATATTGAACGTCACTGCGGCGGAGGCGATCATGATTGGCGACGACATCCGCAGCGACATCGCCGGGGCGCAAGCGGCCGGGATGCGCGCGGTGCTGGTGCGTACCGGCAAGTTCAAACCGGCCGATCTGCACCATGGCATCACGCCCGATGCCGTGTTCGATTCCGTGCGTGACTTGCCGGCGTGGTGGCGCGCGCAGGTTCAGTGAACCTGCGCGCCCTTGTCCTTGGGCGGTTTGTTCAGGACTTCGTCTTTGGGCGGTAGCTGGAGGAAAAAACCGTTGGCCTCGACGTGTTCGATCACCTCCGCCGGATTCGAATAGGCGAGCCTGCGTCCCGGGGTGATGTCCACGGTCATGACGAAGATCAATTCACCCATCAGATTCAGCAAGGGTTGCGGCACGCGGGAAAAGTCGTTTTCCGTCTCCACGAACAGATAGTGATCCTGTTTCTTTTTGCCTTTGTAAATCCAGCACTTCATGATTAACCTCGTTGAAATTCAATAGTTCCGGCCAAAGCCAATTCCAATGGCGCGCCGTTCACCCAGGCGGGTGGAAATCAGAAACCGTCCCGAGGGGCCTAATGACATACCCAGGCCCAGGCTGATGCCGGTAGCGCTCTTGGTGTCGATATCGTCGTTGGCGGTGATTATACCTGAAGCCGTCTGGTTGCCGCTCAGGCCGGCGTAGTACGCGCCCGCCGTGAGATCGAAGGGGGGCAGGTGCGTGATGACGCCGGCCTCGAAGTCGTATTCATTCCAGGTAGTTTCCACGCGCTGGGTGGCGGTGGAGCCGTCCACGGCGTTGTAGCGATAGCTGCCCGCGAGATACATGCCCCACTCGCCCCGTGGCGGCGGGGAACGCAGCTGGATGCCGATGAATTCACCGCTCTGCCGGATGCCGGCGCTGGCGGGATTGCCGGAGAGGTTGAGCTCCTGATAACCGATTTGCAGCCCACCCTGAATCCAGCCCATCGGCGCCTCGTATCCCATCAGCTTCAACTGATAGTGCGTGCCTGAGCTGGATTGCTGGCCGATGCGCCAATCCACATCGGCCCTTTGCCAGCTGAGCGATACCTCCGCCCCGCGCGACATGTACGGATACGCATCAAAGGCCTGGGCGGGATTCAATCCCGTCAGCAGCAGGACCAGTGCGAATGGCAGACGTGTATGCATGAGCGAGCCTTCGGCGCCGAAGCGGTCACAAGATCTAAAAAGGTAAACTACTCTAATGCCATGAGTTTTGACAACTGCGCGCCGCCGGGAATCGAACCGGCGCGGCCAGGGTGGCTGCCTGATGCCGGTTTAACCTGGCAGCCAGTCATGCCGATATCGTTACGGTTGCCGATGCCAGAGCCTGAGGAGAAAATCGATGATTTCAGCTGCGTTGCCCGATAACGAAGAGGAGCGCATCCGCCTTTTGCAGGAGTTGGAAATCCTCGATACCTTGGAGGAGCAGGCGTACGACGACCTGACGTTTCTCGCGGCGCAGATTTGCGATACGCCGATCGCGCTGGTCAGTCTGGTGGACAGCACCCGTCAGTGGTTCAAATCGCACTATGGCTTGGATGCGCGCGAGACGCCGCGGGAGCTGGCATTCTGCGCCCATGCCATCCTCGGACAGGAGTTGTTCGTGGTGGAAAACTCCGGGAACGATGCGCGATTTCATGACAATCCCCTGGTGACCGGCGCGCCGCATGTCAAATTCTATGCGGGCGCCCCATTACTGCTGCATGGCAAGTTCGCTCTCGGCACCCTGTGCGTCATCGACGATCACCCGCGCACCCTTGCGCCGCGGCAGCGACAGGCGCTGGAGGCGCTGGGCCGCCAGGTGATCAGCCAAGTCGAGTTGCGCATCAAGGTCAAGGAGCTGCAGAAGCTCGACCGCATCAAGGACGAGTTCATTTCCATGGTGAATCACGAACTGCGCACGCCGCTCACGGCAATTCATGGCGCGGCGGGCATATTGCATCATCAGGCCGCGCAGCAGCTCGACAGCGCCAGCCGTCCCATGCTGGAGGTCCTCTACCGCAACACCAATCGCCTGCTCAATCTGGTCAACGATATCCTCGATCTCTCGAGGCTGGAGGCGGGGCGGATGACCCTGCAGCAGCAGCCCCTCAGTCCAGTGGATTTAGTGGGCGCGGCGTTGGAATTGAATGAGGCGTACTGCAAGCAGTGCGGTTGCAGTATCGAGCTGAAGACTGCGGAATCGCTGCGCAGCCTGCGGGTGCTGGGGGACGAGCAGCGCCTGCAGCAAGTGCTGAGCAACCTGATTTCGAACGCCGCCAAATTCACCTTCAGCGGCGATACCCTGGAAGTCGCCGTGGTGCGCGTGGACGGTCATGTGCGCATCAACGTGACCGATCATGGCCCCGGCATCGCGCCGGACAAACAGGATCGTTTGTTCCAGAAATTCAGCCATCTCAGCCATGCCGGCAACAGCAAATTGCCCGGCACCGGGCTGGGGCTGGTGATCTCCCGGCAGATCGTCGAACTGCACCAGGGCACGATGGGCTTCGAATCCATCCCCCATCAGCGCACGAGCTTTTATTTCACCTTGCCTATTGCTGCCGGCTAGCCAGCAATTGCGTCAGTGGCACTGGATTGCGGGTGAAAATGGTGCCCCGGATACGATTTGAACGTACGACCTTCCCCTTAGGAGGGGGATGCTCTATCCAACTGAGCTACCGGGGCGGGTGTGCAGGAAGTTGGCACGTGCCAGGCACGCGTCACTTTACCATTTCGATTCCGGCCGTGCCAGGGTTCTACCGGGAGTCGTGGATGTGATCGCTGCACAGGATCTGCGCGGTGATCGTCTCCGCTTCCTGGGGCGAAAGCGGCTTGGGTTCTGACTGTCCGATCAGGCCGATGGTGGCGCGCAGCTGCTTGAGGTAGCGCCGGCAGTGGATGCACACGAAGAGATGCAGCCGCAGCTTCAGCCGCTGGCCGAGGGGCAGTGTCTTATCCAGATAATCACTGACGTGTTGGGTGACCTCGCGACAACTCAGCATATGCCGTCCTCATGATAGCGTTCGAGCATGTTTCGTATCCGGGTGCGGGCCCGATGCAGCAGCACCCTTGCGTTAGACTCACTCACCTCGAGAATCTTACAGATTTCATCCATCTCCAGGCCCTGCTGGTCGCGCAGCAGGACGACCGCCTGCTGGAGATCCGGCATGTGGGCCAGGCTTTTTTCCAGACAATCCCGCAGTTGATCGCTGGCGAGCAGCGCTTCCGGGTCGTCGGTCTCCCAGACACGGGGCGGGACGTGCCAATGACCGCGCTCATCGAAGCGGTCACCGGGCAGCAGTTCGTAGGGATCGGCGGCGAGATCGCCCAGGTTGATCTTGCGCGACTCGTGGCGCAGCCGGGTCTTGGCGGTGTTGCTGACGATGCGCAGCAACCAGTTCTTGAGGCTGCAGCGGTGCTCGAATCCGGGCAGGGCGCGGACCATCGCCAGCCAGGCCTCTTGGGCCACTTCATCGGCGATGGCCGCGCCGACGAGCGCCTTGGCCACCTGTACCATCAGGCCGTGATAGGCCTGCACCACTTGGCGGTAAGCCGCGGGATCGCGCTTGAGCAGCAGTGGGATCAACTGCTCGTCATCGGGTAATTTTTGCTGTTTTATCATGGATGATGTAACAAAGTGGCGCGCTGCGCGACTCACAGTATGCTGTGCTAGTATCAGCACATTTAGCGGGCGCCGGCGCCACATGTCAATGTCCGCAAGCGATTGGAGAGCTTGAATGCACGTAACCTTGCCTTTGTTAGCAAAGACCGATTTTCCCGCGCTGCGGCGCGGCCGACTGGAAAGCCTACAGGTCAACCTCGGCTACAAGTGCAACCAGCAATGCCTGCACTGCCATGTGAATGCGGGGCCGAACCGCCGCGAAATGATGACGCGGGAGACTGTGGACGAGGTGCTGGCGCTGCTACAGGCAAGCCAGGTGCGCACCCTGGATGTCACCGGCGGTGCCCCGGAGCTCAATCCGCATTTCCGGGACTTGGTGCGGGCGGCCCGCGCCATGGCGGTGCAGGTGATCGACCGCTGTAATCTGACCATCCTCGAAGAGCCCGGCCAAGAGGATCTGGCGGAATTCCTGGCGGCCTCCGGGGTGGAGATCGTGGCCTCACTGCCCTGTTATTTGAAGGAGAATGTCGAGGCCCAGCGCGGCAAGGGCGTGTTTGACGCCAGCATTCGCGCCCTGCAGCGGCTCAATGCCTTGGGATATGGCAGCGCTGGAAGCGGCTTGGTGCTGAATCTGGTCTACAACCCGCAAGGGCCGTCATTGCCGCCGCCGCAACAGGCGTTGGAGGATGATTATCGCCGCGTGCTGCGCGAGCAGTATCAAGTCGAATTCAATCACCTGCTCACCCTCACGAACGTGCCGGTCCAGCGCTTTGGCAGCATGCTGATCTCCAAGGGTCAGTTCGATGATTACATGCACACCTTGAAGGCCGCCTACCGGCCGGAGAATCTGCCGAATGTGATGTGCCGGACGCTGCTGAGCATCGATTGGCAGGGTTTTGTCTACGACTGCGATTTCAATCAAATGCTGCATCTGCCGGCGGGGTTGAATCACGGTGCGCCGGTGCATGTCCGTGAGCTATTGAAGCGAGATGTGACCGGAGCGCCGATTGCGGTCATGGATCATTGTTATGCCTGTACCGCTGGCCAGGGCAGCAGCTGCGGCGGCGCGCTGAGTTCATGATCTCCATCATCATCCCGGTGCTCGATGAGGCCGCCTCGATCGCCGAGGTGCTGCGTGGACTGCGCACCTTCCGGGAGCGGGGCCATGAAGTCATCGTGGTCGACGGCGGCAGCCGGGATGATACGGTGGCGCTGGCACGGCCATTGGCCGACCGGGTGATCGAGGCACCGAGCGGCCGGGCGCGGCAGATGAATGCCGGCGCGGCTGCCGCCCACGGCACAATATTGTTATTCCTGCACGCCGATTCCTTTCTTCCCGACGGCGCCGATCGCTTGATCATCGACTCTGTTGGAGCGAAGCCGCAGGCCTGGGGACGCTTCGATGTCCGACTGAGCGGCACGCATTACATGTTCCGCGTGATCGAGCGCCTGATGAACTGGCGCTCGCGGCTCACCGGCATCGCGACCGGAGATCAGGGGATTTTCATCACGCGCCGTCTGTTCGAGGAAGTGGGAGGCTTTCCCGAGATCCCGTTGATGGAAGACATCGCGTTGAGCCGCGCGCTGAAAAAAATCACGCAACCGATTTGCTTGAAGAACAGACTGCGCACCTCAAGCCGCCGCTGGGAGCGGCGCGGTATCTGGCGCACCATACTGCTGATGTGGCGCCTGCGCCTGGCCTATGCGCTGGGCGCGGACCCCGCCGCTCTCGCCAAGGCGTATCGTTGAAATGGATTATCAATTTTCCGATGCGGCGGTGGTGATCTTCGCCAAGGCGCCGGTAGCGGGGCAGGTGAAGACGCGCCTGATCCCCCGGCTTGGCGTCGATGCAGCCGCGGCGCTGCATGCGCGACTGGTCGAACGCACGTTGCGGATGGCCTGCGCCGCTGCGCTCGCGGAGGTGGGGCTCTGGTGCACGCCGGATTGCCACCACGCCTTCTTTCAGAGGCTCGGGCAACAATTCCGCGTGCACTTGCATGCGCAAACCGGGGAAGGACTTGGCCAGCGCATGCATCAAGCCTTCAGCGATGCGTTGCAGCGCAAGGCGCGTGTCATTTTGATCGGCACCGATTGCCCGGCGCTCGATCACACTTATCTGCACCAGGCATTTGCGGCGTTGCATGATAAAGACGATGTGGTGTTAGGTCCGGCGGAAGACGGCGGCTATGTGTTGATCGGATTGCGACGGCCTGTGGCCGGGCTTTTCAACGAAATGACCTGGGGCACGGATGCGGTGCTGGCGCAAACACTGGAACGGGCGCGGGCGCTCGGGCTCAAGACACATCTGCTGCCCGTGCTGTGGGATGTCGACCGGCCGGAGGATGTGGAGCGTACTCAGATGATGGGGCTGTAGCGCGGCCGTTATCGGGGATAGTCTTGGCCGCTTAAACTTGCGCCTTGGCCATATTGGCCTGACGATGTTTGTAATTGCGCAGCAATTCGCGTTGCAGCTTCGCAAGCTCCCGGCTCAGAGTGTTTCCCTGGGTCGGTGACAGCTGTATGAACTTGCCATGCAGGACGAAATGCTTGCGCGTGGGATGCATGCGCAGCAGACGGACCTCGACGGGCAGTTCAAGGTGATTGTCCGGCAGATAGACATTGCACTCATCGAGCAGATCCCCTTCCGCCAGTTGCATCACGCTCCTGTCATCAAACACGATGCTCAGACCTGAAATGGAAATGTCGTCGACATGGCCGGAGAGCAATCCGCTTTTGCGGCTGTAGATCTCGACCTGGATCTTGTAGGAATACGGCAGCTTGACGCGGTAATCATTGCGGTTTTGGTGATAGGTGATCGAATCCGGCAGGCTCACCTTGCACGACATCGGCTCTTGCGCTGTGTTGATTTCGAGCAGCCGGGTGTTGAATTCGATCAAGGCGCCGTTGTATTGCGCGCTGATGTGCAGTATCGCCTTCGCGTCGAGCACGGTCGCCGGCGCCTCGGGGAAAAACTCATCGAGGACGAGCTGACCGGACTCCTGATCGATGTGCAGTATGGTGCTGGTGTGGTGGCTATCCGCGCCGCCCAAGCTGATCTTGAGCAAGGTACGCATCTCGTGCAGCCGCCGGAGGATGGTGAGCTTGATGATCTGGGAGGTTTCGTGCTCGGTTTCCCGGAGCGCGTCGGGTGTCAGTCTCGCCATCGCTTCGTTCGCATTCACGCTTTTACGCTGTTGTTGGGGCGGTTTTTTACGGCTTTACCCGTAGCGGAGTACAGTTCCACATTCTGTGAGCGGCCCAGCAGGATATCCAATACCTGCTCAGCCTCTTTTTTACAGGACTCGATGATGACGCCGTTGACCTGGTTGGCGTGCTGACATTGCCGGGTCAGCTCCATGATGTCATCCCACAGCATCGGCAAGCGGTGTATGGCGGCGGGATCGAGCGTCTTGAGATATGACTGTATGCCGGCGGCGGAATCCGTGCAGCCGGCCTGCTGCAGGCGCGTGAAGATCTCGATGTCGGCTTGCGCCAGGGCGTTGAGGATATCGGCCTTTTGTTCGGTGATCGTCTTGAAGTCATCCAGCCGGTTTTCTTCGAGCGACAAACGCTCGAGGCGCAGCAGTTCCAGCGTCTGCTCGGAAATCTTGATGTGGTTACGAAATAGCGCGGCGAAGGTATGGGCGTCTGGCAATGGCATCTTTAATTATCCGCTCAGGGCTGATTCAAAACTGATGAACTTCTTGGCCACTTCTTGGCTGTCGATCTTGAAGCTGCCGTTGATGAGCGCCTGCTTGACGCCTTCCACGCGATCGATGTCCACGACCGGGACGGAACTCAGATCGGCCTCGAGCTTCTTGAGTTGTGCGGCCATCTCCGTCAACACCACGGTGTCCGTGGTGGCGGGTTTGCCCGTTTCCTGTTTCGCGGCCGTGGGGGTGCTCCGGGCGAGCTGCGACTTGGAGTTGTCGCTGGCCCCCTGGACGCCGGAATTGGCCGCGCCGGTGATATTGTCTATTGCCATTTCTTTAACTCCTTAGACGCCATACGCCTTATTAGCGTCCATTGATAAAAATCCTTTAGATCTCATTGCGGATGCTCTTGCTGAATCAGCGGCTCACTACTCATGGGCAGTATTTCCCACGACGATGACGCCAGGCGCGGTGACCACCCCTTCGATGATGCGCTCCGAACGCTCGTTCCGGACCTGAACCCGCTGGCCCAGTGTCCCATCCATCAAAGACTTACCGCTTGCAGTCACCTCAATCACCCCGCCGCCGGACTTGATGGTGACGGACTCGCCGCGGCGTATGATCTTGGGCAGTGTAATATGGTCGGGTTGCACCAGACTGCCAATGGTCAGGGGGCGCTTGAGCTTCATGCCGATGACCTCGGTTGCAGTGCTGTAATAGCCGCCATTGATCTCGGTGAGCCGCCGCCGGACCGTCGTGAGTGCGTCGGCGCCGATGATGGCGCCACGGGCCAGCGGTTCGGTTGTCACTACCACGTCATCGTAAACGCTGAGCTCGGCACTGAGATAGACCTTCCAGGGTTTGGCGGCCTGATCGCATCTGACCATGAAGTTGTTTTTGCCGATACTCTTGAATTGGCCCAGTGGGCTGACCTCAAGCGGGACCGGGCACGCGCTCAGGCTCAGGCGCGGGTCGAGTCTCCCGAGCGTGATCTCGGTTTCCTTGCCGGCGAGATGCTGGGTGTGCGCCGCGATATAGCCTTCGATCGCCTGATGGATGGCGTCATGCGAGATTTGCGCATCCCCGTGCACCGGCATGCCGATACCGCACAGGAACAAGAGTAGGGTGGCTGTTTTCGATCTCATCATCGTAGCGTCAAAAATACATGAGTTGCTGTTTTTCTATGCAAGAAAGGTGCCATGCGTCGGCAATTAAAGAAAAAACGGCAGCGCCGATATAGGATGATAATCGATATCAAATGAGGTTGGGGTGGGTTATGGCCGGCATCATCGATACAGTTGATCTGCGCACGCAAATGGTCGGCGAGAACCGGCTGGAGCTCCTGCTGTTTCATCTAGGCGGCAAGCAACTCTACGGGATCAATGTATTCAAGGTGCAGGAGGTGATCCAGTGTCCGGATCTGACCATGCTGCCCAATTCCGCCCCCGCCGTGCGCGGCATCGTGAATATGCGCGGCAAGACCATTTCCATCATCGATCTGCGCATGGCGCTGGGCGGCACCATGATGGAGGATCCCAAGAAAGGGTATGTCATCGTCACGGAATTCAATCGCCGCGTCCAGGGGCTGCTGGTCTCCGGCGTGGACCGGATCATCAATCTCAATTGGACCGATATCATGTCGCCGCCCCAGGGGATGGGCAATGTCTCCTATATGACGGCCGTGACCAGGATCGACAACAAGCTGGTCGAAGTCATCGATGTCGAGAAGGTGTTGTCCGACATCATCGGCGTCAGGTCCGAAGTTTCCCAGGACATCGTCGACAGCAAAGGCGACGCGGGGAGTTTTCATGTGCTGGTCGTCGATGACTCCGTGGTCGCGCGCAATCAGATCAAACGGACTCTGGAGCAGATCGGTCTTGGCGTGACGCTGGCGAACAACGGCGCGGAAGGGTTGAAAAAACTCCAGGAACTGGCGGCGGAGCATGGTGATATCAGCCAGGCGGTCTCGCTGCTGATTTCCGATATCGAGATGCCGCAGATGGACGGGTACACCCTGACCTCCGAGGTGCGCAAGGATCCGGCGCTCAAGGATCTCTATATTATTCTGCACACTTCGCTCAGTGGAGTGTTCAATGAGACCATGGTTAAGAAGGTCGGCGCGGATCGGTTTCTGCCCAAATTCCACGCCGACGAGCTGGCCAAGCTGGTGCTTGAGATCAAGGATGGAATGAAAAAACACGCCGCATCGCGGACATGATACGCCGGCAGGGAATGAACGCGGCCTGAGCCATATTCGAAGCGTGATTCGAGGTTTGATTGACCACTATAAAAATATCTCCGGCGGAATATGACGCCTTCAGGGCATTTCTCGAGAAGTCCTGTGGCATTGTGTTGGGCGACAACAAGCAATATCTGCTGAGCAGCCGGCTCAATCGGCTGATGAATGAATACGACATCGGAAGCTTCGATGCGCTCAACAGGATGGTGCAGACCAACGCAGCGCTGCGCAATCGCGTGCTCGATGCCATGACCACCAACGAAACCTCGTGGTTTCGTGACAAATATCCCTTTGAGATCCTCCAGACCGTCATCCTGCCGGAACTGGCCAAGCGGCGCGAGCCGTCGCTGCGCGTTTGGTCCGCCGCCAGCTCCTCCGGCCAGGAGGCATATTCCATCAATATGATCATCAGCGAATATGCGCAGAAGAACCCCGGCGCCCTGCCATCGAATGTCGAAATCATCGGCACGGATATTTCCGCATCCATGCTTGAAGATGCCAGGAAGGGTATTTATGACTCGATTGCCATGTCGCGCGGATTGACCCCGGAGCGCAAGGACCGATTCTTTCAGAAACTCCCCGATCAGGAGTTGTGGCAGGTGCGCGATCAATTCAGGAAAAGCGTGAGTTTCCGCGAGCTGAATCTGCTGGGCGCGTATTCTTCGCTGGGGCGGTTCGACGTGGTCTTTTGCCGCAACGTGCTGATCTATTTCTCCGCCGATCTCAAGCGCGAGATCCTGGGCAAGACCGCGGCGATTCTCAAGCCGGGCGGCTATCTATTTCTCGGCGGCTCGGAATCCACCGCCAACTACACCGACGCCTTCGAAATGTCGCGCGAGAAGAGTGGCGTGGTGTATCGTCTGCGCGGCGCTCCCGCAACGAAGATCTGACGGCAGTTCTTGCCGTGTGGCAGGCGGCGGGTTGCCGCATCCGCCGCCATTCCCGCTCGCTATCTCTCTGAATTACCAGGCCTGAATTGCCTGGCATGGTGCTTGCAATTGCTGCCTAGCAATATCGCAATCACGGGAGACATGCCATGTCTATCAGCCTAGATGATGCCTTCGGCATTCATGAGAAAGCGGTTAAATTCCGCGCGCAGCGCACCGAGGTGCTGGCAACCAATATCGCGAACGCCGATACGCCCGGATATAAGGCCAGGGACTTTGATTTTGCCCAAGCACTGCAGCAGGCGATGCAGGGGCAGAATCCAGGCACGCTGGAGCGCACCGATCCGCGTCACATCGCGCCCGCCGGGCATTACGACTACGAGTTGCGCTATCACACCCCGTTACAGCCCGCGGTCGACGGCAACACGGTGGATATCCACATCGAGAAGGCCAAGTTTTCCGAGAATGCCGTGCAATATATGACCAGCCTTCATTTTCTTAACAGCAAGATCAGCGGTCTTGTGAAAGCCATTCGCGGAGAATAGCCATGAGCCTTTTCAACGTCTTTAAGGTGGCCGGCAGCGGCATGAATGCGCAAACCGTCCGTCTCAATACCACCGCCAGTAATCTCGCCAACGCCGATACGGTCAGCAGCAGCGCCGGCGAAACCTACCGCGCCAGACATCCGGTGTTCGCCACGATGCTGTCCGAGGAAATGGGCGCCGAGGCGCGCGGCGTGCAGGTGGTGGATATCGTCAAGGATCAATCGCCGTTGCGTCAGGAATACCGGCCCGGCCATCCGCAGGCGGATGCAAAGGGGTATGTCTACCTGCCCAATGTGAATATCGCGGAGGAAATGGCCAATATGATCTCGGCATCGCGTTCCTATGAAACCAATGCGGAAGTCGTGAACACGGCCAAGCAGATGTTGATGCGCACACTGTCGCTCGGCCAGTAATCGGGGGTTCCTCATGACCACAGTCAACACCAAGGACGCCTACGAAAACATCGGATTGTCCACCAAGGCTAAATCCTCCGCCAAAGAGCTGACGCCCCAGGATCAGTTTCTGCAGCTGATGTTGGCGCAACTGAAGAATCAGGATCCGTTCAAGCCGATGGAAAACGGCGAATTCCTGACTCAGATGGCCCAGTTCGAAAGCGCGGCGGGGATCAAGGATCTGCAAAAGAGTATGGACAACATCGCCGATGCGCTGCAATCCAACCAGGCCCTGCAGGCCTCCAGCCTGGTGGGCAAGTCCGCCATGGTGCTGAATGGGCTCAACGTGCTCGATGCCGAGGGTATGCGCGGGGCGATTGATCTGAGTCAATCGAGCGGGCGCGTCGTGTTGTCCATCGAAGATATGAAGGGGCAACTGGTCAAGCGTGTGGAGCTCGGGCCGCAACCGGCCGGTCTGTTCAAATTCGCCTGGGACGGCACCGATATGAGCGGCAACCCCATGCCGCAAGGTGTCTATAAAGTGAGCGCCGAGGCTTGGCACGGAAGCAAGGCGGAGGCCGCGAGCACCTATGCGGTTTCATCGGTTGACAGCGTCAACATCGGCAGGAGCGGCGAGGGGATTTCATTGAATTTAACGGGCTTGGGCAGCTGGGGCCTCAACGACGTCAAACAGGTTCTCTGACACAAGCATCTCAACTGAAGCATAGGAGTCACGATCATGCCATTTCGCACAGCCTTAAGTGGATTGAACGCCGCCGCGGCGGATCTTTCGGTCACCGGCAACAATATCGCCAACGCCAGCACGACGGGCTTCAAGGGCTCGCGGACGGAATTCGTCGATGTCTACGCCGTCGCCTTCGGGGGCATCAGCAAAAACACGCCCGGCAGCGGTGTTCGCCTGGCCTCCATTACGCAACAGTTTTCGCAGGGCAACGTCGAATACACGGACAACAGCCTGGATCTCTCGGTCAACGGCAAGGGCTTTTTCATTGTCGAGGACAATAGTGGCGTGGCATTGACGCGCGCCGGTGAATTTCACGTCGACAAGGATGGTTATGTGGTCAACAACGTGAACCAGCGCTTGCAGGTATTCCCGCCGCAAAGCACGACCTCGACACTGTTCAATACCGGTGTTCTGGCTGATCTGCAATTGACCAATTCCATCGGTACACCCAGCGCAACCAACCTGATCGAGGGGGCGTTCAATCTGGATGCCAGCGCGACGGCGAAAACCGTAGCGACGCTGACCTCGGCGTACACACCGGTCTTCGATCCGAACAATCCAGCCACGTTCGACCATTCCACTTCCATTCAGACCTACGATTCGCTGGGGGTGGCGCATTCGACCTCGATGTATTTCACCAAGGTCACTGATGGCACCAATACCGGGTGGCAGGTGCGGACCTGGCTCGACGGCACCACAGAGCTCACGCCGCAGGGATTTGCCGCCGGCACACCCGCGCTGCTTACCTTCGACACCTCCGGCGGTCTGCAGACGGCGACCCCGGTGGTGGCCGGCACCTCGTTTACCCTCGATTTCGCGCCGCAGGCGGTTGCGGGTGCGGCGGCATTGGATCTATCCCTGGACCTGCAGAATGTCACTCAATTCGGCGCGCCCTTTATCGTCAACGATATCGCGCAGGACGGTTACAGTACCGGCAACCTGAGCAGTATCGACATCGAGGCCGATGGCGTGGTGTTTGCGCGCTTCACTAACGGCGAGGCGCGCGTGCTCGGCAAGGTGGCGCTGGCCAATGTCGACAATCCGAATGGGCTGCGGCTGATGGGCAATACCCAATGGGCGGAGACCTACGAGTCCGGACCGATGACACCGTCCGAGCCGCTGACCGGGGACATCGGTTCGATCCAGGCCGGCGCGCTGGAGTCCTCGAATGTCGATATCGCCGAGCAGTTGGTCGGTCTGATCGAGGCGCAGCGCAACTTCCAGGCCAATGCCCAGGTGATCACCGTGGCCGATGCCGTGACCCAGACCATCATCAACATCCGTTAATAAGCATTTGAGGTAATCGTCATGGACCGCATGCTCTATGTATCGATGTCGGGGGCCAAGCAGCTGATGAATGCCCAGCGCATCAACAGCAACAATCTGGCGAATGTCAGCACGCAAGGCTTTCGCGCCGATTATTTCCAGCAGCGCAGCATGCAGGTCTTCGGCGCGGGCATGCCGACGCGCTTTTACGCCATGACCGAGCGGCCCGGCTTCAATCAGGCGTCGGGCAATCTCGAAACCACCGGCCGCGAGCTGGATGTGGCGATCAAAGGGGATGGCTGGTTGGTGGTGGATGCGGGCAACGGCGAGGAGGCGATGACGCGCGCCGGCAGCCTGCGATTGTCGTCCGACGGCGGCTTGTATACCAGCGATGGCCGGCGCGTGATGGGCAGCGCCGGTCCGATCTCGTTGCCGCCGCTCGACAAAATCGAGATCGCGCGTGACGGCACCATCAGCATCTTGCCGCAGGGGCAAGATCCTTCCGCCCTGGCGGTGGTCGATCGCCTGAAACTCGTCAATCCGCCGCCGGAAACCTTGATCAAGGGCGCCGACGGTCTGGTGCGCATCGGCGAGCCGGGCGTGGCGCTGGTCAACGATCCGAAGGTCGAAGTGGTCGCCGGGGCGGTGGAGAGCAGCAATGTCAACGCCGTCGATGCCCTGGTGGAGATGATCGAGCTCTCGCGCCAATACGAGATGCAGGTGAAGATGATGGCCTTGGCCAACGAAACCGATCAGGCGGCCACCCGGATGATGCGTCTGTAGTTTGGTACGGATGATGCATTGTTTCGTGGTGCGTGAAAGATAATAGTGAGGTGAAAAAATGAATCCAGCACTCTGGGTATCCAAAACGGGTTTGGAGGCGCAGCAGACCAAGCTTGCGGTGATATCGAACAACTTGGCCAACGTGGCCACCACCGGCTTCAAGCGCGATCGCGCGCAGTTCGAGGATTTGCTGTATCAAAACGTGCGCCAGGTCGGCGCGCAAAGCACACAGGATTCGGTGTTGCCGACCGGCCTGATGTTAGGCACGGGCGTGCGCGTGGTCGCCACCGAAAAGAATCATGCGCAAGGCAACATCATTCAAACCGGAAAATCGTTTGACATGGCCATCACCGGGCGCGGCTATTTTCAGATCGCCATGCCTGATGGTTCGACGACGTATACCCGCAACGGCGAATTCAAGGTCAACGCCAATGGCCAGATCGTGACCTCCAACGGTTATCAATTGCAGCCGGCCATCACCATCCCGCAGGACGCCAAGACCGTCACCATCGGAGCCGATGGCACCGTCTCGGTTCAGACCCCGGGGGCGACGGCGAGCACCCAGGTGGGCGCTGTGCAATTGGCAAGCTTCATCAACGAGCCGGGTTTGCAGCCGATCGGTGAGAATCTGTTCTCCGAGACCGTGGCCAGCGGCTCGCCGCAGACCGGCAATCCCGGCACCAATGAGCTGGGGCAGGTCATGCAGGGCGCGCTGGAAACCTCCAATGTCAACGTGGTGGAGGAACTGGTGGCGATGATCGAAACACAGCGCGCCTATGAGATGAATTCCAAGGCCATTTCGACGGCGGATCAGATGCTGCAATTCATCACCAACAATATCTAACGGTGGTCCATCATGAAGAGTGTTGCCGTATTGGTAGCGGGATGCGCGCTGGCGGGATGCGCCGCGATGAATGAAACCAAGCCCGATCCGAATTTTTCCACCGCCTATCCCTTGGTGACCAAGCCGATCCCCAATAGCAACGGCTCCATTTACCAGGATGGGTATAACATGACCTTGTTCGAGGACAGCAAGGCGCGTCATATCGGCGACATCATCCTGGTGACGTTGGTGGAAAATACCAATGCCTCCAAGAGCGCCAGCACCTCCACCAGCAAGGAATCCGCCATGGATTTGCAGGCCCCGACGCTGTTC
>CAZKZP010000055.1:0-19108 GCA_964557295.1 uncultured Chromatiales bacterium | reverse complement strand
TCATCGTCGACATCCGGCAGATCGACGATGAGTTGTTGATAGACCAGCCCGTTGGTGCCCGCCGGATACCAGGCGGCGGGGACGTTGCGCACGCGGCGCGCAGTACTCTCCGGGATCAGCAGATCGGGCGGGATGTCGGCGAGGCCGACCTTGGGCAGGATCTCGGGATCGTCCTTGCGGTTCTGGCGTTCCTTGAGCTGGAGCGCCTGGCGCACGATCCGCTGTTGTTCTTGCGTGCTGAGGCGCGCCTTGATCGCCGACAGCCGCGCGGCGGTTTCCATCTCCTTGCGTTGATTGAGTTCCGGGTCCGGCGCGAGCGTCAGGCGCACGCGGTGCGGATTTTCCAGCAGCCATTCCTTCACCAGGGATTGGATGAAGTCGGGCTGCGCGCAGCGCTGGCGCAGGCGCTCCAGCGCCCGATCGATGTCGAGCTGTGCGACCGGGTCGCCGCCGTGGATCGCGGGGCTCAGCGCATTGAGCATCAATTGCAGGCCATAGGGGTAGTGATCGCCGCCGATCTCGCGCTGGCTCAGTTCGAGTTGATGCAGCATCGAGTCGAGCATCTCGCGCGGCACGCCTTGGTCGGCGATCTCGCGCAGCACGCCGAGGATGAGGTCTTCCACCGCCTGCGCGTGTTCGGGGCGCGAGCCTTCCACGCCGCAGGAGAAGACCATCTCGCGATTGGAATCCTCCAGGCCACAGACCGGCGAGGGCGCGCTGCCAAGCTCGGTGGTCTCCAGCGCGTGGCGCAAGGGTGAGGCGCTGTTGTCGAGCAGTACGTCGCTCAGCAGATTGGCCGTGAGCTGGGTTTCGAGATCGGTGCTCTTGCCGAGCAGCCAGCTCAGGCTGATGTAGGTTTTTTCGGCATCCTGCGGCTGGCCTTCCAGTGCGTAATATTCCACGTGCGATTGCGGCGCCGCGTAACGCTGTTCGTCGGGGATGCCGATATCGAGCTGCTGGCGCTTGAAGCGATGCAGCGCCCAGCGCTCGAAGCGCTCCTGATGTTCATGCGCCGGTGCGTCGCCGAAGGTCATGAAGATGGCGTTGGATGGATGGTAATGCGCCGCGTGAAAGGCCTTGAGCTGTTCGTAGCTGAGATCCGGGATCTTCTCCGGTTCGCCGCCGCTGTTGTGATGATAGGTGATGGTCGGGAAGATCTTCTCGGTGAGCGACTGCCACAATACGCGCGCCGGCGAGCTCATCGCGCCCTTCATCTCGTTGTAGACCACGCCCTTGTAGACCAGCGCGGAGTCCGGGTTTTCCGTCTCGGCGAATTCCAGCCGGTGGCCTTCCTGCGCGAAGTCCAGCGGATCGAGGCTGGGGAAGAACACCGCGTCGAGATAGACCTGCAACAGGTTGTCGAAGTCCTTCTTGTTCTGGCTGGCGAAGGGGTAGGCGGTCCAGTCGCTGGAGGTGAAGGCGTTCATGAAGGTGTTGAGCGAGCGGCGCGTCATCATGAAAAACGGATCGCGCACCGGGTAGCGTTCGCTGCCGCAGAGCGTGGTGTGTTCGAGGATATGCGCCACGCCGGTGGAGTCCTG
Organism: uncultured Chromatiales bacterium; assembly: GCA_964557295.1. Taxonomy (GTDB): domain Bacteria; phylum Pseudomonadota; class Gammaproteobacteria; order RBG-16-57-12; family RBG-16-57-12; genus JBFMHP01. The sequence continues at coordinate 17,567 of CAZKZP010000055.1, read as the reverse complement.
CGGGATGGTGCGGAAGGCGACCATGAAGACGTTGTTGCTATCCTGCGCGGCAAGGTGATAGTGCGGCGCGCCAGTCTCGCGGTGCCGGTATTCCTCCACCACCAGGTTGAGGGATTTGATCGGTTCGCTGCGAATCCATTCGAAGCTCGGATAGGCCTGGCCTGTGCTCATAGTGCCTCTGTGTTGTTTGGTCATAGTGCAGTGCCAACCACTATAACACAGCGCCCGAGCGATCGATCAGTGCCTTGAATTCCCGATCGGCGACACCTATATATCTTCGTACGCAACTCGCGCCGAAATGATTCATGCGGCGACTAGGCGGTTGCCGGAACACAAGAACTATCAGTCAGTCTCGTAATCCCACAGGAGGAATGACCATGGCGATTGTACGTTGGAACCCGTTTCGTGAAATGGAAAGCATGCTGGATCAATACGCGCGCACCTTTGGCCGTCCGGTGCTCAGCCGCGAAGGCGGGCAGGAGGTGATCTCGACCTCGGACTGGAGTCCCGCGGTGGACATCTCGGAGACGGACAAGGAATATCTGATCAAGGTGGAGGTGCCGGGCATCAAGAAGGATGATGTGAAGGTGACGGTGCACGCCGGCGTGTTGACCATCAAGGGCGAGCGCAAGTCGGAGAAGGAAGAGAAGGGTGAGAAATTCCACCGCATCGAACGCTACTACGGCAGCTTCGCGCGCAGCTTCACCTTGCCGGACAATGTGAATGAAGATCGGGTGCGCGCCGAGCACAAGGACGGCATGCTGCTGGTGCATCTGGAGAAGCAGGAGCCGTCCAAGCCGAAGTCCATCGAAGTGAAGATCGATTAGCGATCGCGCTTTACCACGATCCCTCCAAGGCCCGGTGCCGTCCGCGTGACACATCGGGCCTTTCTGTTTCTTGGGAGGCGTGACCAGAAAAAAATGTGCGGGTTTGTTGTTGGTCTTAGTGAGTAATCATGGCCGGCAGGGTCTTGGCCTGCGCGATCCAGTCGGCGACGGTGTTTTCACTCGGTGCCTGACGCGCGAGCTTTTTGGTCTCATTGATCTCGCGGATCTTCTGCGCCAGGTTGGGCGCGTTGCGCGTGGCCAGCTCCTTGACGGTATCTACACCGGCCGCCTCCAGCAGCTCGGAATACTGCGTGGAGACGCCTTTGATGCGGCATAAATCGGCGAGGTTGGCCCACTTCAAGAGGTTCTTTTCGTTCAGGCCGGTCTTGGCGGCAAGTTCCTTGCGCCCAGCTCCGGTGGCGGCGGATTTGAGCAGGGCCTCGGCCGTGGCGATGCCTGCGCCGCGCAGGGTTTCACCAATTTTCGGTCCGATGCCTTCGAGATCTTCGATTTGGATTGCCATGGTGCGTGTCCTTCGAGTTGGTCAGTGACTGTGTTGCTGTTGTTAGAAGAGCTTCTTGAACATATCGCCGACGCCGCCGCTCTTGGCCGCGCCCAGCATGCCGAGCAGGGCCGGATTGTCGCCGAGCTTGTCTTGGATGAGCTTGATCACCACGGGGGCGACGATGGCCAGGCCCTTGCTCGCCAGGCCCTTGTCGATGCCGACCTTCGCGGCCAGGGCGGCGATGTCGACATTGGCGAGCAGTGCATTGGATTTTTGCGTGACATCGCCGGCCTTGAGGTCGACGTTGCCGCTGCCGAGGGCCGAGATCATGCTGCCCCCCGCTTCGGACAGGAAATTCTTGGCGGTATCTTGGGCAAAGCCGGTTTTGGTCAGGGAGGCGACCAGGTCGGCGCCTTTTTCGCTGATGATGTCTTTCAGGATGTCCATGATCTTCTTCCTCTCAATCGTGTGCGCGATGTGGATGATGTGTCGGCAACAAAAATTTCTGGCCGACGGTGTGCTACGGTATCATTAGTGGCCTGATTTATTATAGCGTGACGGGCGCGCCCGCAACGCGCGCGCGGCGGATATTACATTGTTTCACAATCAATCCCGGCACCCTGAGACGGATACGACCATGAACGACAAGACCATCTTTATCGGCAAGGGCGACCAGCCCGTGTCGCTGCTGTTGAAATACGCCAACCGCCACGGCTTGATCGCCGGGGCCACCGGCACGGGCAAGACCGTGACCTTGCAGGTGCTGGCCGAGGGATTTTCCCGCGCGGGGGTGCCGGTGTTCATGGCCGATGTCAAAGGTGATCTCTCGGGCATCAGCCAGGCGGGTACGCCGAAGGATTTTCTGGAGAAGCGCGCCAAGGAGGTGGATCTGCCCAACTTCCAGTATGGCGCGAATCCAGTGTTGTTCTGGGATGTGTACGGCGAGCAAGGGCACCCGGTGCGCACCACGGTGGCCGATGTCGGCCCGCTGCTGCTCGCGCGCCTGATGGACCTCAACGATACCCAGCAAGGGGTGTTGCAGGTGATCTTCAAGATCGCCGCCGATCAGCAGATGCCGCTGCTCGATCTCAAGGATCTGCGCGAGATGCTCAACTATGTGACCAAGGACGAGGGCAGTCTGGCCGAGCAATACGGTGCGATGAGCAGCGCTTCGATCGGCGCGATCCAGCGCAAGCTGATGGAGCTGGAGGAGCACGGCGGCGACCGCTTTTTCGGCGAGCCGGCGCTGGAGATCGGCGAGTTCATGCGCACCGACACCCAAGGGCGCGGCTATATCAATCTGCTGGCCGCCGACCAGCTGATGCTGCAACCGAAGCTCTACGCCATTTTCCTGCTGTGGCTGCTGACCGAATTGTTCAAGGACCTGCCCGAGGCGGGCGATCTCGAAAAGCCCAAGCTGGTGTTCTTCTTCGATGAGGCGCACTTGCTGTTCAACGAGGCCCCCAAGGCGCTGCTCGATCGCGTCGAGCAGGTAGTGCGGCTGATCCGCTCCAAGGGCGTGGGCGTATATTTCATCACCCAGAATCCGGCGGACGTGCCGGACACGGTGCTGGGCCAGCTCGGCAACCGGGTGCAGCACGCGCTGCGCGCCTTCACGCCCAAGGACCAGAAGGCGGTGAAGGTGGCGGCGCAGACCTTCCGCGCCAACCCCGCCTTCAGCACCGAAGAGGTGATCACGCAATTGGGCGTGGGCGAGGCGCTGGCCTCGGTGTTGACGGACAAGGGCGTGCCGTCGGTGGTCGAGCGCGCGCTGATCTGTCCGCCGGGCTCGCGTCTGGGGCCGGTGACGCCCGAAGAGCGCGCCGTGGCCATGCGCGGCAGTCCGGTGGCGGGGCGTTACGAAAAACTGGTCGACCGTGAATCGGCCTACGAGATGCTGCGCGCCCGCGCCACCGAGCAGCGCGCCGCGCGCGAGGAAGAGCTGGCGCAGTCCGCCGAGGAGCCGCCGCGCAAGTCCGGCGCCGGCCGCCAGCGCGAGGGCGTGGTCGAGGCCCTGGCCAAGAGCGTGGCGCGCAGCGTGGGGAGTTCGCTGGGCAAGAAACTCACCAGCAGTCTGATGAAGGCCTTGTTCAAGTCGCGGTAACGGCGGGCGCCGGGGCGTTTCCGGCCGAAGGCATTGCCCTGTCGCGGCAATGTTGATTAACATAGTCTGCTTAATGTATTGAGCGCATCGCGTGGATCGGGGGATTGGCGGGGTGCGTGATTGAGGTGTCCGAGGCCGCTCGTGGCACTCAGGGGGGAATAATGTACGGAAACGAACCACTCGCATCGGGCTCCTTCGGCCTGAGTGAGGCCTATGCCTTATTGAAGGTGATCAGCCGTGCCCAGGAGCACGTCATCCGGGAAGATGCGCCCGCCACCCTGTTCGAAGACCTGCTCAATGACCTGCTGGCCCTGACCGGAAGCGAGTACGGCAATATCGGCGAGGTCTTGCGCGACGCGCACGGCCAGCCCTATCTGAAGACCCACGCCTGCTGCAATATCGCCTGGAGCGAGGCCACGCGCCGCCTGTACGAGGAGCACGCGCAGCAGGGCATGGAATTCCGCCGCCTCGACAGCCTGTACGGGGCGGTGATGGCCCACGGCGAGGTGGTGATCGCCAACGCCCCGGCCGATGATCCGCGCCGCGGCGGCCTGCCCGAGGGCCATCCGCCGCTGCACTCCTATCTGGGGATTCCGGTGTATCAAGGCGGTGCCTTGGTGGCGATGATCGGCCTGGCCAACCGGCCGGGCGGCTACGATCAGGCGTTGGTCGACTATCTCCAGCCCGTGATCAGGACCTACGGCCAGGTCATCGGCCATTTCCGGCTGGAGCAGCAGAAGCGCGCGGTTACCTCCTCGCTGGAGGAAAGCCAGCGCTACGCCCGGCTGCTGGCGCAGTATCTGCAAATCATCTCCGGACTCTCGCAGCAGGCGGTGGCCGAGGCCACGCTGGCGTTTCTGCGCCAGCAATTCGGCGATCTGCGCTATTCCATCGTGTTGCTCGACGACCAGGCGCGCGGGTTTTATGTCTACGCCGTCGATGGCGCGGTGCAGGACGTCGGGCCGCCCGGCACCTATCTGCCGTTTGAGAACACCCTGCTTGCCGAGATGCTCGCCACGCAAGAGCCCCGTTATATTTCCGACCTAAGGCAGGAGGCTGCGGTTTACGCGCATGAGCGAGCCCTGCTGGATGCCGGCCTACGCAGTGTTTTTATCGTTCCGTTGTGGGCCGAGGATTCTTTCCTGGGCGTCTTGAAACTAGGCTCCAGCAAGATCGATGGATTTACCGAGGAGATGCGCCGTTTCGTGCCGCTGCTCGCGCCGAGCTTGGCGCAGGCCATGCACAGCGCCCGGCTGTTTGGCGCCTTGCGGCGCAGCGAGCAGACCCTGGCCCGGTTCCGCACCGCCCTGGACAATACCGTCGACAACATCCTGCTGATCGATCCGGTCACCTCGAAATTCGTCGACTGCAACAGCTCCGCCCTGGCGCGCATGGGGTACAGCCGCGAGGAATTGCTGGCGCTCGGCCCCTGCGAGATCATGCCGCAGCTGCCGGCGGAGACCGTGCGCCAAGTCATGGGGCGCGTGCTCAGCGGCGCGCAGGAATACGCCGAGTACAACACCCTGCATCTGTGCAAGGACGGCAGCCTGTTCCCGGTCGAGGTGCGCCTGAGCAAGGCCCCGGGCGAGGCCGGGCGGCACTTGTTGATCGCCATGGCGCGCGATATCGGCGAGCGCACCCAGGCCGAGGAGAAATACCGCCTGCTGGCGGCGGTGGTGGAGTGCACGGCGGAAGGCGTGTTGATCTCCGACACCGAGAACCGCATCGTGGCGGTAAACAAGGCCTTCACCCGGATCACCGGCTACGACGAGGCCGAGGTGCTGGGGCAAAACCCGAATCTGCTGCGCTCCGGGCGTCATGAGGCGGACTTCTATGACCGGCTCTGGCAGGCGCTGCGGGAGCACGGCGTGTGGGAGGGTGAGCTGTGGGACCGGCGCAAGAACGGCGAGGTCTTCCCCACCTGGTCGACCATCAGCGCGGTGCTCGACGGCCAGCGCCGCGTGACCAACTATGTCTCGGTCTTCTCCGACATCTCGACCCTCAAGCAATCGCAGCAGCAGCTCGATTATCTGGCCCACCACGATCCGCTGACGCATCTGCCCAACCGCCTGCTGCTCAACGACCGGCTCGATCACGCCCTGCACCGCGCCCACCGCGACGGCCACCAGGTCGCGGTGCTGTTCCTCGATCTCGACCGCTTCAAGAACGTCAACGACAGCCTGGGCCATCCGGTCGGTGACGAGTTGTTGCAGGCGGCGGCCAAGCGCATCCAACAGGCCATCCGCGAAGACGACACCGTCGCGCGCCTGGGCGGCGATGAATTCATCATCGTGATGGAAGACATCCACGAGGTGCAGCACGTGGCCGTGCTGGCGCAGAAGCTGATGGATGCGTTTGCCGCGCCCTTTCCGGTGCAGGGCCACGAGCTGCACCTGACCCTGAGCATGGGCGTGAGCCTCTATCCGCGCGATGGCCAGGACAGCGCCACGCTCATCCGCAACGCCGACGCGGCGATGTACCGCGCCAAGGAAGAAGGGCGCAACGACTACCAGTTCTACACCGAGGCGCTGACCACCGCGGTCTTCGCGCGCCTGACCCTGGAGGCCGCGCTGCGCCAGGCGCTCGATGGTGACCAGCTGGTGGTGCATTACCAGCCGCAATATCACCTGGGGACGGGCCGGCTGTGCGGCGCCGAAGCGCTGGTGCGCTGGCAGCACCCCGAGCTGGGGCTGATGGCCCCGGACAAATTCATCCCGCTGGCCGAAGAGACCGGCCTGATCGTGCGGCTCGGCGACTGGGTGTTGCGGCATGCCTGCCGTCAGGCCCGGGCATGGCGGGAAGCGGGACTGGGGCTGGAGCGCATCTCGGTCAATGTCTCCGGCCTCCAGTTTCAGCGCGGCGATATCGTCTCCAGCGTGCTGCAAGCCCTGGAGGACTCCTGGCTCGAGGCGCGGCATCTGGAGCTGGAGATCACCGAAAGCTTCATCATGCAGAAGGCCGAGTTGGCGATCAGCATGCTCGATACCCTCAAGGCGATCGGGGTGAGCATCGCCATCGATGACTTCGGCACGGGTTATTCCTCGTTGAGTTATCTCAAGCGCCTGCCGATCGACAAGCTCAAGATCGACCGCTCGTTCGTGCGCGATATCCCGCAGGACGGCAACGATGCGGCGATCACCCAGGCGGTGCTGGCGCTGGGGCACAGCCTGCAACTGGCCGTGGTGGCCGAGGGGGTGGAGACCGCCGAACAGCGGGATTTTCTGCGCGCCCTCAAGTGCACCGAGGCGCAGGGCTATCTCTACAGCCGTCCGCTGCCGGCGGAGGAATTCGAGCGGATGCTTGCGCGCGCCTAATCGAGTTGGAAGGTGAGTGAGGCCCAGAGGCTTTCCCAGGGGGCCGGCGCCGTCGCAGGCGCGGGGGACAGGTGGACGGCGCTGATCAGCCACACGCCTGGCCGTTCAAGGGCCAGCACCGCGCGCCCCTGCGCATCGGTGCGCGCGCGGGTGTTGTGTTGCGGGTCGCCGCGATAAAATGCCTTCACCAACGCCCCGGCGAGGGGTTTGCCGTCCAGCACCAGCCGCACCGGCATTGAGTCATGCGCGCCGGGGGCGTAGGGATTGCGTTCAGCGATCAATTCCAGCCGCATGCCCACTGGACGATCCGAGGCAGGCTGGGACGCGGGGGCGCCGACGCCGATCAGTGTCTTGGCGCAGCGCGAGAACCGCTCGCGGATCGGCGGCCGGGTGCGTGCCGCATAATCGGGGAGGGACCGAATCCGTTCCAGTCCTTCCAGTGCCAGGTAGCGCTCGAACTCGGCGCGGGTATTGAAGGTGATCGAGGACGGCGTGCTGCGATAGGCGATGCGGTGCAATCCCGGCTCGCGCGGGGTGACCGTGCCGGCGGGATCATCGCCCGGCACGGCATCGATCGGCGTTTCACCGCGCGGCCCCGCATGCACATAACGCTCGACCAGTTCTGGCAGATATATGAGCGCATCGCCCTGGAAGTCCTGGCCGACGAACAGGCGCAGTGCCACCGTGGCTCCTGGATCGACGCGATAATTCTGCGGTTCGATCCAGAATTCGTGCGCGCGCGCCGTAGAAAAACCCAACCCCAGTAGCACGATCAGCGCGATGGGGCGCCAGTTTCTGTGGCGTTGTGCGTCGAATGAGCGGCGCGGCATCGCTCTTGCCCCCCGGCAGCTTACGCCGCGACATACGGGTAATCATCGATGTGGGCGCGCAAATAGACCAGCACCCCCTTCTCGGTGCGCGCCTCGCCGTGCCGAGCATGGGCGGCGGCGCAGTGAAAATCGCCCGCGCGCAGGACCAGATCCCCCATGCTGAATTCACCTTCCAACACCAGGCACTCCTCGACACCGGAGTGGCTGTGCGCCGGCAAGCTTGCGCCGGCGGTGGCGCGCAACAAAAACGACTTGGTGCCGCTGTGCGGGTCGATCAGCAGGAGTTTGTACTCGATGCCGGGGGCGACCGTTTTCCATCCCGCATCGGCGGCGCGCACGGTGGCCAAGCCGTTCGCGCTGTGCTGTTCACGCACCCGGGCGAGCACCTTTTCGCGCAGCGGGGCGGGTGGCGCGATCGGGGCCACGGATTCGAGTAGCGCATCGAGCACGGCGGCATCGAGCGCGGGATCGGTGGGGTGGTCGCGGTGATTGGTCACGGGGTTTTCTCCAGCGTGGTCACGGGGTGTTCCAGCGCGGCGCGCAGTGTCTGCACGGCCCGGCGCAGCACGGTCTTGACGCTGCCCAGCGGCATGCCGGTGTGGGCGGCGATCTGGGTGTGGCTGAGGTCCTCGAAGAAGGCGGCGGCGATGAGTTGCCGCTCGATCTGCCCGAGGGTCGCAATCGCCTGATGCATGCGGCTGTCATGTTCCAGCGTGGTCAGCAGATTCACGGGGTCGTCTCCCTCCGCGCTGTGATCCGGCGATCGTTCATACGGATCGGCGCGCGACTCGGCGGGGTCGCGCCGGCGCATGGCGTCTAGCGCGCGCGAGCGGCAGATGGTGAGCAGCCAGGCCAGCACGCTGCCGCGCGCGGCATCATACCGCCCCGCCTGTTGCCAGGCTTGCAGATAGACGTCGGAGACGACGTCCTCGGCGAGAGAGGGATCGCGTGTGATGTGGCGCGCCACGGCATAGACGCGCGCGGCGGTCGCATCATAGAACTCGGCGACCGCATCCTGATCACCGGCGGCCACGCGCGCGAGCAATGTCCGCGACACGGTCTCGCGTGTGGGTGGCGCGTGTGCTGCGGCGGGAGATAGCGGCTCGTCCATGGTCAAGTAGACTAGCACAGGAAAATCGCCGTCCACCACAGTGCCGTCATGTTCGCGCGGTGCCGTTTTCAACATTCACTCCTTAAATTTGAGTCTTCACAGATACTACGCAGGCGCGCGCGATTTGGATTCGATACATCCAATCGCGCCGATCGTGCGTAGTACTTGTTCGACAGCGCTGTGCTGTCGCCTCAAATCAAAGGAGAGAATCATGTCACTGCGTACGATAACATTTGCACTGAGTGCGGCGGCGGTCATCGCATTGCCGGGCGCGAGCGCCTTGGCGTCGAGCCACCGCGAGGCCCCGTTCATCACCGAGATGCCCAAGGTCGATGGCACGGATTTATACATGTTCATGGGTTATGAGCAGGGGCGCGAGGAGTATGTCACGCTCATCGCCAATTATCTGCCGTTGCAGGACTCGTATGGCGGACCGAACTATTTCAGTCTGGACCCGGATGCCCTCTACGAGATCCATGTCGACAACGATGGGGATGCGCGAGAGGACATCACCTTTCAGTTCCGTTTCAAAAACCAACTTCGCAACACGAGTCTGAGTATCGGTGGCAAGCAGGTGGCGATTCCGCTGATCAACTCCGGAATGATCGGCGCCGGCGACACCGCGGCGCTGAATCTGCTGGAGAGCTATCAGGTGAGCGTGGTGCGCGGCCACCGGCGCACGGGCCAGCGCCGGCCGGTCACCAACGCCGATACCGGTGCGGAGACGTTCGCCAAGCCGGTGGATAACATCGGCAATAAATCCATTCCGGATTACGCCGCCTACGCCGCCACCCATGTCTACAACGTGAACATTCCAGGCTGCGATAAGCGCGGGCGCGTGTTCGTCGGCCAGCGCCAAGAGCCGTTTGTGGTGAATCTCGGCGAGATCTTCGATCTGATCAACACCAATCCGCTGGGGCCGGTCGACGGGGAGCCCAACACCATCGCCGATGAGAACATCACCTCATTGATCCTGGAGGTGCACAAGAGTTGTCTGGCAAAGAAGGATGATCCGGTGGTCGGCGCGTGGACGACCGCCAGCCTGCGTCAGGGCCGGCTGTTGAGCCCGGGCGCGGAGGGCATGCCACCGACGAAAGAGGGCGGTGCCTGGGTGCAGGTCTCGCGTCTGGGCATGCCGCTGGTCAACGAGCTGGTGATCGGCTTGAAGGACAAGGACAAATTCAATGCCGCCAAGCCGGAGCATGATGCCCAGTTCGCCAGCTATGTGACCAATCCCACGCTGCCGGCGTTGATCGAGTTGCTGTTCCCGAGCGCCCCCGCGCCGACGAAGTTCCCGCGCCAGGATCTCGTCACCGCGTTTCTCACCGGCGTGCCGGGGCTCAACAAACCCGGCCACGTTTCCCCGGCGGAGATGCTGCGGCTCAATACCTCTATTGCGCCGGCGGCACAGGGCGCGCAACACAACCTCGGGGTGCTGGGCGGTGATAACGCGGGCTTTCCCAATGGCCGGCGCCCGGGTGATGACGTGGTGGATATCGAGTTGCGGGTGGCCATGGGGGTGCTGTGCACGTTGAATAATCCAGCGGTGTTCGGTTGCGTGCCGGCTGACGCGCCGGCCGGCGCGGCCCCGGTCACCGACGGGGCGTTGGTCAATGACGCGATGTTCGACGCCGCGTTTCCCTATCTCAAGTCGCCGCTGCCCGGCTCGCCCAACTGAGGAGGTCGCCATGAACCGCAAATGGATAACACTGTTCGTATCGGCCGGGGTGATCGCGCTGCTGTCGGCATGCAATAGCGACAACACCGCGCACACCGCCCCGGCCCAGGGCGATGCCTTCATGGCCGCCGTGCAACAGATGACCGCGACAACGCTGGACGAGAGCGAGCCCGCGGATGTCGAGGCGCTGGTGCCAGGCGAGGCGGATGAGGCGGCGGAACCCGCGAGCTGAGGCTGTTTTGCCGCCCTTTCGTGCTGCGGCACGGGAACCTCTGCCTCGCAGGGGTTCCCTCCCGATGTTCAACCCGCGTGACCACGCATGCGTTCACAGGAGACCATCATGTTGCAAAACACAACATCAGTCGCGAGTGGGCATGCCCAGGCGCACCGGGTGATCCACGACTACTTCGCCGCCATCCGCGCCCGCGATGGCGCGGCGTGGTGCGCCACCTTTGAAGAGGAGGGTGAGCTGATCGATCCGGCGGACGCCGCGCCCCGGCGCGGCCGGCAGGCCCTCGCGGGTTTTTTTGCCGGCTTTGCCGCCTTGTTCGCCGAGATGGATTTCGCGCCGCGCGCGATCCACGCCTGCGGCGGTTCGGCCGCCGTGTGCTGGGAGGCGCGCTGCGTGGCGCACAGCGGGGCCGAGGCGCGGGCGTCCGGCGTCGATGTCTTTGAATTCGGCGCCAGCGGACGGATCCGGCGCGTCACGGGGTGGTGGGATCCGGCGCCGTTGTTGGCCGTCGCCGGGAACTAAAGCCCCCATGCGGTTCATCAGGATGGTGTGGTTGCTGCTGATGGTGGCGCTGTCGGCCCACGCCCACGAAATCCGCCCGGCGGTGGCAACGGCGGTGTTCTCCGAGGGGCAGTACCGGATCGAGCTGACCGCCAATCTCGAGGCCCTGCTGGCCCAGGTCGGACCCCAGCATACTGCCAGCGAGGCATCCCCCAGCGCCGCGCAGTACGACAGGTTGCGCGCGCTGCAGCCGCGCGAGTTGCGCGACAGCTTCGCTGCCTTCCGCGATACCTTCAGCGCGGGGGTGGTCCTTGAATTCGATCAGCAGCGTATTGAGCCGCGCATCGAGGTCGAGGCGATCCCCGAGATCGGCGATACCCGCCGCGCGCGGCTGAGCCGCCTGGTGCTGAGGGGGGACATCCCGGCGGGCGCGCGCACGTTCCGCTGGTCATACGCCGCGGCGTTCGGCTCCTGTGTGTTGCGGATTCGGGCGGCGGATGGAACGGTGGTCTCGCAGTGGCTCACCGATGGACGCCAGAGCGAACCCTATGCACTCGCGGCCGCCCGTCCCGACACGGCGCGCGCCGAGACCGCCGCACGTTATCTCGCCTTGGGGTTCACGCATATCCTGCCCATGGGCGTGGATCACATCCTGTTCGTGCTGGGGCTGTTCCTGCTGTCCCCGCGGCTGAAGCCGCTGCTGATCCAGATCAGCGCGTTCACCGTGGCGCATACGCTCACCCTCGCGCTCACGCTCTATGGGGTGATCGCGCTGTCGCCACAGATCGTGGAGCCGCTGATCGCCGCGTCGATCGTCTATGTGGCGGTCGAGAACCTCATCACGTCCCGGTTGTACCCGTGGCGGCCGTTCGTGGTGTTTGGCTTTGGGCTGCTGCACGGCATGGGCTTCGCCGGCGTGCTCAAGGAGATCGGCGTGCCCGGGGCCGAATTGCTCACCGGGCTGATCGGTTTCAACCTGGGGGTCGAGCTGGGCCAGCTCGCGGTGGTCGCGCTGGCCTATGCCGTGATCGGCCACGGGTGGAAAGATCACTGGGCGTACCGCGCGCGCGTGGCCTTGCCGGCCTCGGCCATGATCGCGCTCACCGGCGCGTACTGGACCGTGGCACGGGTCCTCGCATGATCGGTATTGGGCAGGCCGTGTGACGGCGTCAATGCGGTGCCGGTCCATACTTGATATAGTCGGCACTTCGATTTCAGCAGGCGCATGTAATGCCAATGTTATCCGAACATCCTTCAAACCCCGCACCACCCGCGACCGCCGCGCATGCCACCCAGGGGCCGGTGGTCCGGCTTGAGATCAACGGCCGCAAGCTCACCCTGCTCGGCACCGCCCATGTCTCGCGCGCCAGCGCCGAACAGGTGAAGGAGATGCTGGCCACGGGTGAGTATGATGCCGTGGCCGTGGAGCTGTGCCCCTCGCGCCACAACGCCATCGTCAACCCCGAGGCCCTGGCGCGGATGGATCTGTTTCAGGTCATCCGCGAGGGCAAGGCGACCATGGTGGCCGCATCGCTCGCCCTGGGGGCCTATCAGCAGCGGCTGGCCGATCAGTTTGGGATCGAGCCGGGGGCGGAGATGCGCGCCGCGGTCTACGGCGCTAAGACCGCCAATCTGCCGGTTTTTTTGATCGACCGCGAGATCGGCACCACCTTGAAGCGCATCTATCGCAACGTGCCCTGGTGGAAGCGCTTTGGGTTGTTCGCCGGGCTGATCGGCAGCGTGGTCAGCCGCGAGAAGATCGATGAGGCCGAGATCGAGCGGCTTAAAGAGGGCGACATCCTGGAATCGAGTTTCAGCCAGTTCGCCGAGCAGGAGCGGGAACTCTATGTGCCGTTGATCGATGAGCGCGATCGCTACATGGCCGCGCGGCTGCGGCAGGAGACCGGGCAGGGGGAGCATCGGCACCTGCTGGCCGTGCTCGGGGCCGGCCACCTCAAGGGCATCGAGAAATACCTGAATGAGCCGCAACGCGATCCGGCCGAGGAGATCGCCGCGCTGGATCGGCTGCCCGCGCCGAGCCGCTGGCACAAGCTGATCCCCTGGATCATCTTGGCGTTGGTGCTCATCGGCTTTGGCCTCGGCTTCAGCAAGAACACGGAACTGGGCTGGTCGATGGTCTGGGACTGGGTGTGGATCATCGGCGGGCTCTCGGCGCTGGGGACGCTGTTCGCCCTGGCGCATCCGCTGACCATCCTCGCGGCCTTCATCGCCGCGCCGCTGACCGCGCTGCACCCCGCGATCGGCGCCGGCATGGTCACCGCCGCCGTGGAGGCTTGGCTGCGCCGGCCCACGGTGGCGGATTTCAGCCTGGTGCGCAAGGACACCACCTCCGTGAAAGGCTGGTGGCGCAACCGGGTCACGCGCACCCTGCTGGTCTTCCTGTTCAGCTCCCTGGGCGCGGCGGCCGGGGTCTATATCGCCGGGTTCAGGATCTACGACAAGCTTTCAGGCTAGTGGTCGGCTTCGTAAATGGCGGAACAAATAAAACGGATGGATTTTGACGCAGGGCGGAAAAAGACGCCGTTTTATGTTTGCGAAGCAGACCACTAATCATCATCCCCCAGTTCAGGACTCCACCCCAATTCACGCGCACGCTTGATCGCCGCCTCGTGGATCGCAGTGTGTTTCTCGCGCAGCTCCGGTGTCAACCGGCTGACCATATGCCCGTAAGGCTCCCAGGCGGCATAGACCTTATCGTAAAGGTCCAGCAAGCGCGTCTTGCTCCAGCCGCGGCAGGTCTCGCTTTGCGGGATCACGCCGAACAGCCAGGCGTCTTTGATGATGGTGCCGGTGGGGGTCATGCCGCCGCACAGGTCTTGGTCGATGCCGGGATAGGTGTCTTGATTACTCATGGGTGGATTCCTTGGAATGGGGTTGGGTGTGGGCGAGCAGCCACAGATAGCCTGCGGTGCCCGCGATCACGGAGGCGAACAGGATACCGGTTTTGGCCATCACGAGGTACTCCGGCTGCTGGGCATAGGCGAGCTCGGCGATGAAGATCGACATGGTGAAGCCGATGCCGCCGATCATGGCCACGCCGATGATCTGCGCCATGTTGGTGCCGCGCGGCAGCATGCCGATGCCCAGTTTGAGCGCCAGCCAGGAGATGCCGGCGATGCCGATCACCTTGCCGAGACACAGGCCGGCGATGACGCCCAGGGTGACGGGGTGGCCGAGGGTGGCGCCGAGTCCGGCGAACTGCAGCGGCACGCCGGCGTTGGCCAGGGCGAAGATCGGGATGACGAGAAAGGCGACGGGCAGGTGCAGCTTGTGCAGGAGCCGTTGCAGCGGGGGCGTGACACCGTGTACGCCGGTTTCGAGGGTTTGCAACAGGGATTTCTGCGCCTCGTTTTGCATGATGCTTTGCTCGGTCTTATGCGCGGCGTCGAATTTGTCGAGCAGGAGGCGGGCGTGGTGGCTGAAGCGCTGCGGATCGTATTGCGGCCGCGCGGGGATGGTCAGCGCAGTGATGACGCCGGCCAGGGTGGCATGCACGCCGGACTTGAGCATGGCCAGCCAGAGCAGGCCGCCGACGATGAAGTACGGCAAGGCCCGGCGGATGCCGAACAGGTTGAAGGCGATGAGCACCAGCAGGAGGAGGCCGGCGATGCCCAGGGCGGTGAGCTGGAGCTCGTCGGTATAGAACAGGGCGATGATGACCACCGCGCCGAGGTCATCGACGATGGCCAGGGCCAATAGAAAGGTGATCAGACTCCTCGGGACGCGCGCGCCGAGCAGCACCAGCACGCCCACGGCGAAGGCGATGTCGGTGGCCATGGGGATGCCCCAGCCGTTGATGCCGTCGCCGCCCAGGTTCAGCGCGGCGAAGATGAGCGCGGGGGCGACCATGCCCCCGAAGGCGGCGATGATCGGCAGCGCCGCCTGGCGCGGGTCGGCGAGTTCGCCCACCAGCACCTCGCGTTTGATCTCCAGGCCCACCACGAAGAAGAACAGGGCCATCAAGCCGTCGTTGATCCAGTGGTGCAGGGACTTCTCCAGCGTCCAGCCGCCGAGGTTCAGGCCGAGCGGCGCGTGCAGGATATCGTGGTAGGCCTGGGCCAGGAACGAATTGGCCAGCAGCAGCGCGATGATCGCGCAGATCATCAATAACAATCCGCTCGTGGCCTGGTGATGGATGAACTCTTCGATCGGGGTGAGGATCCTGCTGAAGGTCTTTTCCCAGGGCGCGCGGATGGGCGTGGGGTCTTGTTGTGATGAATGCATGCGCTGTCCGGCGGGATTGAATTTGGGGCCAGTTTAACATGATGAAGCGGCGAGCTTGTAAATACCACGGGGCCGTCCCACACTAAATTGATCACAGGCAAGAACGGGGGGCGCGATGAAGCTGAAATTTCTGGGGGCCGCGGAGGAAGTCACCGGCTCGTGTTTTCTGCTCCACTGCGGCGCGCACCGCGTTCTGATCGAGTGCGGACTGATCCAGGGCAGCGAGGAAGACGAGGCACGCAACCGCGCGCCGTTTCCATTCGATCCCGAAACGATCGACGCGGTGATCCTCACGCATGCCCATCTCGATCACTCCGGGCGCATCCCGCTGCTGATCAAGGCCGGTTTTCGCGGGCCGATCTATACGCACGCGGCGAGTTACGACCTCTGCCGCATCATGTTCAAGGATGCGGCCTATCTCAATGAAAAGGACGCCGAGTGGGACAACCGCAAGCGCCGCCGCCGCGACCAGCCGCTGGTGGAGCCGCTCTACACCATGGCCGATGCGCTCGCCGCGCTCCAGCAGTTCAAGCCGCTGGCCTATGACGAGGTCCATGAGATCCTGCCGGGCGTTGCGATCCGTCTCAACGATGCCGGTCACATCCTCGGCTCGGCGATCGTGGAGGTCTGGGCGCAGGAAGGCGAGCGGCGGCGCAAGCTGGTGTTCAGTGGCGATCTGGGGCATCGCGGCGCGCCCATCCTGAAAGACCCCGCGCGCATCGACGAGGCCGACCTGGTGGTGATGGAGAGCACCTACGGCGACCGTCTGCACCGCAACTGGGAGGCCACCTGGGCGGAGCTGGCGGACATCATCCGGGACAGCCGCCGCGGGCGCGGCAATATCCTCATCCCGGCGTTTGCCGTCGGCCGCAGCCAGGAACTGCTGTATGTCTTCGGCAAGAATGCCGAGGACTGGGGGATCGATCGCTGGGAGATCTTCCTCGACAGTCCGATGGCGATTGAGGCCACCGAGGTGTATGTCAAACATGCCGATCTCTACGACCGGGAGGCCGCGACCGAACATCGGGAGCGCGGTAATCCGTTCCACCTGCCGAATCTGCACCTGAGCCGCCGTGCGGAGGATTCCATGGCGATCAACCGCATCCACGACGGCGCGGTGATCATCGCCGGCAGCGGCATGTGCACCGGCGGGCGCATCCGTCACCACTTCAAACACAACCTCTGGCGCAAGGAATGCCAGGTGATCATCGTCGGTTTTCAGGCCCGCGGCACCTTGGGGCGGGCGCTGGTCGACGGCGCTGCCGAGGTTCAGCTCTGGGGCGAGCCGATCAAGGTCTCCGCCAGGATCCATACCGTCGGCGGCCTCTCCGCCCATGCCGACCGCGATGGACTGCTGGCGTGGTACGGTCACTTCCAGGATCGCCCGCCGGTTTTGCTGGTGCATGGGGAGCCCGAGGCACTGGAAGGACTCAAGGCCGCGCTGGGGCAGGTTGGGGCATCCGCCGGGATCGCTCGCCCTGGGCAGACCGTGGAACTCTGAAATACCGCAAGCAAATTACGTTAACCAGTTCACACTCCCGTCATCCGCGGCTCCACTCGTCTTTGCTCGTCACGATACCTCTTTTGAAATGTTGATTTATGCCTCGGGATTCACGCCCGCAGGCTGGAAACGCAGGGGATCAGGACTGTATGCACGCACACGGCCGCGCCAGCGCCGGGGCCTACCAGGCCCTGGATGATCTGAGAAAAAAATACCTCTTGATGCATTGCCACAAGATCATGTCGCAGCGCCTTTCCACCTGGTTCCGCACCGTCCTCGATGCCTATCGGGAGATGCTCGACAAAAAGCTGGTCCACACCTGTAGCGGCAGCAACAAGATGCTCTACCTCGATGCCATGCGCGATCTGGCCACGAAGCGCGAGGCCATGGAGCGCAGCTTTTCCCTGGAACTGGTCAAACACTACTACCATGGCGTCAAGCCCGAGGGATGGCACCGGATGGGCGAAAAGGCGAACGCCTTGGCGGCTCAGCGCGGAGACTGGGAAGACGAGCTGGAAATGCAATTGACCGACGAGCTGATCGAGAAGGCCGATGAGCAGTACGAGCGGCTGCTGGCCACGCTGGTGTCGCAGTATCAACTCCTGATCGGCATGCATGTGACCCCCGATACCCTGCCGGTCTCGCCGCGGAACGTGTGCCAGACCTTCAATCGCGTCATGGCCAGCCTGCGCGCCGACATCGACATCAAGCAGCAGGCC